>NZ_CP072913.1:5952500-6552500 GCF_017968885.1 Pseudomonas sp. Tri1 | reverse complement strand
CATCGAATTCCAGGGTGATCTCCAGGCCACGCCCGAACACAATCGGGCCGGGCATCGGCAAGCGTCGGGTGCAGGCTTTGCTGCTGACGTCCCGCAGGCCTTCGATCTGCAATTGCAACGCTGCGTCGTTGCTGTCGCCGTACAGGCGCAGCAGTTCACGCAGGGCGGCGGCGCCTTGGCCTTGCTCGCTGAGGGACAAATAGTTCAGCGACAGCTGGCTGATCAGCCGCCAGGCCTTGGCGTCGTGGGCATGGCTGGCGCGAGGGCGGCTCGGGCCGGCGACGCAGCGCACCGCGCCGACTGGCGCACTGTCGGCCAGGGTGAAGTCGGTCTTGCCGCTGCCTACGCTCATGAACAGCGGCAGGTCGCGGTTGGTGCACAAGGCCGTCACGCCCAGTTGGCGCAGGTCGTGGCGATAGGGCGCTTGCTGGCTGTCCACCAGGCTGACGAAAGTTTCGCTGCCGATGTAGGTCGAGCGCGGACCGTTGCGACGCTGGTCGCTGGACAACACGCGCGGCTCACGGCGCACCGTGTAGTAGGCCTGGTCGCGCCCGTAGCGGGACGGATCGCGTACGGCATAGAACGGCAGGAACGGTTGTTCCGGCCCGGTGCCGTGGCCGGTGAGGCCGGTCAGCGAATGCACTTCGAAATCCATCGGCCGGGTGCGGTCGGCGATCACGTGGTGTTCGTTGACCCGTTCCGACAGGTGGATGCGATCCAGGCGCTTGGGGAACAGGTTAATGGCCGGGGTGCAGAACGGCAGGAACTGCGAAGCACCGACGCTGCCTTCCAGGCTTGGGTCGTGGCGGTCGAACAGCACGATCAACTCCAGCTCCTGGCCGTCGCAACGCTTGACCGCGCGGCTCAGTTGGGTGAAGTCGACAAACAGGAAGCGGTGGGGCAGGGCGAAGTATTCCTGCAACAGGCGATAGCCTTGGAAGGCGCGCGGCACTACGGGCAGCGCGGCGTCGGCATCATCGAAGCCACGTGAGCGCAGCGCGTCTTGCGGCAGGCGTTCGACCCAATTGCCACCGGGCTTGCGGGCAAATACCGCGCAGGCGTTGCCCAGCAGTTGCTCGTAGAGGCGAAAGGGCTGCTCGTCGGCCCCGCTGAGGTACAGCGGCAGGTTGTCCAGGGACAGGCTGTTGAACGGCAGCTCGGCGCCGGTGCGCAGTGTGATGCGCAGCCCAGCCTTGGCTTTCGGTTCGCTGGCGGCCAGGCGCCCGAGCACGGCGGATGGGTTGCCGAAGTACTCGGCCTGGCTGACCTGCAACGGCCACAACGTCACCGCGTGGGCGGTGCGGTACTCGCAGCAGGTCTGGGTTTCACGCCCCAGGGCGGCGCGCAGGACCGTGTCCCGGGGCAGCGGGAAGCCGCTGCTCAGCGAGCCTTCGTCCGGGTCGGCCTGCAGTTGCACCACGGTCATCGACGGCGTGGGCGCCAGGTAATGGGGGTAGGCGATTTCCAGCAGGTTGTGGGTGAACGTCGGGTATTCGGCGTCGAGCTTGAGTTGCACCCGCGCCGTCAGGTAGGCGAAGCCTTCCAGCAAGCGCTCGACGTACGGGTCGGCGCAGTCCATGCCGGACAATGACAGCCGGCTGGCGATCTTGGGGTATTCCTTGGCGAACTCCGCCGCGCTTTCGCGCACGTGGTGCAGTTCCTGGTTGTACAGCTCCAGCAGGCGCGGGTTCATGGGCGCCTCCGCTGGTCGGCGTTAACCACCCGCACGTGCCCGGTTTCCAGGTCCAGGTCGGTTTGCAGCATCAGGCGCAGCGGCACGGGCTGGGCCCAGAGATCGCCTTCGATCTCGAAACTCAAGGCGTTGTGGTTCATCTCGGCGGTTGCCCCAGCGCGCACACGCAGGGTGTGGCGCAGGATGCGCGGTTCGAACGTGGCGATGGCCTGGTGGATCAAGGTTTCCAGGGCCGAGACATCGACGTTCGAGGCGCTGTTACCGGCCAGGGCCGGCAGCCCGAAATTCACCACCGAGGTGCCCGCCGGGGTATGCAGCGTGGCATCGGCGCTGAGCAATGACGTGGTGTTGAGCAGCCACGCCAGGTCACGCAGCACCGAGGCTTTCAATTGGGTCAGGGAGAGCACGCGCTTGTCGGCGCTTTCCTTCGGGTTGGTCGGATCGTCGTCGGTCAGCCGGTCCAGCAGGGACGGTTGCAGGCGATCGCGGGTGGCGATTTCGGTTACCAAGTGAATAGGCCCGTGTAATTCTTCTGGTCACCTGTGCCGCGCATGCAGCTGGCATTGCGAGCGATTATCGAAGGTTCGAGTTGTCCATTGATCTGGCGTATGGCGCGGTACTCGGAGCGACATTCCTGATTGTTTTGAGGGCCACCGGCCACGTGGACAACGATGACAATGGGCACGTTGCCGAAGGTCTCGACATGGGGTTTGCCTTGTCGATCGACCGTGAACTGGCAGGGCCACGCCAGGTCGAGTGGCATCAGGGTCTGGTCGGGCTTGCGCAGCGCGCAGCGCGCCTGGTCGTTCTCCAGCACCAGGGTTTGCCCGCCCATCGAGACGACATGTTCCACCGCTGCGGTGGACGCTGCCGACGGGGATTGCTGCTGGGCACAGGCGGTGAGGCTGGTTAGCAGGCAGCCGACCCATATCGCGCAGTGAGCCTTGGTCATAGGAGCTCCCAGAACCAGATCGCTCGAGATCGATAGGCCGGATCGTCATACCCGAGGGTCAGGCCTCGGTTCCAGAGGTCGATATGATCGCCGGTGCGACTTTCCGAGGACTCTCCCACTTGCGGGAAACAATCCTTGAAGAAAATCAGGCCGGTCTTGTCTTGCAGCTTGCGTCGGTCCGCGGCAGTTCCGCCGAGGATCAACGGGCGCCCCAGGTGATGTTTCCACAGCCAGTTCGCCAGCGATTCGGCGCCCCTGGCGTGCTCATGGGCACACTTGGGTTCGGTGTAGGTGGACTTGTTGACCTTGATGGTCAGCTCGGTATTGAGCGTGATGCTCATGCGAATCGCACATTGGTTTGCCCAGGGACCGTCGCAAGGTTTTGCATCAGGATGGGCCACCAGCAGATCGGAATACGCTTTCCACAAATTGACAAACGAAGGCTTGGCCATGACTCAGATACCGGGTGGAAAAGAATTGGATTCGAGCAAGCACCAAACACCCCCGGCGCGTGGCGCCGGGGGCGCGTTCGATCAAACCTTGACGTTCTGACGGATGTTCCAGCCGAACTTGACCGGACCGCCTTCCTTGGTGCCGTCGGCTTTCTGTGGCTGGTAGTCCACCAGCACCTTGGCGAAGTTCAGGGTGACGTTTTCGGTCAGGCGATCATCGCCGCCCGAGCCGCCAGTGCTCAGGGAAGTGACCAGCACTTCTTCCAGGTTGATGATCATGTACTCGACCTGGCTTTCACCGCCGGCCTTGCGCACGGTCAGCTTGACCTTGTCGATGTGCTTGCCGCTTGCGCAGTGCATCATCAGGTTTGGCGACGCCTTGTCGACGTACTTGGTCAGCGACAGGTCCTGGACGTTGACCTTGCCGGCACCACCGCCACTGCCCACGTGCATGTTGCCAGACTGGGACATGCCCCAGCTCCAGTTCAGGACATCGATCTCGTCCTTGTGGGCTTTGTCCATGGACTCGCCCTTGATGTCGCCGATCTTGATGAAAATATCAACAGCCATGTTTTCTCCCTGTGTGGTTTCTAACCACATTGTTTGGTTGACGCTGACCTTGCGAAATTACGTGTGCCGAACGGCCCCGATGATCTCCGACTCACTGAAGATTCCCTGTGGGAGCGAGCTTGCTCGCGATAGCGGAGTGTCAGACAGACACATGACAACTGATCCACCGCCATCGCGAGCAAGCTCGCTCCCACATGGGCCTTGCACCGTTCTGTAAACCGTTACGCGCCCTTGGCCGACGGCAGTTTCGATACCAGGCGCAGCGACACGGTCAGCCCTTCGAGCTGATAGTGCGGGCGCAGGTAGAACTTGGAGTTGTAGTACCCCGGGTTGCCTTCGACTTCTTCAACGATCACTTCGGCCGCTGCCAGTGGGTGCTGGGCCTTGGTGGTTTCGGTGGAGTGCGCCGGGTCACCGTCGACGTAGTTGAGGATCCAGTCCTGCAACCAGCGCTGCATCTCGTCCTTCTCTTTGAAGGAACCGATCTTGTCGCGCACGATGCACTTGAGGTAATGGGCGAACCGGCAGGTGGCGAACAGGTACGGCAGGCGCGCGGCCAGGTTGGCGTTGGCGGTGGCGTCCGGGTCGTCGTATTCGGCCGGTTTCTGCAACGACTGGGCGCCGATGAAGGCGGCGAAGTCGGTGTTTTTCTTGTGCAGCAGCGGCATGAAACCGTTCTTTGCCAGTTCCGCTTCACGGCGGTCCGAAATGGCGATTTCGGTCGGGCACTTCATGTCCACGCCACCGTCGTCGGTAGGGAACGTGTGGGCCGGCAGGTTTTCCACTTCGCCGCCAGACTCAACGCCGCGAATGCGCGAGCACCAGCCGAAGTGTTTGAATGAACGGTTGATGTTCACCGCCATCGCGTAGGCGGCGTTGGCCCAAGTGTACTTGGAGCTGTCGGCGCCGTCGGTGTTTTCTTCGAAGGCGAAGGCTTCCACCGGGTCGGTCTTGGCGCCATATGGCAGGCGCGCCAGGAAGCGCGGCATGGTCAGGCCGATGTAGCGCGAGTCTTCCGATTCACGCAGCGAGCGCCAGCCGGCATATTCCGGGGTGGTGAAGATTTTGGTCAGGTCGCGTGGGTTCGACAGTTCCTGCCACGAGCCCATGCCCATCACAGTCGGCGATGCCGCCGCGATGAACGGCGAGTGCATGGCCGCGCAAACTTTCGACAGTTCGCCCAGCAGTTCCACATCCGGTGGCGACTGGTCGAAGTAGTAGTCGCCTACCAGGCAGCCGTAAGGCTCGCCGCCGAACTGGCCGTATTCTTCTTCGTACATCTTCTTGAAGATCGGGCTCTGGTCCCACGCAGTGCCCTTGAATTTCTTCAGGGTCTTGTGCAGGTCGGTCTTGGAGATGTTGAGCACGCGGATCTTGAGCTGCTCATCGGTCTCGGTGTTGTTGACCAGGTAGTGCAGGCCACGCCAGGCGCTTTCCAGCTGCTGGAAGTCGGGGTGGTGGATGACCTGGTTGACCTGGGCGGTGAGCTTGGCGTCGATGGCGGCAATGATCGATTCGATCGACTTGATGGCGTCGTTGGACACCAGGTCAGTCTGCGCCAGGGCCTGCTCGGCCAGGGTCCGCACGGCGGTCTCGACGGCTTCGCGGGCGCGCTCGGTCTTGGGCTTGAATTCTTGCAGCAGCAGGGACGCGAACTCGCTGGTTTCTTGGGTGGCACCCAGGTTCTGAGCGCCTTCGCGGGCGGTATTGTCAGTCATGTCATTGATCCTGTGCTGGCTTCGGCGCGCTCGCCAGGGCCTGCAACAGCGCTGGGTCCTTGATCGCCTTCATGATGATTTCTTCGGCGCCGGTCTTGCCGTCCATATAGGTCAGCAGGTTGGCCAACTGGGTGCGCGCTTCGAGCAATTTGTTCAGCGAATCGACCTTGCGGGCCACGGCCGCCGGGCTGAAGTCGTCCATGCTTTCGAAGGTCAGGTCCAGGCTCAGGTTGCCTTCGCCGGTCAGTTCGTTGGGCACATGGAACGCCACGCGCGGCTGCATGGCCTTGAGGCGCGAGTCGAAATTGTCGACGTCGATCTCGAGGAACTTGCGATCGGCTACCGGTGCCAGAGGCTCGGCGGGCTTGCCGGCGAGGTCGGCCATTACCCCCATGACGAAGGGCAACTGGACCTTTTTCTCGGCGCCGTAGAGCTCGACGTCGTACTCGATCTGCACTCGAGGCGCGCGGTTGCGCGCGATGAACTTCTGAGAACTTTGCTTCGCCACGTTGCTGCTCCTGGTCGCTTGAGCGACGGTGTTGGCGTCATCGGGGGTACCGATGACGTGACTGCGTGATCAGCTCGCTTTTTATTCGCTGTCTGGGCCGCGCAGGTTTTCAAATTGACTCATGCCGTCGGGAATCAGGTTGCGCACGATGGCCGCAAAGTCGGCGTGCACCAGATTCTTGGCCCGGTTCAACAGCACCGGCAGGGGGCTGGAGGGCTCGTGACGGGTGTAGTAAGCGAGAATCCGGTCCAGGCTGCGCAGCACGTCATCACGGTTGTTGATTTCACCGCTGACGGTACTGGTGCCGGTGTTGCGCGGTGTGCTTGGCGCGCTGGCATATTCCGTTGTCGTTGCGCTGTCGTCGCTCACGGGATCGGATACGGCGCTGTCGCCACTCTGCGGGGCGAACTGACCGAGAATCTGCAACGCCATCTTGAGCGGTTGCTTCAGCGGGCCAAGGTCCACGCCCTGGGCGGAACCGACCTGGTCGCTGACTTGCTGCTCGATGGCTTCGGCGGCGCTGCGGGCTTCCAGCAGCGCGGCACGGGTGATTTCCAACTGCTCGGGATCGCTGTCGAGCAAGGCTCCGGCGAGTTGTTCGGCACCGAGGTTTTCATCCGGGAAACTTTGCAGGCCGCTGGCGTTGGCGGCGGCGCGCAGGCTGACGGCACCGAAGGTCCGCGAACGGGCCAGGAGGCTTTCGCGCAGCAGGCGAATAGTGACATCGGACGTCAGGCCGGCGAGGGCATTGATACGCACGGTGGGGTCGTTGTCGTCGTCGGCGTCCAGGCGCGGGTGCAGCTCGGCCCAGTATTGCTTGAGCAATTCGCTGATCAACGTCAGCGAGCGGGCGAGGCCCGGGATGCCTTCCAGGGCCAGGGAGCTTTGCAGCAGGTAATGGGTGATGCGCAGGTCTTTGCTGCGTTGCAGCAGGTCCAGGCTTTGCTGCTGGATGCTGCGCCACTCAGGGGGTTCGGCAGGCAGAATCGAGTCGCCCATGCTGCGCTCGGGCTGGCCTCGGGAATCGCGTTCCAGGCGCAAGAAATCCGCGTCATATTCCAAATCTTCACCGCACGGCGAAGTCGCGGAAACGGCGGCGAGCAGCAAAGGCACATCCACTTGGATCGATCTCCCTATCACCCGCTTGAAGAAGTCGGGCAGTTCACACACAAGTTTCGGATGAAACTTCGCATGTCCCTCGAAGCTAATGGCCCTTTAGATGCTCAATGATCTTAAAGTGCCATCATGTATATTCAAGAAGTTGTGCATTTTTGGTGTAGTACTTATCGCTTGTCAAGGTAAGCTATTTCGGCTTTGTTACAGTTGTGAGGTGCTTAACAGCCCGCGCGACCCGTAAGTCGAAGCCGGTACCAATGCAGGTTTTTTGTCACGCAAGCCGGTTAAGATTAGCAATCATGCTGGCAAATAGCCGTTTTAGCGGTGCTGGCAGGGTTTTGATAGCGAGTCGTCGGAGCGTGGGCTTGTCCACCACCTGCGTGCGGCGACACGACAAGTATTTCAGCAAGGAGGCGAGATGCCGCTGTGTTTGACTATCACTAGTTATCACAAGATTACCCCGGGTCAGTGTTCTGAAAAGTCCATGGATCAGGGAGTGATGGCAATTGGCCGTAATTCCGATAATGACTGGGTATTGCCGGATCCTGAGCGCCTGGTTTCGGGCAAACATTGCGTTATCCAATACAAAGACGGGCGCTATTACTTAACCGATAACAGTACTAATGGTGTGGAATTGGTTAAGGCTGGCATTCGCCTGCGCAAAGGCAACAGCGAGCCGCTGCAGGATGGCGAAGTTATCCGCATCGGTGATTATGAAATCCAGGCGCGCGTCGATTTCAACCTGCCGGTCACCGACAGCAACCCGTTCGCCGAAGCACCCAGCAGCTTCGAAGCGTTGATGGGGCGCCAGGGCGCCGCGGTGAATACGCCATCGTCGATACCGGCGGCCCCGCCGGCGCATTTCCAGGGTGGGTCGGCCATGGACACCCTGCCGGATCTGTTCGATTTCCTGGCCCCGACCAGCGTTCCGCCGGCCACCCAGCCGGACCATGTTCCAGCTGAGCAGCACAATTTTCGTCCGCCGACGCCGATCCCTCGGCCAAGTCCGCCGCCCGTGATTGAGCCCGTGGCAATGGCGTCTGCCTCGGTGATCCCGGACGACTGGGACCCGTTCAGTGACAAACCTGCATCGGTGCCCGTCACCCCGGTTTCCGTTGCGCCGCCACCGGTAATACCACCCCCGGTAATTGAGCCGGTGCCGGTTCCCGTGCCCCCGATTCCGGTCGCTGAGGTCAGTGTGCCGAAGGAGCCCGCGCCATTGCGTGAGGCGCCAGTCACCCGTGCTGACCCCCCGGCCACTGCGGTCGACACCGCGCAGCCCGACCTGCTGCAGGCCTTCCTGCGCGGCGCCGGGCTCGATCAGTTGCGCCTGGACAAGGCCCAGGCCGAAGCGCAGATGGAAAGCATCGGGCGCAGTTATCGGTTGATGGTCGAAGGCTTGATCGATGTCTTGCGCGCGCGCAGCAGCCTCAAGGGTGAGTTCCGCATCCAGCAGACGATGATCCAGCCGGTGGAAAACAACCCACTGAAATTCGCGCCTAATGTCGACGAAGCGTTGCTGTTGCTGCTGCGTCACGGCAATCAGGCGTTCATGGCGCCGGACGCGGCGGTGCGTGACAGCTTCGATGACCTGCGCGCTCACCAACTGGCGGTGATGGCTGGCGTGGAAGCGGCGATCAAGCATTTGCTGACGCGCTTCGAGCCGGCACAACTGGAAGAGCGCATGGGCAAGCCCGGTGGGTTGTCGGGGATTTTCAGCGGCTCGCGACAGGCCCAGTACTGGCAGCAGTTCACCGAGCTCTACAGCAATATTTCCCGGGAGGCCCAGGAGGATTTCCAAGACTTGTTCGGGCGTGAATTCAGTCGCGCCTACGAAGAACACAGCACACGACAGCGACGCCGTTGAGCGGCGCTGTCCTATAACAATACTGATAAGCCAACAACGGATAGCTCAAACGTCATTGAGGACGCAGGATGATTCCCAGGTTTTTACTCGCAGTCGCCACCGCGCTTCTGCTGACGGCGTGCGCCAAGGATGCGGCCAAACCCCAGCCCGAAGAAGCTGAGGCCGACACCGCTGCCGTCGAGCTGCATTTCCATGCCATTGCCGGGCTCAACCCCGGTGCCACCGGCCAGCCGGCCCCAGTCCGGGTGCGCATTTTCGAATTGAAAAATGCTGCCACCTTCGGCCGTTCCGATTATTTCGCCCTGGCCGAACGCGCCCAGGCAACGCTGGGCGCCGACCTGATCGATCAGGACGAGGTGCTGATCCAGCCCGGCCAGCAATTGAGCCTGCAACGCGACCTCGACCCGGCCACGCGGCACATCGGCATATTGGTGGGCTATCGCGAGCTGGACCAGTCGCTGTGGCGCACGGTGATGAACGTCCCGGCGCGCGAATACACCGAATACCAGATCAGCCTCGATGTGCGCGCCGTGCGCAGCGCCGTCGTCGTCCCCCCATCCAGCCCTGCCCAATAAGCAATCGGAGCCCCCATGTCCTGGAACAATCGCGTGGTCTGGTCGGAAGGCATGTTCATTGGAACGCAGCACTTCCAACAGCACGACCGTTATCTGGAAAACCTCATCGACGCTCGCAGCCGCCCATTGTCGGCCGGCGCCTGGGGTTTTTCCGAATTGCTGATCGACCAGGGCCTGCTGGCCCAGGGCAAGCTGGCGATCATCTCGGCGCGCGGCCTGTTGCCGGACGGCACGCCGTTCAACATTCCCCAGGATGACCTGGCGCCCACGCCGCTGAACGTCGATGACAACCTGCGCGATGGCCTGGTGTACCTGGCCTTGCCGCTCAAGCGTGCCGGCGCCCGTGACACCGTGGATGAAGGCGAAGACCTTGGCGCTGCACGCTATGTGAGCCAGGTGTGCGAAGTGCGCGACGACAACTCGCCCTTCGAAAACCGCGCGCCGGTGGCCCTGGGTTCCCGGGCGCTGCGCCTGTTGACCGCACAGGATGGCATCGGTGACTACGCCGCTGTCGGTGTGGTGCGCATCAAGGAAAAACGTGCCGACCGCGCCCTGGTGCTCGACGACAGCTACATCCCACCGCTGCTGGATGTGGCCGCCTCCAAACCGCTGGCTGCGTTTCGCAGCGAACTGCTGGGCCTGCTTCATCAGCGCGGCGAAGCCCTGGCCGGGCGAGTGGTGGCTTCCGGTGCCGGTGGCGCTTCGGAGATCGCCGATTTCATGCTGCTGCAACTGGTCAACCGTGCCCAGCCGCTGATCCAGCACCTGAGCCAGTTGAGCCCCTTGCACCCAGAGCGTCTCTATAGCGAGTTGGTGAGCCTGGCCGGCGAGTTCTCCACGTTCACCGCTTCCGGGCGGCGACCGCAGGAATACCCGCAATACCAGCATGATGACCTGGCGCTCA
Source organism: Pseudomonas sp. Tri1 (assembly GCF_017968885.1). Lineage (NCBI taxonomy): Bacteria > Pseudomonadati > Pseudomonadota > Gammaproteobacteria > Pseudomonadales > Pseudomonadaceae > Pseudomonas > Pseudomonas sp. Tri1. The sequence continues at coordinate 6,542,145 of NZ_CP072913.1, read as the reverse complement.
GCTACGCGCCGGTGATGCAGGCCCTGCGTGAAGCCCTGTCGATGCTGATCGACAGCAAGGCCACGCCGATCCCGATTGTCGAGAAAGCCTACGGCATCCACGTGGCGATGCTGGCCGACAAAACCCTGCTCGACAGCGCCAGTTTCATCCTGGTGGTGCGCGCCGATGTGCCGGCCGAAACCCTGCGCGGGCGCTTCGGCCAGCAGAGCAAGGTCGGTTCGGTGGAACACATCCGCGACCTGGTCAACCTGCAGCTGCCGGGCATCGGCCTGCTGCCGTTGCCGGTGGCGCCACGGCAACTGCCGTACCACGCCGGTTCGACTTACTACGAACTCGATCGGGGCAGCGACCACTGGCAACAACTGAGCAACTCCGGCGGCTTTGCGTTTCACATCGCCGGCCAGTTCCCGGGGCTGAACCTGGCTTTCTGGGCGATCCGAGGATAAACCGCGATGAGTAACGACGATCGTACCCAGTTCATGCCAACGCCCGGTGGCCGTGGTGGAGATCCCTTCCGCCCGGACGCTGGTCGTCCACAGCCGACACCTGCGCCGGCACCACTGTCGATGCCGGCCGCGCCGGTGCTGACGGGCAAAGCCCAAGGCCTCAACCCCTTGGAAAGCGCCGCCGGCCCGTTGTTGGCCCTGCTGACGCGCCTGCGCAGCACCATTGCTCACCCGGCGCCAGCCAGCTTGCGCGCGCAACTGCTGGCCTACCTGCGCCAGTTCGAAGAGCGCGCCGAGGCCGCCGGCGTGGTGCGCAACGAGGTGTTGCTGGCTCGCTACGCCTTGTGCACCGCCCTCGATGAGGCGGTGTTGAGCACGCCGTGGGGCGGCACCAGCGACTGGGGCAAGCAGAGCCTGTTGATCACCGTGCACAACGAAGCCTGGGGCGGTGAGAAGGTCTTCCAGCTGCTGGAGCATTGCCTGCAAAGCCCGCGTGAGCGCTTGTATCTGCTGGAGCTGTTGTACCTGTGCATGTGCCTGGGTTTCGAGGGGCGCTACCGGGTGATGAACGACGGTCGCAGCCAATTGGAAGCCTTGCGTGAGCGCACCGCGGGCGTGATCCGCAGCGCCCGTGGCGACTACGAGCGTGAGCTGTCGCCGCACTGGCGCGGTGTCACCGTGGCCCGCGATCGACTGGCCCAATTCATGCCGCCGTGGATCGCCGTGGCCATCGGCGCGGCGCTGCTGCTGGCGCTGCTGTTCGGCCTGCGCATGAAGCTGGCTTCCGATGCCGAGCCGGTGTTCAAGAACATTCATTTCCTGGGTGAAATCCCGGTGCAGACCATCGACCGTCCCGTGGCGCAGCCGAAAGTGATCGAACGACCACGCCTGGCCGGTTTCCTCGCCGATGAGATCAGGGCCGGCCGGATTGCGGTGGAAGACGCCGTTGACCGCTCGGTGGTGACCATCCGTGGCGATGAGCTGTTTGCCTCTGGCAGCGCCAGCATCAAGGACGATTTCCAGCCGTTGATGCTGCGCATCGCCGATGCGGTGCGCAAGGTCAAGGGCCAGGTCCTGGTGACCGGCCACAGCGACAATCGGCCGATTGCCACCCTCCGGTTCCCCTCCAACTGGGCCTTGTCCGAGGCGCGGGCCAGGTCGGTGCTGGAGCTTCTCTCGGCCAAGACCGGCCAGCCCGAGCGCTTCAGCGCTGAAGGTCGCAGCGACACCGAGCCGCTGGCGTCCAACGCCACCACCGAGGGGCGTGCACGCAATCGTCGGGTTGAAATCACAGTATTGGCGGAGGGGGTCGAGTGAAGGCGTTTTTCAGTTTTATGACCCGCTGGGTCATTCCGTTGCTGGGGCTGATTGCCCTGAGCCTGATCATCTGGTTCGTCGGCCCGCTGCTGGAGTGGCTGGTGCCCGAAGGCCGGCGCTGGGCGTTGATCATCCTGGTGTTCGCGGTGTGGATCGCCTACCGGGTATTCCGCATCATCCAGGCCCGCCGTCAGGCCGCCGAAGTGATGCGCAGCCTGGCCGCGCAAACCCCGCCCGACCCCAGCAGCATCGCCACTGCCGAAGAGCTCGAAACCCTGCGCCAGCGCATGGACGAAGCCCTGGCGCTGCTCAAGAAAGCCAAGCTGGGCGGTGACGAGCGCCGCAACCTCTACGAGTTGCCGTGGTACGTGATCATCGGCCCGCCGGGTTCGGGCAAGACCACTGCGCTGGTGAATTCCGGGCTGCATTTCCCACTGGCCGCGCAACTGGGCGCCGGTGCGGTACGTGGCGTGGGGGGCACGCGCAATTGCGATTGGTGGTTCACCGACCAGGCTGTCCTGCTCGACACCGCTGGCCGCTACACCACCCAGGACAGTGACGCGACCGTCGACAAGGCTGCGTGGCTGGGCTTCCTTGGCCTGCTGAAAAAACAACGGGCCCGGCGTCCGATTGACGGCGCCTTCATCGCCATCAGCCTGTCCGACCTGCTGCTGGGCAGCGACGCCGAGCGCGCCGCCCATGCCGCGGCGATCCGCCTGCGGATCCAGGAGCTGTACACCCAATTGGGCGTGCGCTTCCCGATCTACCTGATGCTCACCAAGCTCGACCTGGTGCCCGGGTTCATGGAGTATTTCGATACCCTGAGCAAGGAAGAGCGCGCCCAGGTCTGGGGCATGACCTTCGCCTTGGACGATGGCAAGGGCAACGACAGCCCGCTGGCGCACCTGCAAAGCGAATTCACCGGCCTTGAGCAACGCCTCAACGACCGCTTGGTCGAGCGCTTGCAGCAAGAGCGCGACCCGGCGCGGCGCGATCTGATCTATGGCTTCCCGCAGCAGTTCGGCGCTTTGAAAGATTGCCTGCAAAGCTTTCTCGAAGGCGTGTTCAAACCCAACGCCTTCGAAGAGCGCGTGTTGCTGCGCGGGGTGTATTTCACCAGCGGCACCCAGGAAGGCAGCCCGATCGATCGCCTGATCGGTTCCATGGCCCAGAGCATGAACCTGGACCGTCAGCACCTGGCGCGCCAGACCGGCACCGGGCGCAGTTACTTCATCGAAAAACTCTTCACCGCCGTGGCTTTCGCCGAGCGCGGGCTGGTGGGCGTCGATCCGAAGGTCGAGCGTCGGCGCAAATGGATCGCCCGCGGCGTACTGGCCTCCACCGTGGTGCTGGTGTTGGTGGTCAGCACGTTGTGGTGGGTCAGCTACCGCGCCAACCAGGCCTACATCACTCAGGTCGACCAGAAGGTCGCGCCGTTGGGCCAGACCGTGCAAAACCTCAGCCCGGCCCAGCGCGACGTACTGGCGGTGTTGCCATTGCTCAACGCCGTGAAACACCTTGCCGACGATGCGCCCGATTGGGCCGAAGGCCTGGGCCTGTACCAGGGCGACATGCTCGAAGCCGAGTCCGGCAGCGTCTATCGCAAGTTGTTGATTGCGGTGTTCGCCCCGCGGCTGCTGACGCGCATCGAAGAGCAACTGCACAGTGGCGGTAATTCGGATTTCCTCTACGAAGGCTTGAAGGCCTACCTGATGCTCGCTGACACCGAGCATTACGATGCCGACTTCATCAAGGCCTGGATCGCCCTGGATTGGGACCGCAGCCTGCCGCGAGACTTGCCGGCCGAGCAGCGCCAGGCCCTGACCGCGCATTTGCAGGCGCTGTTCGAGCGGCGTCCGCCGCTGGCGCGTCTCGACCCGCGCCTGGTCGAAGACCTGCGCCGGCAGTTGCAGCAATTGCCCGTGGCCCAGCGCGTCTACGACCGGATCAAGCGCCAGAAGCTGCCCGAAGGCATCCCGGACTTCCGCATCAACGAAGCCGCCGGGCGTGACGCGGCACTGGTGTTCAGCCGCAAGAGCGGCAAGCCGTTGGGCGAGCCATTGAGCGGCTTCTTCACCGTCAAGGGCTACCGTCAGGGCTTCCTGCTCACCAGTCTGAGCCAGACCGGCACCCTGGCCGAAGAGCAGTGGGTACTGGGTCACGAACAGGCCGATCAGCAGAACGTCGCCAGCCTGGCCGCCGATGTACGTCGCCTGTACTTCCAGGACTATCAGCGCCAATGGGACGCCTTGCTGGCGGATATCGACTTCGTGCCGATCACCAGCGTGGCCCAGGCCGCCGATGTGCTGCGGGTGCTTTCCGGCCCCAGCTCGCCGTTGAAGAAGCTGCTGGTGGCCGTGGCGAAGGAAACCGACCTGCAGCAGGATGAACGCCTGCTGGCCGCCCAAGGCGCGCCGGTGGAGGGTGGCGTGGACAAGCTCAAGGAGCGCCTGGGCAGTTTGCTCGGCCAGGAGCAGGCGAGCTCAAACGCACCGGCGACCAGCGATGATCCGATCACCGCGCACTTCGCCGAGCTCAACAGCATCGTCAGTAAGCAAGAAGGCGAACCGGCGGCCATCGACGGCCTGCTGGCCGACATGAACGCCTTGTACGTGCAGGTCAGTGCCATGGTCGGTGCCAGCGGCGATGCCTTGCTCGGTGAAGCCAAGAACCAGGCAGCGGCCGCGGCCACCCGCGTCAGCCTCAACGCTGAACGTCAACCGCCGCTGGTGCAGGGCCTGGTCAAGTCGGTGGTCAACTCCACCACCAACAGCATGATGGGTGGGGTACGCAACCAACTGAACGCCGCCTGGACCAGCGAAGTGGTGAACATCTACCGCCAGTCCCTGGCTGGGCGTTACCCGATGTCGCCGGGCAGTGCGCGGGACGCGACCCTGGATGACTTCGGTCAGTTCTTCGGGGTTGGCGGGGTCATGGACAATTACTTCCGCAAGTACCTGCAACCCTACGTCGACACCTCGACTCCGACCTGGCGCTGGCAGCCGGGCGCGGCGCAGAAGCTTGGCATCGCCCCTGGCGTGCTGCAGACCTTCCAGCGGGCGGCGACCATCCGCGATGCGTTCTTCCGTTCCGGCGGCACCCAGCCGATGGTGCGTTTCGAGCTCAAACCGGTGGCGATGGACTCGACCATCACCCAATTTCTGCTCGACCTCGACGGCCAGCAGTTGAGCTACGACCACGGCCCGAGCCGTCCGACCGCCATGCAATGGCCTAACCCGGGCAGTATTGGCGTGGTGCGGATCTCGATCATGCCGCCTTCCTCCAGCGGTCGTTCCGGCATCACCCTGGACGGGCCATGGGCCTGGTTCCGACTGCTGGAGCAATCGGACCTGACCGCCGGCAACTCGCCGGATCGCTTCAACCTGCGGCTGCGGGTCGATGGCGCCAGCGCCTCTTACGAGTTGCGCGCCAACAGCGCCTTCAACCCGTTCAAGAGCCGGGTGCTCAGCGGCTTCAGCCTGCCGGAGCGGCTATGAGTACGCCGGGCTTCTACGGAAAGCTGGCCAGCCGCGGCGACTTCGTCAGCCGTGGTTTGCCGCAGAGCTTTATCAGCCCGTGGGACTCGTGGCTGGCGGCGGGTCTGCTCGCCAGCCAGGCCAGTCTCGGCGAGCGTTGGCTGGATGCCTACCTGGTCAGCCCGCTGTGGCGCTTCATGGTGGCGCCCGGGGTGTGTGGGCCGGACGCCGCCGTCGGCGTGGTGATGCCAAGTATCGACCGGGTCGGCCGCTATTTTCCGCTGACCGTCGCGGTGCTGCTGGAGCCCGACGCGGATCCGGCGTCGGTGGTGGGCGGTGCGGACGACTGGTTCGAACGGGTGGAGAACCTGTTGCTGAGCACGTTGAACGTGGAGGGCAGTTTCGAAGCCTTCGGCGCAGAACTGGAAAACCTGGGGAGCCCGATGTACCTGCCGCGCACCCCCAGCAGCCGGTTTGCCAGCCTGCACCGCTTCGATGCCACTGACCCGCAGCGGCGAATGAGTGCCCTGGCTGAGTCGGCTTGCGAAGGCGTCAGCCTGTGGTGGGGCCAGGGTTCGGAGCGCATCGCGCCCGGTTTGATGCGGTGCCACGGCCTACCGGCCGCCGCCGATTTTGCGCAATTTTTGCTCGGCCAAGAGGGTGTTGTGTAGATGCGTCCAAGTGCCGGAAAAGCATTCAAGTCTGCAAGCAAGAGCCACGTCGGCATGGTCCGCCAGGTCAACGAAGACGCCTGCCTGGACCTGCCGGAAAACGGCTTGTGGGTGGTCGCCGATGGCATGGGCGGGCACGCGGCGGGCGACTATGTCAGCAGCCTGATCGTCGACAGCCTGCGCAACATTGCCGTGGGCCGCTCGCTGGACGAATACGTCGCGGCGCTGCAAAGCGACCTGTTGCGGGTCAACGCCGCTGTGCGTGAGGAAACCGCCAACCGTGGCGTGACCATGATGGGCAGCACCGTGGTGGTACTGGCTACCCGCGACCTGCGTGGCATGTGCCTGTGGGCCGGCGACAGTCGCTTGTATCGCCTGCGCGATGGCGTGCTCGAAGGCGTCTCTCGCGATCACAGCTACGTCCAGGACCTGCAAGACAGTGGCCTGCTCAGCGAAGCCGAGGCGCGGGTGCACCCACGGGCCAACATCGTCACCCGGGCCATTGGCGTCGAGGCGCAACTGAACCTGGCGATGGCCGAGTTGTTGTTGGTCCCCGGCGACAGCTACTTGCTGTGCAGCGACGGGCTGACCAAGACCGTCGAGGACGATGAAATCCGCGAAGTGTTGAGCCACGACGAGCCCGGCGAAATCGCCAGCAGCCTGGTGTCCCTGGGCCTGATGCGCGGAGCCCCAGACAACATCACCGTGGTTGTCGTGAAGGTGCCGTCATGAGCTTGACCCTGAACATTGTCATCCCCGGCTACGACATCGAAGGGCCGATCGGTGAAGGTGCGATGGCCAGTGTGTACCTGGCGACCCAGCGCTCGCTGGAACGCAAGGTCGCGTTGAAAGTCATGGCCGCTGCGCTGGCGGCCGACCCGACGTTCTGCGAGCGCTTCCTGCGCGAAGGCAAGACCCTGGCGCGCCTGTCGCACCCGCACACCGTGACCATCCATGACATCGGCAACGTCGGTGAGCTGTATTACATGGCGATGGAGTACCTGCCCAACGGCACGCTCAAGGAACGCATCGCGGCGGGCCTGACGCCAGAGCAGGGCCTGACCTACATCCGCCAGATCGCCTCGGCCCTGGGTTATGCCCACGGTCTGGGCCTGGTCCACCGTGACGTCAAGCCGGCGAACATTCTGTTCCGTGCCGACGGCACGGCGGTGCTCTCGGACTTTGGCATCGCCAAGTCCCTGGACGACCGCACCCAATTCACCCAGGCCGGTTTCGCCGTCGGCACGCCCAGCTACATGAGCCCGGAACAGGCCCGCGGGCAGGACATCGATGGCCGCGCCGACCTGTATGCCCTGGGCGTGGTGCTCTATGAAATCCTCGTCGGCAAACTGCCGTATACCGGTAACGATGCGCTGTCCACGGCCCTGGCGCACCTGACTGAACCGTTGCCGGAATTGCCGGTGCACCATGGCCGTTACCAGGATGTGCTGCGCAAGCTGTTGGCCAAGGATCCGGCGGAGCGTTTCCCGGATGCGGCGGCGTTGCTGCGGGCGCTGGATAACCTGCCTCAGGAATCGGAAGCGACGCTGATCCGGCCGCTGTCGTTGCAACTGCCGGAAACGCCCAAGCCGGTTGATGACTTGGCGGGTTTGACGCCCATGTCCATCGACATTCCCAGCGGCCCGGCTTACTCACAACCGCAGCCACAATCGCAGCCCAAGCCCGTTCCGCCGCCCGTAAAACCGACGCCTCAGTCCTCAGTGTCGGAACAGCGCAAGGGGCCGGTGTTCGCCCTCGCCGCTGTCGCGGTTGCCGTGGCGCTGGCCTTAGGTGGTGCCGGTTATTGGTGGTTGTCCGGTGACGATGGCAAAGCGGTGAAAACGCCGGTTGCCACGACGACGTCGGCCAAGCCTCCCGAGGTGTCCCCGCCGAAGGCCCCCGAAGTGCCAGCGGTCAAGCCTCCTGTTGCCCCTCCCGCTCAGCCACCCGTGGCGACCGAAGCTGACGGCGGCCAGCGTCCGCTGTTGATGGCCGGCAAGAAAACCCTGTTCCAGCGCGTGCTCAGCAAACCGGGGGCGAAGCTCGCCGATGCACCGGGTGCCGCGCCGGGCAAGGCGCTGCCGGCGTTTTCCGTGCTGTACGTGTATCAGCGCAAGGACGTCGACGGCAGCGCGTGGGTGCGCGTCGGCGCCGCCACCGATGGGCGCAGCGACGGCTGGCTGCCCGCCGCCCAGGTCAGCGACTGGAAGCAAAGCCTGGTGCTCAAGTTCACCGAACGTTCCGGCCGGGCGCCTGTGATGTTCCTGCGTCAGCCCGGCGAAGTGGAAAAGCTGCTGGCTAACCCTTCGGCGGCCAAGAACGTGCTGCTCAAGGCCCAGCAGAGCCCGCAAGAAGACCAGCAAGTGCTGGCCCTGGAACCGGCTGCCAGCGCCGTGCCGCAGAGCCAGTTCTACCTGTTGCCGATCTTCGATTCCCGCGAGAGCCTGGATGAGAACGGCCAGCCGGTGCAGTTGCTGAACGTGGCGTCCATCGACCCGGGCAACACGCCCAGGGCGACGCCCAATACGCCCATCACCACTGCCAACGCCGACGCATTCCGTACCGCCGTGGTGCTGGTGGTGGACACCACCGTGTCGATGCAGCCCTACATCGACCAGGTCCGCGACGTGGTCCACGAACTGCAAACCCGCATCGCCGAGCGTGGCGAGCTGGACAGCGTCAGCTTCGGCATGGTGGGTTTTCGCAGCAGCATCAAGAAAACCCCGGGCCTGGAATACGTCGCCAAGACCTTGATCACCCTGGAACAGGGCCGCGACCCGCAACGCTTCATGGAGTTGGCGCGGCAGGTCAAGGCGTCCACGGTGTCGAGCCATTCGTTCAACGAAGATGCGTTTGCCGGGGTCATGGAAGCTGTCGAAGGCATGGACTGGTCCGGTTACGGCGGGCGCTTGATCCTGTTGGTCACCGACGCCGGTGCCCTGCGCAAGAACGACCCGTTTGCCGCCACGCAAATGAACGAGGCCGAAGTGCGCCAGGCGGCGCTGGGCAAGCAGATCAAGATCTACGCTCTGCACTTGCTCAGCGACGCCGGCAAGAAAACCCACGCCGGCGCCCAGAGCCAGTACCGCACCCTGACCGCCGACGCCAACCCACAGATTGGTGACCTGTACATTCCGGTGCCGGGCGCCGATGTACGCAAGTTCGGCGAGCGGGTGGACGAGATCGGCTCGGTGTTCGCCGACCTGGTGCATCAGGTGCGCAGCAACAAGCCGCAAGCCGTGCCGCTGCTGAGCGCCGCGCCGAGCCTGGCCGACAAATCGGCGGCAGTCGGCTACGCGATGCACATGGACTTTTTGGGGCGCAAATCCGCCAGCCAGGCCCCGCAACTGGTCAGTGCCTGGACTGCCGACCGCGACCTGACCAACCCGGCGCTGCCGGCGTTCCAGGTCTGTGTGATGCTGACCAAGCTGCAACTCAACGACTTGCAGCAATCGCTCAAGCTGATCGTCGACGCGGCCCGCAAGACCCAGAGTTCGCCCAAGGATTTCTTCCAGGAAATCGCCAGTGCCAGCGCCTACATGAGCCGCGACCCATCGGCCTTGCGCAAGGGCGGCAACCTGGCCGATGGCGGGATCCTCGGCGAGTACCTCGAAGGGCTGCCGTACCGCAGCAAGTCGTTGAACATGACCCAGGATTTATGGCTGTCCTTGAGCGTGGCCGAGCAGGAAGACTTCATCGATGAGCTGGATTCGAAAATCCGCCTCTACGAGACCTTCCACAACGACTTGGCGAACTGGGTGCGTTTCGGCGATGCCGAGCCGGGTGACGCCTTGTACCGCGTGCCGTTGTCGACGCTGCCGTGATGCTGGACATGAGCGCAGTGCACAAAAGCCGGGGCGCCGGCAGCCAGCGCTACAGCCTGGTGATTCCACGGCTGCAATTGCGCGGCGGTGAACAACTGGCAGTGGTCGGGCCCAGTGGTTGTGGCAAGAGCACCTTGCTGGATCTGCTGGCGCTGGTGCTGGCGCCGGATCAGGCCGGACGGTTCGACTTCAGCCCTGCCAACGCGCCGCTGGACATCGCCAAATTGTGGCGTGCGTCGCAACAGGGCACCTTGGCCGAGCTGCGCAGTCGCCACCTGGGCTATGTTCTGCAAACCGGCGGCCTGTTGGGCTTCCTGGACGTGCGCGGCAACATCGAGTTGTCGCGAAAACTGTTGGGTTTGAAGGATGACGGCAGCGTGATGCGCCTGGCTAGGCAATTGGATATTGCCGATCAACTGGACAAGAGACCGGCGGATTTATCCGTCGGCCAACGCCAGCGGGTCAGCTGTGCCCGGGCGCTGGCCCATGCTCCGCGGCTGTTGCTGGCCGATGAGCCGACGGCTGCCCTCGACCCGCTGAACGCCGAGCGCGTCATGCAGTTGCTGGTGGCCCAGGCCCGCGAACACGGTGTGTGCTGTGTGGTCGCCACCCATGACGAGGCGCTGGCCCGCGCCAGCGGTTTGCAGGTGCGCCGGATCGGTTGCCGCCGCGATGTCGATGGCGGCGTCACCGCCACCCTCGGGGAGGCTTGCTGATGCGCGGCGCGCTGGTGGCTTCCCTGGCCTGGCAGGATTACCGCAACGATGCCTGGCTGTCGGCCTGTTCGGTGCTGGCCCTGGTTGCCGTGGTGGCGCCATTGCTGGTGTTGTTTGGCCTGAAATTCGGCCTGGTCAGCAGCCTCACCGAACGCCTGCAGAACGACCCAGCCACCCGGGAAATCATCCCCTTGGGCGGCGGTCGCTTCAGTGCCGAGTTCATCGAGCAATTGAGCCAGCGCGGCGACGTTGCTTTTGCCTTGCCGCGCACCCGACAGATCGCCGCCACGGCGGAACTGAGCAGCGATGCGTCGCTCGTCACGGTCGAGATGATTCCCACCGCGGCCAACGATCCGTTGTTCGATCACCTGCCGGTGCCTCGGGGTTTGGATCAAGTGGTGCTCAGCCAGACTGCCGCTGAAAAGCTCGGCGCCAAGCCCGGTGATTGGTTGCAGGCCAGTTTTGGTCGGCAGGTGGCCGGGCGCAGCGAGGCGCAGCGCACGCGGGTGCAGGTGTTGCACGTGCTGCCGTTGGAAGCCTTTGCCCGCGATGGTTTATTCGCGCCGCTGGCGTTGCTGGAGGCGGCCGAGGATTACCGCGACGGACGTGCCGTGCCCGCGTTCGGCTGGCCGGGTGACGCGGTGGGCGTGAGCGGGCAGCGGGTGTATCCGGCGTTTCGCCTGTACGCACGCCGCCTCGCCGACGTCGAGCCGCTGCGCCAGTATTTCGCTGGGCAGAACCTGTTGGTATCGACTCAGGCCCAGACCATCGCCCAAGTGCAATCGTTGAGCCGCAACCTGTCGATCGTCTTCTGGATCATCGCCGGGTTGGCGTTGGCCGGGGCCTTCGCAGCGATTTTTGCCGGTGCCCTGGCGGCGGTCGAGCGTAAGCGCCGGGAGCTGTCGGTGTTGCGCCTGCTGGGGGTTTCCACCGCGGCGCTTCTGTTGTTCGTTGTGTTGCAGGCGCTCTACAGCGCCACCTTTGCGGCTCTGCTGAGTGTCGGGCTGTATGGCCTGGCGCAGTCGGGCCTGAACCATTTATTTGCGCAGATGCCGGGCGAGTACGCCAGCCATCTGCTGGTGCGTCATTACACCTTGGCCCTGCTGGCCGTGCTCGGCGTCAGCGCCGTGGCGGCGGCGTGTGGCGGCTGGCGGGTGGCGCGCATCCAGGCGTGTGAAGGAATTCGCGATGTATAAGTTATTGGGCGCCGCCGTGGCGCTGAGCCTGGCCAGCCTGACATGGGCTGATGAAGGCACGGACAAGCTGGACAATCCCAAGCCGTTACCCGACGACGTCAGCCTGCCGCTGCCATGCGAAGGGCAGATGGTGTTCCGCTACGTCTACATCCTCGCCCAGGGCACCCTGGACGACCGTGAGATCAGCCTCGGTTATCCGTTCAGCGAAGGCGAGGCCGGTTACCAGCAATCGTTCATTTCCGGCTACCGGCGTGACTTCATCAACGGCCAGTTCACCCTCAAGGACCTGCCCAAGGACTGGAACAAAACCATCACGCCGTTGATGCCCAAGACCGACGCCAAGACGCCGCTCAAGCCGATGCTGTACTTCATCGGCAAGTACGAAGTCACCGCGCGCCAATACGCCCAAGTCATGGCCCAGGCGCAATCGCTGGCCAGCGGCGAAGCGGCGCCGGCCTGTGAAGCCCTGCAAGCCGATTTGCCCCAAGGCGTGGCCGGGCGTTTGCCCAAAGTGAAACTGTCGAAGTTCGAGGCCGAGCGTTTCTCGGCGGTGTACAGTGCCTGGCTGATGAAGTACCACAAGGACCTGCTGCCGGTGAGCGGTCGCGGCACCTCTGCTGAAGACGGCGGGCTTGGTTTTGTACGCTTGCCGACGGAAGTGGAGTGGGAGTTCGCCGCCCGAGGCGGGCAGGCCGTGAGCCGTCAGGATCTGGAAGGGCGCCTGTTTCCCCGGCGCCTGGAAGGCAGTGAAAGCGACGGACCGCTGGCCGATTGGGCGGTGTTCAACCAAGTTGCCGGCGGCACCGGCCAGGCGGCGCGGCTGATGCCCATCGGCACCAAATTGCCGAACCCTATCGGCCTGTTCGACGTGGTCGGCAACGCCGCCGAGATGGTCCAGGAGTCCTTCCAATTGGTGCACGCCGGCCGCCGCCAGGGCGCTTATGGCGGTTTCGTGGTCAAGGGCGGCAACTACCTGGAAGGCGAGGGCACGTTGTTCACCGGCATGCGCCGCGAATACCCGTTGTTCGCCGCCGATGGCACTGAGCAAAGCAACGAAACCACCGGTTTTCGCGTGGCCGTCGGGGCGTTGTCGGCACCGCGTTCGCGCTACAAGGAATTGTTTGCCCAGTGGCAGAAAGAAGGCCGGCTGGCGTCGCTGACCGATGCCATCGACGATGCCGAAGACCCGACCAAACGCCTGGACAGCATCATCGCCGCCAGCGTCGACCCGCGCCTGCAAGCCGAACTGGGGCTGGTCAACGAAGAGCTCAAGCGCAACGTCTCGCTCATCGCCCAGCAGCGCGAGGAAGCGGCGGGCAACCTGATTCAATCGTCGGCCCTGGTGGCTGAGACCGTCAACAACTACAACATTCGCCTGACCAATCTGCAGAACAGTCGGCAAGTCGCCCTGGACGCCAAGGACGAGGCCAGCGCGCAACTGTTCGCCACGGCCATCGACAACGGTCGCAGTGCGCTGGATGGCGCGGTGGCGATCTACATCGACAACCTGGCCACCGGCACGCGCTACACCGATGCCGTGATCCAGGCGCAGTTTCAACGCATCAAGGAAGAGTTGGAGCGCAAGCCGGTACTGGGCAAGAGCCTGGTGGCGCGCGCAACGTTATTCGTTCGTCACGTCGGGGACTATCGTCAGCAAAAACGCGCCGACCCGGCGGCGATATTGAAGGAATTGCTCGCATCGAACGCTCAGCGGTCTTGAGTGTTCGTTGTCAGCGAGCTTGGAAGGGACTCAGGCGGCAATGGGGCTGCGCTGAGCTGGTCAAAACTTAAAACGAGAACACAACTATGCTTTTCTCCCGTAAACCTTTTGCTTCGGGTTCCAAGCGTCATTTGCTGATGGTCGCTGTCGGCTTCAGCACCGTACTGACCGGCTGCGCCACGTCGCCGACCTCCAAGGTCGCCTCGAGCACCAAGGTCGAGTACTACCCTAACTGCTACGAGCCGGTGCAGCACCTGCGCTCCACCGAGGGCAACATGACCAAGTCCGTAGTCACCGGCGCGGCCGTCGGCGCGGTGGGCGGTGCGTTGCTGGGCGTCCTGACCGCCGACAAGGAAGACCGTGGTCGCAACGCTGCCATCGGTGCTGCTGGCGGTGCCCTGGCCGGTGGTGCAGCCGGTTACTACACCGAGCGCCAGAAGCAGATCGCCGATGACAACCAGCGCATTGCGTCCTACGCTGCCGACGTCAACAAAAGCGTCTCTGACATCGACCGCAGCACCGCCTACGCCCGGACTTCGCAGCAGTGCTACCAGAACGCGTTCAGCAAACTGGTTGCCGACCGCAAGGCCAAGACTGTCAACGACACTGAAGGTCGCAAGCGCCTGGCGGAAATCGTCGCTGGCCTGAAAGAGTCGAATGACCTGATCGTTGCGGTCAACGGTAAGGCTTCCGAAGACTTGAACAATTACACCCAGGCTTATGAGAAAGACCTGCAGCAAGTGGGTGTGCAGCGTACTGACGTGGTGACTGTGGCTACCGCTGATACCACGCCGGTCGTAGCGCCAACCACCAAGACCAAGAAAGCAGTGAAACCGGCGAAAAAACCGGTGTTGCCAACCGTGCCGAAAGAAGCGGTGACCACTGAGAAAACCCTGCAGGCCGCCAAGGCCAAGCAGGATGAAAGCAAGCAGGTTGCCAGCGCTGGTACCACTCAGGTCAACAGCATGTGCAAGAACCCGGACCTGGGTGATTGGGCGCCGGTTCCTTGCCCGAATGTTTGATTGAGTGATGGCGGCTGATCATTGATCAGCAGCCAAAACCCAAAACCTTGTGGGAGCGAGCTTGCTCGCGATAGCGCTGGTTCAGTTGGCATTAATGTCGACTGATACACCGCCTTCGCGAGTGAGCTCGCTCCCACAGTTGTTTCTGGGTACATATCCGTTGCTGCGGTAACGGCGGCTTATGGTTCCGCTCTTACAGCGGCTCACTTTTGAGAAGCGCAAAAGTAAGCAAAACGCTTTATGCCCCACCACTCGGTGCCTCGCCTAGGCTCGGCATGCCCGAACGAAGGCATTGCTCCGTGGGCCCGCCGCGAAGGGCCATCCATGGCCCAGCGCGGCTATCCCGGCATCCATGCCGGGATGCCCACTCCACAATGCCTGCGTTCGGCCATCGTGGTTAACGGGGCGCCGAAATCAACGTCCACCGCGAGGCGGCCTGACAGCCGGCCTGGCTCTTGGTGGGATCGCGTTTCCCCTGTGGGAGCGAGCTTGCTCGCGATGGGGCCGTATCAGCTGGCATCGATAGTGCCTGATACACCGCTATCGCGAGCAAGCTCGCTCCCACAGTTGTTTTGTGTCGACTGCTATATCAGCGACAACCGGCTTCCCCTGTGGGAGCGAGCTTGCTCGCGATGGCGTCGGCTCAGCCTGCATCAATGCAAGCGCTACCCCTTGGCCCCAGGCGCCGCCATCTCCTTTGTCTCCAAATGATCCAACGCCCGCTCAACCAACAACTGCACCCCATCGGCCATGCGGCTGATTGCCAGGGCGACGCAGCGGCGTGAGTCATCCACGTCGTCGGCCAGGTCGGCGGCGATGGTGCTGATCGATTGCAGGTCTTCGGAGGCGTTGGCCAGCAGGGTTTCGGTGTCGATGTGAGGGGAAACGATGAAGAGCTGGTTTTTATCGGGTTCGGGCGGGGAGGCTTGGGGGTTGAGATAGTAGTCGAGCGCGCGGGTGGCGGCTTCGTCGAGCTTTTTAGCTTCGAGGTTTTCGACGCGGGATTTGTGGCCGTTTTGCGGCGGATTAGGTGATGGCTTGACCATAGTTGTACTCCGAGATTTTCAGGAGCCAACACCGCTTCGCTTGCACAGTCGAGAGAGGTGGCAGCTATGCATAGGTGTGCAAGACCGGTCGGAGTACCCGGCAGACCCGAAGATCTCCCATACACAGCTGCCATAACGATTCGCGAGCATAAAAAAATGCCCGATGAATAGCCATCGACAATTGTGTCCTCCGCCGGACTTGCACGTCCGTGTCACCGTTTTTTGCGATGACGAACAAAGGTTAGCGACGCTCGAAAGCACTGCCTAGTTCATGAACAGCCCGGCGTGTTGAAGGAAATGTCCGAGGGTTTGGCGGGGGAAAAGACGAAAAGATCGCAGCCTTCGGCAGCTCCTACGGAAATGGGTGTAGGAGCTGCCGAAGGCTGCGCTCTTTTGATCCTGGTTTTGTGACTTGGCAGTCATCTTTCGCGAAAACAAGCTTATCTTCCGCTAAAGCGATCCGATGATGGCGTTGCGCCGAAGAATCGCTAAACTGCCTGCCATTGATCTTTTCTCACGAGGCGGTGCCCATGAAATTTCGTTTTCTGCTGTGGATGCTGGGGTTGTTGATGGGCAAGGCCAGTCGGAGCAATCCGGCGTTCCAGCAGCAGTTGGGCGATAAGGAACTGGTGTTTCAACTGCAAACCCTGGACGGCAAGGTCGCCCGGCATTTCACCGTGAAAAACCAGCGCATCACCAGCCGGTCCGGCACTTACCCGGAGCCTGCCTTCGCCATCGCCTTCAAGGACGCCGCCTATGGTTTTGCCACGATGCAGGCCAAGAACAAGCAACTGGCATTCATGACGGGGATTCAGGACAAGTCGATCCAGATCAAGGGCAACCCGGCGCTGGTGATCTGGTTCCAGGGGCTGACCAAGTATTTGAAGCCGAGGAAGCCTAAGAAGGTTTGAGTCAAGCGGATCACTGTTCGATCATTCCCACGCTCTGCGTGGGAATGTCGCCAGGGACGCTCCGCGTTCCGCTTCCGGGATGTGACGCAGAGCGTCACGGGATGCATTCCCACGCAGAGCGTGGGAACGATCAATGACCGGGCGAGCCTGTTCAGCCGTGGCTGAACTGCGAAGCCAGTTCCCGCAGCAGCACTTCCGCCTCAAGCACTTTGCTGACTACGTCGTTGACCTTGTCCCGAGACAGGCCTACGCGTTCGAGCAGTGCATCGGGGATTTCCTCGTCTGGGCCGGAGCCGATACCCCGCGAGCGCAGCAGGCGTACGGCCAGGCAGACCAGGTTCGGGTAGGCGGCGTACTCGCCGTCGTAGTGCGGGTCGTGCTGGAAGCGCAGGGCGGTGGCCAGTTCGTCGGGCATGTCCCAGTAGCGCATCAGCCAGGCGCCGATCTGTTCGCGGCTGATGCCCAGCAGGTGCTGTTCCACGTAGCTGTGGCACAGGTGCGGGTTGACCTCCAGGTGCCGGCAGATCAATGAGAAGTGCGGCGGGAACACGTGGGCCAGCAACAGGTAGCCGAAGTTGTGCAGCAGGCCGGACAGGTAGGTCAGGCCACCTTCCGGGCGCTGGGCGCGCGGCATGGCGCGGGTCAGGCCTTCGATGACGGCGGCGGTGTAGATCGATTGGTGCCAGTACGGCGTGGTGTGTTGCGGGTGGTCCTTGGGCAGGCTCAAGGTCTTGCCCAGGGCCAGGCCCAGCGCCAGGTTGATCACCAGGTCGAAGCCCAGGACGCGGACGATGGCATCTTCCACTGAACGAATCTTGCCTGGCGAGGCGTAGTACGGCGATGCGGCCCAGCTCACTACTTGCGCGGCCAGGGCCGGGTCGGTTTCCACGACGCCGGTGATGTCGTCGATGGTCGCGTCAGGGTCGACCCGCAGCTTGATGATTTTTTGCGCGGTTTCGGCCAGCGGTGGGATCTCGATGGTTTCTTCCAGGCGTTGCTGGATACGCCGCGCGGTAAACGCCTGGACGGCCTGGGTGATTTCCGCGCGGTCGTCGTGCGGGCGGTCCAGGTTGGGGGTGATGTTGCTCACGGCTTCGCCGAATGTCGCGGCGCTGGCCTTGGTGAGCATGGTCTTGAACGCTTCGCTGGTGACTTCCAGCAGCAGGCCCGGCTCCCCCGAATTGATCAACAGCTTCGGTTCGCGCAGCAGGCTTTCTTCGTACAGGCAGGGGGAACTGGTCAGCGCTGGCAGGCCGGGCAGCAAGCTCAGGCTGTGTTTGCCGAGCATGCGTTCCAGGCGTTCGGTCGGCACCGCCGTGAGCTTGCGACCGGTGAGTTCGGCCAGGCGGTTGAGGTCCAGCAATTGGCTTTGTGGAAACAGCACCATGAGTGCGCCGACGGCATCGTGCAACAGAACGGCCTGCACTTTGCGGGCAGGGTTCAGGCCCGGTCGCTCGACGACTTCGTCAAAGGCGATACCCAGCTTTTCAAGCAGCAGCCGAATAACAGACGGAGCATGCGGAGGTTCTGGGACGAGGGCAGCTTCAGTCATGGTTTGTATCCGTTTTCCTACAAGTTGAGCAGTATAACCAGCTTGCCGGGCAGGTGCGTCCAGAAACTGAGAGCGTGCTCACACTTGGCCATATTGCTGCCCATGACGCAACCAACGATCCAGCAGCGGGCTGACGTGGTCGGGCCAGCGTTCCAGCAGAGCCTGGGCAGCGTCGCGTACCGCGGGGAGCAGATCGGCGTCGCGCATCAGGTCGGCTACCTTGAATTGAAGCAGACCGGTCTGGCGCGTGCCGAGCATTTCGCCGGGGCCGCGCAGTTCGAGGTCTTTTTCGGCGATGACAAAGCCGTCGTTGGTTTCGCGCATGATGCCCAGGCGCTGCCGACCGATCTGCGACAGCGGCGGGTGATACAGCAGCACGCAATGGCTGGCCGCACTGCCCCGGCCGACACGGCCGCGCAACTGGTGCAACTGCGCCAGGCCCAGGCGCTCGGGGTTCTCGATGATCATCAGGCTGGCGTTGGGCACGTCCACACCAACCTCGATCACTGTGGTGGCGACCAGCAGTTGCAGGGCGCCGGCCTTGAATTCAGCCATGACGGCGGCTTTCTCGGCGGGTTTCATGCGGCCATGGATCAGCCCGACCTTCAGCTCGCCGAGGGCGGCGGTGAGGTCTTCATAGGTGGTTTCAGCGGCCTGGCAGGTCAGCTCTTCCGATTCCTCGATCAGCGTGCACACCCAGTAGGCCTGGCGCCCTTCGGCACAGGCGCTGCGCACGCGCTCGATCACTTCGACCCGCCGGGTATCGGTGACCAGCACGGTATTGACCGGCGTACGGCCCGGCGGCAGTTCGTCGAGGATCGAGGTGTCGAGGTCGGCGTAGGCGCTCATGGCCAGGGTCCGCGGGATCGGGGTCGCGGTCATGATCAACTGATGCGGACACATCCGCCCGCCCACGCCTTTCTGCCGCAGGGCCAGGCGTTGCTGTACACCGAAGCGGTGCTGTTCGTCGATGATCACCAACGCCAGGTTCTTGAACTGCACTTCGTCCTGGAACAAGGCATGGGTGCCCACCACCATCGGTGCGCCTTCGGCGATCTGTGCCAGGGCGGCTGCGCGATTCTTGCCCTTGAGCTTGCCGGCCAGCCAGGCGACTTCGATGCCCAAGGGTTCGAGCCAGCGCTGGAAGGTGATGAAATGTTGTTCGGCGAGAATCTCGGTGGGCGCCATCAACGCCACTTGATAACCCGCTTCCAGAGCTTGGAGTGCGGCAAGGGCGGCAACCACGGTCTTGCCGGCACCCACGTCGCCCTGGATCAGCCGCAGCATCGGTTCAGGCTGGCTCAGGTCGTAGGCGATTTCATTGCCGACCCGCTGCTGGGCGCCCGTGGGGGTGAAACCGAGGTTGGCCAGGTAGCGGGCCGGTAGATCCCGGGCCTTGGGCATGGCAGGGGCGCGTAGGGAGCGCAGGCTTTCGCGCAGGCGTTGCTGCGACAGCTGGTGGGTCAGCAGTTCTTCGAAAGCCAGGCGGTGCTGTGCCCAGTGATGGCCGAGGGCGAGTTCGTCGACATCGGCATCGGCGGGTGGGTGGTGCAGGTAGCGGATTGCATCGGCCAACGGCGCCAGTTGATAGTCCCGGGCCAGTTCCGTGGGCAGCCAATCGGGCAGGCTGCTGGGGCCGAGCAGAGTCAGGGTTTGCTGGCAGAGCTGGCGCAGGCGTTGTTGGGTCAGACCTTCGGTGAGCGGATAGACCGGGGTCAGGGTTTCATCCACGGGCGGCGGCTCGTCGCCGGTGATGGCGCGGTATTCCGGATGATAGATTTCCAGTCCCGAGGCACCGGGACGGGCCTCGCCGTAGCAGCGCACGCGGGTGCCACGCTTGAGGCCTTCCTTTTGAGCGTTGCTGAAGTGATAGAAGCGCAAGCTGAGCCCGCCAGTGCCGTCCTGCAGGCGCACCACCAGGCTGCGGCGCCGGCCCATGACCACGTCGGCGCCGCTGACGGTGCCTTCGATCACGGCGTCCTGCCCGGGGCGCAAATGGCCAATGGGCACCACACGGGTGCGGTCCTGGTAACGCAGCGGCAGGTGGAACAGCACGTCCTGGAGGTTTTCCAGGCCGACCTTGGCCAGTTTCTCGGCCATGGCTTCACCGACACCCTTGAGTGCCGTGACCGGCACTTTCGACAGCTCAGTCATGGCGACGGCTTACTTGGTTGTGGGCGGCTTGGCCACGGAACACAGGCGGATCGAGTCAGCGAGGATCTCGATGGCCTTGGGCCGCGGGAAGCTGGCGCGCCAGGCGATGGCGACGGTGCGAAACGGTACGGGTGCTGTCAGCGGGCGGACTTCGATCACGCCGGGAGCGTAGTGATGGCTGTCCACCGCCGACAGCGGCAGGATCGAAATGCCCAGGCCCGAGGCGACCATGTGGCGGATGGTTTCCAGGGAGCTGGATTCCACCGTGGTGTGCTTGGCGCCTTCGCCACCTTTGGTCAGGGTCGGGCAGGCTTCGAGCACCTGGTCGCGGAAGCAATGGCCTTCACCGAGCAGCAGCAGGCTCTTGTCGTTGAGCAGAGCGGCGTCGATGGTTTTTTTCTGGGTCCAGGGGTGCTGGGCCGGCATCAGGACGTAGAACGGCTCGTCATAGAGCGGCAGGGTCAGGACGTCGGCTTCGTTGAACGGCAGGGCGATGATGATCGCGTCCAGTTCGCCGTTGCGCAGTTTGTCACGCAGCACATGGGTGAAGTTTTCTTCGATGTACAACGGCATCTGCGGGGCAACCCGGTGCAGTTGCGGAATCAGGTGTGGGAACAGGTAGGGGCCAACGGTGTAGATCGCGCCGACTTTCAGCGGGGCGGTCAGTTGGTTCTTGCCGGCCTGGGCCAGTTCGCGGATGCCTTGGGCCTGTTCCAGTACTTTTTGTGCCTGGGCCACGATGCCTTCGCCGACGGGGGTAAGGCGCACGGCGCTTTTGCTGCGCTCGAAAATCAGCACACCGAGCTCGTCTTCAAGCTTTTTCACACCCACCGACAGTGTCGGCTGGCTGACATGGCAACGTTCGGCCGCGTGGCCGAAATGCTGCTCTTGGGCGAGGGTGACGATGTAGCGTAATTCTGTGAGGGTCATAGCAAGCGTCCATGAAGTTGCGAGCCAAGCATACCGGCTGCAATCGATAGACGCACGTTATCAGACTGGAGGCGGGGTATGACACTGTCCAATGCCTGTTGGGTGGTTGCCGGATATGGAAAAGGCATCTTTCGATGCCTTTTGGTCGGTTCTAATCATTGTGACGAGGGATCAGCGCCGACGCTTGTCGATGGAGTACACAAACGGCGCTGTCAGTTCGACGGTGCCGTTGGTCAACAGCTCGGCCGGCGGCTTGGGCAGCGGCTGGGCACGACGGATCATTTCCAGGGTGGCACGGTCCAGAGAGTCCGTGCCGGAACTGCCCACCAATTCGAATGACAACACATTACCTTCGGCATCCACCACGAAACGCAGGCGGTTGGTGCCTTCCTTGTTCATCTGCTGGGCCCTGGGTGGGTACTTTTTGTACTTGCCCAGGTGCGCCAGCAGCGTGCCTTGCCAATTGGCCTTGGCAGCCGATTGCGCGGGCGATGGGCCGGGGGCCGGTTGCGCGGATTTCTCGGTCGGTGCCGGGGTGGGCGGAGTGTCGCTGGGCTTCTGCTGCGACGGGACTTCCTTGGGCGGCTCCGGTTTTTTCTCCACCGGCTTGGGCTTGGGCGGTTGAGGCTTCGGCTTGGGCTTGACCGGTTTGGGCACGGCAATCTCGGCTTTCGGTGCTTCGGCCAGTTTAGGCAGCGGCAATTCTTCGACCGGCTCCGGCGGTTGCGGCGGCATGACGACTTTCGGCGGTGCGGGTGGCGGCGGGGCGGGCACTGGCGCCAGCTCGACCATCATCGCCTGGGGGGGCAACTCGATGGGTGGGCGGGACGTCCAGTTCAGCGCCAGCGCGATGGCAAGCGCGTGCACGCCCAGCACCACGGCCAGGCTACCGCTGTAACGCGTCAGCTTTTGGCGCGTCGTGATCATTTCTTGGGCGCCGTCTCGAGTCCGACCAGGCCGACCTTCAAGTAACCGGCGGCGCGCAGGGCGTCCATCACGTTCATGAGGTCGCCGTAATCCACGCCTTTGTCGGCCTGGAAGAAGATCGTCGTGTCCTTCTTGCCCTGGGTCTTGGCATCGAGGGTCGCACCGAGGCTTTCGGTCTTGACCTCGTCTTCGCCGAGGAACAGGCGCTGGTCGGCCTTGACGCTCAGGAACACCGGTTTCTCCGGCCGCGGCGAGGGCTTGGCCGTCGAGGCGGGGAGGTCAACCTTGATGTCCACGGTGGCGAGCGGGGCGGCGACCATGAAGATGATCAGCAGCACCAGCATCACGTCGATGAAGGGCGTGACGTTGATTTCGTGGTTCTCGGCCAGATCGTCGTCTGCGCCTTCTTTCAAATGCAGGCCCATGGCCGATTACCCCACTTTCACCATGTGCGGTTGCGAGCCGCGCTCGGGCGGCAGGTGGTCGAGGTCGCGGCTGACCAGCAGCAGGACTTCGGCCGAGGCGTCGGAGACCTGGGCCTTGTAACCGGCAATGGAGCGGGCGAAGACGTTGTAGATGACCACGGCCGGGATGGCCGCGACCAGGCCGAGCGCGGTCGCCAGCAGGGCTTCGGCGATGCCGGGAGCGACGACGGCGAGGTTGGTGGTCTGGGTCTTGGCGATGCCGATGAAGCTGTTCATGATGCCCCACACGGTGCCGAACAGGCCGACGAACGGCGCAGTGGAACCGATGGTGGCGAGCACGCCGGTGCCGCTGCTCATGTTGCGGCCACAGGCGGCCACCAAGCGTTCGAGGCGGAAGCTCACGCGTTCCTTGATGCCTTCCTTCTCGCGGCTGTTGGCCGACAGGCGCATCTCTTCGAGCGCGTCATGCACCAACAGGTTGGCCAGGGTGCCTTCCTTAGCAGCGCTGGCGCTGGCTTCCTTGAGGGTGGTGGCCTTTTTCAGGGCGGCGATTTCGCCACGCAAGCGACGCTTGGCACCCAACAGCTCGAAGCCCTTGGCGATCCAGATAGTCCAGGTGATGATCGAGGCGATGGCCAGGCCGATCATCACGATCTTCACGATGATGTCGGCGTTCTTGTACATGCCCCAAGGTGACAGATCGTGGGCCATGCCCAGGGAGTTATCGGCTTCGAGCACTTCGGGGGCATCGGCGGCGCTAGCCTCGACGGCTTGGGCCGGCTCGGTGGCCACCGGCGTCGCTACGGGAGCACTGGCGTCGGCGGGTGCCTGGGCAGATGCGGGTGCGGTAGCCGGATTGGTGGCTGGCGCCTGAGCATCGGCGAACGCGGCGGCGGGCGCCAGTAGCAGGCTCAGCAGCAGGGCTGCCACAGCGCTCCAGGCGCGAGGTCGGTTGGTTGGCGAAGCGAGGGATATTGAGCGTTTCATGCTGGCCGGACCTGAGAGGAAAAGAAGGTTGATGTTCTTCCAGGCCTCGTGGGGCCGAGAACAAAAGTGGTGGGCATTATTGCAAGTAATTCTTGTTAACAAAAGTAATACAGTTACTTTTTTTGTCGCATGGCTAGCCGCTCATCCTCTACGGAGGCTAGTCTGGGGCTTTGCCAGAGGAGTTTTTGATGTCCGCGCCTTCTGTTTTGATCGCCGGCTGCGGTGATATCGGCGGTCGCCTGGCCAGCCGGTTAGTGGCCGAAAATTGGCTGGTCCATGGCTTGCGCCGTACGATTTCGCACCTGCCGGCCGGGGTTGTCGGGGTGGCTGGGGATTTGTTCAGCGAGCAGTGTCCTGTCGAATGGCCCACCGGAGCGCTGGATTACCTGGTGTACAGCGCCGCCGCCACCGAGCATGACGAAGCAGGCTATCGCGCGGCGTACATCGAAGGGTTGCAGCATGTGTTGGGTTGGTTGAAGCAGCACGGCCAGCGGCCCAAGCGTCTGCTTTTTGTGTCCAGCAGCAGTGTCTATGGCCAGCAGAAGGGTGAGTGGGTCGATGAAACCTCGGTCACCGAGGCCAGCGGTTACTCCGGTCGGCTGATGCTCGAGGCCGAACAAGTGGCGCTGGACAGCGGCATCCCGGCCAGCCGCGTGCGCCTGACCGGCATCTATGGCCCGGGTCGTGAGTGGCTGTTGAGCCAGGTGCGCCAGGGCTATAGCGTGGTGGAAGACCCACCCCTGTACGCCAACCGCATCCATGCCGACGATGCGGCGGGCCTGCTGGCGTTCCTGTTGGACGCCGATCGCCAGGGCAAAACCCTGGAAGACTGCTACATCGGCGTCGACGATGCCCCCGCCGCGCTGGCCGAGGTGGTGGGCTGGTTGCGTGAATACATGGGCGTCACCCAATGGGCTGAAAACGCCAGCGTACGCCGCGCCGGCAGTAAACGCTGCAGCAATGCCCGGGCCAAGGCCTTGGGCTGGACGCCGCGGTATCCGAGTTTTCGTGAGGGGTATGCAGCGATTCTGGAAGGGCGCTGCTGACCCGGCATCAACGGGTCTTTAGGCAAAGGCTCACTCATTGCCGGAGAGCCAAACGCCGAGTCCTGTGGCAAGCGGGCTTGTTCGTTCAGGCAGAGCCTGCTCGGCGTGTGCCTGACGATGGGGTTTCCTGTTTGGCTCTTACCGTAGCTCAGCACCTTCCGGTCTTGACTTGCTTCATCGAGCTCGCGGAGCATTGTCCGACGCTTGCCCAAGCCAAGAGCGATGTGCAGGCCACCCGCAACCGCTTCAGTCAATCCGTTCGAGCCTACCTAACAGCGACAGGGACCGTCATCAATGCAAGCTAGTTTCAGCAAAGGCGTTATCTTTGCACTCTCCGCCGCCGCGCTTAACGCCACGATAGGCGTGCTCAGTAAAGTGCTCATGAGTAATGGTTTCACTGCCAGCAGTGTCGCCGTCATAAAGACGGTCCTGGGTTGTGTGCTGCTCTCAGCCTTGCTGCTATTTCTCAAGCGCCCGACAACGACGGCCAAATGGACCCAGGCGGCGATCTGCGCGTTTCTCGGTATCTTTGTGCTGTTCCACTTCGAAACGGCTGCCTATCGGCATTACGCCGCGGCGGGCGTAGTGGTGATGCTGATGGCCAGTGCTTCCATCTCCTCGATTGTGCTCGCACGCATATTTCTCAAGGATGCGATCACCGCGAACGCCACCGTGGGTGCCGCTCTGGCTATCGCCGGAATCGCGGTGATCTTCGGCGCCGACCTGCGACAGGGCTTCACGCTCCAAGGCGTTGCACTCGCTTCCATGGCGGGCTGCGGCTACGGGGCGTTTTCGGTAGCCATGAAGGGGATGGGGGTGTCCGGTGGGCTGCACTTTACTCGTCAGTTGCTGTTCTTCGGCAGCCTGTACTTGCTTATGCCGGCTTCGGCCGACGGCTTCGTCATCGGTGAACTGTCGCCCTTGGCAATTGCCGCACTGCTGGGGTTGGCTGCGCTGCCGACCATCCTCGGCTTTTTCTGCACCACCAAGGCAATCGAGTACCTCAAGCCATCCCAGGTGCAAGCCTTGGAGCTGACCGAGCCGCTTTTCGCCGCGCTGCTGGCGTTTGTAGTGCTCAATGAAGTGCCCCGCGAAAGCCTGTATCCGGGAGCGCTGCTGATCATCGTTGGGTTGTGTTTCTCCAATGAGCTGATCCGCCTGGGCAGAAAAAAGCCTGTCCCATCTCGCGCGTGAACCTTGACCGGAGGGCGCCCGTACATTTATTTCAAGGCGCCGTCTCGCTTACTGCTTTTCCAACAACCACTGCCGAGTACCCGGCGTGAACGACGGCATTTCATCGGCCAGCGCGGTATTGACGGTTTGGAAGATTTCCAGCTTCTTGCCGTCGCGGGCAAAGATCCAGGTGTTGCCCTGGCCATTGTGCTGCAGCCAGATATTGTCGTTGCCGCCGCTCATGGAGGCGCAGTCGCCCGCCAGGCACAGGGCGTAACGATCAGCACCCGGCAGGCCGCTGACCTGGCCGTCGGGCTGGAATTGCACGCTGGCGCCCTGGCCGGGGCCGTTGAGGATGTTCCAGGTGCCGCCGAGGTAGGCGGCATACAGCGCTCGCTCGAAACTGGCGCCGATGGGCGCGCCTTCCGGGACCTGGACTTGTGCGCGGTCGAACACCTGCTGCGGCTCGTTCTCGGTAGCCGCCTGGTTCAACTGGTTGCCGTCGCGCTTCAGTTCGCTGGCGGAGCTGCCGTAGAAATCGACTTTCCAGGCGCCGTCTTCTTCGCCCAGCAATTTGCCTTCGACATTTTCAAAGCCGTTGGTGTAGCGCGCCTGGCCAGCCCGGGTGTTGACGTCCCATTCCAGGTTGGGGCCATAGCCCTGCAATGCCTCGCGAAGCGGGCCACCCTTGGCGGCAGCGTCGATGGCTGCCTGGTTGATCCAGGTACCGCTGATGTCACGGTCGGCAGGGTCGCTGGCGCAGCCGCCCAGGAGCAGGGCGACCAACGAGAAAGCAAGCGCTTTGCGCATGGTGGAATCCTTTCAAGACGAAAACGGCGCAGCGGGGGAGGCTGCGCCGACCTTATTACTCGATGACCAGGATGGCATCCATCTCAACCTGCGCGCCCTTTGGCAGGGCTGCCACGCCGATGGCGGCACGGGCAGGGTAAGGCTGGTCGAAATATTTGCCCATGATCTCGTTGACCTTGGCGAAGTGGCTCAGGTCGGTGAGGAAGATGTTGAGCTTGACGATGTCCTTGAACGAACCACCGGCAGCTTCGGCCACGGCCTTGAGGTTTTCGAACACCTGCACGGTCTGGGCTTCGAAGCCTTCCACCAGCTCCATGGTCTTGGGGTCCAGCGGGATCTGGCCCGACATGTACACGGTGTTGCCCGCCTTGATCGCCTGGGAATAAGTACCGATGGCGGCCGGGGCCTTGTCGCTGGTGATAACGGTCTTGGTCATTGATGACTCCTTGTAATGGATGGGCCTATTGGGGGGCTATGCGCGCATCCGGGTGATGCGGATGACGCCCGTCAGGGCACGCAATTTCTTGATCACGCGGGCCAGATGCACGCGGTCGTGCACGCTGACCACCAGTTGGACCACGCTGATGCGGCCATCGCGTTCGTCCATGCTGATTTTTTCGATATTGCCATCGGCGGCGTTGACGCTGCTGGCCAACAGGGCGATCAGGCCGCGCTGGTGCTCCAGCTCGACCCGCAGCTCGACGTTGAATTCGCCGGTGACATCCTTGGCCCAGGAGAGCTGGATGCATTTTTCCGGGTTGTGGCGGATTTCGCTGATGTTGCGGCAGTTGTCCAGGTGCACCACCATCCCTTTGCCGGCGGACAGGTGGCCGACAATCGGGTCGCCCGGGATCGGCGTGCAGCACTTGGCGTAACTGAGCACCAGGCCCTCGGTGCCGCGAATCGCCAGCGGGCCTTCGGGGCTAGGCAGCTGTTCGCCTTCGCCGAGCAGGCGGCGGGCGACAACGTAGGCCATGCGATTGCCCAAGCCGATGTCTTCGAGCAGGTCTTCGATCAGCTCGAGACGGTATTCGTGGAGCATGAGTTGCACGCGCTCGGCCGGGATCTTGTCCAGGGAGCTGTCGAAACCGTTCAGCACTTTGTTCAGCAGGCGTTCGCCGAGGCTGATGGATTCGGAGCGGCGTTGCAGCTTCAGGGCATGGCGGATATGGGTGCGGGCCTTACCGGTGACCACGAAATTGAGCCACGCCGGGTTCGGCCGGGCGCCGGGGGCGCTGACGATTTCCACCGTGGAGCCGCTTTGCAGCGGTTCGGACAACGGCGCCAGGCGTCGGTTGATCCGGCACGCGATGCAGCTGTTGCCGACGTCGGTGTGCACGGCGTAGGCGAAGTCCACGGCCGTGGAGCCTTTGGGCAGCTCCATGATCCGACCTTTGGGCGTAAAGACGTAGACCTCGTCCGGAAACAGGTCGATCTTCACGCTTTCAATGAATTCCAGGGAGTTGCCGGCCCGCTGCTGCATTTCCAGCACGCCCTTGACCCACTGTCGGGCCCGGGCGTGGGTGCTCTTGGGTTGTTCGTCGCCGCTGGATTTGTACAGCCAGTGGGCAGCGATGCCGTTGTTGGCCATCTCTTCCATTTCACGGGTGCGGATCTGGATTTCGATCGGTACACCGTGCATGCCGAACAACGTGGTGTGTAGCGACTGATAGCCGTTGGCCTTGGGAATCGCGATGTAATCCTTGAAGCGCCCCGGTAACGGTTTGTACAAATTATGCACAGCACCCAGTACGCGGTAGCAGGTATCGACCTTGTCGACGATGATCCGGAACGCGTAGACGTCCATGATCTCGTTGAAGGCCCGACGCTTGCCGCGCATTTTCTTGTAGATGCCGTAGAGGTGTTTCTGCCGCCCGCTGACTTCGCCTTCGATGCCGTCGATGGCCAGGCAGTGGCTCAGGGACTCTTCGATCTTGTTGACGATTTCCTTGCGGTTGCCCCGAGCACGCTTGACGGCCTGGTTGATCCGCGCCGAACGCATAGGGTGCATGGCCTTGAAACCGAGGTCTTCGAACTCGATGCGGATCGCGTGCATGCCCAGGCGATTGGCGATGGGTGCGTAGATTTCCAGGGTTTCCTTGGCGATGCGTCGGCGTTTTTCGCCGGACAGCACTTCCAGGGTGCGCATGTTGTGCAAGCGGTCGGCGAGCTTGACCAGGATCACACGGATATCGCGCGCCATGGCCATGGCCATTTTCTGGAAGTTCTCGGCCTGGGCCTCGGCCTTGGTCTCGAAGTTCATCTGGGTCAGTTTGCTGACCCCGTCGACCAGTTCGGCCACGGTTTCGCCGAACTGCGCTTGCAGCGCTTCCTTGGCAATGCCGGTGTCTTCGATCACGTCATGCAGCATCGCCGCCATCAGGCTTTGATGGTCCATGTGCATGTCGGCAAGAATATTCGCCACTGCAAGAGGATGCGTGACGTACGCCTCGCCGCTACGCCGGCGTTGGCCGTCGTGGGCTTGTTCAGCGTAGAAATAGGCTCGGCGGACCAGATTGACCTGGTCCGTGCCGAGGTAGGCCGATAAGCGATCGGCGAGGGCGTCTATGCTCGGCATGATGATGACTCCTGCCGTTTGCTGTGACCCCGCGCCGTGCTACGTCGACCAGGCATAGGCTTAGACCGCCTCGTTGGACTCGTCCTCGAACGCTGCGAACAGCGGTTCGTCTTCGACGATTTCAGCGTTGGCGATGAACTCGTAGCTCATCAGGCCTTCGGCGATTTCACGCAGCGCTACTACAGTAGGCTTGTCGTTTTCCCACTGGACCAACGGCTCTTTGCCACCGGTGGCCAGTTGACGGGCACGCTTGGTAGAGAGCATGACCAGCTCAAAGCGGTTTTCCACGTGTTCTAGGCAGTCTTCAACGGTTACGCGGGCCATGGTATTCCTCGGAGCGAATGCAATATGCGCGCTGCCCGGTTGGGCGAGCGGACTCGACAGTTTAAAAAAACACCAGCGTTTAGGGAAGCGCTGATTTTTTAACCAAACCCCTCGGCGCGCTGCGACTACCAATGTAAAGCCGTCGCAGCGGTTTTGGGAAGGGCTGATCAGCCCAACAATTCGGCCAATAATTTACCGAAACGTTGCTGCTGGCGTTTCTGCTGCAGCTGGCTGGCGCGGAAAATCGCCTTCAGGTCGTCCAGCGCATGGGCGAAATCGTCGTTGATGATCAGGTAATCGTAGTCGACGTAATGGCTCATTTCGCTGACCGCTTCGCGCATCCGGCCTTCGATGATGTCGTCGCTGTCCTGGCCACGGTTGGTCAGGCGCTGGCGCAAGGCTTGCTGGCTTGGCGGCAGGATAAAGATCGAACGAGCCTGGGGCATGAGCTTGCGTACCTGCTCGGCACCTTGCCAGTCGATTTCCAGGATCAGGTCGTGGCCTTCGTCCAGGGTCTGCTGCAAATAGCTTTGTGAAGTGCCATAAAGGTTGCCGAAAACTTCGGCACGCTCCAGGAAGTCGCCGTGTTCGGCCATCTTCACGAATTCTTCGCGATCGACGAAGTGATAATTCACCCCGTTCACCTCCCCCGGGCGCATGGCGCGGGTGGTGTGCGAGACCGAGACGCGGATCTGCGGCTCGGCGTCGATCAACGCCTTGACCAGGCTGGTCTTGCCGGCGCCCGAGGGCGCGGAAATGATGTAGAGAGTGCCGGTGCTGTGGGTCATGTCGGGTTAGCCTTACTCAATGTTCTGCACTTGTTCGCGCATCTGCTCGATCAACACCTTGAGGTTGACCGCAGCCTGGGTGCTGCGCGGGTCGAAGGCTTTGGAGCCCAGTGTATTGGCTTCGCGGTTGAGTTCCTGCATCAGGAAATCGAGGCGGCGACCGGCCGCACCACCGGACTTGAGCACCCGGCGAACTTCGATGATGTGGGTGCTCAGGCGATCCAGTTCTTCGGCCACGTCGCTTTTTTGCGCGAGCATGACCATTTCCTGTTCCAGGCGCTGCGGGTCCAGCTCAGCCTTCATGTCGGCGAAGCGATCGAGGACTTTCTGGCGCTGGGTGGCGAGCATCTGCGGGACCAGTTCGCGCAGGGTGCTGACGTCTTCTTCAATGGAGGTCAGGCGCTCGTTGATCAACCGGGCCAGCTCGGCGCCTTCACGCTCGCGGCCGGCCTTGAGCTCCTTGAGCCCTTCATTGAACAACGCCATCGCCTCGGCGTTCAGCGCTTGCGGGTCGCTCGCATCGCCCACGAGCACGCCGGGCCAGGCCAGGACTTCCAGTGGGTTCAGGGCGGCAGGGTTGTTGATCAGGCTGGCGACGGTTTCGGCTGCAGCCACCAGCTGTGCGGCGCGCTCGCGGTCTACCTGCAGCGTCTTGCCGGTGCTTTCTTCGATAAAACGCAGGGTGCATTCCAGCTTGCCCCGGGACAGGCCTTGGCGCAGCGCCTCGCGCACGCCGCCTTCGAGGTCGCGAAAGGATTCAGGCAGGCGCAGGTGCGGCTCCAGGTAACGGCTGTTCACCGAGCGCAGTTCCCAACTCAGCGTGCCTTGGGCCCCGGCCTTTTCGACGCGGGCGAAGGCAGTCATGCTGTGCACCATGGAGGTTCCTCGCAATGCAGGCGGCCACAACCGGTGGTCGTGGAGCCTGGAATCTGTGAATAAAAGCCGAAGGGTAGCAAAGGCGCAGGATTGTAGCGCAGTGAGGCGTATGCCCCAACCGCGCTTGTGACAAAGCGCAGCAGCCCGTCGGGCGGCCCTTTGCGCGCCTTTGCTCGCATCGGCTTTTTAGAACTCGCTACGTTTAACTGCCCTATGACGATTCACGGCTCTATAATGCTCGGCAGTTTTCCGTCCTCTGTACAGGTGTTCCCTATGAAACGTCCAAGTGGTCGCGCTGCCGATCAGCTTCGCTCGATCCGCATTACCCGCAACTACACCAAACACGCCGAGGGGTCTGTACTGGTCGAATTCGGTGATACCAAGGTTATCTGCACGGTCAGCGTCGAAAACGGCGTGCCACGGTTCCTCAAGGGCCAGGGCCAAGGCTGGTTGACCGCCGAATACGGCATGTTGCCGCGCGCCACCGGTGAGCGGAACCAGCGCGAAGCCAGCCGTGGCAAGCAGGGCGGTCGTACCCTGGAAATCCAGCGCCTGATCGGCCGTTCGCTGCGCGCCGCGCTGGACATGTCCAAGCTGGGCGACGTGACGCTGTATGTCGATTGCGACGTGATTCAGGCCGATGGCGGCACGCGTACTGCGTCCATTACCGGTGCCATGGTCGCGCTGGTCGACGCCTTGAAAGTGATCAAGAAGCGTGGCGGCCTCAAGGGCGGCGACCCGCTCAAGCAGATGATCGCCGCTGTGTCCGTGGGCATGTACCAGGGCGAGCCGGTGCTGGATTTGGACTATCTGGAAGACTCCGCTGCCGAGACCGACCTGAACGTGGTCATGACCAGCGCCGGGGGCTTCATCGAAGTCCAGGGCACCGCCGAAGGCGCGCCGTTCCAGCCGGCGGAATTGAACGCTATGCTGGAGTTGGCGAAGAAAGGCATGAACGAAATTTTCGAACTGCAAAAGGCCGCATTGGCTGACTGATCGATTCACGCTTCAGACAAGGAGAGCGTCATGAGTGATGAGCAAATCCTACTGCCCCAGCCGAGCAAAGAGGCGCGTCAATGGGCAATGTTTTGTCACCTGTCTGCCTTGTTGGGGATCTGGATTCCGTTCGGTACGTTGATCGGACCGTTGGTGCTCTGGCAGCTCAAGCGCGAATCCGACCCGTTCATCGATGCTCAGGGCAAGGAAGCGCTGAACTTCCAGATCACCGTGGCCATTGCCTCGGCGATCAGCTTGCTGCTGATGGTCGTGGTCATCGGCTTCTTCCTGTTTGGCCTGGTGGCTATTGGTGCGCTGGTGCTGACCATCATCGGTGGGGTGAAGGCCAATGAAGGGCAGCCGTACCGATATCCGTTTACCTGGCGGTTGGTCAAGTAACGGAAGAAGTTGGCAACCCGGTTTGAGATAACCCGTTTGCAGCGATTCAAACAAATGCCCCGACTTGTCGGGGCATTTGTTTTGGGAGCGGGTAAGTGTTCGAACCTCATATGTGCCGCTCATACACTTCCAGTCACAACTAAATAGTCCTGGTGCGGCCAATGTTCTTGATAAGGTTGCGCCAAGTTATATTCATCAAGAAATATTTCGATATATTCAGGCCATTGAAGGTCCTTGAATAAAACAATCAATTAGTGTTGATGCGATCAACCTGTTCAAGAGGCGTGTCCAGGTAAACAGTTCGCTTCTGAATATCTGCTCAAGAATAAACCCCGATGGTTCAGCTCGATTTTTATGGAACACTGGTAGCCGCTTCTTTAGTGCTTTTACTGGGACGTGGACTTGTCGCCCGTGTCGGTTTCTTGCGCACTTACAATATCCCTGAACCGGTAGCCGGCGGTCTGGTAGTTGCCCTGGTTCTCCTGGCTTTGCGCCTCCTCGATATTGAAGTGCGATTCGATACTTCACTGCAGTCGCCCTTGATGCTGGCGTTTTTTGCCACCATTGGCTTGAGTGCAGACTTCGCCAGCCTGAAGAAGGGCGGGCGCGTAGTGGGGGTTTTCCT
The DNA here is from genome assembly GCF_017968885.1 of Pseudomonas sp. Tri1. Classification (NCBI taxonomy): domain Bacteria; kingdom Pseudomonadati; phylum Pseudomonadota; class Gammaproteobacteria; order Pseudomonadales; family Pseudomonadaceae; genus Pseudomonas; species Pseudomonas sp. Tri1. Next base: position 6,509,210 of record NZ_CP072913.1, on the reverse strand, counting down.
GCTGGCGGTCGTCGGGCTCCTGGTGGTCCAGAATGCCATGGGCATCGGGCTTGCAAAAATGCTGGGGCTCGATCCACTGATGGGCCTGCTGACAGGCTCGATTACTTTGGCAGGAGGGCACGGTACAGGTGCTGCGTGGGGGACCCTGTTCAGTGAGAAGTTCGGCCTGGCTTCCGCTTCCGAACTTGCGATGGCTTCTGCGACGTTTGGTTTGGTACTGGGTGGCCTGATTGGGGGGCCGGTGGCTCGACTACTGGTCAAGCGTGTCCAGCTACCCGGCCTGGAGCAGGAAAAGCCGCGTCTGCCAAAGGGCTTTGAGCAACCGAACAAAGAGCGTTCGATTACCTCGTTTTCGTTTATCGAGACGCTTGCCCTGATCGCGGTCAGCCTACTGGCCGGCTCCCTGTTGAATGGTTTGCTCCATGAAACAGCACTTGAGTTGCCGACCTTTGTTTGCGTCTTGTTCGTCGGTGTTGTTTTACGCAATGGACTTTCAGCGCTGGGCTTGTACCAAGTGTTTGAGCGTGAAGTTTCTGTACTGGGAAATGTCAGTTTGTCGCTGTTCCTGGCGATCGCTCTGATGTCGCTCAAGCTGTGGGATCTGGCGGCACTGGCTTTGCCGATCTTCATCATCCTGGCTGTACAAGCGTTAGCCATGGCGCTGTTTGCGATTTTCGTGACGTTCAGAATGATGGGTCGTAACTATGATGCGGCGGTACTGGCGGCAGGACATTGCGGTTTTGGACTGGGCGCCACGCCAACAGCCATCGCTAACATGCAGGCGGTGACGCAGCGCTATGGGCCTTCGCAGATAGCGTTTCTGGTGGTGCCCATGGTGGGGGCTTTTTTCATCGACATTATTAATGTCATCGTGATTAAGCTGTACCTTGCCCTGCCGTTCTTTGCCGCTGCTTGAGGTTCCGCGTATGCGTGAGTAGCGCCGGCCTGAAAAAAAATGCCCGTATCTTGCGATACGGGCATTTTCTTTAATCGGTCGGCAGACTGTCTGCTTCATCGCCTGAGCGATGTCGCGAAATACGCTTAGATGGTCAGCGTCCAGTCGTAATCGACGATCAGTGGTGCATGCTGCGAGAACCGTGGCTGGCGCGGTAGACGGGCACTGCGCACGAAACGGCGCAGGCCAGGCGTCAGCAGCTGGTAGTCGAAACGCCAGCCGAGGTTGAGCATCTCGGCTTGTTCGTTGTCTGGCCACCAGCTGTACTGGTCGCCCTCTCGGCTGACTTCGCGCAGGGCATCAACATAACCCATGTTGCCAATGATCTCGTCCATCCAGGCCCGTTCCGGCGCCAGGAAACCAGGAGATTGTTGGCTGTCGCGCCAGTTCTTGATATCCAGTTTTTGTTGCGCGACGTACAGCGAGCCACAATAAATGTACTCGCGACGTTTGCGCCGCTGTTTATCCAGATAACGGGCGAAGTCGTCCATCAACTTGAATTTCTGATTCAAATCTTCATCGCCGTTCTGCCCGGAAGGGAGCAGTAAGGTCGCGATGCTGACCTTGTCGAAATCGGCTTGCAGGTAGCGCCCGTAGCGGTCCGCCGTCTCGAAACCGAGACCGTTGATGACAGCCTTCGGTTGCAGCCGCGAGTACAAAGCCACGCCACCCTGGGCGGGGACTTCGGCATCGCAGGCATAAAGGAAGTAACCATCCAGTTGGAAGGCTGCATCGTCCAGTTCAAAGGCGGAGGCGCGGGTGTCCTGCAGGCAGATGACGTCGGCATTCTGTGCTTGCAGCCAACTGAGCAAACCTCGCTCGACTGCAGCCTGAATACCATTGACGTTCACACTGATGATCCGCATAAATGGCCCCAAAAATCACGTGCGTGTATGATACACGGCGTGTACCTATTTAGCTAAATCCGCGGTATTTGAGGCTTTTTTTCATGCAGGCGTATCAGCGCGATTTCATTCGTTTTGCCATCGATCGCGGCGTTTTGCGCTTCGGTGAGTTCACCCTCAAGTCCGGGCGCACCAGCCCGTACTTCTTCAATGCCGGCCTGTTCAACACCGGCACCGCCCTGGCGCAACTGGGTCGTTTCTATGCGGCGGCCATCGTTGAGAGCGGTATTCCGTTCGATGTTCTGTTCGGCCCGGCCTATAAAGGTATCCCGCTGGCCGCCACCACTGCCGTCGCCCTGGCTGAACACCATGGCCGCGACTTGCCTTGGTGCTTCAACCGCAAGGAAGCCAAGGCCCATGGTGAAGGCGGCAGCCTGGTGGGCGCACCGTTGACCGGCGACGTGCTGATCATCGACGACGTGATCACCGCCGGCACCGCCATCCGTGAAGTGATGCAGATCATCGGTTCCCAGGAAGGCGCCAAGGCGGCCGGCGTGCTGATCGCCCTGAACCGCCAGGAACGCGGCAACGGTGAGTTATCGGCGATCCAGGAAGTGGAGCGCGACTTTGGCATTCCGGTGATCAGCATTGTGTCGCTGACCCAAGTGCTGGAGTTTTTGGCCGACGATCCGCAGCTCAAGCAGCATTTGCCGGCGGTTGAGGCTTATCGGGCGCAGTTTGGCGTTTAAGAGATCTGCGTAATCCCCCTGTGGGAGCGAGCTTGCTCGCGATAGCGGTGTGTCAGCCAGCATTGATGTTGAATGATAAATTGCTATCGCGAGCAAGCTCGCTCCCACAGGAGCAAGGCAAAAAAAGACCCCGCTCAACCAGGCTGAGCGGGGTCTTTTTTTACCGGTGTCGCTTAAGGACGCTTGCGATTGCTGATCAGCGTACCCACGCCAGTATCGGTGAAGATCTCCAGCAGGATCGCATTCGGTACCCGGCCGTCGATGATCAGCGAGCTGCCGACGCCGCCCTGTACCGCTTCCAGCGCGCAACGGATCTTGGGCAGCATGCCGCCGTAGATGGTGCCGTCGGCGATCAGGTCATCGACCTGTTGGGTCGACAGGCCGGTGAGGACCTTGCCCGACTTGTCCATCAGGCCGGCGATGTTGGTCAGCAGCATCAGCTTCTCAGCTTTCAGCGCTTCGGCGACCTTGCCGGCCACCAGGTCGGCGTTGATGTTGTACGACTCACCATTGGCGCCTACGCCGATGGGCGCGATCACCGGGATGAAGTCGCCCTTGACCAGCAGGTTCAGCAGGTCGGTGTTGATCCCGACTACTTCGCCCACGTGACCGATGTCGATGATTTCCGGCTGGGTCATCTCCGGCGTCTGGCGGGTGACGGTGAGTTTTTTCGCCCGGATCAGTTCGGCGTCCTTGCCCGTCAGGCCAATAGCGCTGCCGCCATGGCGGTTGATCAGGTTGACGATGTCCTTGTTGACCTGGCCGCCCAGGACCATCTCCACCACATCCATGGTCTGCGCGTCGGTCACGCGCATGCCATCGATGAAGTGGCTTTCGATCGACAGGCGCTTGAGCAGGTCACCGATCTGCGGGCCGCCACCGTGGACCACCACCGGGTTGATGCCCACGGCCTTCATCAGCACGATGTCGCGGGCGAAGCCGGTTTTCAGCTCCTCGCTTTCCATCGCGTTGCCGCCGTATTTGATCACCAGGGTCTTGCCGACGTAGCGTCGGATATAAGGCAACGCTTCGGACAGGACCTTGGCGGTATTGGCGGCGGCTTCGCGTTCGAGGGTCATTCAGGGCTCCGGTGATGCTTCAAAAAATCAAAACGGTAGTTGGAGATCAGGTGCAACACGTTTGAGTTGGTTGTGGAACACATCCTTGATGCGCTGCAGTTCGGCCTCGTTGTCGGCCTCGAAACGCAGCACCAGCACCGGTGTGGTGTTGGATGCGCGAACCAGGCCCCAGCCGTGGGGATAGTCGACCCGCACACCGTCGATGGTGGTCAGTTCGGCGCCTTCGCCCCATTGAGCGTCGTGCAGTGCATCAATGATGCTGAATTTGCTCTCTTCGGTCACATGGATATTGATTTCTGGCGTAGAAATATCGTTCGGGAAGGTTGCGAACAGCTCTTCGGCGCTGGATTTTTCCTTGCTGAGGATTTCCAGCAGGCGCGCGGCGCTGTAAATACCGTCGTCGAAACCGAACCAGCGTTCTTTGAAGAAGATGTGGCCGCTCATCTCGCCGGCCAGCAGGGCGCCGCTCTGTTTCATTTTCTTCTTGATCAACGAATGACCGGTCTTCCACATCAATGGGCGACCACCATATTCCTTGATCAGTGGCACCAGGCGACGGGTGCATTTAACGTCGAAGATGATTTCGGCGTTCGGATTGCGCGCCACCACGTCGCGAGCGAACAGCATCAGCAGGCGGTCGGGGAACACCACGCTGCCGGTATTGGTCACCACGCCCACGCGGTCGCCGTCGCCGTCGAAGGCCAGGCCCAGGTCGGCATTGGTTTCCTTGACCTTGGCGATCAGGTCTTCGAGGTTTTCCAGCTTGCCCGGGTCCGGGTGATGGTTGGGGAAGTTGCCGTCCACGTCGCAGAACAGCGGAATGACTTCGCAGTTCAGGGCTTCGATCAACTGTGGGGCGATCACGCCGGCCGCGCCGTTGCCGCAGTCGACCACGACTTTCAGGCGGCGGGCGAGCTTCACGTCTTTTACGATTTCGTCGTTGTAGCGCTCGAGGATATCGACCTTGGTGATGCTGCCCTGGCCGCTGCTCAGGTCGTTGGTCTTGAGGCGGGTGTGCAGGGCCTGGATCTGCTCGTTGGCGAGGGTGTCGCCGGCGATGACGATCTTGAAGCCGTTGTAGTTCGACGGGTTGTGGCTGCCGGTGAGCATCACGCCGGATTTGCCGGCCAGCACATTGGCGGCGTAGTACAGCGCCGGGGTCGGCACCAGGCCCACGTCGCTGACGTGGCAGCCACTGTCGGCAACGCCTTTGATCAACTGTTCGACCAGCTCAGGGCCCGACAGACGGCCATCACGGCCGACGGACACGTTCGGCTCGCCCTGGGCCAGGCTCTGGGAGCCAATGGCGCGGCCGATCCAGTAGGCGGTTTCGGCGGTAAGGGTTTCCGGTACCACGCCACGGATGTCGTAGGCGCGAAAGATGCTGTCAGGGAAGATCGGGGCGATTGCAGCTGGGGTGTTCATGGGCGGGGCGCTCTATCAGGAAAGTGACTGGACAGGCCGACGGTTAGCGTCGACAGGCTCAAACTGAAGGGTATGACGGCGTTTTTGACAGAGAGTTCGTGGTGGGAAAATGCCATGAGACAGCGTTACCCCGACCTCGGACGCCTAATACATTGATTCCGGATGGGAAACCTAGCAGAAAGCCATTGCGCATTTTTTGTCCTGAAACAGAAGCTTAATAAACCGGCCGGGCAGGACGCCCGGCCCGAACAGCAGGATCAGTGGCTGCCGGAGTGCCCGAAACCGCCGGCACCGCGCTGGCTCTCGTCGAATTCTTCCACCAATTCGAAATGCGCCTGGACCACCGGCACCAGCACCAGTTGGGCAATGCGCTCGCCCACGGCGATGTTGAACGCCGTCTGGCCGCGGTTCCAGCACGAGACCATCAGTTCGCCCTGATAATCGGAATCGATCAGGCCCACCAGGTTGCCCAGCACGATGCCGTGCTTATGGCCCAGGCCCGAGCGCGGCAGGATCAAGGCGGCCAGGCCTGGGTCGCCGATGTACACCGACAGGCCGGTAGGGATCAGCAGGGTCTGGCCCGGCTCAAGGATCGTGTCCTGCTTGAGCATCGCCCGCAGGTCGAGGCCGGCGGAGCCCGGTGTGGCGTATTGCGGCAGCGGGAATTCGTTGCCGATGCGTGGATCGAGGATCTTGGCTTGTAGAGCGTGCATGAAAATTAAACCTGGTTCAGCCGTTCGGCGATAAAAGTGATCAGTTGGCGAGCGATCTTGCTCTTGCTGGTCTGGGCGAAAAGTGTGGCGTGCAACTGGCGGTCGATCACGCTGCAGGCGTTTTCTTCGCTGTTGAAGCCGATGCTCGGGTTGGCGACGTCGTTGGCGACGATCAAATCCAGGTTCTTGTCCTTGAGCTTGCGCGCGGCGTAATCGAGCAGGTGTTCGGTTTCGGCGGCGAAGCCGACACTGAACGGACGGTCGGGGCGGGTGGCGATGGTGGCGAGAATGTCTGGGTTGCGCACCATTTGTAGTAGCAGGCCGTCACCGCTTGTAGGGTCTTTCTTCAATTTTTGCGGGGCGACGACTTCGGGGCGGTAGTCCGCCACCGCCGCCGAGGCGATGAACAGGTCGCACGGGATGGCCGCTTCGCAGGCTGCGAGCATGTCCCGGGCGCTGACTACGTCGATGCGGGTGACCCGGTCCGGAGTCGGCAGGTGCACGGGGCCTGTGATCAGCGTCACCCGCGCACCGGCTTCCACCGCGGCTTCGGCCAGGGCGAAGCCCATTTTCCCCGAGCTGTGGTTGGTGATGTAGCGCACCGGGTCGATGTTTTCCTGGGTCGGCCCGGCAGTGATCAGCACGTGTTTGCCAGTCAACGCCTGGCGCTGGAAGCAGTCGGCGGCGCACTGGGCCAGGTCGGTGGCTTCAAGCATGCGCCCCATGCCGACATCGCCGCAGGCCTGGCTGCCGGAGGCCGGGCCGAAGACCTTCAGGTCGCGGCTTTCCAGCAATTGCAGATTGGCCTGGGTGGCCGGGTCGCGCCACATGGCCTGGTTCATGGCCGGTGCGACGGCGACCACGGCATCGGTGGCGAGCACCAGGGTGGTCAGCAGATCATCGGCAATGCCCTGGGCCAGGCGGGCGATCAAGTCGGCGGTGGCCGGGGCGACCAGCACCAGGTCGGCCCACTTGGCCAGTTCGATATGGCCCATGGCGGCTTCGGCCGCTGGGTCGAGCAAATCCAGGTGGACCGGGTGCCCGGACAGGGCCTGCATGGTCAGCGGGGTGATGAATTCAGTACCGCCGCGGGTCATGACGACCCGTACTTCCGCGCCCTGGTCGATGAGTCGGCGAACCAGCTCGGCGCTCTTGTAGGCGGCAATGCCGCCGCCGACGCCCAGAACGATGCGTTTCCGATACAGCCGCTGCATAGGCCTGCCTTTCGAGTTCAGTGGTCAGTGCAAGGCGAACCCCTTGGCAGCAGCTGCCAGGGTGCAAATCGCCTGCAAAAAAGATGGGCTACGATATCACAGCGACCGCTATGGAACAGCGGTGCCCACAATCAGGGAGATGGCATGAGTATTCGGGATTGGCCGGTGGCCGAGCGGCCACGGGAGCGGTTACTGGAGTTAGGAGCGGCAAGTCTTTCGGATGCCGAGCTGTTGGCGATTTTCCTGCGCACGGGGGTGTCCGGCAAAAGTGCGGTGGACCTGGCGCGACATCTGTTGCATCAATTCGGCGGCCTGCGGATTTTACTCGAGGCCGATCTGAGCACCTTCAGCGCGCACCTGGGGCTGGGGCCGGCGAAGTTTGCGCAGTTGCAGGCAGTACTGGAAATGGGGCGTCGGCATCTGGCCGAAAACTTGCGGCGAGATTCTGTGCTGGAGAGTCCGTTGGCAGTGCGGGACTACCTCAAGGCCATGCTGCGCCACGAGCCTCATGAAGTGTTTGGGTGCCTGTTCCTCGACTCCCGGCATCGGGTGCTGGCGTACGAGGCGTTGTTTCGCGGTTCCATCGACAGCGCCAGCGTCTATCCCCGGCAAGTGGTCAAGAGGGCGTTGGCTCACAACGCCGCTGCGCTGATCCTGTGCCACAACCACCCCTCCGGCAATACCGAGCCCAGCCAGGCCGATCGGTTGCTCACCGAGCGGCTTCAAGACGCCCTGGAGCTGATCGATGTGAGGGTGCTTGACCATTTCATCGTCGGCGATGGGGAGCCGCTGTCCATGGCGGAGTATGGGTGGATGTAGGCGATATCAGGCGATAGGAAAACCCTTGTGGGAGCGAGCAAGCTCGCTCCCACAGCCGGTTACTTGATGATGACTTTGGAGTAGTCCTGCCGCCCGAACGGGCTGACCGTATAACCTTGGACATCCTTGCGGGTCAGGGCGAACGCGGTTGGGTGCGCCAGGGGGAGCCATAGGGCTTGTTGCTGGATGTGCGCCTGGGCCTGTTCGTAGAGTTTGGTGCGCACGCCTTGTTCGCCGGTGGTCTTGCCGGCGCTGATCAGTTTGTCCAGGTCCGGGTTGCAGTAGCGGGCGAAGTTGGTGCCGGACTTGACCGCCGCGCAGGAAAACTGTGGCGTGAGGAAGTTGTCCGGATCGCCGTTATCGCCGGCCCAGCCCATGAAGAGCAAGTCATGCTCGCCGGCCTTGGCGCGGCGAATCAGTTCGCCCCATTCGATTACCCGGATTTCGGCCTGAATACCGATTTCCGCGAGGTCGGACTGCAGCAATTGCGCGCCAAGACTGGGGTTGGGGTTCAGCAGGCTGCCGGAAGGGCGGGTCCAGATGGTGGTCTGGAAGCCTTCTTTCAAGCCGGCCTTGGCCAGCAGGTCGCGGGCTTTGGCCGGGTCATGGGCGTAGCCGGGCAGGCTCTTGGCGTAACTCCAGGTGTTCGGCGGGTAGGGGCCGTTGGCTGCTTCGGCAGTGCCTTCGAAGACGGTCTTGAGGTAGCTGGCTTTGTCGAAGGCGAGGTTGATGGCTTGGCGCACCTCGGGTTTGTCCAGCGGCGGATGCTGGCTGTTGATCGCTACGAACGCGGTCATGAAGGCGTCGGTCTGGGCCACACTCAATGCAGGCTCTTGCCGGGCGGCTTGGACGTCCAGCGGCTTGGGCGAAAGGGCGATCTGGCATTCGTTTCGGCGTAATTTCTGCAGGCGTACGTTGGCGTCCGGCGTGATGGCGAAGATCAAGGGATCCACCTGGGGCTTGCCGCCGAAATAATCAGCGTTGGCCTTGTAGCGAATCGACGCGTCTTTCTGGAATCGGTTGAAAACGAACGGGCCGGTGCCGATCGGCAGGCTGTTGAGTTTTTCTGGCGTGCCGGCCTTGAGCAACTGATCGGCGTATTCGGCCGAGTAGATGGAGGCAAAACCCATGCTCAGCGTCGCCAGGAACGTCGAGTCCGCGTGGTCGAGGGTGAAGCGCACGGTCAACGGGTCCAGCGCGTCGATTTTCTTGATCAGCGCCGGCAGTTGCATGGACTGGGCATGGGGGAAGCCGCTCTGTGCAACCTTGTGCCAAGGGTTCGCTGGGTCAAGCATGCGCTCGAAACTGAATTTCACATCCTCGGCGCTCAGGTCGCGGCGCGGTGTGAAGTACTCGGTACGATGGAACTTGACCTGTGGGCGTAGCTTGAACAGGTACGTCAGGCCGTCGGTCGAGACTTCCCAGTGCTCGGCCAGGCTGGGCACCACCTTGCCGCTGGCGGTGTCGAAGTCCACCAGACGGTTCATCAGCACGTCGGCGGAGGCATTGGTGGTGGTCAGCGAGTTGTACTGGACGACATCGAACCCTTCCGGGCTGGCTTCGGTGCAAACGCTCAGGGCGGCGGCCAAGGCCTGCGGGGTAATCAGCAGAGGGGCGAGCAACAATGGTAGGGCAGCGAGGCGCATGGTCGGTTTCCTGTGCAAGTCGGAGGCCCATCTGCGAGTGCAGTCTGGAAAAAGCCTACCCTAGTGGGCTCGCCGCCAAATGACTATCCCCTTTTTGCATTTTCCGGCACTCTGCGCCGGCGCGTTGATGGCTCAAAACCGCCGTGGGTGAAAAAAACCTGCGCGCAGCGACGAGTGGTAACGGGCCGCGCCAGCCTTTGCCCCAGCCGTCCGGGGCGGTTGGTCGAGGATTTCCTGTGAAGACAAATCACATCGGCTGTTGTTGCACTGTGGTCTTTCTGGTATAAAGCAGCGCTCTTTTCTAGGGGCCCGGTTCCTTCACTGTAGGTGTAGCCGGTAAGACCCTTAAAGAAACGCGGCGCCTGGCGCCAAATGACTGAGAGATTAAGCGGCCAACCCATGCCGGGTTGGGCATGTGGTTTTAGAGGGCTGAGGCATGTCGAGAGTCTGTCAAGTTACCGGTAAGGGTCCGGTGACTGGGAATAACATTTCCCACGCAAACAACAAAACCCGTCGTCGTTTCCTGCCGAACCTGCAGCATCACCGCTTCTGGGTTGAAGAAGAGAAACGTTTTGTGCGTCTGCGCGTATCTGCCAAAGGCATGCGTATCATCGACAAGCGTGGCATCAGTGTCGTGCTGGCCGAACTTCGTCGCGATGGCAAGGTTTAAGGGAGCTAATCATGCGTGAATTGATTCGTTTGATCTCGAGCGCCGGTACTGGTCACTTCTACACTACCGACAAGAACAAGCGTACTACCCCGGACAAAATCGAGATCAAGAAATATGATCCGGTTGTTCGCAAGCACGTGATCTACAAGGAAGGCAAAATCAAGTAATTGATTTTTCCCTTCTTACGAAAAAGGCCCGTATCGCGAGATACGGGCCTTTTTTGTTGTGCGTCAGTTTGTGTATCAGCGACGGTGTCGATCAGCCGCAGTTGATGCTGACAATGATTCTGTCGGCATTGGTGTGCAGGTTGATGCGTCGCGGACGCAGATCCCAGCTCGAAGGGTATTTCGGGCCGGTGGCGCGTACGGGAGCCCCGTTGGCCAGGGCGCGAACCTCTTCAAGCAGTTCGGGGGTGCATTTTTGGCCGATGGTGTATTGGGCGATGGCGAGATCGCATTGATCGGGTAAGACGGGCATATTGCCTCCTTGCAAATATATATAGGGTCAGGGCGCTCACATTGTCGAGTTGGCCGCACATCCTGTGCGTTGCCATTGCGACGATGAAACATGTAGCGCCTGTGCGCAGTCTTACCGGCTGCGGCGGTCATTGGCCAGCGATAGAGTGTCAGCGTCCTTTTCGGCGGGGTTCAACTCTTCTGTTCAAACACCACATAAATCTTGCGGCAAGGCTCCAACACTTCCCAAGTGCCCTTGAACCCCGCCGGGATCACAAAGCGGTCACCGGCCCGCAGGGTCTTGGCATTACCATCGTCGTCCCGCAGAACGGAAACGCCCTGGACGATCTCGCAGTACTCATGCTCGGTGTAATTGACCATCCACTGACCGACGGCGCCTTCCCATACGCCAGCGTTCATTTGCCCGCAGGGGCTGCTGTAATGGTTGAACACCGTTTGCTCGGGGTCGCCCTTGAACACCTTGGCTGGGTCCGGGCGATAGCGTTCGGCGGTGGTGTTGGCCTGGCTGAAGTCGACGATGTCCTGAATGCTCATGCGGTAATCCCCGGTAATGACGGCGCGAATGGCTGGAAGCGCCAAAGTCTATGTTTATTAAAACGAACATCGCAAGGCTGTTTGCCTGCGTTGTGTCAAATATATTGAAACATGACCGGCCGCTGGTTTAGGGTGGCGGGTGCCCTATGCCAAAAAAGCGCCGAAAACAGGCTGGCCGGGCAGAATTCTTGGAGCGCTGCGCACTGTGTAGCGTTCGTACTCAATAAGAGGAGGACACTCGCATGACCACCCTGACTCGTGCCGACTGGGAACAACGCGCTCGCGACCTGAAGATCGAAGGCCGCGCCTTTATCAACGGTGAATACACCGATGCGGTGTCCGGTGAAACCTTTGATTGCCTCAGCCCGGTCGATGGCCGTGTGCTGGGCAAGATCGCCAGCTGTGATGTCGCCGACGCCCAGCGTGCCGTCGAGAATGCCCGTGCCACCTTCAACTCCGGTGTCTGGTCGCGCCTGGCGCCGAGCAAGCGCAAAGCGACCATGATCCGATTTGCCGGCCTGCTCAAGCAGAACGCCGAAGAACTGGCGCTGCTCGAAACCCTGGACATGGGCAAGCCGATCAGCGACTCCTTGAACATTGATGTCCCCGGTGCAGCCCAAGCGTTGAGCTGGAGCGGTGAAGCCATCGACAAGATCTACGATGAAGTGGCCGCTACCCCCCACGATCAACTGGGCCTGGTGACCCGCGAACCGGTGGGCGTCGTGGGCGCTATCGTGCCGTGGAACTTCCCTTTGATGATGGCCTGCTGGAAACTCGGTCCGGCGCTGTCCACCGGTAACTCGGTGGTGCTCAAGCCTTCGGAAAAATCCCCGCTGACCGCCATCCGCATTGCCGCACTGGCGATTGAGGCCGGCATTCCGAAAGGCGTGCTGAACGTGCTGCCTGGCTACGGCCACACAGTTGGCAAGGCCCTGGCCCTGCACATGGACGTCGATACCCTGGTGTTCACCGGTTCCACCAAGATCGCCAAGCAACTGATGATTTACTCCGGTGAATCGAACATGAAGCGCATCTGGCTGGAAGCCGGTGGCAAGAGCCCGAACATCGTGTTCGCCGATGCCCCGGACCTGCAAGCCGCCGCCGAATCCGCCGCCAGCGCCATCGCGTTCAACCAGGGTGAAGTCTGCACCGCCGGTTCGCGGTTGTTGGTGGAGCGCTCCATCAAAGACACGTTCCTGCCGCTGGTGATCGAGGCCCTCAAAGGCTGGAAGCCCGGCAATCCGTTGGATCCAGCCACCAATGTCGGTGCCCTGGTGGACACCCAGCAAATGAACACCGTGCTGTCCTACATCGAAGCCGGTCACAGCGATGGCGCCAAACTGGTGGCCGGTGGCAAGCGGATCCTTGAGGAAACCGGCGGCACCTACGTCGAGCCGACGATTTTCGATGGCGTGAGCAACGCGATGAAGATCGCCCAGGAAGAGATTTTTGGTCCGGTGCTATCGGTCATCGCTTTCGACACCGCCGAGCAAGCCATCCAGATCGCCAATGACACGCCGTACGGCCTGGCCGCAGCGGTATGGACCAAGGACATCTCCAAGGCTCACCTGACCGCTAAGGCCCTGCGTGCGGGCAGCGTATGGGTCAACCAGTACGACGGCGGCGACATGACCGCGCCGTTCGGTGGTTTCAAACAGTCGGGCAACGGTCGCGACAAGTCGCTGCATGCCTTTGACAAGTACACCGAACTGAAGTCGACCTGGATCAAGCTGTAACGATGATAGCCCCGGCTTCTGTCCAGGGCTTCAAGCAGCGCTGATCCCCCTGTGGGAGCGAGCTTGCTCGCGATAGCGGTATAGCAGTCGACGACTTTGTTGAATGTTGCGCCGTCATCGCGAGCAAGCTCGCTCCCACATTTGTTTTTGCATAGTGCTTGAAATATCACTGTCCACAGGAGCGTGGAAATGCGTTGGGCGACTTATTTCGCCGTGTTGGCGTCTGTCCTGAGTGTAGGCTTGGCCTTGGGCGTGAGCATGCCGCTGGTGTCGCTGCGCCTCGAGGGCTGGGGCTATGGCTCGTTCGCCATCGGCGTGATGGCTGCGATGCCGGCCGTTGGGGTATTGCTCGGTGCCAAAGTGTCGAGTCGGCTGGCAGCTCGGTTCGGGACGGCGAGGTTGATGCGTTTGTGCCTGTGGGGTGGTGCCGTGTCCATCGGCCTGTTGGCGCTATTGCCCAGTTATCCGGTCTGGCTGGTGTTGCGGCTGGTGATTGGCGTGGTTCTGACCCTGGTGTTCATTCTCGGTGAAAGCTGGATCAATCAACTGGTCATTGAACAATGGCGCGGACGGCTGGTGGCGCTATATGGCAGCAGCTACGCCCTGAGCCAGTTGTCCGGTCCGTTGTTGCTCGGCGCGCTGGGCACTGATCACGATTACGGGTTCTGGGTTGGCGTCGGTCTGCTGTTGATCGCACCTTTGCTGTTGCTGGGTCGAAGCGGTGCGCCTGGCAGTGAATCCGGCAGCGTGACGTTCGGGGATTTGTGGGCGTTCTGCCGAGGCTTGCCGGCAATTGCCTGGGCAGTGTCGTTGTTCGCGGCGTTCGAGGCGATGATCCTGACCTTGCTGCCGGTTTATTGCCTGCGCCAGGGCTTCAGCGCTGACATCGCCCTGGCGATGGTCAGTACGGTGGTGGTTGGCGATGCCTTGCTGCAGTTGCCCATCGGGGCCCTGGCCGATCGCCTGTCGCGCCGATCGTTGTTTACCGGCTGCGCGATGGCGTTGACGTTATCGAGCCTGGCGGTGCCATTGTTGATCGATACTTTGCTGATCTGGCCGTTGTGGGTGCTGTTTGGTGCCAGTGCAGGTGGTTTGTTTACCTTGTCGTTGATCCTGATTGGCGAGCGGTACCGCGACGATGCGTTGGTACGGGCCAATGCCCATATTGCCCAGTTGTGGGGAATCGGTTGCCTGGTCGGTCCGCTGGCGGCGGGAGCGGGCAGCCAGTGGATCAGCGGGCATGCGCTGCCGTTGTTCATGGCGGCGGGGGCATTCGGGTTGGTGATTCTGTTGTTGCGTCAGGGGGCATTTGGGGCGCCCCAAGCTGCTTGAACACCCCAAAAAACTGTGGCGAGGGCAGACCTACAACATCCGTTCTAACCCAACGGTCGTGCTGAACCAGGCATTGAAGCGGCGCCACCAACTGCCTGGCTCGCGCTCCAGAACGTGCAGTTTGTCGTTGTCTTCGGTGGTCCACACCAGCTTTCCATGTTCCAGTCGGGCCTGATAGCTCAAGGTCGGAGCCATGCCTTGCAAGGCCAGTTCGCGCACTTGGCCGGCGAGTTCCGGGCTGTCCACCAGCACGCCGACTTCGGTGTTCCACAGCACTGAGCGCGGGTCGAAATTGAACGAGCCGATGAAGGATTTCTGTCGGTCGAAAATGATCGCCTTGCTGTGCAGGCTTGAGTCCGATTCGCCGTAGGACTTGCTGTAGAACAGATGAGGGCTGGTGCCTTTGTCGCCCGGTTGCCGGCGAAGCTCATACAGACGTACGCCATGCTCCAGCAGTGCTTTGCGATAGGGGGCATAACCGCCGTGCACCGCCGGCACGTCAGTGGCTTCCAGCGCATTGGTCAGCAAACTCACCGACACCCCGGCATCGGCACGACTGGTCAGGTACACCAAGCCAGTTTGGCCGGGAACGAAATAGGCCGAAATCATGATCAATTCATTGCTCACGCCCGTCAGTTCCGGGGCCAATTGTGTGGTCAACAGCAGCTGCGGATCCGGCTCATCCTTGGCCAGGACCTTGCTGGGCGCGTCCCACAGGGCCTTGTTCCAGGCCCAGACCAGCTGATTGCGCCAGGTGTCCAGGCGCGGCTGGGTCTTGTAGCGGGTCAACTGCTGGTAGAGCGCGTGGTTCTCTTTGTGCGTCTGTTCCATGGACTCTTGCAGGCGTAGTCGGCTGTTGGCCAGGTCTCGAGGCGTTGGGCGATGGGACAGGAATTGCTCAATAGGCTTGCTCAGGGCGCTGTTCCAGTACTGGTCGAAGCTGTGCCCCAGTTGCTCGGCCACCGGCCCGACGCTGAGCAGGTCAATGTCGGTGAAGTTCAGGTTCGGTTCGGCATCAAAGTATTCATCCCCCAGGTTGCGGCCGCCGACGATGGCCATGCTGTTATCCGCCAGCCATAGCTTGTTATGCATCCGGCGGTGTTGCTGCGACAGGTTGAGCAGGCGCCCGAGGCCGCGGGTTACGCCGGTGGCTCGCCCCAGGTGCAGCGGGTTGAACAGGCGGATCTGGATTTGCGGATGGGCCGCAAGGGTTGCGATGATCTGATCCTGGCCATCACTGGTGGTGTCGTCCAACAGGATGCGTACGCGCACACCCCGGTCGGCGGCCTTGAGCAATTCGTCAACCAGCATCCGCGTGCTGATGCCGTCGTGAACGATGTAGTACTGCAAATCCAGGCTGCTTTGTGCATTACGAATCAACTCGGCCCGGGCGGTAAAGGCATCGGTGCTGTCCGAGAGCAGGCGAAAACCTGACTGTCCCTCATGGGGGGCGGCCTGAGCCTGGACCGAGCGACCGAATGAGGATTCGGTGGCCGGCAACACTTGGGAGGGCTCGCGGATGACATCGAAGTTGGCGCAGCCGCCCAGCAGCGAGGCGACTACCAAAAGCGCATGCAGGATCGGTCTGGATCTCACGTAGGATCGTTCCGCTTGTTTGCGTTGATCGGCAGGTGGGTGCTGCTTGCTTGCATACAGTTCAGACGCTGTCTCGCTGAGTTTCGTTCAACAGCGCAATGGCGGCGGTACCGACCTTGCGCACAGCCTCTTCGATCTGTGCCGTTGGCTTGGCAGCGTAGTTCATGCGCAGGCAGTTGCGGTACTTGCCTGAGGCCGAAAAGATGCTGCCGACGGCCACCTGTACGCCTTGTTCAAGAAGGATCCGATTGAGTTTCAATGTGTCGAAGCCTTCAGGCAATTCGACCCATAGCATGAAACTGCCTCGCGGGCGGCTGGCACGGGTTCCTGATGGGAAATAGCGGCTGACCCAGTCGATCATTACGTCGCGATTGCGCTGGTATTGGGTGCGCATTCGCCGTAAATGCGGTTCGAAATGCCCGCCTTTGAGGAATTCGGCAATGGCGATCTGCGGTTGTGGCGCGGTAGAGCCGGTGCTGATGTATTTCATGTGCAGCACCCGCTCCAGGTACCGGCCCGGTGCGACCCAGCCAATGCGCAGGCCCGGAGCCAGGGTCTTGGAAAAAGAACTGCAAAGCAGGACGCGGCCGTCTTCGTCGAAGGATTTTATCGTGCGTGGTCGTGGGTAGGTGTAGGCCAGTTCCCCATACACATCGTCTTCGATGATCGCCACGTCGAAGCGCTGTGCCAGGGTCAGCAGGGCGCGCTTATTGGCGTCGGGCATGATGTAGCCCAGTGGATTGTTGCAGCTGGGCGTCAACTGTATGGCTTTGATGGGCCATTGTTCCAACGCCAGTTCCAGCGCTTCCAGGCTGATGCCGGTCAGCGGGTCGGTAGGGATTTCCAGGGCCTTCATGCCCAGGCCCTTGAGGGTTTGCATGGCGCCGTGAAAGCTGGGGGAGTCCACCGCGACGATATCGCCTGGCTCACAGGTGGCGCGGATGCTGACCGATAGCGCCTCGTGGCAGCCTGTGGTGACGATCAGGTCGCAGGGGCCCAGTTGGCAGCCCGAGTCCAGTGACAGACGGGCGATCTGCTCGCGCAATGCGAGGTTGCCGTAGATGTTGTCGTAATACAGGCCGGGCATGTCTTGCCGGCGACTGATCTGCGCCAAGCTGCGCAACAGCGGTTTCATGGTCGGTGAGTGAATATCCGGCATGCCGCGCCCCAGTTGCACTACATCCTTGCGTGGCACCGCGCGAATCAACTCAAGCACTTGATCCCATTGGGAGATATCCACCGGCCGCTGGGCTGGTCGCCCCACTGCGGGCAGGTCAGGCAGCTCGCGGCTGGCCGGTACGAAATAGCCGGATTTGGGTTTCGGCATCGCCAACCCGCTGTCCTCCAGCACCCGATAAGCCTGCTGCACCGTACTCAGGCTCACGCCGTGTTCCGTGCTCAACGCACGCACCGACGGCAGCCGGTCACCGGGGCGATAGAAACCCTGTTCGATGCGGGTGCCGAGCAATTCGGCGAGGTTCACGTACAGGGTCATGGTGTGCTCCCAATGAGGTGGATATCGGCAACCAATACAGTTGGTTCAGAAAAAGAGGATTCAGTAACAAAAATGCTCAATCTGTATGTTCATAAAACATACGGTTTGAATCTGTATTGCTTCTGGCCGTCCGCGCATCATGAAACCTCTGGCTACCCAAGTAAACAGGAGCGATAAAAATGAACGGCTTGAGCGATGTGCGGCTGACGTTACACAGCCAGGAACTGGCGGCGGGGCAGGAAAAGGAGCTGCGCGCGCGCAATGCGCCTGCCTGCCTGGGGCGCTGGGGCCTGTTCTGGCATCGTCTGCATACACGTCAAGCCTTGTTGGAGCTGACACCCGAACAGTTGCGTGATATCGGGCTGACCCGGGAGCAGGCGCTGGAGGAAGGGTTGAGACCGTTCTGGCGGCTTTGAAGGACTGAGGCGTTGAACGCGAAGCCTGTGGCGAGGGAGCTTGCTCCCGTTCGGTCGCAAAAAAGAAGGGCTGCTATGCAGCCCCGCGGTAGCAAGCTCCCTCGCCACGGTTAGGGGTCAAACCAACTCTTTCAACCTATGCCACAACATCCCCAGCGCCAGCAGTGGCGAACGCAGATGCTTCCCTCCCGGGAAGGTCATGTGCGGCACTTGGGCGAACAGATCGAACCCGCCGCTTTGCTGGCCGCTGATGGCTTCGGCCAACAGCTTGCCAGCCAAGTGCGTGGCATTCACCCCGTGACCGGAATAGGCCTGGGCGTAATACACGTTGGGTTGGTCCTTGAGCTTGCCGATCTGCGGCAAACGGTTGGCTCCGATACCGATCATCCCGCCCCATTGATAATCGATTTTCACATCCGCCAATTGCGGGAAAACCTTGAGCATTTTCGGACGCATGTAGGCGCCAATGTCCTGCGGGTCGCGGCCTGAATAATGACAAGCGCCGCCGAACAGCAAACGTCGATCCGCTGAAAGCCGGTAGTAATCCAGTGCTACCCGTTGATCGCAGACCGCCATGTTCTGGGGCAATACCGCCTGGGCCTGGGCTTGGCTCAAGGGTTCGGTGGCAATGATGTAGCTGCCGGCGGGCAACACTTTGCCGCTGAGCTCCGGGTTGAGACCATTGAGGTAGGCGTTGCAGCCTAGCACCAGGGTCTTGGCGCGAACCGAGCCTCGCTGAGTGTGTACTTTCACTTCAAGGCCGTAATCGATGCGCGTGACCGCCGATTGCTCGAACAGCCTGACTCCCAGCTGCTGCGCGACGGCGGCTTCGCCCAAGGCTAGGTTCAGTGGGTGCAAATGGCCCGAACCCATGTCGATCAGGCCGCCCACGTAGCGGTCCGAACCTACCACGCTATGCATTTCATCGGCTTGCAGTAACCGGGTCTGATGGCGATAACCCAAGCCGCGCAATTCTTCGGCGTCCTCGGCGAAGCCTTCCAGGTCGCCGGGCTTGTTGGCCAGGTCGCAGTAACCCCAGGTGAGGTCGCAGGAGATCTGAAAGCGCTCGACGCGTTGTCGGACGATTTCCACCGCTTCGAGGCCCATGAGTTTCATCTGGCGTACGCCGTCGGCACCGATGACCGGGGCGAACTGCTCGAGGCCATGGCCAACGCCGCGAATCAACTGGCCGCCGTTGCGCCCGCTGGCGCCCCAGCCGATCTTGTGGGCTTCCAGCAACACGACGCTCATGCCACGCTCGGCCAGCTCGATCGCCGTGTTCAGCCCGGAAAACCCGCCGCCGATCACGCAGACATCCGCCACCGCTTCGCCTTGCAGCACCGGATGGTCCGGTTGCGGCAAGCTGCTGGCGGCGTAATAGGAGGCGGCGTGCGCGTGGCTCGGGACAGGTTGCTGAACACGGGCGTTCATGTGCGTAATCCTGATTTTTGTGTTTGAGAAATTTTACGGAGCATAAGCCGTGGATTCATTCGTGGGCAACACCGGTCGGCTGGCGCTGTCTGGAGTAAGGCTTTTAAGGCAGAATCGAGCACTGTCCCACCTCGGTAACCACCTCGATGAGCTGCAACAGTCAAAAAATCCGTACGCTGCGCCAACAGATTCCCTCGTTCGAGTGCGTACCGGGTTGCCATGACTGCTGTGGTCCGGTGACCACTTCGCCCGAAGAAATGGCCCGCTTGCCGCGTAAGAGCCGCGCTGAACAGGACGCGGCCATGGACGCACTCGATTGCGTGCACTTGGGGCCGAACGGTTGCACGGTCTACGACGAACGGCCGCTGATCTGCCGGCTGTTCGGCACCACGGCGACCCTGCCATGCCCCAATGGGCGGCGGCCGGTGGAGTTGATCCATCCACGGGTCGAAAAGCAGATTCATGAGTACATGGCCAGCACCCGGCAGGTACTGGTCTAGCAAGCAGAGAGACCAGTCGCGGCCTTTGCGAGCATGTCCTGGAGCCAGGTTCAGTCTGGAATCGGCAGGTTCAAACTCTCCTTTACCTCTTCCATCACGATGTAGCTCTTGGACTCGCGCACGTGGGGCAGTTTGAGCAGAATGTCCCCCAAGAGCTTGCGGTACGAAGCCATCTCGGAAATTCGCGCTTTCACCAGATAGTCAAAATCCCCTGACACCAGATGGCATTCCAGCACGTGTGGCAACTTCAGCACCGCGCGCCGGAACTCTTCAAAGGTGTCGCCGGACTTGTAATCGAGGCTGATTTCGACAAACACCAGCAGGCTGCCCTTCAAGTGTTGCGGGTTGAGTCGGGCGTTGTAGCCCATGATGATCCCCTCGCGCTCCAGGCGCCGAACCCGCTCGGTGCAGGGCGTCGTGGAGAGGCCGACCTTTTCCCCCAGCTCCGTGAAGGAAATCCGTCCATCCGCCTGGAGGATGCGCAGGATATTGCGGTCGATCTTGTCCAGCTCGCGTTTGGTCTGGGTGTTGGTGCGCACAGGTGATGCTCCTCCATGAAAAGGGTTTTTGCCGAGAATTCTCGCCAAATATAGGCATTTATATAGTGAAAAGCACTGGCTAATCTTTTTTACACTGCGCGCATCGAAGCTTTGTATAACAAACGTCAGCGGTTATCCGCGATGAGGGCATCAACATGCGCGTTCTGGTCTTGGGTAGCGGCGTCATCGGTACCGTCAGTGCTTACTATCTAGCCCGGGCCGGGTTTGAGGTGGTAGTGGTCGACCGTCAGCCGGCGCCAGCCATGGAAACCAGTTTCGCCAACGCCGGCCAGGTTTCGCCAGGGTATGCCTCGCCGTGGGCCGCCCCAGGTGTGCCGCTCAAGGCCATCAAGTGGTTGTTGCAACGCCATGCACCGCTGGCCATCAAGGCCACCGCTGACATCGACCAGTACCTGTGGATGGCGCAGATGCTGCGCAATTGCACCGCTAGCCGCTATGCCATCAACAAAGAGCGCATGGTGCGCCTGTCCGAATACAGCCGTGACTGCCTCGATGAGCTGCGCGCCGAGACCGGCATCGCCTACGAAGGTCGCAGCCTGGGGACTACCCAGTTGTTCCGCACCCAGGCGCAGCTCGATGGCGCGGCGAAAGACATCGCGGTATTGAAAGAGTCCGGCGTGCCGTTCGAATTGCTCGATCGCGAGGGCATCGCCCGGGTCGAACCGGCCCTGGCCAATGTCACCGACATTCTGACCGGCGCCTTGCGTCTGCCCAACGACCAGACCGGCGACTGCCAGATGTTTACCACGCGCCTGGCGGAAATGGCCGAGAAGCTCGGCGTGCAATTCCGCTTTGGCCAGGATATCCAGCGCCTGGACTACGCCGGCGACCGGATCAACGGTGTCTGGATCGACGGCAAGCTGGAAACTGCCGACCGCTATGTCCTGGCCTTGGGCAGCTACTCGCCGCAATTGCTCAAGCCGCTGGGTATCCGCGCGCCGGTGTATCCGCTCAAGGGTTATTCCCTGACCGTGCCGATCACCGACCCGGCGATGGCGCCTACTTCGACTATTCTCGACGAAACCTACAAGGTGGCGATCACCCGGTTCGACAACCGCATTCGCGTAGGCGGTATGGCGGAAATCGCCGGTTTTGACCTGTCCCTGAACCCACGTCGGCGTGAAACCCTGGAGATGATCGTCAACGACCTTTATCCTCATGGCGGCGACCTGGCCCAAGCCAGTTTCTGGACCGGCTTGCGCCCGACCACCCCGGACGGTACGCCGATCGTGGGTGCCACTCCGTTCAAGAACCTGTTCCTGAACACCGGTCACGGTACGCTCGGCTGGACCATGGCTTGTGGTTCCGGTCGCCTGTTGGCAGACCTGATGGCGAAGAAAAAGCCGCAGATCAGCGCCGAAGGCCTCGATATTTCCCGTTATGGCAGCAAACACCAGGAGTCCACGAAACATGTCAATCCAGCGCCAGCTCACCAATGACCGCATGAGCCAGGTTGTCGTGCACAACGGCACCGTTTACCTGGCGGGGCAGGTCGGCGACGACATGAGCGCCGGTATCGAGCAGCAGACCCGTGAAACCCTGGCCAACATCGAGCGCTTGCTGGACTTGGCCGGGACCGACAAGAACCGTCTGCTGTCGGTGACGATCTATCTGAAAGACATTGAGGCGCACTTCGAAGGCATGAATGCGATCTGGGACAAATGGCTGCCTAAAGGCGTCGCCCCGGCCCGTGCCACTGTGGAAGCCAAGCTGTGCGAACCGGAGATTCTGGTAGAGCTGTCGGTTGTGGCCGCGCTGCCTTAATCCCTGTCAAAACGATCCCTCTTCCGGCGCTGTTGGTGGTTCATGCCGTCAGCCAGCGCCGGTTTTTTATTCATGACCGCCTAGAAGCCCGCCGCCATGCGTCCTGCCCGTGCCCTGATCGACCTTCAAGCCCTGCGTCACAACTACCAATTGGCTCGCGAAGTCACGGGGGCCAAGGCCCTTGCGGTGATCAAGGCCGACGCCTACGGGCACGGCGCGGTGCGTTGCGCCGAGGCGCTGCAGGACACGGCCGATGGGTTCGCCGTGGCGTGCATTGAAGAGGCCCTGGAGCTGCGGGCCGCGGGGATTCGTGGCCCAGTCCTGTTGCTGGAAGGGTTCTTCGAGGCTGATGAACTGCCGTTGATCGTCGAGCACGACCTGTGGTGTGTGGTGCATTCGTTGTGGCAGCTTGAAGCGATTGAAAATGCGACGTTGAGCATGCCGATCACCGTCTGGCTCAAGCTTGATTCGGGGATGCACCGGGTCGGACTGCATCCGGCGGACTACCAAGCCGCCTATCGTCGCCTGCTCGCCAGCGGCAAAGTGGCGAAAATTGTATTGATGAGCCACTTCGCCCGCGCTGATGAACTGCACGATCCCAGCAGCAGCCAACAACTGGCTGTATTCGAGGCGGCCCGTCAGGGTTTGGCGGCCGAGATCAGCCTGCGCAACTCGCCGGCGGTGTTGGGTTGGCCGCAGATGCCGAGTGACTGGGTGCGGCCGGGCATCATGCTTTATGGTGCGACGCCTTTCGATGAACCCAATGCCGTCGCCTCGCGCCTGCAGCCGGTCATGACCCTGGAATCGAAGATCATCTGCGTGCGTGAATTGCCCGCGGGCGAGCCGGTGGGCTACGGCGCCCGTTTTGTGACCGCACAACCGACGCGGGTTGGGGTAGTCGCGATGGGTTATGCCGACGGTTACCCGCGCCAGGCACCCAATGGCACACCGGTGCTGGTGGCCGGGCAGCGCAGCCAACTGGTCGGGCGGGTGTCGATGGACATGTTGTGCGTCGATTTGACCGATATTCCCCAGGCCGGGCTCGGTTCGACTGTGGAGTTGTGGGGCAAGAACATCCTCGCCAGCGACGTCGCGAAAGCCGCCGACACGATTCCTTACCAGATTTTCTGCAACCTGCGACGGGTGCCACGGCTCTATTCCGGGCGCTGACGCAACGCGTAACCTACCGAAAGTCGCTTCACCGCACAGGATTCGGGTCAAAGTGTTGTAAATACTGAACGCTGTCGCCATGATAACGCTCACTTTCCACACAACCTGATCCCTGGAGGCTCCAGCATTGGACGTCGGTGAACGACTGCAATCCATTCGTAAACTCAAAGGCCTTTCCCAGCGTGAACTCGCCAAGCGCGCGGGCGTCACCAACAGCACTATTTCGATGATCGAGAAGAATAGCGTGAGCCCCTCGATCAGCTCGCTGCGTAAGGTTCTTGGCGGGATTCCCATGTCCATGGTCGAGTTTTTCTCCGAAGAAATCCTCCAGGAGAAACCGACCCAGATCGTCTACAAAGCCAACGAACTGATCGACATCTCCGACGGCGCCGTGACCATGAAGCTGGTGGGCAGGGCGCACCCGAGCCGAGCGATTGCCTTCCTGAACGAAATCTATCCGCCTGGGGCCGATACCGGTGAAGAGATGCTCACCCATGAGGGTGAGGAAACCGGGATTCTGGTGGAAGGGCGACTGGAACTGGTGGTCGGTGTCGAAACTTTCGTGCTTGAAGCCGGCGACAGCTACTATTTTGAAAGCACCAAGCCACACCGTTTCCGCAATCCGTTCGATGTGCCGGCGCGACTGATCAGCGCAGCTACACCGGCCAATTTCTAGGGAAAGAGGCGCCGGGCCTGGATGGCAAAGGCGCCCGAAGGAGGAGCTGTCACTTCAAACAAGACCCTTGCGACTTTGGGGTTGTTCCGTAGTGGCAGGCTTACCGCTATACTTGCGCCCGCCTGCAAACCGTGGCCGCAGGCGTGACTAGCCACCATTGAGGGTGTACGCGTGAACCTAATTATGAAAATGCTGGCTGCACCAGCAACCGTATTGGCCCTATGGGCAGTCAGTGCCCAAGCGGCGACCAACGACGAAATCGCCAAGCGCCTCGAACCCGTTGGTCAGGTCTGCGTCCAGGGGAAAGAGTGCAAAGGCATGGAAGTTGCCACTGCCGCTGGCGGCGCTGGCGGTGCCAAGAAGCCCGCTGATGTGATTGCAAAACATTGCAACGCTTGCCACGGCACGGGCCTGTTGGGTGCGCCGAAAATTGGTGACAAGGCTGCCTGGAAAGAACGCGCCGATCACCAGGGCGGTCTCGACGGCATCCTGGCCAAGGCCATTACCGGCATTAACTCCATGCCGCCAAAAGGCACCTGCGCCGATTGCTCGGATGACGACCTCAAGGGTGCCATCAAAGAGATGTCTGGCCTGTAATACGCCGACATCCTTCACAAAAAAGCCGCTTACGAGCGGCTTTTTTGTGCGTGGGTTTTTTCCAGGGCTGGTCATCGCAACCAAGACGCGGCAAGCTCGGTCCAACCCACATTCATGGAATGTCCAGGAGGGTCGGATGGTGCAGTTGTGTTCAATCGAACAGGCGGTGGATGACGTACTCGAGCGTCTACCTGAGCATATTCACCTTGGCATGCCCCTGGGGCTGGGCAAACCCAACCTGTTTGCCAACGCGCTGTACCGACGTATCGCCCAATCGCCCGAGCGACAACTGACCATCTACACGGCCCTGAGCCTGGGGCGACCGAACCTGGGTGACGGTTTGCAGAAACGCTTCCTTGAACCCTTTATCGAACGGGTCTTCGGTGATTACCCCGAACTGGATTACCTGGCCGACCTGCACCACGACAGCCTGCCGGCCAACATACGGGTCGAGCAGTTCTTCATGCAGCCCGGCAGCCTGTTGCACAGCGCGTCGGCCCAGCAGAACTACGTTAGCAGCAACTACAGCCACGCAGCCCGGGATATCAATGCGGCCGGCTTGAACCTGATAGGGCAGTTGGTGGCGAGCGATCCACAGCACCCGGATCGCTTGAGCCTGAGCTGCAACCCGGACGTCACCCTTGACCTGTTGCCGATGATCGCCAAGCGGCGCGCGGCCGGGGAGACCATCCTCCTGGTCGGCCAGGTGCACAGCGATCTGCCCTACATGCCGGGCGACGCGGAAGTCGGCATCGACGCTTTCGACCTGTTGATCGACGAGAAGGACAATCACACATTGTTCTCCACGCCGAACATGCCGGTGGGCTTCCAGGATCATCTGATCGGCCTGCACGCCAGTACCCTGGTGCGTGACGGTGGGACGCTACAGATCGGCATCGGCTCCATGGGCGATGCGTTGACGGCGGCGCTGCTGGCGCGCCAGGCCGACAACGCCGGGTACCAGGCCTTGTTGACGGACCTGAACCTGAGCCAATGGGCGCAATTGATCGAGCGCGAGGGTGGGCTCGAGCCGTTTGCCAAGGGGTTGTATGGCTGTAGCGAGATGTTCGTCAACGGCTTGCTGGTGCTGGCAGACGCCGGGATCATCCGACGCAAGGTCTATCCCGACGTCCCGACCCAGGAGCAGGCCAACGCCGGCACCCTCGACGAGGCGGCACAACCCGACGGCGTCTGCGTACATGGCGGGTTCTTTCTCGGGCCGCGCAGTTTTTACGAACGTCTGCGGGAGTTGCCACCGGCCCGCCGCCTCGAATTCAACATGACCCGCATCAGTTACATCAACGAGCTGTACGGCCAGGAACCACTCAAGCGCCTGCAGCGACGCGACGCACGCTTTATCAACACGGTCTTCACCATGACCCTGCTGGGTGCCGGGGTGGCTGACCAGTTGGAAGACGGCCGGGTCCTCAGTGGTGTGGGTGGGCAATACAACTTCGTTGCCCAGGGCCATGCGCTGGAGGGCGGGCGTTCGATCCTGCTCCTGCGTAGCTGGCGTGAGGCGGGAGGCGAGATCAGTTCGAACATCGTCTGGGAGTACGGCCATTGCACGATTCCCCGGCATCTGCGGGACATCGTGGTGACCGAGTACGGTATCGCCGACCTGCGGGGCAAGACCGATGCCGCAGTGATCGAGGCGCTACTGAACATCAGCGATTCACGTTTCCAGCCCGGGCTGATCGAGCAGGCGCAGAAAGCCGGCAAGTTGCCCAAGGACTTCTTGCTCGACCCACGGTTCGCGGACAACACCTCGGAACGTTTGCAGGCTATCCAGGCGCGGCATCCGAATCTGTTCCCGGAGTACCCGCTGGGTTGTGATTTCGACGCAATAGAGCGGGACCTGTTGCGAGCGCTGAACTGGCTCAAGAGCAAGTTCAAGCTCACCGAGATCCTGGAGTTGGGCAAAGCCGCCCTCGACGCCCCGGAGCCATGGGAATTTGCCGGTCATCTGGAGCGGATGCAACTGACCAACCCTGAAGGACTGAAGGAGGAGTTGTTTCAGCGGTTGTTGCTTGCTGGGCTCAAGACCACTGCGCAACAACAACCAACCTAAACCCCTGTGGAAGCGAGCTTGCTCGCGATATCGGACTATCAGCCAATGTTGATGCTGGATGTACCGGCCTCATCGCGAGCAAGCTCGCTCCCACAGGATTGGAGGTGGTGATCAGTCGATGAAGGTCACGACCCCACCTGCCAGCGACTTCACCCGGGCCAGCGATTCAACGCGATAGCCTTGGGCATCCAGTTCTGCGCGGCCGCCCTGGAACGACTTCTCGATCACGATACCCAAACCCGCGACGGTGGCGCCGGCCTGCTTGATGATGGAGATCAATGCCTGGGACGCTTTGCCGTTGGCCAAAAAGTCATCGATGATCAGCACACGGTCGCTGCTGGTCAGGTGACGGGGGCTGATGGCCACGGTGCTTTCGGTCTTCTTGGTGAACGAATACACGGTCGCCGACAGCAGGTTTTCCGTCAGGGTCAGAGACTGTTGCTTGCGGGCGAAAATCACCGGGACGCCAAGGTTCAGGCCGGTCATGATCGCCGGGGCAATGCCCGAGGCTTCGATGGTGACGATCTTGGTGATGCCCGAGTCCTTGAACAGCGCGGCAAACTCATCACCGATCAGCTTCATCAACTGCGGGTCGATCTGATGGTTCAGGAACGCGTCGACTTTCAGGACCTGATCGGAAAGCACGATGCCTTGCTCGCGAATTTTCTGGTGCAGGGCTTCCATGAAGCCTCCTCTGGTGACGCCTTCTGCGTCTGGATTGGGTAAAAAGCGTGGTGGAAAAAGTAGTCGATTCTAACGCTTCAACATCGCTCGTATATCGGCCAGGGCGCTGTTGCCGCGAACGACTTTGACTTCCGTCGGAGTGTCGTCATTACCTTCCCAGGCCAGGTCGTCCGGCGGCAGCTCATCGAGAAAACGGCTCGGGGCGCAGTCGATCACTTCGCCGTATTGCTTGCGCTTGGCGGCGAAGGTGAAAGCCAGAGTCTGACGAGCCCGGGTAATGCCGACGTAGGCCAGGCGCCGCTCTTCCTCGATGGTGTCGGCCTCGATGCTGGAACGGTGCGGCAGGATTTCCTCTTCCATGCCCATGATGAACACGTAAGGGAATTCCAGGCCCTTGGAGGCGTGAAGCGTCATCATTTGCACGCCTTCGGCGCCGTCTTCCTCCTCCTGCTGGCGTTCAAGCATGTCTCGTAACACCAGTTTGCCGATGGCGTCCTCGACGGTCATGTCGCCGTCTTCATCCTTTTCCAGGGTGTTTTTCAGCGCCTCGATCAGGAACCAGACGTTGCCCATGCGGTAATCGGCGGCCTTGTCGCTGGAGCTGTTGGTGCGCAGCCAGTTCTCGTAGTCGATGTCCATGACCATGCTGCGTAGCGCCGAGATCGGATCTTCGCCGGCGCACTGTTCACGGACCTTGTCCATGAAGCGCTTGAAGCGTGCCAGGCGGTCGGTGAAACGGCTGTCCAGGTGTTCGCCCAGGCCGATTTCGTCGGTAGCGGCGTACATCGAGATCTTGCGCTCGGTGGCGTAGTTACCGAGTTTTTCCAGGGTGGTCGAACCGATTTCCCGCCGCGGGACGTTGATCACTCGCAGGAAGGCGTTGTCATCGTCCGGATTCACGATCAGGCGGAAATAGGCCATCAGGTCCTTGACTTCCTGACGCCCGAAAAAGCTGTTGCCCCCGACAGGCGATAGGGGATCTGGTGATGCTGCAATTTCAGCTCGATCAGCTTGGCCTGGTAGTTGCCTCGGTACAGGATCGCAAAGTCACTGTACGGTCGATCGGTGCGCAGGTGCAGGCTGAGGATTTCCATGGCCACGCGCTCGGCTTCGGCGTCTTCGTTGCGGCAACGGATCACCCGGATCTCGTCGCCATGGCCCATCTCGCTCCACAGTTGTTTTTCGAACTCGTGGGGGTTGTTGGAAATCAGCACGTTGGCGCAGCGCAGGATGCGGCTGGTGGAGCGATAGTTCTGCTCCAGCATCACCACTTTGAGCGACGGATAGTCTTCCTTGAGCAGCATCAGGTTTTCCGGCCGCGCACCGCGCCAGGCGTAGATCGATTGGTCGTCGTCGCCCACTACGGTGAACTGGTTGCGTTTGCCGATCAGCAGTTTCACCAGCAGGTACTGGCTGGCGTTGGTGTCCTGGTATTCGTCCACCAGCAGGTAGCGGACCTTGTTCTGCCATTTTTCGAGAATGTCGGCGTGGTCCTGGAACAGCTTGACCGGCAGCAGGATCAGGTCGTCGAAGTCCACCGCGTTGAACGCCTTGAGGGTGCGCTGGTAGTGGGTATAGACGATGGCGGCAGTCTGTTCCTTGGGGTTGCGGGCGTTTTCCAGGGCTTCGGGCGGCAGGATCAAATCGTTTTTCCAGGCGCCGATCATGTTCTTGATCTCGTCCACGCCGTCGTCGCCCGAGTACTCCTTCTGCATGATGTCGGTCATCAAGGCCTTGACGTCGGTCTCGTCGAAAATCGAGAAGCCCGGCTTGTAACCCAGCCGCGCATGTTCCTTGCGGATGATATTCAGGCCCAGGTTGTGGAAGGTGCAGACCGTCAGGCCGCGACCTTCACCGGCGCGCAGCAGGCCGCCGACCCGCTCTTTCATTTCCCGGGCGGCCTTGTTGGTAAAGGTCATGGCGACGATGTACTGGGCACGGATGCCGCAATTCTGGATCAGGTGCGCGATCTTGCGAGTGATCACGCTGGTCTTGCCGGAGCCTGCGCCGGCGAGCACCAAAAGAGGGCCGCCGACATAGTTCACGGCTTCTTGCTGCCGGGGATTGAGTCGGGACATGACAGGGTCAGGGAGTCGTTTGCAAAATGGGCCGGCATTTTAACAGGCTCAGAGAATTGTGCTGCTCTGTCCGACTTGTGACGTAACACTTCATTGTCATTTGCCGCTTTTGTCACTTTCACGCAGGATGTCGGGCGAACTTGCGCCTAACCGTGTGACTTCGCGTGGGAATAAACCGCCGAAAGCAAGTGTTTGAGAACCGTTGGCATTGGTCATTGCCAATCGGCAGGGTCATAATGCCCGGCGCCAACCACCTTGCAGAGTCTAGGGAGTCAGCTTGTCTACGCCTGTCGAACCCTTGCGTTTGCTGTTACTGGCCGAAGCGCCTGAGTGGTCAGCGATTTTGCGCGAGTGCCTGGCGCCCATGGGGCCGTCGGTCGTGCTCATCAGTGCCCCGAGCTGGGACTCGGTCAGCAGCCTGTTCGAAGACAATCGAAACTCGGTATTGTTGACGATTGCGGCCTTGCAGCCGGCGCCCGGCCGCTGCCGCTTGCCGACTGTCCTGCTGCTTGAGCATGAACCCGTGACTCCACCCGATGGCGTCAGCGACTGGCTGGTGCGCGATGTCCTCGATGGGGCGACCCTGCGCCGTTGCCTGCGCCATGTGCGTGAGCGCGGCGTGCTGGAAAACACCTTGCAGCGCCTCGCCGAACAAGACCCGCTGACCGGCATTGCCAATCGCCAGGGGTTCCAGACCTTGCTGGCGGCGCGCCTGGCTGAAAACGAAGGTCGCGGCCTGGCACTCGGTCACCTGGACCTGGACAACTTTCGTCACGCCAACGATGCCCTCGGCCACCAGGCCGGTGACCGCTTGATTCTGCAGGTTGTATCGCGACTCAAGGGGGCGCTTGAGGCTGGCGATCAACTGGCACGCCTGGGCAGCGATGAATTCGCCTTGCTGATTGATACCCGTCGTGCACCGCAGCGGGCCGAGTGGATGGCCGAGCGCATCACCGAAGCCATGGCCGAACCTTATTGGGTCGACGGCGAAAGCCTGTTGATCGGCTGTAGCCTGGGTATCGCTCACGCCCGCGCCCAGGCTGGTGCGGACCCGCTGATGTGGCACGCGCATATCGCCATGCAGCAGGCCAAGAGCACGCAAGGCTGCACCTTTCATATCTTCAATGAACGCATCAATCGCAATGCCCGCAGCCTCGCCGACCTGGAAAGCGAACTGCGCCGGGCGTTGCGCCGCGACGAGTTGGAGTTGCATTACCAGCCTCGGTTGAACCTTGATGGCGGCAACATCGTCGGTCTCGAGGCCCTGGTGCGCTGGCGTCATGGCGAACGCGGGCTGCTGCCGCCGAGCGAGTTCGTGCCGCTGGCCGAACAGAGTGGCCTGATCGTGCCGCTGGGCTACTGGGTGATTTCCCGAGCGCTGCGGGACATGCAGGCTCTGCGCGAGCGTGGTTTGGCGCCGTTGCACATGGCGGTCAACCTGTCGTTCCGGCAGTTCCAGGACAGCCAACTGCTGCCAACCCTGAGCCGGCTGATTGCCGAGCGAGGTGTCGAGGCCCAGTGGCTGGAGTTCGAACTCACCGAAACCGCTGTCATGCGCCGCAGCGAACTGGTCAAGCAGACCATGGATGCCTTGGGTCGCCTGGGGGTGCGTTTCTCCCTGGATGACTTTGGCACAGGGTTTTCCTCGTTCGTGCACCTCAACAGCCTGCCCATCGCCCTGCTCAAGATCGACAAGAGCTTCGTCGGCGGCATGGAGCAACGCGAGGAGAATCGCAAACTGGTGCATGCGATGATCAACCTCGCGCACAACCTCAATCTGGAAGTGGTGGCCGAAGGCGTGGAAACCCAAGAGCAGCTGGATTTGCTACGTGGCTTCGGGTGCGACCAGGTGCAGGGTTTCCTGATCAGCAAGCCGTTACCGTTGCCTGAGCTGGTGCAATACCTGACGTTCGATGGCAATCAGTCGACGCAGCACTTCGTGGTTTAACGCCGCCCCTGCGGGAGCGAGCTTGCTCGCGATGACGGCGTGTCAGCCACCCCATCTGGAACTGATACACCGCGATCGCGAGCAAGCTCGCTGGTCACACAGGGGGCCTCAATCGGCCTGGATGGCTTCGAAACGCCGCGGCCCAGCCTCCCCCCTGATCATCCGCCGCATCTTCCATTCAAACGCCAGCGTCAGGCTCACCGCCGCGCAGGCCAGCCCCAGGGCCAGTCCCCACCAGACGCCGGTCGGGCCCCAGTGCAAGTGGAAGGCCATCCACCATGCTGCCGGCGCGCCGATCAGCCAATAGCAACCCAGGCCCACCAGGAAGGTGGTCTTGGCATCCTTGAGCCCGCGGATGCAGCCCATCGCGATGGTTTGTGCGCCGTCGAACAGTTCGAACCACGCCGCCACGGCCAGCAGGCTCACGGCCAAGTCGATCACCGGACCGAATGCCGGGTCGTTGTGGTCCAGGAACAAGCCGATCAGTTGGTTGGGCAGTAGCCAGAACACCATGGCGAACGCCAGCATCACGGCCGCGCCAAAGCCAATCCCGACCCGCCCGGCCAGGCGCGCCATCAGCAGTTCCCCGGCGCCGTAGTGTTGGCCGATGCGCATGGTGATTGCGTAGGACATCCCCGCCGGAACCATGAACGCCACCGAGACGATTTGCAGGGCGACCTGGTGTGCCGCCAGCGGTGTGCTGCCCATGGTGCCGATGCACAGCGCGGCGAACGCGAACAGCCCGACTTCCACCGCGTAAGTGCCGCCAATCGGCAGGCCCAGGCGCCAGAGCTCCTTGAGGTATTGGCGATTGAGCCGTGATAGCCCTTCCAACAGTGGATAGGCACGGTAGGCCGGGTGCCGATGGATATGCCAGGCCAACGCCAGGGCCATGCAGTTGGCGACGATGGCCGTGACCAGGCCGATCCCCATCAAGCCGAGTTTCGGCAGGCCAAACAGGCCGGTGATGAAGGCGTAGTTGAGCAGGAAATTAGCCACGGTGCCGCCGAGGCTGATCACCATCACTGGCGTGGCCCGGCCGATGGCGCTGGTGAAGCCGCGCAGGGCCATGAAGCTCAGGTAGCCGGGCAGGGCGAACGGCAGCGCCAGCAGGAACTGGCCGGCGGAAAGCACGTTGGTTTCAGTTTGGCCAAACAGCAGCAACACCGGTTTGAGGTTCCACAACAATAACCCGGCCACCAACGCCATCAGCCACGCCAGCCACAGCCCGGCCTGGGTCAGGCGAGTGGCGCCTTCGACATCGCCGGCGCCCTGACGGATCGCCACCAACGTACCCACCGCCGCGATGACGCCAATGCAGAAAATCGACACGAATGAATAGCTGGCTGCGCCGAGCCCGCCACCGGCCAGCGCTTCGGGGCTCAGGCGCGCCATCATCAACGTGTCAGTCAGGACCATCAGCATGTGCGCCAACTGCGAGGCAATCAACGGCCCCGCCAGCCGCAGGATGGCCCAGAGTTCGGTACGCGCCGGATGCCGCATGATCATCACACTCCATGTTTAAACAAGGCAGTAAAGCGATGATTCTCGGTGCTTCTGGCGGTTTGCACAAAAGGATAAAAAAGATCGCTGGCATGATTAAAACTCATGCAGAAAAGATTTTCTGGTAGGGTTTGATCCAACGCTATAGGAGTTTTCCTGATGTCTCGTCGTCTTCCTCCTCTTTATGCGCTGCGGGCATTCGAAGCAGCGGCGCGATACAGCTCGTTTACCCGGGCAGCGGAAGAGTTGTCGATTACTCAAAGTGCAGTCAGTCGGCATATTCGTACGCTTGAGGAGCACTTTGCCTGCCGGTTATTTCAGCGCAGTGGTCGCAATCTTCAGTTGACCGAGGCGGCGCGGTTGTTGCTGCCGGGTGTACGGGACGGTTTCATGGCGCTGGAGCGAGCCTGCCATACATTGCATGGTGAAGACGGCATCCTGCGCATGAAAGCGCCGTCGACCCTCACTATGCGCTGGCTGCTGGCGCGCCTGAGTCGGTTCCGGCATCTGCAACCTGGCAACGAGGTGCAACTGACCAGCGCCTGGATGGATATCGATGCGGTGGACTTCAACACCGAGCCCTTCGATTGCGCTGTGCTTCTGGGCAATGGGCATTTTCCTGCGGACTGGGAAGCCAGCCTGCTGTTCCCCGAGGAGCTGATCCCGGTGGGCGCGCCGAACCTGTTGAACGACCAGCCCTGGGATGTGGCGCGGTTGGCCAGCGCCGAACTGCTGCACCCCACGCCGGATCGCCGTGACTGGCGCAACTGGCTGCAACGTATGGGGCTGTCGGACAAGGTCTCGCTCAAGGGGGGACAGGTGTTCGATACGCTGGAGCTGGGCATGATCGCCGCGGCCCGTGGTTATGGCGTATCCATGGGCGACTTGCTGATGGTGGCCGAGGACGTCGCCCAAGGCCGCTTGAGCCTGCCTTGGCCGACCGCTGTGGCCAGCGGTGAGCACTATTACCTGGTCTGGCCGAAAACCCGGCCCGGAGGTGAACGTTTGCGTCGACTCAGCGATTTTCTCCTAAGCGAGGTGAAGGCCATGCAATTGCCCGTCGTAGAGCGTCTTGGCTGAAACGATGCAGGAGCCGTGCTAGCCACTTGGCGTTATTCCGCCTAAACCGCTCAAGTATTCGGTTTCGCCGCCGAATGTGTTGGAGATAGTACTTTCGTATTAGAAAGAGCCTACCTACATACACCCGAATAAAATGCCGAGTGCGCGACGTGATCAGGATGATCCGGTCTCTCGGCCAGGAGCCGTCATGTCTCAACCTCGTGCCCGAATCGCCTCACAGCTAGGCCTTGCCCTTGCCGTGATACTGGCGGTCGTGATCTCCGGCAGCACTGTCTTTGCCCTGCGTTCGCTGGATACTGCCAACCTTGCCACCCGTGAAGAACATCTGGCCAGCGAAGCGCGACTGATGGCCGACCAGCTCAACACCTTCCACGAGACTTTGCGTGAAAGCACCCAGCGGTTGAGCGGGCTGTTCGAGAAGCGTTTCAGTGCGGGCCTGAGCGTGAACCCGGATCAGATGGTTGCGGTGGCGGGCGTCCAGACGCCGAGCCTGAACCTGGGCAGCCAGGTGCTGAACAACAACTTCCAGGAAGTTGACGAATTCAAGCAAACAACCGCCGGGGTGGCCACGGTATTCGTGCGCAGCGGTGACGATTTCATTCGTATCAGCACGTCGCTGAGCAAGCAGGACGGTACGCGGGCCATCGGTACCATGCTCGACCGGGCCGGTCCGGCATATGGCCCGGTGATGAGTGGGCAGAGCTACATTGGTCGAGCCTTGCTCTTTGGGCGCTTCTACATGTCGCAGTACACACCCGTACGTGATAGCAGCGGTAAGGTAATCGCCGTGTTGTACGTTGGATTCGATTACACCGACGCGCAGAACGCGCAGTTCGAGAACCTCAAGCGCTTCCGCATCGGCCAGACCGGTTCGCTGGCCTTGCTGGACGAGCAAAACAAATGGTTGGTGCCACCGGCCGGCGTCCAAGCCTTGGACCAAGCTGCTACTACCATCGTTGGCTTGGTCAAGAAACCGGGTAAAGGGGCGTTCTGGAGCGATACCGCCGAAGACTTCTACAGCGTGGCCGTGCCATTTACAGGCGGGCCGTGGGCGGTCGTGGCAAGCATGCCGAAAGCTGAAATCCGTGCCGTGACCTGGAGCGTCGGTACGCAACTGGCCATTGGCAGCCTGTTGGCGATGTTGCTGGCGGTCGGTGCGGCCATGTGGCTGCTGCGCAGCAAGCTGGCGCCATTGGGAGACCTGGTGCGCCAGGCCGAAGCGTTGGGCGCTGGCGACCTGAGCGTGCGTCTGAATGTGTCGAGCCATGACGAAATCGGCCAACTGGCTCGCGCTTTCAACCAGATGAGCCAGGCCCTGTCGACCATGGTCGAGCACATTCGCAAAGCCTCGCAAGAGGTCAACAGCCGGGCCCAGGCCCTGTCCGGGTTGTCCAACGGGGCTTACGAAGGGATGGAGCAGCAGTCCGGGGAAATCACCAGCATGGCTGGCGCGGTGGAAGAGTTCAGCGCTACCTCGCTGGATATCGCCGATAACATGGGCAACACCCAGCGCTTGGCCCAGGAAAACGCCCAGCAGACTCAGATCGGTCGTACATCGATGGATGAGGCTTCGTCGTCCCTGGAGCAAATCGCCAGCGCGTTGAACAGCACTGCTACGGTGATCAACACCTTGGGCCAGCGTTCCCAGGAAATCGGCGGTATCGTCGGTGTCATCACTTCGATTGCCGAGCAGACCAACCTGCTGGCCTTGAACGCCGCCATCGAAGCCGCCCGTGCCGGTGAGCAGGGGCGTGGTTTCGCCGTGGTGGCTGACGAAGTGCGCAGCCTGGCATCCCGTACCCGCCAGGCCACTGACGAAATTTCCGGCATGATCCACAGCATCCAGCAGGAAACCGGCAACGCCATCAGCACCATGGAACAGGGCAACCTGTTGATGCAGGAAGGCCTCTCGCGCAACGCCAACGTGGCCTCGGCCCTGGCGCGCATCGATGAGCAGAGCCGTTCTGCCGGCCAACAGTTCGCCGCCATCACCACCGCCACCCAGGAACAAAGCAGCACTGCGACCCTGCTCAGCAGCAACCTGCAAAGCATCGCCATGGCCAACAGCGAACAGCGCCAGGTGGTCTCGAACCTGGCGGTCACCGCCAAGGAACTGGAAAAACTGGCCCAAGACCTGCGCCAAGAGGTTGATCGGTTCCGCTGAGGCCTATGGAACCAACGCGAGCAAGCTCCCCCGGGATCAGCGTGGGAGCGAGCTTGCTCGCGATGGCAGCGGTACAGTCAGCATCTCCACCAACTGAGCTATTGCTATCGCGAGCAGGCTCGCTCCCACAAGGGAATTGCGGTGACACACTTCTGGTGCCCGCCGGGAATCGGTGTGGGAGCGAGCTTGCTCGCGATGACGGCGGCACAGCCAACATCAACCGCTGACTGACCCACCGCCTTCGCGATCAACCCTCTCCCACAAAGCTTTCCCTCCAATTGTGTTTTTTTCAGAGATGTTGCCGTTTTTGTGCTTGCTGAAACGTTTCTTCAAGTCTATAAAAACCGCACAACTCCAATAAAAGGCCCTGTCCATGAATTCGCTCAAGCTCCTCGTTGCCCTTAGCGCCTTGGGCGCTGCTTCCCATGCCATGGCTTGGGATTATGTTCTGCTCGATACCGATAAAGCGGCTCAACCCTGGCAAATCACCAGCCAACAACTCGGCGTGAAAACCGACAAACCCTTTTCCGTGACGATGCGCACCCTGCATGGTGGCCGGCAAGAGGGCGTCAGCATCGTCGATATCGACAACGGCACCATGAAGTTATCAGTGGTTCCGACCCGAGGCATGAATGTGCTGCAGGCGTCGGTCGGCAATGTGCGCATGGGCTGGGATTCGCCGGTCAAGGAAGTGGTCAATCCAGCGTTCATCGAACTCAATGGCCGTGGCGGATTGGGCTGGCTCGAAGGTTTCAATGAGCTGGTGACCCGCTGTGGCTACGAATGGGTCGGCCATCCCGGTATGGATAACGGTGAATTGCTGACGCTGCATGGTCGCGCAGCCAACATCCCGGCCAACAAAGTCACTTTGCACATCGATGAAAAGCCTCCATACGCCATCACCCTTCGGGGCGAGTTGAAGGAGCAGGCCTTCAAGAAGGTCGACTTCTCGGTGCAGACCGAACTGGTCACCGAGCCTGGCAGTGTGACTTTCGCACTCAACGATACGTTGACCAACAACGGCGACTACCCGAAGGAATACCAGGCGCTCTATCACAGCAACTTCAGCACACCTTTCCTGGAGCAGGGCGCTCGTTTCGCTGCACCGGTGCAGCAGGTCTCGCCGTTTAACGATAAGGCCAAGGGCGATTTGCCTGATTGGCAGACGTACCGCGCGCCCACCAAGGATTACGACGAAACCGTCTATAACGTCGTGCCGTACGCCGATTCCAAGGGCGATACGCTCACCGTCTTGCATAACAAGGCCGGCAGCCTCGGTGTGTCGGTGGGCTTCAACACCGCTACGCTTCCGGTATTCTCCCTGTGGAAAAACACCGATACCCAAGGCCAGGGCTACGTGACCGGGCTGGAGCCTGGCACCAGCTTTTCCTATAACCGCCGGTATCAGCGGCCGCTGAACCTGGTGCCTACCATCGCGCCGAAAGAGCAGAAGCAATTCAAGATCCACTACAGTCTGTTGGCGGATAAGGGCGCCGTGGACAAGGCTCTCAAGCGCATCGATGAAATCCAGGGTGGCCGGAAAACCGAGGTGCGGGATACGCCGCTGGTAGACCTTAGCAAGCCATGACGCACTTCAGGGCGTTGCGGGCCGATACTGCAATGCTTCGGCCAGGTGCTCGCGACTGATTTGATCCACCCGCTCAAGGTCCGCCAACGTACGGGCGACCTTGAGCAGGCGGTGGGCGGCTCGTAGCGATAAGGTCAGGCGCTCGCAAGCGGTTTCCAGCCACGTTTCATCGATTGCGGATAATTTGCAATGCTGACGCAAGCCCGGCAGATCCAGGAAAGCGTTGGCGCAGTCCTGACGCTTTTGCTGGCGCTCCCGGGCCTGGGCCACTTGCTCGGCGACGGTGGCGGTATCGGCACCGGGTTCGTGCCTTGGGTTCAACGCCGTGGCCTCCCGGGCGACGGTCAGGTGCAGGTCGATGCGGTCCAGCAGAGGGCCAGAGAGTTTATTGCGGTAGCGCTGCACCATGTCCGGTGTACATGAGCAACGACCGCTGGGCTCGCCAAGATATCCACAGGGACAGGGATTCATCGCCGCTACCAATTGAAAGCGTGCCGGAAAGCGCACACGGTCTCGGGCGCGAGAAACCACGATGTGGCCCGACTCCAGTGGTTCCCTCAGGACTTCCAGCACCTTACGGTCGAACTCCGGCAGTTCATCCAGGAACAGTACGCCATGGTGGGCGAGGGTGATTTCCCCTGGTTGCGGTTTCGATCCACCGCCCACCAGCGCCGGACCGGAAGCCGAGTGGTGGGGCTGGCGAAACGGGCGCTGCGGCCAATGGCTCAACGGCACGCAACTGGCGACCGACTGAATGGCTGCGACCTCCAGGGCCTCACTTTCCGCCAACGGCGGTAGCAGCCCCGGCAAACGGCTCGCCAGCAGGGTCTTGCCGGTGCCCGGTGGTCCGCTGAGCAACAGGTTGTGAGCCCCTGCGGCGGCGATCAGCAACGCCCGCTTGGCCCCGGCCTGGCCTTGTACTTCATTCAGGTCGGGGTAGGGCTTGCTGGCTGAAAGCAGCCCGTTGGAAACAAACGTCTTGACCGGGGTGTGGCCGTTAAAGTGAGCCACGGCTTCGAGCAGATGATTCACCGCAATCACCTTCAGCCCCGACGCCAAGCAGGCTTCCTCGGCATTCGCCCATGGCACCACCAGCGTACGCCCGGCCTTGCGCGCCGCCAGCGCTGCCGGCAATACCCCGCGTACCGGTCGCACGGCGCCGGATAACGCCAACTCGCCAAGGCATTCAACGTCGTCGAGCATCAGGGTCGGTACTTGCACGCTGGCTGCGAGGATCCCCAAGGCAATGGCCAGGTCGAACCGACCGCCGTCCTTTGGTAGATCCGCCGGCGCCAGGTTCAAGGTGATGCGCCGCGCCGGAAAACTCAGGCCCGAGTTGATGATCGCGCTGCGCACCCGGTCCTTGCTTTCCTTCACCGCCGCCTCCGGCAAGCCGACCATCGTCAACGACGGCAAGCCATTGGCCAGGTGAACTTCAACGGTAACGGCAGGAGCCTCCACCCCCACCTGGGCGCGGCTATGGACAATGGCAAGCGA
This sequence comes from Pseudomonas sp. Tri1, assembly GCF_017968885.1. NCBI lineage: Bacteria > Pseudomonadati > Pseudomonadota > Gammaproteobacteria > Pseudomonadales > Pseudomonadaceae > Pseudomonas > Pseudomonas sp. Tri1. Next base: position 6,470,199 of record NZ_CP072913.1, on the reverse strand, counting down.
CATGAATCGTTCCTTGAGTGAATAGGGCGCCGCGTCCTGCGGCTCTTGAAGGTTAGTCGTGGGGGCAGGCATCGGTGGGGTAATTGACGGGGAAATTTTGGCAGGATGTTGCGGGATAACCGGTCGATGGAAGGCGAGTGCGACACTCGTTTCCAGCATGGCTCACTGCGCGCGCTTGCTATCTGTCTCCACTCTGCCGGTTCGAAAATGACCGGGCCGGGCCTCTGCTAGACTGCGATTTGCTCCATCGGCACTTGGCGGTATCAGAGGCGCTACGAGGAGGTGGCCCATGAACGATCTGCTGGCTCTGTTGACCGATAACCGCTTCATGCCCCACGGGCATTGCTATATGTGGCGCCCGGACCTGCTGTGGACCAATGTGATCGCCGATGGCCTGATCACCCTTTCCTATATCAGCATTCCCTTCACGCTGATCTACTTCATCCACCGGCGCAAGGACGTACCTTTTGACTGGATGCTGACGGCCTTTGGCGTGTTTATCCTGGCCTGTGGGACCAGTCACGTGATGGAGATCCTGACCATCTGGCAGCCCTATTATTGGCTGTCGGCGCTGGTCAAGGTGATCACCGCGATTGCCTCGGTGATCACCGCCATCCTGCTGGTCCGGCTGGTGCCCGCGGCCCTGAAGATCCCCAGCCCGCAGCAACTGGCCAAGGTCAACGACGAGTTGCGCGAGGCGCAGGCCGAGCTGGTCACCACGGCGCGCCGGGCCGGCATGGCAGAAATCGCCACCAATGTGCTGCATAACGTGGGCAATGTGCTCAATAGCGTCAATGTGTCAGCCCAGGTCCTGTACGAGAAAGTGCATACATCCAAAAGGCCGGGAGTCGCCAAGGTCGTTCAATTGATGAGGGAGCATCCTGATGATCTGGGTGACTTCATCAGCAGCGATCCGAAAGGCCGCGCGCTACCGGATTATCTCGGCAAGCTGGCCGAGGCGCTGGCAGCCGAGGAGCAGAGCATGATCGGCGAGCTGACGAAGCTGACCAGGAGCATCGACCATATCAAGGAGATTGTCGCCACCCAGCAGTCCTATGCCGGCAACTCCAGCGTGCTGGAGCCGGGTTCGCTACGAGAGCTGCTCGAGGATGTGGTGCGCATCTGCGATGTGTCCCTGGCCCGCCATCAGGTCACGCTGGTCAAGGAGTTCAGCGATATTCCGACGATGCCCCTGGACAAGCACAAAGTGCTGCAGATCCTGGTCAATCTGATCAACAACGCCAAGCAGGCGCTTGGCTCGGGCGTGGAGCGACCGTCCCGGATTACCCTGCGCCTGAAAGCAGTGGGCGACACGCATGTGCGGATCGAGGTCGAGGACAACGGCGAGGGGATTTCGCCGGACAATCTCGCGCGGGTGTTCGAGCACGGTTTCACGACGCGTGCCGATGGTCATGGTTTCGGCCTGCACAGCTGCATCCTGGCCGCCCACGAGATGGGCGGTGAGCTGACGGCATGGAGCGCGGGGCCGGGCAAGGGCGCGCTCTTTACCCTGGAGCTTCCGCTCGCGCTTGCCCAAGGCCAATCCCTGCGAGCGGCGAGTGGTTGAGCGCTTACACCTCCCTCAGCAATTGATCGGCGATACGAATGCTCAGTGCGGCACCTGTCAGCGTGGGGTTCACACAGGATGACGACGGCATCACGCTAGTGCCAGCGATGAACAGGTTGGCGTGGTCATGGCTACGGCAGTCGCGGTCGACCACCGAGTTTTTCGGATCGTCGCCCATGATGGTGGTGCCCATGATGTGCTGGCGGTTCTGGAAGTTGACGTCGGTACTGAGGATGTCGGCGTCGAGCAGATGGGCGAACTGCTTGAGGTCCTCCAGGGCTTTCTCCTTGCCGGCATGCCAATAGTCGGGAACGCTGTAGTAGATTTCCGGTACCGGCAGGCCAATCGCGTCGAAGCGGGTTTTGCTCGGCGTGACGCGGTTTTCCGGCAGCGGCAGGGTTTCGAAGTCCACCGCCCAGTTCAAGGAGCGCGCTGACTGCAGCCGGATCTGTTCGTCGAGCCTGGAACCCAGCACGCCCTTGGCGATCAGGTTGGTGGTGATCTGCGAGGTGGGCACCGTGTTGCGCACCTTGATCTTGTAGCTTGGGTAGTCCTTGCGGAATGCGCCGTCGCGGCTGTTCAGGTACACCAGCAACTGTGTCGGCCCCTCGCCAGGCCACATGTCTTCCTTGGTCATCACGTTCATGCTCACACCAGTGTGGTCCATGAGGTTGCGGCCGACCTGGTCGGAAGTATTGGCGATGCCGTTGGGGTATTGCTCGGATGTGGACATCAGCAACAGCTTCGGTGATTCAATGCCGTAGGCCGCCAGCACGAAGTAGCGGGCGGTCAGGCGATGCTGGGTCTTGTCCGGGCGCATGTACCAGATCGCGGTGATCTTGCCGTCTTCGCCGGCCTCGATCCGATACACCACCGAGTTGTCCAGGACCTTGGCGCCGTGGCGCTCGGCCTCGTCGATATGCATCGAGCCGTCGTATTTGGCGGCAATTGGGCAGACCGGGTTGCAGTTGTTGTTGCCCGCGCACGGCGGGCGCTTGCCATAGGGGCGGGTGGCGCGACCATTGGGTTCGAGGATCGGGTTGTAGCCGCCCTTGCTCAACAGGCTTGAGAGGCGCTTGAACATGTAGCTGGGCTTGAGGCCTTCCATTGGGTAGGGGATCGAGCGCGGTGGATAGGCCGCACCGCCCTGGCCGCTTTCATCCTGGCCGTCGACCCCGGACACGCCCAGCTCGGTCTCGGCGCGGGCGTAGAAAGGCTCCAGTTCGTCGTAGCTGATCGGCCAGTCGCGCCCGCGCCCGTAGAGGGAGTTGAGGCGAAAGTCATTGGGCAGCATGCGCCACAGCGAGGAGCCGAAATGCCAGGTGGTGCCGCCGACTACGCGCAGGTAGGAGGTGTTGTACTTTACCGGGCCGACCTGTTGCAGGTAGTCGCCATAGGTGGAAGGTGCATGGGGCAGGCTCGGATAGGGCGAACCGGCACCCTGCAGCTTGGCGTTGGCCAGCGAGAGCTTGACCGGCGCATTGCGGAAGGTCTCGACGATGTCGCGGCGGTTCACCCGTGGGCCCGCTTCGAGGACGATCACTGATTTGTTCGCCTTGGCCAGGCCGCTGGCAATCAGGCCACCCATCACGCCGGAGCCGATGACGACCACGTCGGCGTCGTAAGCAACGCTGCTCATAGTTTGAAATCCTGAGTGTCGGCTGGCTTGGTGCCCCAGGAGTCGGGGCCGCCACCGTAGGTTGGGATGATGAGGATGCCGTGGGTCGGGCGATACATCAGCGCTTCGCGGTAGCTGATCAGTTCGGCGTCGGCGAGCTCGCCGACGATGCCCAGGTACCAGGCCGAGATGATGCTGGTGGCCGTCGCTTTCAGCGATGGGTCCGGGTTGGGCTGGGCCAGGTATTCATCCACATGCTTGAAACCCTGCCCGTCGACCAGTTGCCTGAGGGCTCCGACATTGCCACTGAAGTTCGGTGCGCGTCGGCTCAGGGCGCGGTAGTAGCGCGCCGCCAGGACCGGGTTGACCGGGCGACTGACGAGGAATTGCGACAGGGTGATGAAGTCCTGGTCGCCCTCGGCCATGGCCATCACCGATTGCCAAGGGCCGAGGCCCCCGACCAGAGCTGTCAGGCCGAGGGTGATCGAGCCGCGCAGCAGGCTGCGCCGGGACACCCCAGGGGCGGATGAGGATGAAACGGGCGTGTGTTGGTCAGTCATTGAGGTTTCCATTGCTCAGGCCTCCTGTTGCCGGCGACGAGCCTTGAGCCTGTAAAGCGCCAGGAGGATCAGCAGGCCGAGCGCGATCAGTGCCGGTGCGCTGTAGCGTGCCAACACAGCGATGGGGGCCTTGGGTCCGCCTTCGCGCACCTGTGCCACATCGGCGGCAGTCACGTTCAATCCGGCATTGCCGTAGCGGGACAGGACGTAGTTGCTGACGTCGGCGATCTGCTGGTCGTCGAGACGATCGGTGAACAGCGCATCGGGGCCGAAGGCCGGCATGTCGATTGCCACGCCGTCGACTTCGCGATGCACGCCGTAGACGATGGTCGCGATCAAGTTGTCGCGGCGACTGGTGGCGGTGTTGTGGAACAGCGACGGATATTCACGGGTGCCCTCGCCGTTGGCTTGGTGACAGTTGGCGCAGGTGCCGCTGAATATGTGCCAGCCCGGATTGTCCTGCGGCTTGCCGCCACGCAGGCTGAGTTCGTCGTTCGAGGCCTGGCCGAAGGTATGGCGGGCCTGTTGCTCGCCGGTAGCGATCGGTGGGGTCTGCAGCAGATAGGCCGCGATGGCCTTGAGGTCATCTTCGCCAAGGTACTGCAGGCTGTTCTCGACCGCTTCGGCCATGGGGCCGGCCGCCTGTGCCTTGCCCTCTACATGGCCGCTGCGCAGGTAGGCAACGAGCTCATCTCTCGACCAGGCACCGATCCCGCTGGTCTTGTCCGAGGTGATGTTCGGTGCATACCAGGGGCCCAGTGAACCACCGGAAAGCGCCTTGGCGTTATCCGCTGCCATCAGGACATTGCGCGGGGTGTGGCAGGTGTCGCAATGGGCCAGTGCGTTGACCAGGTAGTCGCCGCGATTGACCTGCGCGGACTTGTCCGGATCCGGCTCGAAGCGTTTCTGGCTATGGAACAGGGCATTCCAGCCGAGCATCGAGGCACGGATGTTGAACGGGAAGTCGAGCTCGGTCTTGGGGCTGGGTGTATCCACCGGTACGACTTCATGCATGAAGTACTGGTACAGGGCGGCGACATCGCTGTCGGTCATTTTTGCGTAGGAGGTGTAGGGCATCGCCGGGTACAGGCGAGTGCCGTCCGGGGTCACGCCATCGCGCACGGCGCGGGCGAAGTCTGCCTGGCTGTAGTGCCCGATGCCGGCGGTCCTGGAAGGGGTGATGTTCGTTGAGTAGATGACGCCCATTGGCGAGTTGAGCGGGTAACCGCCGGCAAACGGCTTGCCGTCACTGGTGCTATGGCAGGCCACGCAATCGGCGGCCACCGCCAGCCGTTTGCCTGGCGAGGCGCTGCTGTCGAGCGTCTCGCCATGGGCTGCCAGGCTAACCGTTATCAGGGTCAGACACCCTGCGAGCATATTCCTCACGGGCCTGGCCTTGCGCACGTCGGGCAATGCCTGACTCATCCTCTGCGGATGCATGTGTCACTCCTCACGGTTGGGCTTCGACGCACGTTCTCAGGTTCATTTCGTTGAAATGGCCAAAGTCATACGATGTCTTATGTTGTGATCAATGTGTTACATGATGTAACATTTCTCAAGAAATATGGCTATAGGCCATTACTTATATTTTTCATTGGATGCGTCTAGCCAAGGTATTTCAGAAGGTGAGAGGCCTATAGCGTTGTGAGCGCAATGGGCAAAAAAGCGAGGAGTTCGCCCCATCAAGTTTGAAGGCGAGCAGGGCACATAGCTTGTACGTTTGTGATGTTGTACGACGTCTTGCTCGAGGTTCACATCAGCGGCGATGGAGGCTGGACACAGGCCCTTTACCTGGCGTTACGCGGGGCAGGGAAATGCACACATAGCAGGGCTGCTGGACCAGCATCCCGTGAGGATCCACCGATGAACTGGCTCAATGACGCAAAATTATCAACCAAACTGATCACCTCGTTTTTCCTCTGTGCGTTGATCACGCTCGCCGTGGGCATGCTTGGCGTCAGCGGTGTTTCCGCGCTGTCGACACGCCTGCAGGGGGTGTTCAACAACAACCTGGTCTCGGTCGCCAACACGTCGCAGACCAAGACCAAGGCGGTCGGCCAGACGCGCGACATGTACCGGCTGTATGTCGCTACCGCCGGCAACGCGCCGCAGAGCCTGAAGGATGAGTTTCTCGCCTCGATGAAAGCCAACCAGTTGGCCAGCGAACAGGCTTTTGCCGCTTACCGTAAAGGGAACCTGGCTGAAGACGAGCGCCTGGCCGGTGACCAGATGGCCCGCGATTGGCCGGTCTACCAGGCCATGGTGCAGCAGTATGTGGCGATGATGGCGGCTGGCGACCTGGAGAACGGTCGCACTCTGTTGCTGGGCGATCTGCAGAAGACCTATCGCAAGGTGATGGACCAGTTGACCATCATGATCGACTCCAATGACCGCCAGATCGGCGAAGACGCCAAGGCCGCGACGCTGCAGGAGACGACGGCCAAGACTGTGTTGTACAGCGGCATCGTCGTGGCCTTTATTGCCGCGCTGCTGTTGGGCGTGTTTATCAGCCGTCTGATCAGTCGACCGATCGCCGCGGCGGTCGATTGTGCCCAACGCATCGCCCAAGGCGACCTGACCCAGCACATCAGCAGCCGCAGTCGCGACGAGGCTGGCCAGTTGCTCAAGGCCCTGGGCGATATGCAGGCGAGCTTGAAGACCACCATCCAGCAGATCGCCAGCGCTTCGGACCAGTTGGCTTCCGCCGCCGAGGAGCTGACGGCCGTCACCGATGATGGCAGTCGTGCATTGACCCGGCAGAATGACGAAATCCAGCAGGCCGCCACGGCCGTGACCGAGATGACTTCGGCAGTTGAGGAAGTAGCCCGCAATGCGGTCTCCACTTCTCAGGCTTCGCAATCGACCAGTTCACAAGCCAGCAATGGGCGTGATCAGGCCCGTAGTGCGGTGCAGGCGATCAACACTGCAACCCTGGAAATCACCTCGTCCACCGGGCTGGTCAGGGATCTGGCGGTGCAAGTCCGTGATATCGGCAAGGTGCTGGATGTGATCCGTGGGATCGCTGAGCAAACCAACCTGTTGGCGCTCAACGCGGCCATCGAGGCCGCCCGCGCCGGGGAGCAGGGTCGCGGCTTCGCCGTGGTGGCCGACGAGGTTCGAGCCTTGGCGGCGCGCACCCAGGCGTCCACTGGTGAAATCGAGAGCATGATCCACGCAGTCCAGGATCGGGCTGACAGCGCGGTCGATGCCATGGGCAAGAGTCAGGCGCTGGTGACCGAGACCCAGAGCCTGGCCCGGGCCACTGGCGAGGCTCTGGAGCAGATCGCCGACGGCATTTCGCAGATCAATGACCGTAACCTGGTGATTGCCACGGCTTCGGAGGAGCAGGCCCATGTGGCACGGGAGGTCGATCGCAACCTGGTGAATATCCAGGATCTCTCGACCCAGACCGCAGCTGGGGCGAACCAGACCAATGCGTCGAGCCAGGAGCTGTCTAACCTGGCCCTGTCATTCAATACCCTGGTCGGCCGTTTCCGTCTCTGACCCCTTGGGTTGAATACGCCTGGGCTGATGCCAGGCGTATGGCCCGAAGGTGCTTACTCCTGTGCTGGAACCAATCGCGCTTCCAGCTCCGCGACCTTGGCCTCCAGGCTTTCAAGCCGTGCCCGGGTTCGGGCCAGCACGACCATCTGGCTGTCGAATTCTTCCCGGCTCACCAAGTCCAGTTTGCTGAACCCACTTTGCAGCAGGGCCTTGAACTGGCTTTCGATTTCGCTTTTGGGTAGCGGGGTGTCGCCGCTCAATAGGCGGGAGGCGTGGCCGCTCAGGGCGTCGAGGAGGTCTTTGGGCGCAAGCATGTGCAGTGTCCTGAAAACGATGGCGGGCAGTGTACCACGCAGTGTCTATAGTCAATTGGCAAGCAAGGATGCACGCTTTTCGCGCACTGGGTCGGACGATGGCGCACTGTTGTTGTGCGTATCGCTGCGGTTCGTGGTGCGAAGCAAGCGGGTACGGTGGGTAAGAGACTGAAATCAGAGGGTTTGGGTACAGGTGGCAAGGTTTCTGCTTAGACGCTGATGACCCATGCACTGATGCAGTCGTTGTGACGAATGCAGTGCAGCAGGCGGAGCGGGGAGCTTCGTCAGGAACGGTTAGCTGGCACCTGTCGGGCAACTTGGGCCGACGATGCGTTACAAAGCCAGGCACTGCGCTTAGACTTGAGTCGGGTTTGTTTTCCTGGGGCAAGTCCACCAATTCGGGAGAAAGTTTCATGAAGCTAGTCACTGCCATCATCAAGCCGTTCAAGTTGGACGACGTGCGCGAGTCGTTGTCCGAGATCGGCGTGCAGGGCATTACCGTTACTGAGGTCAAAGGCTTCGGTCGGCAGAAGGGTCACACCGAGCTGTATCGCGGCGCGGAATACGTGGTCGACTTCCTGCCCAAGGTGAAGATCGATGTCGCCATTGACGACAAGGATCTCGACCGGGTGATCGAGGCGATCACCAAGGCCGCCAACACCGGCAAGATTGGTGACGGAAAGATCTTTGTGGTCAATCTGGAACAGGCTATTCGCATCCGTACCGGCGAAACCGATACCGACGCTATCTAAGCCGCCAAACCCAACGCCCCAGGAGAAAACAATATGACTCTGCGTAAATTCGCAGGGCTAGGAGCCCTGTTGTCCTTCGCAATGCCTGGCCTGGCCATGGCAGAAGAAGCGGCAGCCCCAGTCCTGAACTCCGGCGACACCGCCTGGATGCTGACTGCTACGATTCTTGTGCTGTTCATGACCATTCCCGGCCTGGCGCTGTTCTATGGCGGCATGGTTCGCTCGAAAAACCTTCTTTCCGTGATGATGCAGTGCTTCGCCATTACCGGTCTGATCAGCATCCTGTGGGTCATTTATGGCTACAGCATCGCGTTCGACACCACGGGTATGGAGCAGGGCGTCGTCAACTTCAACTCCTTTGTCGGCGGCCTGGGCAAAGCGTTCCTGGCGGGCGTCACCCCGTCCAGCCTGACCGGCCCGGCAGCGCTGTTCCCTGAAGCCGTGTTCATCACGTTCCAGATGACCTTCGCCATCATCACTCCGGCGCTGATCGTCGGTGCGTTTGCCGAGCGGATGAAGTTCTCCGCCATGCTGGTCTTCATGGGCGTGTGGTTCACCCTGGTGTATGCACCGATTGCGCACATGGTCTGGTCCGGTAACGGCGGCCTGCTGTGGGACTGGGGCGTGCTGGACTTTGCCGGCGGCACCGTGGTGCACATCAACGCCGGTATCGCTGGCCTGGTGGCGTGCCTGGTGCTGGGCAAGCGCAAAGGCTTCCCGACCACGCCGATGGCCCCGCATAACCTGGGCTACACCCTGATGGGCGCCGCCATGCTGTGGGTCGGCTGGTTCGGCTTCAACGCCGGTTCTGCCGTCGCCGCCAACGGCACCGCCGGCATGGCGATGCTGGTTACCCAGATTGCCACCGCTGCGGCGGCGCTGGGCTGGATGTTTGCCGAGTGGATCACTCACGGCAAGCCAAGCGCACTGGGCATCGCCTCGGGCGTGGTAGCGGGTCTGGTTGCGATCACTCCGGCAGCCGGCACCGTGGGCCCGATGGGCGCCCTGGTCATCGGCCTGGCGGCGGGCGTGGTGTGCTTCTTCTGCGCCACCACCCTCAAGCGCAAACTTGGCTATGACGATTCCCTGGATGCCTTCGGCGTGCATGGCATTGGCGGTATCCTCGGCGCGATCCTGACCGGTGTATTCGCTGCGCCGGCCCTGGGTGGCTTCGGCACCGTGACCGATATCGGTGCGCAAGTGTGGATTCAATTCAAGGGCGTGGGGTTCACGGTGGTCTACACCGCGATCGTCACCTTCATCATCCTCAAGGTGCTGGACGCCGTCATGGGTCTGCGTGTTTCCGAGGAAGAAGAAGCCGTGGGCCTGGACCTGGCCCAGCACAACGAGCGTGGCTACAACCTGTAAGCACGCGCGATAAAAAAATGCCCGGTTCGCCGGGCATTTTTTTGTCTGGGATTTGTCAGTGCTCACAGGGAGTGCTGGTTTTTCCGACGTCTTTTGTTATGTATGCGACATGGGTTTTTCTACGGCCAAAGGCTTACATGGAGGCAGGCGCATTAGGCCCTTTGTTTTTTCCCAGAGCGCGCTAGAATGCGCGCCGAACGTGCGGAGATCTGTATGTGGCAACAGACGCTGATAACCCTGCGGGCAAGGCCCCGGGGCTTTCATCTGGTGACGGACGAGTTACTCGCCGGCCTGCCTGAACTCCAGGTATGTCGTGTCGGTCTGTTGCATCTGTGGCTGCAGCATACCTCGGCCTCGTTGACCATCAACGAGAACGCCGATCCGGCGGTACGTCGAGACTTCGAACGATTTTTCAATCGGCTGATCCCACAAGGAACCGTCGATTATGAGCACAACGACGAAGGCCTGGACGACCTCCCGGCGCACTTCAAGGCCAGCGTGCTTGGTTGCCAGCTCAGCCTGCCGGTCACGGCAGGACGGCTGGCCCTGGGGACCTGGCAAGGTGTCTATCTGGGCGAGCACCGTGATCATGGCGGTGCTCGTAAAGTCCTCGCCACCTTGTACGGTGAAGGGGCATAACCGCTGATTGCCGGCGGATGTTGAATTTTTTCTGGCAGCCTTCGACAGATGGCGAAGCTGGGCTATAACTAATCTGCTTTTCGCAAGTCATGAGGTAGAACATGAGCGACGATGATCTGGAAAACGACGACCTCGAAGTAGGTGACGAAGACGAGGCTGAAGAAGGCCTGGAAGCGGCGGCTGAAGACGTTGCCGATGATGAGGCCGATGTACCGGTCCCCACCGCCAAAGGCAAGGCCAAGGCGGCGGTATCGGTCGACGAGTTGCCGAGCGTAGAGGCCAAGAACAAGGAGCGTGATGCGCTCGCCAAGGCCATGGAGGAATTCCTGGCCAGGGGTGGAAAGGTGCAGGAAGTGGAGGCCAACGTGGTCGCTGATCCGCCCAAGAAGCCTGACAACAAGTACGGCAGTCGCCCTATCTGAGCTTCTGCTTCTTGCTTGCTGGAAAAGCCCGCCGTCGCTGCGGGCTTTTTCATGGGCTGGATAAAGTTTTCAGGCTAAGCGCCGTCCCTGTGGGAGCGAACTTGCTCGCTCCCACAAAGGGTTTTTGGCGGCTACAGAGCAGGGGTTCAGGGCTGGCTGTGCCATCCCGCCAGCAATCCTGGGAGCTCCGTCAGGCTGCGAATCTCTGCGTCCGGCGCATGGTCGGCGTCCCAGGCCTTGCCTGCCGGGTTGAACCACACCGCGCGCAGGCCGGCCTGTTGGGCGCCGGCGATGTCATCGCCCGGATGATCGCCAATGTGCACGGCGGTTTGCGCCGTGGCGCCGCCGCGCTGCAAGGCTTCGTGAAACAGCCGGGCGTCAGGTTTGGCGATGCCGATGTCTTCGGCGCACAGGGCGAACTTGAAATAATCCGCCAACCCCAGGCGGCGCACATCGGCGTTGCCATTGGTGACCACGCCGAGGGCGAAATGGTTGGCCAGGATTTCCAGGGTGGGCTGTACCTCGGGAAAGATCTCCAGTTGATGGCGGGCGTGCAGGAACGTTTCGAATGCCTGGTCCGCCAGCTCCGAGGCTTGCCACTGGTCATAGCCGGCTTCCTGCAATGCCCGGAACAGCACCCGCCGGCGCAACGCACTGATGCGGTGCTTCAGGCCAGGCTCTTCGCGCAGCACTTGCTCGCGAATAGAGAACAGGTGCTCCACCGGCACGCCGCCCAGGTTCGGTGCGTTGTCGGTCAACCACTGGCGTAATACGGCTTCGGCGCTGGCGATCACCGGGGCGGTGTCCCACAGGGTGTCGTCGAGGTCGAAGGTGATGAGCTCGATGGTCATGATTCGTCGCCCTTGATACGTTTGGCCCTGGGGTGGGCACTGTCATAGACCGTCGCCAGGTGCTGGAAGTCCAGGTGGGTATAGATCTGTGTGGTCTTGATGTCCGAGTGGCCGAGCAGCTCCTGGACGGCGCGCAGGTCCTGGGACGACTCCAGCAGATGGCTGGCGAAGGAATGCCTGAGCATGTGTGGGTGCAGGTTCTGCCCCAGTTCGCGTTCGCCAGCCGCCTTGACTCGTACCTGGATCGCCCGTGGACCGAGGCGCCGCCCCTGTTGGCTGACGAACACCGCGTCGTCGGCAGGGTTGGTGAGCGCCCGCAGCGGCAGCCACAGCTCCAGGGCTTCGCGGGCCTTGCGGCCGATGGGTAGCAGGCGGGTCTTGCTGCCTTTGCCGAGCACTTGGACCATGCCGTCGGCCAGGTCCAGTTGATCCAGGTTCAGCCCTGTCAGCTCCGAAAGCCGTAGGCCGGAAGAATAGAACAGTTCGAGAATCGCCTGGTCTCGGCGCGCCAGGAAATCATCCTCGACGGCGCCTTCAAGCAGTTGCAGGGCGCGATCGGTGTCGAGGGTTTTCGGCAAGCGGCGTTCGCCCTTGGGCGGTGCCAGGCCAGTGGCTGGATCGTGATCGCAGAGGCCTTCGCGGTTGAGGTAGTGGTACAAGCCGCGCACCGCCGACAACAATCGCGCCAGGCTGCGGGAGGATTGCCCCTGTTGATGCAGGCGTGCAATCAGGCTGCGCAGACGCTGGATGTCCAGCGCCGACCAACTGTCGATGCTCTGCTTCTGGCACCAGCCCAGGACTTTTTCCAGATCGCGGCGATAGGCCGACAGCGTGTGGGGCGACACCTGGCGCTCACTGCGCAAGTGTTCGCAGTAGGCGTCCAGTTGCCGTTCCATCCTCAGCGTACCGAGCGCAGAGAGCCGGCAACCCGTGGCAGTACCCGGCCGGTGACCTCGGCGATGTAGCTCAGGAACAGCGTGCCCACCGAACTCTTGTAGTGCTGCGGATCGCGGCTGGCGATAGCCAGCACGCCATGCACGCCCTGGTGGACTATGGCGACGACGGCGGTGGAGCCGATCTGCTTGCGCTGTTCTTCGCCGAACAGGAAGTCCAGTTCATGCTCGCGCAGGCTGCCACTGACGCTTTTGTTTTCCGTGAGCAGGCCGCCGATGGCGGTCTGTGCATCGGCGTGAGTCACCCAGCGGCCCACCGGCATGGCGTTGTCACCGAACAGGATCAGGCTGACGAAAGGCACCTGGAAATCCTGGCGCAGGCTGTCTTCGACGCTCATCACCAGGTCTTCGAGGGTACTGGCGTCCATCAGGGCCAGGATCAACCGTCGGGTCTTGTCGAAGAGCCGATCATTGTCGCGGGCCACGTCCATCAGGTGGGAAAGACGATGGCGCATCTCGATGTTGCGCTCGCGCAGGATTTTCATCTGGTGTTCCACCAGCGACACGGTGTCGCCGCGCCGGTGGGGGATGCGCATCGCCGCAAGCAGTTCTTCGTGCGCGACGAAGAAGTCCGGATGGGCCTCCAGGTACGCGGCTACGGCTGCGGCGTCCGGAAGCGGGCTCGGGGATTCGTCGGGCTGTGGGGCTGGAACCTGTGGCTGGTCGGTCATGGGTTTGGCTCACTCAAAGACGAACTTGTCCTTCGTATACGCGTACTGCCGGGCCGGTCATCATCACCGGTTGGCCAGGGCCTGCCCATTCGATGGACAGGCGCCCGCCCGGAAGGTCGATCAACAATGGCGAATCCATCCACCCCTGACTGATCGCCGCGACGGCGGCGGCGCAGGCGCCGGTACCGCAGGCCTGGGTTTCCCCGGCACCGCGCTCCCAGACGCGCAATTGCGCACGGTGACGATCGATGACCTGCAGGAAACCGACATTCACCCGCGCGGGGAAGCGCGGATGATGTTCTATTTTCGGCCCCAGTTCATGCACCGGCGCGCTGTTGATGTCGGTGACCCGCAGCACGGCGTGGGGGTTGCCCATGGACACTGCTGCCACTTCCACCGTATCGCCATCGACTTCCAATGGATAGCTCAAGGCCTGGGCCGGCGCTTGGAATGGAATGTCCGCCGGTACCAAGCGTGGAGCGCCCATGTTGACGCCGATCTGGCCGTCGCTACGCACATCCAGTTCGATGATGCCGCTTTTGGTCTCGACGCGAATCTGCCGCTTGGCGGTCAGGCGCTTGTCCAGTACGAAGCGGGCAAAGCAGCGCGCGCCATTACCGCATTGCTCTACTTCCGAACCGTCGGCGTTGAAGATCCGGTAGCGGAAATCCACGTCCGGGTTGTTGGGTGCCTCGACGATCAGCAGTTGGTCGAAACCGATACCGGTGTGCCGATCCCCCCATTGCTTGGCGTGCTTGGGCAGGATGTGCGCGTGCTGGCTGACCAGGTCAAGGACCATGAAATCATTGCCCAGGCCGTGCATCTTGGTAAAACGCAGCAGCATGGTTTTACTCCGGCAGCAGGCTTTCGCCGGCAAACAACTCGGCTACCGTCTCGCGGCGACGCACTTCGAATGCCTGATCACCGTCCACCAGCACCTCGGCGCAACGGCCGCGGGTGTTGTAGTTGGAACTCATGACAAACCCATAGGCACCGGCTGAATGCACAGCCAGCAGATCGCCTTCTTCCAGCGCCAGCTCCCGGCCCTTGGCCAGGAAGTCGCCGGTTTCGCAGATCGGCCCGACGATGTCATAGCTGCGGGCGGCGGTGTTGCGAGGGCGTACCGCGGTCACGTCCATCCAGGCCTGGTACAGCGCCGGGCGGATCAGGTCGTTCATGGCCGCGTCGACGATGGCGAAATCCTTGTGCTCGGTGTGCTTGAGGTATTCGACCTGGGTCAGCAGCACGCCGGCATTGGCGACGATGTAGCGGCCCGGTTCGAACATCAGCGCCAGGTCACGCCCTTCGAGGCGCTCGCGCACTGCCTTGATGTAGTCGGCCACCAGGGGCGGCTCTTCGTCGCGGTAGCGCACGCCGACACCGCCACCCAAATCGATATGACGCAGGTAGATGCCACAGTCGCCGAGGCGGTCGACCAGTGCCAGCAGGCGGTCGAGGGCATCGATGAAGGGTTCCAGGGTGGTCAGTTGCGAGCCAATGTGGCAATCGACGCCCAATACTTCCAGGTTCGGCAGTTGGGCGGCGCGCACGTACACGTCTTCGGCGTCGGCAATGGCGATGCCGAACTTGTTTTCCTTGAGACCGGTGGAGATGTACGGATGGGTGCCGGCGTCGACGTCCGGGTTCACGCGCAGGGAGATCGGCGCGCGGACACCCAGCTCGGCGGCGACGACTTGCAGGCGCTCCAGCTCATCGGTGGATTCGATGTTGAAGCAGTGCACACCGACTTCCAGGGCACGGCGCATGTCTTCGCGGGTCTTGCCGACACCGGAGAACACGATCTTGTCGGCGCTGCCGCCAGCAGCCAATACGCGTTCGAGCTCACCGCCGGAGACGATGTCGAAGCCGGCGCCCAGGCGCGCCAGGACATTGAGCACACCCAGGTTGGAGTTGGCTTTTACGGCGAAGCACACCAGGTGCGGCATGCCGGCGAGGGCATCGGCGAAAGTCCGGTACTGGGCTTCGATATGGGCGCGGGAATAGACATAGGTCGGCGTGCCGAAACGTTCGGCGATCGCGGACAGGGCAACCCCTTCCGCGAACAGCTCCCCGCCACGGTAGTTAAAAGCGTCCATGGCGTTCCCTTAGTAAGTGGTGTGGGTGTCGTGCGCGTGGGATTTGGCTTGCGACGACTTGGCCTGCTCTTCAGGGGACTTGCTGTCATCAGGCAGGTACAGCGGACCTTTTTGACCACAGGCTGTCACAAGGCAGGCAACCGCGACGAGCGCAGCAAGGGAAGAGATCAGGCGCTTCATGGCGAAATCCTTGAAAATGCGTTAATTGCGCCGGAGTATACCGGCCACCCGGCAGATTGCCTATGCAACGGGGCTCCCGTCCGACCGGCCACCCGGCATTTGGCGGCGCCGGTAGTCGTCGGTCGGTATATCCTTTGCAATCATCGAGACGCGCCCGTATCTTGCGGCGCTTGAGCATGAGCAGACATTTTCGAGGTTGCCGCAATGAGTTTGACTGAAGCCCGTTTCCACGATCTGGTCGATAGCACCCAGCAGACGTTGGAGGATGTGTTTGACGAAAGTGGCCTGGATATCGACCTGGAAAGCTCCGCCGGAGTGCTGACCGTCAAGTTCGAGAACGGCTCCCAGTTGATCTTCAGTCGCCAGGAGCCGTTGCGGCAGTTGTGGCTGGCGGCGGTGTCCGGTGGATTCCACTTCGACTACGACGAGGAAAGCGAGCGCTGGATGTGCGACAAGAGCGAAGAGCAGCTGGGCGAGATGCTCGAGCGCATCGTCATGCAGCAGGCTGATGTCGAACTCGATTTCGAAGGCCTTTGATCGCGTGAGCCAGACCGTGCCGGCGCGGCCGCCCAAGCCGCTCTACAGTAATGTCAGCCCGGCGGTGCCGTCGCCGTGTACCAGCGTGTGCAAGCTGGACGAGCAGAGAGTCTGCCTCGGCTGTTTCCGTCATGTGGAGGACATCCGCGAATGGCGCTCGGCCGATGATGAGCGTCGGCGGGTCATCTGTGCCGAGGCGCTCAAGCGCCAATTCCGGTAGGAGCTGCCGAAGGCTGCGATCTTTTGATTTTGATCTTTGGGGGCTTTCGCTTAGTACTCAATTGTCTGGGGCAAGATCGCAGCCTCGTTGCACTCGTCAGCTCCTACTGTTAGTGTCCGGCTACGCCTCAACTCATCGAGGCCCGTGAAAACCCCGCCTTTTTGTGGCGGGGTTTTGCTTTTTTTGTGCAGAAGAAAGGAGTCTGCCAGGATCATGACCGCACCTACCATCACCCTTACCCGTCTGGACGTACAGCGTCTGGAGCGCCTGATCGACAGCCTTGATGAAACGCTGCCGGGCGTGATTGCGTTGCAAACCGAGCTGGATCGCGCCGAGAACGTGGTGGGCCACGATGAAGTGCCCGCCGATGTCGTGACCATGAACTCGCGTGTGCACTGCCGCGAAGAAAGCAGTGGCAAGGACTATCACTTGACCCTGGTCTACCCACAGGACGCGAATGCCGATGAAGGCCGGATCTCGATCCTCGCCCCGGTGGGCAGCGCTTTGCTGGGTTTGAAGGTCGGCCAGCATATCGACTGGCCAGCCCCGGGCGGCAAGACGTTGAAGCTGACGTTGCTGGGCGTGGAGTACCAGCCTGAAGCGGGCGGCGACTTCCACCTCTGAACCCGTCAGACCAAGGCCAGCGCCTCGTTCAGCGCGCTTTCCAGGTCGGCCTTGTAGCGCAGGTACAAATTACTTGAACAGGC
This sequence comes from Pseudomonas sp. Tri1, assembly GCF_017968885.1. Taxonomy (NCBI): domain Bacteria; kingdom Pseudomonadati; phylum Pseudomonadota; class Gammaproteobacteria; order Pseudomonadales; family Pseudomonadaceae; genus Pseudomonas; species Pseudomonas sp. Tri1. Next base: position 6,453,240 of record NZ_CP072913.1, on the reverse strand, counting down.
GCTGTCACCTACCAGGCCGGAGAGGTCCAGGTCGGTGATGTAGCAGCGATAGCGTTGGGTCTCACGGCGTTGCCCGACAATCTCCCTGGCGACCACGCTGAACAACTGGTCGCCATGCTCCAATTCCGAAAACTCCTGCTGATCGCAATACAGGGTGACGTGCACCTGGCCGTGCGCGGCTTTGCCAATGATTGCCTGTACGTCGTAGAACGGTTTGTTCACCGGCGTCTGCGGTGCCTGCCGCGCTTCGATCCGCCGTGCTCGTCCACTGCCTGAGGGCAGAAGCTGGTAATACAGGGTTTCCAGGGGCAGCGGCTGGGTGGCATCCATCGGCAACAGCGCGTCGCGGCGGTATAGCACCGATTGCAAAAAGCGCTGCAGGGGAACCAGCAGGCTGTGTTCGTCGTGATAAGGCAGGCGCTGTTGCCACAAGGCGTTAAGCTCATCGAGCACGTATAGCTCGGCCTCGTGCTCGCTGACCCGGTAGAACACCTGGATGCACTCGGGCTGGCCCATGGGCAGGACCAGCGCCAGGTCGTGGTCTTCCAGGGCCATCGGGTCCAGCTGCAGCGGGCTATAGGCCGTCAGTTCCTCGCCGAGGTAATCGATCAGCGCCGACAGGCTGCCAAGCGCCACGTGATTGACCTGGCCGGGCATCAGTTCCAGCACGTGATAGTGCTGCTGGACCTGTAGCAGATAGCGGTAATTGAGCCGGCTCAACAGCAGGGTCTGGGCCGTTTCGAAGACTTCTTCGACCCGTCGCGCAATGAACTGGGCGCGGTTGTGGCAGAAGCAGCGTACCCGCAAGCGCGGCTGGCGCTGTGTGGCGGGCAAATCGTTGAGGTAGTCGCGCAGGCAATCGAGCAGGGCGTGCTCACCGTCGAAACGGTTGACCAATACTTCGTTCCAGCTGTTGAGCGTGACCTGGTCGAGGGTCAGTACCAGATTCTCCCGCACCCCGGCGTAGCTCAGGGAGTCGGTACGCTCGGTGGTCATCAGGATATTCAGGTCGCGGTGATGCTTGAGCGGGTCGACGCCGACGTTTACCAGGATCAGCACTTCGCTGGGGACGCTGGCGCGCAGCAACTGCTCTTCATCCACCGTGACCAGGGGCAGGGCGACGGACTGTTGCAGGCTGCCCAGCAGATTGAACAGCTCGAACTCGCTCAGGTCGCTTTCCCCGGGATGCAGCGCCAGGCGCGTGCTGCTGTCGATCACGCCGTTGCGATGGCTCCAGGTCAGCAGCTCCAACAGCTCGCGGCTGCGCTTGATTGGCGCGAAGTTCTCCCACTCCAGGGCGTTGAGGCTGCCGTTATACAAGCCCCACTGGTTCTGCCCCGGCTCTTTCTTGTTGGGTGACTGGACCAGGGTCAGGGTGTCTTCGGCCAAGTCCGGGGCAATGCCGGGGTTGATGAACTCGACCTTGTCGGCCTTGCGTTCGAAGGCGGCATACAGCCGCCTGCCAAGCACGTTGAGGTCGCGCCTGTTGATCAGGCTGACGGTTTTCTCGGTGCGGGCAAACTGGGTCAGGAAGCGGTAGCTGTAGGTCAGTTCATTGACCAGCGCCCGGCGTTCGTGGCTGACCTGGCGCACCTTCCATTGGCTGCGACTGTCCAGCAGCGCCAGTTGACGCTGGTCCCAGCCCCATTCCCGGGCCAGGCGTTCGAGCAATACCCGTTGCCAGCCGCCGCTGCGCGCCGTCTGGCCGGTGAGTTTGCGATTGACCTTCAAGTACAGCGCCCGGCGGATCAACTCCAGGCGTTCGGGTTCACCCCGGGTGTTGAGGTATTCCTCGAGGCGGCGATAAACCACCATGTACGGGTCCAGCTCTTCCAAGTCCAGGCGATTGGCAAACACGGCCTGTTTGAAGCGCAGGCTCAGGCAGCGCACGTTAGGGTGTTCGCTGGCATATACCTCGGTCAGCAGCAGCTTGAGCACCGACTTGTAGGGCGATTCGATGCCTTTGAACAGCTGCCAGAGCCCAGCGCCGATGAATTCCCCGGCCGGGATGTAGGCCAGGTGCCCCAGGTCCAGGGTTTCATCCGCGCGGATGAAACGCTTGGAGATCAGGGTATGAATGTATTGTTCATAGTTGTCTTCTTCGTAGACTGGTACCAGCCACCAGATGGGCGTGCGCCCGGCCAGCCAGATCGCGGTTCGGTAGAACTCGTCCAGCAACAGGTAATGCTGGGTCGTGCCGCAATCGTCGGAACTGAGCTGGTTGTCCCGTTCGCCCCGTACGAAACGTGCCGGGTCGATCAGGAAAAAGTGTGCCTCGGCGCCCTGGGTCGCGGCCCAGGCCTCCAGCAGTTGGCATTTCTTACGCAGCTCGTCCAGTTCCTCGTCGCTCAGGTCCGGACCGTGGCAGACCCACACATCCATGTCGCTCTGATCGGCCTGGGCCAGCGTGCCGAGGCTGCCCATCAAGAACAGGCCGAGAATCGGGCGCGGCGGGTTGCTGCCGTGGCGTGGTTTGTAAGAAAACGAACGGGTCAGTCGCTGGGCTTCGGCCAGGACGCTGGCGTCAGGCTCATAATTCGACAACCCGGCAGGCGTGCTGCCCGAGACGTAGCCGGGCAACAGTGGATGGTTGACGTGGAAAAACAGCGGTAGCAGCGTCAACACGCTTTGCTGGCGGGTCGACAGGCCTTCCAGGGCACGTTCCATCCGCACACTGTTGAGCTTGAGAAAACGTGCACGCAACTGGCTCAGGACCTTGCGGTCGATTCCCTCGTCCAGATCGGGGCGTATTTCGTGATTGCGGGTCATGTCAGCTCAAACCGGCTCGCGGCGTCGAACGTGGGAGATCACAGGTAATGGCAGTTTAGCGTCCGAGCTACAGAATTCTTAAGCTGAAAGTCGGCTTTTGACGTCAGAATCTTTTCGCAGGGCGCCTGCGGAAATCTCGATGAAGGAGATTTCCGTGGGCGGCAGGGGAGAGTCAGGCGGTTTCTTGAACGCTGAGTATCGTCAGAACGGTTTGTATGTTTTGTGCGGCATCGCGCCCCAGGCTGGTCAGATAACCACCGTCGGGTTGGTCGATCAGTTCTTTCTCGTACAGGCGTTGGGCGGCGGCAATGGCTTTCGGGGCAGCGGTCTGATGAATTTTCAGGCCTTCCTGGGAACTGTCCAGGTTGAAGAGTGCAAGGATTTCCAGTTCGGCAACCAGCTCAGGGGTAAGCGACATAAGGACTCCAGACTTTCTAGGAATTTGGACGACAGCGTCACTAAGGTGAGCGCACTCGGCCGGGCTGTCCAGTGTCAGTGGCATGCTTTTTTTGTTTAAAGCGATTCTTTTGTGGCGAGCGAGCTTGCTCCTGCGCGGCTGCGCAGCAGTCGTCAAGCTATTGGGGCCGCTTCGCGCCCCAGCGGGAGCAAGCTCCCTCGCCACAAGAGCGGTTCAGTTCTTTTCCGGCGGCAACTCAGGCAAGGCGCGCAAGGCGGCTTCGTACCACTGGGTATTGAACGGGCGATCTTCTTCCAGGATCGCATCGATCTCCACCGCCAGCACATGGGCCATCAGGTTGAGAATGTCTTCGCGCTCATAACCCACCAGGGTCAGCTTGTTGAACGTGGCCTTGGCCGCTGGCGGGTTATCGTTTTCGATCTGGTTTTCGATGGCCTGGATCAGCGTGTTCTCGACGAATTCTTCTTCGTCGCTGTCGATGTCGGTTGGCTCGCTCATGGCAGGCTCCTGTGAGAAAGGCCGCCAGTTTACCTGCATTCAGCGACCTGATGCGCCTGGCAAGAAATGCCTCGACGGTCTATAACCCAAGGCTGCCAACCCCACACGGCCTGGAGGCATGGGTAATGCTCAAGCTTTATGGTTTCTCTGTCAGTAATTATTACAACATGGTCAAGCTGGCACTGCTGGAGAAGGGCCTGCCCTTCGAAGAAGTGCCGTTCTACCCCAACCAGACCCCCGAAGCGCTGGCCATCAGCCCTCGCGGGAAGGTGCCGGTGTTGAAAACCGAACAAGGGTTTGTCAACGAAACCAGCGTGATCCTCGAATACATCGAGCAAACCCAGCCAGACAAGGCCCTGCTGCCCAGTGACCCGTTCGAGCGCGCCCGGGTCTTGGCCTTGTGCAGGGAAATCGAGCTATACATTGAGCTGCCAGGGCGGGCCTGCTACGGCGAGGCATTTTTCGGCATGTCAGTGGCTGAGGCCATCAAGGAAAAGACCAGGGCCGAATTGCTGCTGGGGGTCGCCTCGCTTGGCAGGCACGGCAAATTCTCGCCCTACGTGGCGGGCGATAACTTGAGTATTGCTGATCTGTATTTCTTCTACAGCGTATCGCTGGCCCGCCAAGTAGGCAGGAAGCTGTTCGATATCGACCTGCTGGCAGACATGCCGGCGGCCCAAGCGCTGATGGAAAGGTTGGAGCAAAACCCGCACGTGCAGCGGATTGCGGCGGACAGGGAAGCGGCGATGCCGGCATTTTTGGCGATGATCGCGGCCAAGAAGTGAGTTTTGTAGTGTTCTGAAGGACGCTTTCGCGAGCAAGCCCGCTCCCACATTGGATCTTTATCTGTTCACAAATGTGTGACCACTGAAGATCCTGTGGGAGAGAGCTTGCTCGCGAAGCCTTTAGCTTTTAGCGACTGGCGAGCAACGCCTGGCCGCGCACCACGGCAGCTTTGACCTGCGCCGGTGCCGTGCCGCCAATGTGGTCGCGGGCATTGACCGAACCTTCCAGGGTCAGCACCGCGAACACGTCCTGTTCGATCTGGTCGCTGAACTTGCGCAGCTCGTCCAGGCTCATTTCCGCCAGGTCCTTGCCACTGTCCACGCCGTACTTAACGGCATGGCCGACGATCTCGTGGCAGTCGCGGAACGGTAGGCCACGGCGTACCAGGTAATCGGCCAGGTCGGTGGCGGTGGAGAAGCCGCGCAGGGCCGCTTCGCGCATCACAGCGTGCTTGGGCTTGATGGCCGGGATCATGTCGGCGAAGGCACGCAGCGAGTCGCGCAAGGTGTCGGCGGCGTCGAACAGCGGTTCCTTGTCTTCCTGGTTGTCCTTGTTGTAGGCCAGCGGCTGGCCTTTCATCAGGGTCAACAGGCCCATCAGGGCGCCGAACACCCGACCGCTCTTGCCCCGAACCAGCTCCGGCACGTCGGGGTTTTTCTTTTGCGGCATGATCGAGCTGCCGGTGCAGAAGCGGTCCGGCAGGTCAATGAATTGGAATTGCGCGCTGGTCCACAGCACCAGTTCTTCGGAGAAGCGTGACAGGTGCATCATCGCGATGCTCGCGGCGGCGCAGAATTCAATGGCGAAATCACGGTCAGACACGTTATCCAGCGAGTTGCCGCCCACGGCGTCGAAGCCCAGCAGTTGCGCGGTGTATTCGCGATCGATCGGGTACGTGGTGCCTGCCAACGCGGCGCTGCCCAGGGGCATGCGGTTGGTGCGCTTGCGGCAGTCGACCAGGCGTTCGTAATCGCGGCTGAGCATTTCGAACCAAGCCAGCATGTGATGCCCAAACGTTACAGGTTGAGCGGTTTGCAGGTGGGTAAAGCCCGGCATGATGCTCTCGGCCTCACGCTCGGCTTGCTCCAGCAGGCCTTTTTGCAGGCGGGTGATCTCGGCCAGGATCAGGTCGATTTCATCGCGCAGCCACAAGCGGATGTCGGTGGCTACCTGGTCGTTGCGGCTGCGACCGGTGTGCAGCTTCTTGCCGGTTACGCCGATGCGATCGGTCAGGCGTGCTTCGATGTTCATGTGCACGTCTTCAAGGTCGACGCGCCAGTCGAACTGGCCGGCCTCGATTTCACCCTGGATGGTCTTCAGGCCATCGATGATGCTGTCGCGCTCGGCATCGGTCAGTACGCCGACCTTGGCCAGCATGGTGGCGTGGGCGATCGAACCCATGATGTCGTGGCGATACAGGCGCTGGTCGAAGTTGACGGAGGCGGTGAAGCGGGCGACGAAGGCGTCGACGGGTTCACTGAAGCGGCCGCCCCAGGACTGATTGGTCTTGTCAGTGCTCATGAATTCGCTCGTGATCGGCTGAAGAAAAAATAGCGGTTAAAGGCTGCGGCGGATGATAGCAGGGTTGTCGGGGCTGGCGCTGGCACTGGTCGGCAGGTTTTTTGTCCACAACCCGAGCATTTAATGAGGCTTTTTGCGCAACGATATTTTCCGATTGAGCAATATCGTCGCGGCAACCGTCTACAGTGGACGGTAGGACTTTTGCTTTTTCCATCCATGGCGCATCGGACGAACAGAAAAAGGGGGGAGCTCATAGTGGTCAGGTCGAGTGTTAACAATCCCTACGGCGACGCCGTGCGACAACAGGCCTCGAGCATCTATCGGCAGGCGCTGGTAAAGATAGGCAACCGCCTCGCGGCACTTTTTGGCCCTCGAGCGAGTCTTAGCGTGGATCGCGGTGACGGATGTCACTTCCCCTGTCTACGCTATCCTTGTGCGAGACTCACGCAGGAATCCAGCGCAATATGAATGTCCTGATCGTTGATGACGAACCACTGGCCCGTGAGCGCCTGAGCCGAATGGTCGGCGAACTCGAGGGTTACAGTGTCCTGGAGCCGAGCGCCACCAATGGCGAAGAGGCATTGGCCCTTATTGACAGCCACAAGCCGGATATCGTGCTGCTCGATATTCGCATGCCGGGCCTGGATGGCTTGCAGGTCGCGGCGAAGCTGTGTGAGCGAGAGTCGCCGCCCGCCGTGGTGTTCTGTACCTCTCGGGACGACTTTGCGCCCGAACTCCTGCAGGCCGGCGCGGTGGGCTATCTGGTCAAGCCGATCTCTGCCGAGGCGCTGGTTGAAGCCTTGCGCAAGGCTGAGCGGCCCAACCGGGTGCAACTGGCGGCGCTGACCCGTCCGGCAGCCGAAAGTGGCAGCGGCCCGCGCAGCCACATCAGTGCGCGTACCCGCAAAGGCATTGAACTGATCCCGTTGAACCAGGTGGTCTACTTCATTGCCGACCATAAATACGTGACCTTGCGCCATGAGAGTGGCGAGGTTCTGCTGGACGAGCCGCTCAAGGCCCTTGAAGACGAGTTCGGCGAGCGGTTTGTGCGCATCCACCGCAACGCCCTCGTGGCCCGAGAGCGAATCGAGCGTTTGCAACGCACGCCCCTGGGACACTTCCAGCTGTTTCTCAAAGGCCTCAATGGCGATGCCTTGATTGTCAGTCGGCGCCATGTGGCAGGTGTGCGCAAGATGATGCAGCAGCTTTAGCTCAGCGCTGATCGCACTTGCACACTTCATTCCAGGACATTGACGGCCAGGGAGGCCTTGGGGTCGTGATTCAAATCAAAGCGGTTTTGACTGAGCTGTTATTATCCGCCGTATCTTTTAAGTACGGATTGATCCATGTCCCCTCGCGAGATTCGCATCGCCACCCGTAAAAGTGCCCTGGCCCTCTGGCAGGCCGAGTACGTCAAAGCCCGTCTGGAAGCTGCCCACCCCGGCCTGATCGTGACGCTGGTGCCCATGGTCAGTCGTGGCGACAAGCTGCTGGACTCGCCGCTGTCGAAAATCGGCGGCAAGGGCCTGTTCGTCAAGGAACTGGAAACCGCGCTGCTGGACCAGCAAGCCGACATTGCCGTGCATTCGATGAAAGACGTGCCCATGGACTTCCCCGAAGGCCTGGGCCTGTTTTGCATCTGCGAACGCGAAGATCCGCGCGATGCCTTCGTCTCCAATACGTTTTCCAGCCTTGAAGCTCTGCCAGCCGGGAGTGTGGTCGGCACCTCCAGCCTGCGCCGTCAGGCCCAGTTGCTGACCCGCCGTCCGGATCTGCAAATCCGTTTCCTGCGCGGCAACGTCAACACTCGCCTGGCCAAGCTTGACGCCGGTGAGTACGACGCGATCATCCTCGCCGCCGCTGGCCTGATACGCCTGGGCTTCGAAGCGCGCATCACCTCGGCCATCAGCGTCGACGACAGCCTGCCGGCTGGTGGTCAGGGCGCGGTGGGCATCGAGTGTCGCAGCGCCGACAGCGATATTCAGGCCCTGCTGGCACCTCTGCACCATGAAGACACCGCCACGCGGGTGTTCGCCGAGCGAGCCCTCAACAAACATCTCAATGGCGGTTGCCAGGTGCCCATCGCCTGTTACGCCGTGCTGGAAGGCGAGCAGGTCTGGTTGCGTGGCCTGGTGGGCGATCCGAACGGTGGCCGGCTGCTCAGCGCCGAGGCCCGGGCGCCGCGTCGCGATGCCGAGGCGTTGGGTGTACGCGTGGCCGAAGAGCTGCTCGGCCAGGGCGCCGATGAGATTCTCAAGGCGGTCTACGGCGAGGCCGGCCACGCGTGACGGGCTGGCGACTGCTGCTCACCCGGCCGGCGGACGAGTCGGCGGCGCTGGCGGCTGTCCTGGCTGAAGCGGGGATCTTCAGCAGTAGCTTGCCGTTGCTGGACATCGAGCCGATCCCGGTGTCCGATGCCGAGCAGGCGATCCTGCGAAGGCTGGACCAGTACTGTGCGGTGATCGTGGTCAGCAAACCCGCCGCACGCCTGTGTGTCGAGCTGCTGCGTCAATACTGGCCCCAGCCTCCAGACCAACCTTGGTTCAGCGTGGGCGCGGCGACCGGACAGATCCTCGCTGATGCCGGCCTCACTGTGTTTTATCCCGACAACGGCGATGACAGCGAAGCCTTGCTGGAACACTTGGTGCTGCGCCAGGCGGTCGCGCGGCCCGATCCCAAGGTTTTGATCGTGCGGGGCGAGGGCGGACGTGGCTTGCTGGCAGAGCGTTTGCGCGAGCAAGGTGCTAGTGTCGATTATCTGGAATTGTACCGACGCGGCCTGCCGCACTATCGCGAAGGTGAGTTGCCAGCGAGGGTTGCGGCGGAACGCTTGAACGCCCTGGTGGTCAGCAGTGGGCAGAGCTTCGAGCATTTGCAGCGGCTGGCTGGCGACGCGTGGCCCGCTCTGGCGCGGTTACCGTTGTTTGTTCCAAGCCCGAGGGTTGCCGAGATGGCGCGTGCCGCCGGAGCCCGAACAGTTGTGGATTGCCGTGGCGCCAGTGCCGCGGCTTTGCTGGCGGCGTTACGGGAACAATCCGTGCCGTTTTCTAATGCAAAGGATGGATACGTGAGCGAAACAGCCTTGCCAAAAGAAGATCAAGACCAGCCAGCGATCGTTGCGCCGGTTGAAAACCCGGTTCCGATGGCGCCGCGTCGCAGCAACGGGCTGGCCATTGTCGCGTTGTTGTTGGGGGCTGCCGGCGTGGCCGTGGGTGGCTGGGGTGTGTGGCAGGTGCGTCATCTGCAAGCCAATAACCAGCAGCAGTCCTCCCAGGTCCAGGCGCTCAATGATCAGGCCCAGACCCTCAAGCTCAATGAACAACGCTTGAGTGAACGGCTGGCGCAGTTGCCGCCGGCCGAAGAGCTGGAGGAGCGGCGGCGTCAGGTCGCCCAGTTGCAGGGCGACCAGCAACGCCTGAACCAGCGCCTGGAAACTGTGCTCGGTGCCAGCCGCAAGGACTGGCGCCTGGCTGAAGCCGAGCATCTGTTGCGCCTGGCCAGCCTGCGTCTTTCCGCCCTGCAAGACATCAGCAGTGCCCAGGCACTGGTCCAGGGCGCTGACGAAATCCTGCGTGAGCAGAACGATCCAGGCTCGTTCGCTGCCCGTGAGCAACTGGCCAAGTCCCTCGCGGCGTTGCGCAGCACCGAACAGCCGGATCGCACCGGGCTGTTCCTGCAACTGGGGGCCCTGCGTGATCAGGTGTTGCAACTCAGCGAGTTGGCACCCGAATACAAGGACCGTGGTGAATCCCTGCTGGGCCTGACCGCCGATGGCGATGGTGCCAGCCGATGGGCGCAGTGGTGGGATCAGATCTCGCGCTATATCCGCATCGATTTCAATGCTGACGAGAACGTCCGTCCACTTCTGGCCGGGCAGAGCTTGATGCAAGTACGCCTGGCGTTGAGTCTGGCGCTGGAGCAAGCACAATGGGCCGCCCTCAACGGTCAGGCAGCGGTCTACACCCAGGCACTGACCGAAGCGCGCGATGTGCTCAGGAACAACTTCAATCAGGACAATCCGCAAAGCAAAGTCATGCTCGAGCGAGTGTCTGAGCTGAGCAAGCAACCGGTCACGGTGGTCACGCCAGACCTGACGGGCACCCTGAGCAGCGTCCAGGCTTACCTCGAACGCCGCAACCTGAATGTCGAAGAGTCGGTCAAGCCACTGCCCAAATCGGGTGAGCAGGGAGGCGCGCCATGAAACGTCTCTACGTGATTCTGTTCGTGGTCATCGCTGCCGCCGCGTTGCTGGGCGTGGCGATTGCCGAGCATTCGGGTTACGTGCTGGTGGCGTACAAGAACTTTCGTTACGAAGCCGGCCTGTGGGTCACCCTGGCGCTGGTGGCGGTGCTCTGGCTGCTGTGGCGAGGTGTGAGCGCCTTGATCGGGCTGGTGACCACCTCTGGCGGCGTGGTCAACCCATGGTCGCGGCGCAACCGCAGTCGTCGTGTGCAAGTGGCAATCGAGCATGGTCAACTGGACCTGGCCGAAGGTCGCTGGGCCAGCGCCCAACGGCACTTGCATCGCGCCGCTGAAGCCGAGCGTCAACCATTGCTGTATTACCTCGGCGCGGCCCGTGCGGCCAATGAGCAAGGTCTTTACGAGCAGAGCGACAGTTTGCTGGAACGTGCCCTGGAGCGTCAGCCCCAGGCAGAACTGGCCATTGCGCTGACTCACGCACAACTGCAGACGGACCGTGGCGACACCGACGGCGCATTGAGCACGTTGCAGGCCATGCATGAACGCCATCCCCATAACGCCCAGACCCTGCGTCAGTTGCAGCGCCTGCATCAGCAGCGCGGCGACTGGTCGGCGGTGATTCGGCTGTTGCCGGAACTGCGCAAGGACAAAGTCCTGCCAGCCAGTGAACTGACTGAACTTGAGCGCCGGGCGTGGGGCGAAAATCTCACACTGGCGGCCCATCGTGAAGAAGACGGTAGCGTCGGCTTGCAGTCGCTCAATCGTGCCTGGCAACAACTGACCTCGGCGCAGCGTCAGGAGCCAGCGCTGGTACTGGCCTATGCCGAGCAACTGCGGCAGCTAGGGGCCCAGGTCGAGGCTGAAGAGGTGCTGCGAGCCGCGCTCAAGCGTCACTACGACAGTCACCTGGCGCGCCTGTACGGGTTGGTCCGCGGCAATGATCCGAGTCGACAATTGCAGACGGCCGAAAGCTGGCTCAAGGATCATCCGGCCGATCCGAGCTTGCTGCTGACCCTGGGGCGCCTGTGCCTGCAGAACAGTTTGTGGGGCAAGGCGCGCGATTATCTGGAGAGCAGTTTGCGGGTCCAGCGCAACCCCGAAGCTTGTGCCGAACTGGCGCGGCTGCTGGCACAACTGGGCGATGCCGAGCGCAGCAATCAGTTGTTCCAGGAAGGCTTGGGGCTATTGGACGAGCGTCTTCTCGCCGCGCCTTTGCCGGTCCCGGCTCAGGTCTTGTCCACTTGAGATGGGTATGAGTCGTTCTTGAAAATGGAATGAATCATTGTGGCGAGGGCACTCGCCACAAGGTCCACCCCCTGTTCCCAGTTCAGACAGGTGCCGCCCTTGAGCCAGCGGTTGCGAATACCGGTCCGGTTTAGGGGCTTTGGCAATGCCGTCAGTAAAGTCCTACAGCTGACTGCGCGCAATCCCCTCGTGCCTGTCGGGAATTCCCTACACCCTTGGTGAAGTGTCTGCCCAGGCCCGCCTTGAAAGGCCCGAGGGCTTTCCTCTACCGTAACTGCTTGTCTCTTTTGTTACGGAACCGCCATGCCTTTGGCCAGCTCACGCTTCTTGTTTCTCATGGCTTCCATCGCCGCAGCCCTGGCTTTGGGCATCGCCAGCTATCTGGAATATGCAGTCGGACTGACACCTTGCAGCCTGTGTGTTTTGCAGCGGTTGTGTCTGCTGCTGTTTCTGGTGAATAGCCTCGTGGCCTGCGTACACGGCCCGGGCCAAAGAGGCAGCATTGGCTACGGGGTGATGGGGTTGGTTTTCGCGTCGGGGGGCATGACCCTGGCATGGCGCCAGGTTCTGGTGCAGAGCGCATCTTTCGAGTCGCTACCTGATTGTATTGCGCAGCAGCAGAGGGCGGATTCCTGGTGGTGTGCCGTGCATCGCGTCCTCGACGGTGCGGTGGACTGCGCGAACATCACTTGGACGTTGTTCGACCTGAGCATCCCTGAGTGGAGCCTGTTGTTTTTTCTTGCGGTGTCCAGTGCGATGACCTATCTGCTGCTGCGCCTTGTCTGGAATGCTCTGGTACGACCGCTCAGCGGCGATACGTCGCAGCTGGTCCGGGCCTTGGATTAAACACTTGTATGAACTTTATCTCCTGCGTACCTTGAAGCGGTTGTCGTGCGGGCATAATCTGGCCCGCACGTGTTATTGGAATTGTGCCGCTCGATCATGTTGTGTCTGGCTTGTTCCTGATCATTTCAGGCGTATGCAGGCTGCGAGGGGCATGACTCACAAGGGAAGAAATCACCATGCTCGAAAGTTGTCAGAATGCTCAGGAACGCTGGGGTGGGGTGCATCTGCTGATCGACCGCTGGTTGCAGGAGCGTCGCGAGCTGATTCGGGCCTATGATGCCCTCGGCGACAAGCCTGAAGCGCTGGGCGAAAGCCGCAAGCCGTTGCAGGAATTTTGCGGCGTGCTGGTCGACTATGTGTCTGCCGGCCATTTCGAGATCTACGAACAACTGACGGGCGAGGCCAAGGCCTTCAACGACAAGCGTGGCCTGGAGCTCGCCGAGCAGATCTACCCGCGCATCGACGTCATTACCGAAAAGCTGCTGGCGTTCAACGACCTTTGTGATGAAGGCAAGTGCGTCGCGGAAAAATTCAAAGAGCTGGGCGGCTTGCTGCACGAGCGTTTCGAACTGGAAGACTGCCTGATCGAAGTGCTGCACAACGCTCACAAGGAAGAGGCTGCGGTCCAGGCCTGAGGGGCTCGCGGTAATAAAAAACGGTGCGCATTTGCGCACCGTTTTTCGTTTGGGGCCGCGTCAGGTCGTCGCACCCAGCAACTCGATTTCAAACACCAGTGGCGTGAAGGGCGGGATCACATCCCCAGCACCTTCGGCGCCATAAGCCAGGGTCGAAGGAATCACCAGTCGCCACTTCGCGCCGACCGGCATTTGCGGCAACGCGCTGCGCCAACCGTCAATCACACTGTCGAGGCTGAACCACTGCGCCTGGCGGTTGGAATCGAATACGGTGCCGTCTGGCAACCGACCGATATACAGCACCTGGACCTTGCCGTGCGGACCGGCCTTGGCGCCGTGGCCCGGCTTGAGCTCGGTCAGCAGGATGCCGTCTGCCAGTTGCTGGACGCCGGGTCGGTTTTTTTCCTCGTTGAGAAATCTCTGTTCCGTCTTCAATGCGACTTCGACCTGCGGTGTCGTCGACTGCGCCGTCAATTGCGCCTGATGCGCGGCCAGGATCTGTTCGATGCGCTCGTCCTTCAGGGCCAGCGGCTTGCCCAGATAGGCCTGCTGCAGGCCTTCGACCAAGGCTTGGATCTGCAGGTCGGGCATGTCCTGGCGCAGGCGTTCACCCAAGCTCGCGCCCAGGCTATAAGCCAGATCGTGGGCATCGTTTGCATTGGTTTTTTCAACAGCCTGGGCCATGGAGCAAACCATGCACAGGCATAAAAAAAGGTGACGCGACATGTGTGCTCTCCGGCCTCGAATCGAGGAATTATGCCAGTGCCGATCTCTATAAAGGTGGATTGACGGGGCACTGGCGCAGAAGATTTTTCGTCTCTTGCAACGCAACGTCTTATGTAGTGTCAACATGCCCTAGCGGCGGTTGTAGCAGAGGTCTAGTATGAGCCGCACTTACGTCAGTCAGGAGGTAAACCATGTCGGCCACCAAGAAGCCTGTAAACACTCCGTTGCACTTGCTCCAACAACTTTCGGGCAGCTTGCTCGAACATTTGGAAAACGCCTGCTCCCAAGCCCTGGCTGATGCTGAAAAACTGCTCGCCAAGCTGGAAAAACAACGCGGCAAAGCACAGGAAAAACTGCACAAGTCGCGCACTAAACTGCAAGACGCAGCCACCGCTGGCAAGGCCAAGGCACAAGCCAAGGCCAAAGATGTCGTGAAAGAACTCGAAGACCTGCTCGATGCCTTGAAGGATCGTCAGTCCGAAACCCGCACCTATATTCTGCAACTCAAGCGTGATGCCCAGGAAAGCCTGAAGCTGGCCCAAGGCGTTGGTCGCGTGCAGGAAGCTGCGGGCAAGGCGCTGACGCTTCGTGCTGCCAAGCCTGCTGCTGTATCGGCCAAGAAACCGGCTGCTAAACCTGTCGCGGCAAAAGCACCGGCCAAAGCGGCGGCTAAACCAGCCGTGAAAGCGCCGGCCAAAGCAGCGGCTAAACCTGCTGCCAAGTCGGTCGCTGCCAGCGCTGCCAAACCAGCGGCAAAAAAACCAGCCGTCAAAGCTGCCGCCAAGCCAGCGGTAAAAACGGCCGCCGCTAAGCCGGTTGCTGCCAAGCCTGCTGTGAAAGCTGTCGCCAAGCCTGTCGCTAAAACCGCCGCTGCCAAACCCGCAGTTGCGAAAACCGCCGCGGCCAAACCTGCGGCTAAAGCGGCTGCAAAACCTGCCGCCAAACCCGCTGCGGCGAAGCCAGCTGCCAAGCCTGCGGCAACCAAAACTGCTGCTGCCAAACCAGCTGCTGCCAAGCCGGCTGTGAAAGCGGCGACCAAACCAGCTGCTGCCAAGCCTGCTGTGAAAGCAGCGGCCAAACCAGCTGCTGCCAAAGCTGCAGCTAAACCCGCGGCCAAACCAGCTGCGGCAAAACCTGCCGCCAAGCCAGCTGCCGTGAAGCCGGCCGCTGCAAAACCTGCAGCCAAGCCGGCTGCAAAACCTGCCGTGAAAAAGCCAGCGGCCGCAAAACCTTCGACTGCGCCAGCCGCCAAGCCTTCGACTCCGGCGCCGACCGCGACACCTGCTCCAACCGCCAGCACTTCGGCTCCGGCGACCAGTCCATCCGCCTCCGCTGTGTCGAGCACCAGCACCCCAACCAGCGCTTCCTAAGTGCCGGACACCGCGACGCGCAGCTGATGCAGCGCGTCGCGGTTCACTGGTTCGGCACTCGCCGCCAGCCCTTGCAGCCATTGCGCTGAACCTGTCTGTTGTTCTCCAGGCCAATTCTCGGTCGTCGCCTGCAAGCGCTCCAGCAAGCGCTGTTCGGCGTCCAACTCCAGTTTCTTGACCTGCTCGCGCAAGCTATGCAGTGCTGTGTCTTGAAGGGCACGGGCTTTCCATTGGCTACGAAGCGTGCGCAACGGCTTTACCACCTCTGTATCCCAAGGCTCCGCCAGTTGTCGAAGCTGTTGCAGCCTCTGTTCATTGCAGGCCACGCCACGCTGTTCCAGCCACAGGCCGCAAAGCAACAGGCAGACATTGGCACCAGCCTTCTGTAGCACCAGGCAGGCCGGCTCCACGCCGGGCTTGGCATAGAGGTCGAGGGAAAAGCTCCACAGGTCAGGGGACATCGTGCTACTCGCGCCAGTTGTGAGCGAAGCTGGTAGACTCCGCCGCCATTATGATCCGACTTCAGAACCTGACTTTACAGCGTGGCCCGCAACGTCTGCTAGAAGACGCCGAGCTGACCCTGCACGCCGGCCACAAAGCTGGCCTCATCGGTGCCAACGGCGCTGGCAAATCGAGCCTGTTCGCCCTGCTACGGGGCGAACTGCACCCGGACTCGGGCGATTGCTTGCTGCCGGCCGATTGGCGTATCGCCCACATGCGCCAGGAGGTCGACACCCTCGAGCGCCTGGCCGTGGACTACGTGCTCGACGGCGACCTACGCCTGCGCCAGGTTCAACGCGACCTGGCCGCCGCCGAAGCGGCCCACGACGGTGCCGCCCAAGCCCGTCTGCATTCGGAGCTCGACAGCGCCGACGGTTACACCGCCGATGCCCGCGCGCGCAAATTGCTCGCTGGCCTGGGTTTTACCAATGAACAGATGGACCGTCAGGTCGGGGATTTCTCCGGTGGCTGGCGGATGCGCCTGAACCTGGCGCAGGCGTTGATGTGCCCCTCGGATTTACTGCTGCTCGATGAACCGACCAACCACTTGGACCTCGACGCCATCATCTGGCTCGAAGACTGGCTCAAGAGCTACCCCGGCACATTGTTGCTGATATCCCACGACCGTGACTTCCTCGACGCCGTGGTCGATCACGTAGCCCATGTCGATCAACGCAAGCTGACCTTGTACCGTGGTGGCTACAGCGCCTTCGAACGCGCTCGTGCCGAACGCCTGGCCCAGCAACAGCAGGCCTACGAGAAGCAGCAGGCGCAGCGTGCGCACATGGAAAGCTACATCGCCCGCTTCAAGGCCCAGGCCACCAAGGCCCGCCAGGCCCAGAGCCGGATCAAGGCGCTGGAGCGGATGGAGGAGCTGTCTGCGGCCCATGTCGATTCGCCGTTTGATTTTGTCTTCCGCGAATCGACCAAGATTTCCAGCCCGCTGATCGACCTGTCCGATGCGCGCCTGGGTTATGGCGACAAGACCGTGCTGGAGAAGGTCAAGCTGCAACTGACCCCCGGTGCGCGGATCGGCCTGCTCGGCCCCAACGGTGCCGGTAAGTCGACCCTGATCAAAAACCTCTCCGGTGAACTCGAGCCTCTGGCCGGGCGCCTGACCCGGGGCGAGAACACCGTGGTCGGCTACTTCGCCCAGCATCAACTCGACTCCCTGGATTCCAAGGCCAGCCCGCTGTTGCATCTGCAACGCCTGGCGCCGACCGAGCGCGAGCAGGTCCTGCGCGATTTCCTCGGTGGTTTCGACTTCCGTGGCGCGCGCATCGACGAACCGGTGCTGAATTTCTCCGGCGGCGAAAAGGCGCGCCTGGCGCTGGCGTTGATTGCCTGGGGCCGGCCGAACCTGTTGCTGCTCGACGAACCGACCAACCACCTCGACCTGGAAATGCGCCTGGCCCTGACGATGGCCTTGCAGGAATTCAGCGGGGCAGTGCTGGTGGTGTCCCACGATCGGCATTTGCTCAAGAGCACCACGGACAATTTCTTCCTGGTGGCCGACGGCAAGGTCGAAGAGTTCGACGGCGACCTGGAAGACTACGCACGCTGGCTGGTGGAGTATCGCCAGCGCAACGCCCCTGTCAGCACCACGCCCGTCAACCCGGACAAGACCGACAAGAAAGCCCAGCGCCAAGCCGCAGCGGCGTTGCGTCAGCAGTTGGCACCGCACAAGCGCGAGGCCGATAAGCTCGAAGTCGAACTGGGCAAGCTGCATGAAAAATTGCAGAAAATCGAAACCAGCCTTGGCGACAGCGGTCTGTACGAGGCAGCGCGCAAGGACGAGTTGCGCGATCTGTTGGCCGAGCAGGCCAGGCTGAAGGTTCGGGAAGCGGAGCTTGAGGAGGCGTGGATGCAAGCCTTGGAGTTGCTGGAAAACCTGCAAGCGGAGCTGGAGGCATTGTCCTGATGGAAGCGTTGGCGTTGCCTGTCCCTGTCATGTGGATCGAGCCGATCTGGCTCGGTGTGCAAATCCTGCTGATTCTGTTGGCCGGTTATGTCGCGCAACGGGTCGTGGCACGGACTCTTACAGGCCTGGGTGAGCGTTACCCGTTCCCACCCCAGTTGGTCATTATCCTGCGGGGCATACTGCGCTGGTTGATCATGGGCAGCGCGGTGCTGGTGGTGCTCGAACGCCTCGGTGTCTCGGCCACGGTGCTGTGGACTGCGCTGTCGGGTTTCGTCGCGGTGGCCGCGGTGGCGTTCTTTGCCATTTGGAGCGTGTTGTCGAACCTGTTGTGCGCCGTCTTGATCTACACCGTCGGCCCGTTTCGCCTGGGGGATGTGGTCGAGCTGGTGGACACTACTGACAAGCCCGGCATCAAGGGGCGCGTGGTGGCGATCAACCTGTTGTACACCACGTTGATCGAACCCGAGGAGCTCGGCACTGGCAGCGCCATGGTACAGGTGCCCAACAGTCTGTTCTTCCAGCGCTCGGTGCGGCGCTGGCGTGGTAGCGAGGCCTTTCCGGTCGGCGGCTTCGTCGAATAAGCAGGCCTTGGCCGATGGGCTGTCTTTGCAAAATAGCGGTAGTCAACTGCGCGGCGGCGCATTAGCTTAGTCGTTTCGACGAATCTGAGCCGAGGTGTGCAATGGTGCTGGAAACATGGCTGGCGTTTTTTGCCGCATGTTGGGTGATCAGTCTTTCCCCAGGCGCCGGTGCTATTGCATCGATGTCCAGTGGCTTGCGCTACGGTTTTTGGCGCGGTTACTGGAATGCCCTGGGCCTGCAGCTGGGCCTGGCGTTGCAAATCGTGATTGTCGCCGCCGGTGTTGGCGCGATCCTCACCGCATCGGCTACCGCGTTCTATGCGATCAAATGGTTTGGTGTGGCCTATCTGGTTTACCTGGGTATCAAACAGTGGCGAGCCATCCCCGGCGATATCAGTGATGAGGCCGTCGTGCGGCCTATCGGCAATCCGTTGGCACTGGTGTTTCGCGGCTTGCTGGTCAACATCAGCAACCCCAAGGCTCTGGTGTTCATGTTGGCGGTGCTGCCGCAGTTCATCGATCCCCATGCACCCTTGGTCAAGCAATACCTGATCCTGGGCGTGACCATGATCTGCGTCGACCTCATCGTCATGGCCGGGTACACCGGGCTGGCGTCCAAAGTCCTGCGCCTGCTGCGTACCCCGCAACAGCAACGGCGGATGAACCGTACTTTTGCGGGCCTGTTCATCGGTGCGGCAGGTTTTCTGGCGACGATTCGCAGGGCTGCGGTGTAAAAACCGACTTTCACACAACACCTGTGGTGAGGGAGCACGCTCCCTCGCCAAAGGCTTCCAGGCATCTACCCAGTGATGTGACTCAGCGCAGGATCACCGGCGCGCTATCGCGCGGCAGATTGTTGCGCTGTGCTGGCTCGCGGGGTTGTTCGTAGCTCGGGCCGCCGAGTTGCTCGCTCAGTTGCTGCGCTACGTCCTCACCCAAGGCCTTGGACACATCGCGCACGACCCGTGGCCGGTTGAGGCTGATGTGCGCGTCACGGTGGTTCAACAGCTTGGTGTCCTGGCCTTCGCCCATGGCGGTGAAGGCCGAGGTGATTTCGTAGGTTTTGGTGTTGATCAGGCTGAAGTCCGCCACCAGGGTCAGCGCCAGCACTGCCGAGTAGCTGTCGGTGTTGGCCAGTTCGTTGATATCGCGGGTGAAATCGATGTCCGACACCGTGCCAAACAGCACGTAATCGGCACCCTTGAACTGCCCAGCCTTGATGCGCTTGATCACGTCATAGACATCGCCCTTGGACGACGCAGTGTGCGGGGTGCCCTGCACCAGCTGGAACATTCCGCTGCGCAGGATCTCGCCCTTGATGTCACCGGTGAACTTGCGCAGCTCGCCTTGCTCGATGTAGCTGCTGGTGGCTTCCATTTCGTCGTAGCTCGACGAGGCGCTGGCGCTGTACGTGTTCGCCTGGAAGTTGCTCTGGGCGGAAACGGTGTGGATGTATTCCTCCACTCGTTCCTGGTACGCCAGGTCCGTCACCGCGACTTTTGGGGCCGCCTGGGCGCCGAACGCGCAGGCCAGGGCCATGATGCCGATCCATGTGCGCATGGTTTAACGCTCCGTGGTCTTGCGGATTTCTTTCTCGTCCATCCACTCGGCCAGACCGCTTTCGACGTCGACCAACTGCAGGCTGAATTTGTAGAAGACGTCCTTGTAGTCGCTGCTGCGCTTGACGATCGAGCTGATAGAGCCCTCGATGCGGTATTTGGCCGCGATCATGTTACCGGTCTTGGCCACAGTGCTTTTCTTGTACAGGCCGCTCTGGTTCTGCAGCTTGAGCTGGTCGACCTGGCTGTCCATGGCGTTGTTGTCGCTGGCAAAACGCGCCGCACCGGTTTTCATCAGTTGGGTCTTGATGCTGGTGGTGATTTCGCGGGTGTCGATGTACTCGCTGGTCTTGTTCTTCACGTCATAGACCTGGACCACCGGGCGGCCCTGCAAAACGCCGGACTGGGCCAGGGAGCGGGTCATGGATTCGGCGATCATCTGCAGGTCGGTGGAGCCGAATTCGTTGGTCACGGTTTCCACAGCCTTGGTGTCGCCGTAGCTGATGTTCTTGTTGCCCAGGACCGGGGAGTTGTTGGCGCAGCCGCTGACCAGCAGGACGGCGAAGGCGATGGAGGAAATGCGTACAAACATGTAGGGGCTCTCGAAAGCTGAAAAAGGGATAACGCGTCACTCAGGTACTTTCTGTGGCAGCGAGCTTGCTCGCGATAGCCGTGTGTCAGTCACATCATGGCTGGTTGATCCAGCGCTATCGCGAGCACGTTCGCTCCCACAGTTTTTTGCGTCTCAAGGCGTGTTGATTTCCAACCGGAAGTCCACGGCCTTGGGTGTCGGCGCAATGGCCGGCAGGAAGCTGGTTTGTTCGCCGTACATCGTCAGGCTTTTCCAGGTTTCTTCCTCGGCGATCGGAAAACCTTCCGGCCCCAGCCAGGCAAAGCGGTAATACATCGTCTTGTTGTTGTAGCTGGTGTTACTCAACTGGACATTGACGGTCATGTAGCCGTTTTCCCGGGCTACGCGCATGGCGCCGACCACGATGTTTTTTGTCTTGCCCATCGCCACGACCTTACTGGCGGCACTGCCCGGCTCCGGTGGCGGTGGGGTGGCGCAACCGGCCAGCAAGGCCAGGGCGCCGACGGCGATCAGTTTTAAACGCATGTGAACAAGACTCCGTTCTTAAGGTTGCTTGAGGGCAATGGCGGTCGGGTTGGCGCTGGGCATCACTTGGGCGGCCAGGCCACCGGCGAACACCTGGTTACCCACCGCCCGCAGGCTGATGACCTGGTAACGCTGGTCGACGGTGACCTTGACCACCGAGCCGCCTATGGCGCTTGGCAAGGTCACCTGGTGCTCGCCTTTTTTCAGGCGCAGGCGTACCACCTGGGTGTAGTCCGGCAGGGTGCGCCAGGTCCGGGTGTCGGCGCCTTCGAGCACGGCCGAGGTGAGGCCCACAGCCAGGCCGGCCAGGGGGTTGGTGTCGTTGATCTGCTTTTGTGCCACGCCGCGGCTGATGGCGCGCACGGTGGTGCGCAGGATGATGCCTGGCATATCGTCGCGCAGGGCCCGACGGGACATGGCGGTGGTGCTGTTGAGCTGGGTCAGGTCCATCTGGCGGCCGTCGACGCCGATCTGGGCGAAGGTGGCGGTGGAGGTGTCAGGCTTGATCAGCGGGAACGACAAGGGCGTGATGACCAGGTTGCCGCTGATGGGCAAGGGCAGGGGAATGCGGATCGAGTCCCGCGACGGCGCCAGGCCACTCTGGACCACGATCAGGATGTCGCTGTCTTCGTTCTTGGCGGCAGGCTTGTCGAGGTTGAGCAGCGCCTGTTCCAGCAATGGTGTGTTCGGGCGCAGTTCGGCGGCCTTGCGATAGCCCGGCGCGGCCAGGTCCTTTTCGCCGAGGGCTTCGTAGACGAAACCGGCCAGGTAATGGCTGAACGCGCTCTGGTAACTGTTTTTGAGGCTGACCACTTCCGGGGCGTCGAGGCTGGCCACCGGGTAGCCCTTGAGGTCTTTGTACTCGGTCTTGACCCCTTGCTTCTCGGCGTCTTCTTCGCGCTTGAGGTATTCCTTGTCCCGCAGGTCGGCGATCACCGCTTCGCGTTCGTGGGTTTTCTTGATCTGGGTCCGCGCACCGTCGAAGTCGTTCACCGCCAGCAGGTTCAGGGCCATCTGCGTGGTCAGCATGACCTTTTCGTAGTCGTAGCCTTCGTAGCGGCGGACTTTATCGTTGACCAGGAAACTGCCGAACTGGGCCAGGTACTTGGCGGTGTCGAGCTTGACCGCGTCTTCCCACTGGCCGACCTGTTGGTCCGCGCTGGTCCAGGCCTTCTGGCTGCCGGACAGATCGCCCTTGGCACGCAGCAGCTCACCTTTCTCGAAGAAGTACAGGAGGTCTTTGTCCTGGTTGCTGTTGTTCTTTTCCAGCAGGGTCAACGCTGCGTCGACGTTGCCGGAAGCCAGCTGCTGGTTGGTCTGGGCCAATTCGCTGTCGTAGTTGCGAAAGGCCGAACAGCCGGACAGCAAGGTGATCGCACCGAGGGCGAGCGAAAAAGCGGCACGGGATGCCATGACTACATCTTCCCTGAGGTATCAGCCGGGGTGTGCGGGTCGGGCTGGGGCGATCCCACGGACAGGCATCGGAACGCTGTCAGTTCCTCATAAGAAGAGGAGCTTTTATGCCATCTGACAATAAGAAGGCGGCGCGATTATAAACAGGGCCCGGGGTTATGTAATGGCTTTTCAATGTCGAAGTGCCTTTTTTGTGACATCACCTCCAAAGCATGAAAATCCGATGAAAATGTACCGTCAACACACATCGCCTCTTGAGCCAAAGTCATTGGAAGTGAACAATGTGTTACTTCTTATTACCAACTGAGAGTCATTCATGACTGCCCCGTTTCGTATTCTGGCGTGGCTTGCACTGCCATTGCTGGCGTTGTGCAGCGCTCCGTTGCTGGCCGACACCGTTGAAGGCGCCCCCCAGGCGTTGCATTTGCTCGATTACATTGGTGCCGATTACCCGGTAACGGTCGAAGCGGGCAAGGTCGTCGATGAGTCGGAATACCGCGAGCAGCTGGAATTCACCCAGGCAGTGGAAGGCTTGATCGCCGGGCTGCCGGCCAAGCCGGAAAAGGCTGAGCTGACGCAAGGCATCAGTGCCTTGCGCAGCGCGATCACCCAGCGTCAGGACGGCGGTGATGTTGCCCGCCTGGCCCGACAGCTTGGGGCCAGGTTGGCGGTGGCTTATGAAGTGAGCCAGGCGCCGGTCATCACCCCCGACCCTACACGCGGTGCGCCGTTGTACGCCCAGCATTGTTCGGTGTGCCACGGGGACAGTGGTGCTGGCGACGGGCCTGCCGGCGTCGGCCTGGAGCCGCCGCCGGCCAACCTGCGCGACGGTCAGCGCCTGGATCGCTTGAGTCTCTACGCGATCTACAACACCCTCGGCATGGGCGTCGAAGGCACCGACATGCCGGCCTTCGCCGATCAGCTCGACGATCGTCAGCGCTGGGACCTGGCGACCTACATCGCCAGCTTCAGCGCCGACCCGGCCGCTGCGAAAAGTGAGCAGATCTACAATCTTGCAGACCTTGCGCGGCAGACGCCGGCCGAAGTCCTCGCTGCGCAAGGTCCAGCTGCCGCGGCCACTTTCCGTGCCCAGCGTGCCCAGCCGCCGCAAGTGCAACGCGGCCCGGCACAGTTGCTTGATTACACCGCCGCCACCCTGGATAAAAGCATCGCGGCGTATCGTGCCGGTGACCACGACCAGGCCTACGACCTGTCGGTAGCGGCTTACCTGGAAGGCTTTGAGCTGGTGGAAAGCTCGCTGGATAACGTCGATGCCAACGTGCGCAAGGACACCGAAAAGTCCCTCATGGCCTACCGACAATCCTTGCAGGATGGCTTGCCGGTCGAGCAGGCCGAACAGCGCCTGGACGCGGCCAAGGCTAAGTTGAAAGAGTCCGCCGGCCTGCTGGGCGGCGACGGCTTGAGCTGGTCGCTGAGCTACATCTCAGGGTTGTTGATTCTGCTGCGCGAAGGGTTGGAAGCGATCCTGGTGCTGGCGGCGATCCTGGCGTTCCTGCGCAATACTGGCCAGCAGTCGGCGGTTCGCAGCGTCAACGTTGGGTGGGGGTTGGCGCTGTTGGCCGGCCTGGCGACCTGGGGGCTGGCCGCGTATGTGATCGACGTCAGCGGTGCCCAGCGCGAATTGCTCGAAGGTGCGACGGCGTTGTTTGCCAGTGTGATGGTGTTGTGGCTGGGGGTGTGGATGCACGACCGGCGACATGCGGCGGCCTGGCAGGATTACATCAAGAGCAGCCTGGTGGGCGGTGGCGGGCGTTTCGGTTTTGCGATCCTGGCGTTCTTCTCGGTCTATCGCGAACTGTTCGAAGTGATCCTGTTCTATGAAACCCTGTGGCTGCAGGCGGGCCCTGCCGGGCATAACGCGGTACTGGCTGGCGGCGCGACGGCGTTGGTACTGCTGGTCGGGTTGGCCTGGGTGATTCTGCGCGGCTCGGCAAAACTACCGCTGGCATTGTTCTTCAGCATCAATGCCGCGTTGCTATGCGCACTGTCGGTGGTATTCGCCGGTCATGGTGTGAAGGCACTGCAGGAAGCCGGGATCTTCGGCACCCGTCCGGTGGCGTTCTTCGATTTCGACTGGTTGGGTATTCATGCCGATGCCTATTCGCTGAGCGCCCAAGTGGTGGCGATCCTGGCGATCGTGGTGCTGTATGGGCGCAGTTGGGTGGTCGAGAAGCGTAGAGTTCAGGTTTCCTGAGAAAAGCATTCGCTGCGCTCATTATCGCGAGCAGGCTCGCTCCCACAGGATGTAGGCTGTCTTTGTGGGAGCGAGCTTGCTCGCGAAGCTTTTAAAGAGGAACAATCCCAATGCGCGTATGGATCGACGCCGACGCCTGCCCGAAGGCCGCGAAGGATCTGGTGGTCAAGTTCGCCCTCAAGCGCCAGTTCGAGGTGGTGCTGGTGGCCGGTCAGCCGCAGATCAAGCCTGGCCTGGCCTGCGTGAAGCTGATCGTGGTACCCAGCGGCCCTGATGCGGCGGACGATTACCTGGTGGAGCATGCGGTACCTGGCGAGCTGGTCATTTGCAGTGACGTGCCCCTGGCTGACCGGCTGGTGAAGAACGGCGTCGCGGCCCTCGACCCGCGGGGCAAGGAGTTCGATGCCCAGAACATGGGCGATCGGCTGGCGGTGCGCAACCTGTTCACCGATTTGCGTGAGCAGGGCCACATGGGTGGCGGCCCGGCGGCGTACAGCGAGCGGGACAAACAGGGGTTTGCCAATGCCTTGGACCGGATACTGACGCGGTTGGCCCGAATCTCCTGAGTCTTGCCCGATCCCCTGTGGGAGCGAGCTTGCTCGCGATAGCGGTGTGTCAGCCAATGCCTATGCCACTGAACTGACGTCATCGCGAGCAAGCTCGCTCCCGCAGCGGTGGGTCAGGCGTCGTTCTCGTGCGTCAGTTCCAACACCCGGTCCACCAGCTTGTTGATGCCCGAGGCCGCTTCGCTGATGTTCCGCGCCAGCATGTAGGCCGGGGTGCTGACCAGTTTGCGGGCGGTGTCTTCGACGATGTCGGTAACGGCACAGTCCTCGTGAGTGCCGCCCATCTTGACCACGGCGGCAGCGGTGTCGGCGTCGTTGCCGATGGTGCAGACCACGCCGGGGCCATAGATTTTCGCTGCCAGGGCCGGGGAGATGCAGATCAGCCCCACCGGTTTGCCCGCTTCGGCAAAGGCCTCGGCCAGTGCCAGGACTTGCGGCTGGACGCTGCAAGCGGCGCCCTCGACAGCAAAGTTGGAGAGATTTTTCGCCGAGCCGAAACCACCCGGTACGATCAACGCATCGAAGTCTTCGGCCTTGGCGTCACGCAAGTCTTTCACGTTGCCCCGGGCGATTCGTGCCGACTCCACCAACACGTTGCGGCTCTCGGGCATTTCTTCGCCGGTCAGGTGATTGATCACATGCAGTTGGGCAATGTTGGGGGCGAAACACTGCACCTGTGCCCCGCGCTGGTCGAGACGCAGCAAGGTGATCACGCTTTCGTGGATCTCGGCGCCGTCATACACGCCACAGCCGGAAAGGATCACTGCAATTTTTTTGCTCATGGGTTTTTCTCCAGATTCATGGCGTTAAATGTCCACTAATTTGTCACTCGTTGCCATAGGGTTCTCCAGCAGCTACACCTAATCTGCCGGTTACCTCCAAGCTCGGATTGCGTCATGAATTTCATTCTGTATGCCGTGCCGTTCTTCTTCGTGCTGATTGCCGTCGAGCTGCTGGCTGATCGCTGGCGTGGCGTGAGTCACTACCGTGTGGCGGACGCGATCAACAGCCTGAGCACTGGTGTGCTGTCGACCACCACCGGCCTGCTGACCAAGGGCGTGGGGTTGGTGACCTACGCCTTCGCCCTCGACCACTTGGCCGTGATTGATCTGCCCGCCGACCGGGCCTGGACCTGGGTGTTCGCGTTTGTGTTCTACGACTTTTGCTACTACTGGCTGCACCGCATGGGCCATGAACGCAACATCCTCTGGGCCGCCCATTCGGTGCATCACCAGAGCGAGGACTACAACCTTTCCACCGCGTTGCGCCAGACCAGTACGGGGTTTGTGCTGAGCTGGATTTTCTACCTTCCATTGGCCGTGCTCGGCGTACCGCTGGTGGTGTTCGTCAGCGTTGCGGCGCTGAATCTGCTGTACCAGTTCTGGGTCCACACCCAGCACATTCCCAAGCTCGGCTGGCTGGAGTGGTGCTTCGTTACGCCGTCCAATCATCGTGCTCACCATGCACAGAACCCTCTCTACATGGATCGCAACTACGGCGGGGTGTTCATTATTTGGGACCGTCTGTTTGGCACCTTCCAGGAAGAAGACGATAGCGAGCCGGTGATTTTTGGCGTGACCACGCCGCTGGCCAGCTGGAATCCGTTGTGGGCGAACCTGCAGTTTTATGCACAGCTGTGGGCGGATGCCCGGCGGGCCGAGCGCAGGTGGGACAAGCTGAGGATCTGGTTCATGCCCACCGGATGGCGGCCAGCGGATGTGGCCGCCAGGTTCCCGCTGAACAAGCCGGACTTGAGTCAGTTCCGCAAGTTCGACGTGCCGCTGGACGGGCATCAGCAGTGGTACGTGGCCTTGCAGTTCTGCGTCTACATCGCGCTGGGCAGCTACTTGATGAACCTGGAGAACAGCTTGCCAGTCGCTGCCCTGGCGCTCGGCTGGGGGGCGGTGGCCTTGGGCTTGTTCGTGCTGGGCGTGGCCCTGGAGAATCGCCCGTGGGCACTCAGGCTGGAGCTGTTGCGGTTGGTCTCGAACCTGCCGCTGGTGTGGCTGGCGCCGCTGGTCGGCTTATGGCCGGCAGGCCCTGTGGCCTGGGTCGGGCTGCTCAGCTACAGCTTGCTCAGCGGCATTGGCCTGTATTACTGCCGCCACCGGTTTACTCGGTGGGCGTCGTAGATTCGCCGGACCTGGCTTGTTCCAGCCGCTCGGCTTCAAGGACCTTGCGGGCCAGCCGAGCGTTCTTGATGCGCCGCCGTAGCCACAGGCACAGGCCCAGCAGCAACAGGGCGCCGAGTACCCACAGCTCATATTTCTTGATACTGCCAAGCATGCCTTCGAGCACCGCGCCGAAGTGGTACGCGGCAGCGGCCAACGCCGTGGCCCAGATCGCCGCGCCGATGCCGTTGAGCAGCAGGTAGCGGCCCGGCGGGTAGCCTGACAGGCCGATGGCCACCGGCATCACCGTGCGCAGGCCATAGACGAAGCGAAAGCTCAGGACCCAGATGTCCGGATGCTTGCGAATGTGTTCCAGCGCGCGATCACCCATCAATTGCCAGCGCGGCTTGCGCGCCAGCAGCTTGCGTCCATGCTTGCGGCCCAGGAAATACCACAGCTGATCGCCCGCGTAGCTGCCGCAGAATGCCACGACCACGACCAGGTTGATGTCCATGTAGCCACGGAACGCCAGGAAACCTGCGAGCACGAGGATGGTTTCGCCTTCGAAGAACGTGCCGATAAACAGGGCAAAGTAGCCG
Source organism: Pseudomonas sp. Tri1 (assembly GCF_017968885.1). Taxonomy (NCBI): domain Bacteria; kingdom Pseudomonadati; phylum Pseudomonadota; class Gammaproteobacteria; order Pseudomonadales; family Pseudomonadaceae; genus Pseudomonas; species Pseudomonas sp. Tri1. Next base: position 6,425,643 of record NZ_CP072913.1, on the reverse strand, counting down.
AAGTCATGCAGAAATTGTTGGAGCATTGTCTGGGTGCTGGCGAAATGAACGCGCAGCCTAACCCTTCAGGCACATTCAGGAAAGTATCGAAATGTGTCTCGACGTGAACAATTCCTACAATGACAATAACTGCGACGACAGGACGCAGGTGCACATATCTGTCATCTGTTGGTCATAATGGCCGCTTATAACTGTCACGCTCGCCCGTCAGCGCGGGCTCAGGAGTCTGCCGTGAGCTTTACCCCCGCCAATCGTCTGTTCCCTGCTACCCGCCTGCGTCGCAATCGCCGTGATGAGTTCTCTCGTCGGCTGGTGCGTGAAAACGTGCTGACCACCAACGACCTGATCCTGCCGGTGTTTGTGCTGGACGGTGAAAACCGTCGTGAAGCGGTGGCGTCGATGCCGGGGGTGGAACGCCTGACCATCGATCTGTTACTGGAAGAAGCCGCCCACTGGGTCGAGCTGGGCATTCCGGCGCTGGCGCTGTTCCCGGTGACGCCGCCGGCCCTCAAGTCGCTGGACGCTGCCGAAGCCTGGAACCCGCAGGGCATTGCCCAGCGGGCCACGCGTGCCTTGCGCGAGCGCTTCCCGGAGCTGGGGGTAATCACCGATGTGGCGCTGGACCCGTTCACCACCCATGGGCAGGACGGCATCCTTGATGAAGAGGGCTATGTGCAGAACGACATCACCGTCGATGCACTGGTCAAGCAAGCGCTGTCCCACGCCGAGGCCGGTGCCCAGGTAGTGGCGCCGTCGGACATGATGGACGGCCGCATCCAGGCGATCCGCGAAGCCCTCGAGGTGGCCGGTCACGTCAATGTGCGGATCATGGCCTATTCGGCCAAGTACGCCAGCGCCTATTACGGTCCGTTCCGCGATGCGGTCGGCTCGGCCCTGAACCTGGGCAAGGCCAACAAGGCCTCTTATCAAATGGACCCGGCCAACAGCCACGAAGCCTTGCACGAAGTCGCGGCGGACTTGTCAGAAGGCGCAGATATGGTCATGGTCAAGCCGGGCATGCCTTACCTCGACATTCTTTACCGGGTCAAAGACGAGTTCAAAGTACCGACCTTTGTTTATCAGGTCAGCGGCGAGTACGCCATGCACATGGCCGCGATCCAGAACGGCTGGTTGAGCGAAGGCGTAATCCTCGAGTCCTTGACCGCTTTTAAACGTGCAGGAGCTGATGGCATCCTGACTTACTTTGCCGTGCGTGCCGCTCAATTGTTACGAGAGCAGAAATAGCCTCCCAGGAACTTGCGATGAATACCGAAGGACTCTCTGAAGTTGCTGTAAAAGACGCTCAGCCCGTGGTCGAGCAAATTGCCGAGACACCGCCGGAAATGGAGCCTGCTCCACCGGCCGTCATCGAGCCTGCCCCGGCCCCGGCGATTGTCGTTCCCAACCTGGATGACAGCAGCCTGTACATCCATCGCGAGCTGTCGCAACTGCAGTTCAATATCCGCGTGCTGGAACAGGCGCTGGATGAGTCCTACCCGCTGCTGGAACGGTTGAAGTTCCTGCTGATCTTTTCCAGCAACCTGGATGAGTTCTTCGAAATCCGCGTCGCCGGCCTGAAAAAGCAGATCACCTTCGCCCGTGAACAAGCCGGTGCCGACGGTTTGCAGCCGCACCAGGCCCTGGCGCGCATCAGTGAACTGGTCCACGGCCACGTTGACCGTCAGTACGCGATCCTCAACGACATCCTGTTGCCGGAGCTGGAAAAGCACCAGGTTCGCTTCATTCGTCGCCGCTACTGGACCACCAAGCTCAAGACCTGGGTGCGCCGCTATTTCCGCGACGAGATCGCGCCGATCATCACGCCGATCGGCCTCGACCCGACGCACCCGTTCCCGTTGCTGGTCAACAAAAGCCTGAACTTCATCGTCGAGTTGGAAGGTATCGACGCCTTTGGTCGCGATTCCGGTCTGGCGATCATTCCCGCGCCACGCCTGCTGCCACGTATCATCCGTGTACCGGAAGACGTTGGCGGTCCCGGCGACAATTATGTGTTCCTGTCGTCGATGATCCATGCCCACGCCGATGACCTGTTCCAGGGCATGAAGGTAAAGGGTTGCTACCAGTTCCGCCTGACCCGTAACGCCGACCTGTCGGTGGACACCGAGGACGTCGAAGACCTGGCCCGCGCCCTGCGCGGCGAGCTGTTCTCCCGTCGCTACGGCGATGCGGTGCGCCTGGAGGTGGCCGATACCTGTCCGAAACACCTGTCCGATTACCTGCTCAAGCAATTCAACCTGCATGAGACCGAGCTGTATCAGGTCAACGGCCCGGTCAACCTGACCCGGCTGTTCAGCATCACCGGCCTGGACAGTCATCCGGAACTGCAATATTTGCCGTTCACGCCACAGATCCCGAAACTGCTACAGAACAGTGAGAACATTTTCAGTGTGATCAGCAAGCAGGACATCCTGCTGTTGCACCCGTTCGAGTCGTTCACGCCGGTGGTCGACCTGTTGCGCCAGGCAGCCAAGGACCCTCACGTATTGGCGGTGCGCCAGACCCTGTATCGCAGCGGCGCCAACTCGGAGATCGTCGACGCCCTGGTGGACGCGGCGCGAAACGGCAAGGAAGTCACCGCGGTGATCGAATTGCGGGCGCGCTTCGATGAAGAGTCCAACCTGCAACTGGCCAGCCGTCTGCAAGCGGCCGGTGCGGTGGTGATCTACGGCGTGGTCGGTTTCAAGACCCACGCCAAGATGATGCTCATCCTGCGGCGCGAAGCTGGTGAGATCGTGCGTTACGCCCACTTGGGCACCGGCAACTATCACGCGGCCAACGCCCGCCTGTACACCGACTACAGCCTGCTGACCTCTGACGATGCTTTGTGCGAAGACGTCGGCAAGCTGTTCAGCCAGTTGATCGGCATGGGCAAGACCCTGCGCATGAAGAAACTGCTGCATGCGCCATTTACCCTGAAAAAGGGCATGCTCGACATGATTGCCCGGGAAACCCAGTTCGCCCTGGAAGGCAAGCCGGCGCACATCATTGCCAAATTCAACTCGCTGACCGATCCGAAAATCATCCGTGCGTTGTACAAGGCCAGCCAGTCGGGCGTGCGCATCGACCTGGTGGTGCGTGGCATGTGCTGCCTGCGGCCGGGCATTCCGGGGGTTTCCCATAACATCCATGTGCGCTCGATCATCGGGCGTTTCCTGGAACATACCCGGGTGTTCTACTTCCTCAACGGCGGCGAGGAACAGATGTTCCTGTCCAGTGCCGACTGGATGGAGCGCAACCTCGACAAGCGGGTCGAGACCTGCTTCCCGGTGGAAGGCAAGAAGCTGATCCTGCGGGTCAAGAAAGAGCTGGAAAGCTACCTCACCGACAACACCCACAGCTGGAGCCTGCAATCGGATGGCCGTTACATCCGCAACACGCCGACCGGCAACCAGAACCCGCGCAGCGCCCAGGCGACCTTGCTGGAGCGCTTGAGCAGCCCGGTGTTGGCGGTTCGTTGAGCGATTGGGCGGGAGCTGAACTCAGGCCTTGTGGCGAGGGAGGTTGCTGTGGCGAGGGGGCTTATCCCCTCGCCACAGAAGGTTTCAGGATTCAGTGAATATTCAGCACAATCCCAACCCGGGTTAGCCAGTCGGCTTCCTGGGCGAAGTCGGCCTGGGTCAGTTGGTTCTCTTCCAGCCAACCTTCGGGAAACAGCACATCCAGCTGATCGCCATTGGCGTGCAGGACCACCTGGGGCATTTCCTGGGTGCCGCGGATGTGGTGGAACAGGATCGCAAAGCGCAGCAGCACGCACAGGCGAATCAGTTTGATGCCGTCATCGCCGAACTCGGCAAATTTATCCTTGGGAATATTGCGTCGGTGACCGCGCACCAATAGCGCGAGCATCTGCTGGTCTTCCCGGGAGAAGCCCGCCAGGTCCGAGTGCTCGATCAGGTAGGCGCCATGCTTGTGGTAGTGATAGTGGGCGATGTCCAGGCCCACTTCATGCACCTTGGCGGCCCAGCCCAGCAATTCGCGCCAGACACCGTCGTTCAGATCCCAATCATCGGCCACCTGGTCGAAGGCATGCAGCGCCTTGCGCTCGACTCGTGCCGCCTGTTCCTGATCGACGTGATAACGCTCCATGAGCGAGCCCAGGGTGCGTTCACGGACGTCTTCGTGGTGATGACGCCCCAGTAGGTCATACAGCACGCCTTCGCGCAGGGCGCCCTCGCAGTGGTCCATGCGCTGCAATTCGAGAGCGTCGAAAATCGCTTCCAGAATCGCCAGGCCCGCCGGGAAAATCGCCCGGCGGTCAGGCTTGATGCCTTCAAAGTCGATCTTGTCCGCATCGCCGAGCTTGAACACCCGGCGCTTGAGCCAAGCCAGACCCTCGGCATTGACTTCGCCACTGCCATGCCCGCCAGCCTTGAGCGCCAGGCCAATGGCGCGAATGGTGCCTGAGGAGCCGATGGCTTCATCCCAGGTCAGGCGATGGAGGGCGTGTTCGATACTCATGATTTCCAGGCGCGCCGCCGTATAGGCTTGGGCGTAGCGAGCCGGGGTGATCTTGCCGTCGCGGAAATAGCGCTGGGTGTAGCTGACGCAGCCCATCTGCAGGCTTTCGCGCAGCAGCGGCTCGAAACGCTGGCCAATGATGAACTCGGTACTGCCGCCGCCGATGTCCGCCACCAGGCGTTTGCCCGGGGTGTCGGCCAGGGTGTGGGACACGCCGAGGTAGATCAGGCGGGCCTCTTCACGGCCGGAGATGACTTCCACCGGGTGGCCGAGGATCTCTTCGGCACGGCGGATGAATTCGCCGCGGTTGCGCGCCTCGCGCAGGGCGTTGGTGCCCACGATCCGCACCGCGCCCAGGGGCATGCCGTTGATCAGTTGGGCGAACCGCTTGAGACAATCGAGCCCGCGCTGGATGGATTCTTCACTCAACTGGCGTTCTTCGTCGATACCGGCGGCCAGTTGGACCTTCTCGCCGAGCCGCTCAAGAATGCGGATTTCCCCGTTCTGGGCCTTGGCGACGACCATGTGGAAGCTATTGGAGCCCAGGTCTATGGCAGCAATCAGGGACAGATTCTTGGCTTGGGATGGCGGCATGGTCAAAAAGTCTCGGTCGATAACTTCGACATCCTGCCACGATCAACCGGTTACGCCAACGCAAAGGCGACCGCTTCGCGGTCAATCGCGAGCAAGCTCGCCCCCACAGGTGAACGAACCGCATGTGGAATGCGGTCAGGGTGGGAGCGAGCCTGCTCGCGATGAGTCCGGAAGCGGCACCGCAGAACCTCAGGCCGCAGGCTCGATTGTCCCAATGAAATTCGCCAGCTCGGCCGTCTGCGGCTCGGCGAACAAGACCTTGGGGTCGCCGACTTCATGCACCTTGCCCTGGTGCATGAACACCAGCTTGTCGCCGACTTCCCGGGCGAAACGCATTTCATGGGTGACCATGATCAGGGTCATGCCTTCCTTGGCCAGTTGCCGCACCACGCTGAGCACTTCATTGACCAGTTCCGGGTCCAGGGCCGAAGTGATTTCGTCGCACAGCAGCACTTTCGGCGACATCGCCAAGGCCCGGGCAATCGCTACCCGTTGCTGCTGGCCACCGGACAAACGGTCCGGGAAGGCATCGAACTTCTCGCCGAGGCCGACCCGTTCCAACATCTGCCGCGCCAGTTCGGCCGCCTTGGCCTTGGGGACCTTCTGTACAACCTGCGGCGCGAGCATCACGTTCTCGCCGACGGTCAGGTGCGGGAACAGGTTGAACTGTTGGAACACCATCCCGACTTTCTGCCGCAGGCTGCGCAGGTCGGCACGGGCGGCGTCGAGGTATTCGCCGTCCACCTCGATCACGCCGTCGTTGATCGACTCCAGGCCATTGAGGGTGCGCAGCAAAGTGGATTTGCCCGAGCCGCTGCGGCCGATGATCGCCACCACCTGGCCTTCCTCGACGGTCAGGTCGATGCCTTTGAGCACGTGGTGATCGCCGTAGTATTTATGCAGGGCGGAAATTCTAAGCAGAGGCATGCAGTCTCCTTTCCAGGTAGCGCGCACTGAGGGACAAGGGGTAGCAGAGCAGGAAGTAACCGAGGGCCACCAGGCCATACACCATGAACGGCTCGAACGTGGCGTTGGCGAGCATGCCGCCGGTCTTGGTCAGTTCGGTAAAACCAATGATCGAGGTCACTGCTGTGCCTTTGACCACCTGTACCGAAAAGCCCACGGTCGGCGCCACGGCGATGCGCAGGGCTTGGGGCAGGATCACGTAGCGCAACTGTTCCAGTGGGTTGAGGGCCAGGCTCGAAGAGGCTTCCCACTGGCCGTTGGGGATCGCTTCGACGCAACCGCGCCAGATCTCCGCCAGATAGGCACTGGTAAACAGCGTCAAGGCAATCGCCGCCGCCATCCACGGCGAAATCTCCACCCCGGCCAGGGCCACGCCGAAGAACACCAGGAACAACTGCATCAACAGCGGCGTGCCTTGGAACAGTTCAATGTAGGTGCGGGCGACGTTGCGGGGCAGGGCGTTTTTGGAAATGCGCAAGACCATGACCAGCAGGCCGATCAGCCCGCCGCCGATAAACGCTACCAACGACAAGGCCAGGGTCCATTGCAAGCCCGTGAGCAGGTTGCGCACCACGTCCCAGAAAGTGAAATCGCTCATTGGCTGCTCCTGGCAATGTAGCGGCGACCCACCCAGTTCAGGAACTGGCGGATCAACAGGGCCATGCACAAATAGATCAGCGTGGTCAGTGCATAGGTTTCAAAGGCGCGGAAGTTGCGCGATTGAATGAAGTTGGCAGCGAAGCTCAATTCTTCGGTGGCGATCTGCGAACAGACCGCCGAGCCGAGCATCACGATGATGATCTGGCTGCTCAGGGCCGGCCAGACCTTGCCCAGTGCCGGCAGCAGTACCACGTGGCGAAAGGCTTCGAAGCGGCTCATCGCCAGCGCTGCGGCGGCTTCCAGTTGCCCGCGCGGGATGGCCTGGATGCCGGCGCGAATGATCTCGGTGGAGTAGGCACCGAGGTTGATCACCATCGCCAGCACCGCCGCTTGCCATTCGGAGATCTGCAGGCCCAGGGACGGCAAGCCGAAGAAGATGAAAAACAGTTGCACCAGGAATGGCGTGTTGCGGATCAGCTCCACGTACACGCCGAAGATCGCCGCGAACGGACGAATGTTCCACGCCCGCACCACGGCCCCGACGATGCCCAGGCTGACCCCGAGCAGCGCGCCGATGGCCGTCAGTTCCAGGGTGAACAAGGCACCGCGCAACAGCAGCTCGGTGTTTTGTACCACCGGCAGAAAATCGAACTGATATGCCATGCTCAGCCTCTCAAGCGACGGTCAGAGGTCGGCCGGCAGTGGCTGTTTGAGCCAAGTCTGGGAATTTTTCTCCAGGCTGCCGTCGGACTTGGCGGTGGCGAGGATCTGGTTGACCTTGTCCAGCAACGCCGGCTCGTTCTTGTTCACGCCCACATACACGGGCGAGTCCTTGAGTTTCACCTTCAGCGCCGGGACACGCTTGGGGTTGCGTTCGCTGATGGCGACCATCACCACGTTGCCGCTGGCAATCAGGTCGACCTGGCCGGCCAGGTAGGCGGCGATGGTCGAATTGTTGTCTTCGAAGCGCTTGATGGTGACGCCTTCGGGGGCGACCTTGGTCAGCTCGATGTCTTCGATGGCGCCACGGGTGACGCTGATGGTCTTGCCCTTGAGATCATCCAGGCCGTTGATGGCTGCGTCGGGTGGGCCGAACACTGCCAGGTAGAACGGCGCGTAGGCGCTGGAAAAGTCGATGACTTTTTCCCGCTCCGGGTTCTTGCCCAGGCTGGAAATCACCAGGTCCACCTTGCCGGTGGTCAGGAACGGGATGCGGTTGGTGCTGTTGACCGGGGTCAGTTCGAGCTTGACCTTGAGCTGGTCGGCCAGCAGTTTCGCAGTGTCGATGTCCAGGCCGCGGGGTTTCATGTCCGGGCCTACCGAGCCGAACGGAGGAAAGTCCTGGGGCACGGCGACCTTGAGCGTGCCACGCTTGACCACGTCTTCCAGGCCGTCGGCGTGGGCGGGTAGCTGGCAGAGCATCAGGCTGGCAAACAGGGCAGTGAGCAGGGCGCTGCAACGCTGAATCATGGCGAATCTCCGCAATCGGTGATGTGATTTCTGCGTTCGGACAGAGCACAGGCCATGCCAAACAAGCTTTTATTCAGTCAAAGCCACGGAATTGCTGGTGTTTGGCGGTCTTACTGGTCTGAACAGTTGCGGCACATTTCGCACCTTTATCGGGCGTCGGTATTTGTCGCCGAACCCTGCTGGGGCACGACTTGCCGGGCGCGTCGAATAGCTTTACAACTACCGGCTTCTTCACTCGGCTTGTCTGAAAATCCATGAATTCCATCTCTCGTGCCGTTCCCGAAGTGGCGCTGCAAGCCATCCGCAAACTGATCGCCGATGAAGGCTTCGGTCCCGGGGATGCGCTGCCGTCGCAACGGGATCTGGCATTGCAACTGGGTGTAAGCCGGGCGTCGTTGCGCGAGGCGCTTTCCTCGTTGAGCGCTTTGGGCATGATCAGCGTGCAGCCGGGCAAAGGTGTGTTCGTGCAGTCGTCGACAGAGATGCCACGCCACGAGTCGGCGCCGGGCTGGCCGTTCGCGGCCCAGGCTTCGCCGGTGGATATCTTCCAATTGCGCTACGCCTTGGAGGGCTTCGCGGCGGGGTTGGCGGCGGTGACGTTGAGCGCCGACGAGCTCGACACGCTGCAAGACAATATCGAAGCCATGCGCCGGGAGTTGAAAGTCGGGGATTTCGACGCCGCCGCTCGGCTGGATTTCGAATTTCATCGACGGATCCTGTTGGCCAGCGGCAATCAGGCAATGTTGAGCATCCTCACCGCCAGTGCCGATATCTTCCTGGAAAGCCAGAAACTACCGTTCATCAGGGCGGAGCGGGCGATGGAGACGTGGCAGGAGCATCGCAAAATCCTTCGCGCCTTGGCTCGCCGCGCTTCGGGGGCTGCGCAAAAAGCCATGCAGGAACATGTACGTAACGCTGCGTTGCGTACCGGAATTTCCTTCGTGGCACCTGCTGCCTCGTGACGTGGGCCATACTCAAATACACCTGCTGCCATAGCGAGACTCAATCAACTCAAGCTTCCTGAACCTTGGAAGGGCAGCTATGATGGGCCACGTTTTTTTGCTGATTACCCGGAGACTTCCATGAGCAACGAGCTTATCAAACACGTTAGCGACGCTAGCTTCGAGGCTGACGTACTCAAGGCCGAAGGCCCGGTACTGGTCGACTATTGGGCTGAGTGGTGCGGTCCCTGCAAAATGATCGCCCCGGTCCTGGACGATATTGCTACCACCTACGCAGGCAAGCTGACCATCGCCAAGCTGAACATCGACGAGAACCAGGATACTCCGGCCAAGCACGGTGTGCGTGGTATCCCGACCCTGATGCTGTTCAAGAACGGCAACGTCGAAGCCACCAAGGTTGGCGCGTTGTCGAAGTCTCAACTGGCCGCTTTCATCGACGCTAACATCTAAGCGTCGAATGCCATTGAAAAAGCCCCGCAAATCGCGGGGCTTTTTCGTTATTCAGGGCTAGACGCTCGCAAACGCAGGTGTTACATTCGGCCCCGCACTGGTTTCTCCATTGCCCCCTGCAAGCCGTCGCCGACGCTCTCCTTTCGAATAAGTACGCGATCCTGTCGCCTTCTCCGCGGCGCGGCCTCATTAAGCCAAAAGCTTAATTTCCCCCCTCCATAAATGATTACGTCATTCCTATATGAATCTGACTGAACTCAAGCAAAAGCCGATTACCGAACTGCTCGAATTGGCCGAACAGATGGGCATAGAAAATATGGCCCGTTCGCGCAAGCAGGACGTGATTTTCTCCCTGCTCAAAAAGCACGCGAAAAGCGGCGAGGAAATCTCCGGTGATGGCGTGCTGGAGATTCTCCAGGACGGCTTCGGCTTTCTCCGCTCCGCAGACGCTTCCTATCTCGCCGGCCCAGACGATATCTATGTCTCGCCGAGCCAGATCCGCCGTTTCAACTTGCGCACCGGTGACACCATCGTTGGCAAGATCCGCCCTCCAAAGGAAGGCGAGCGTTACTTCGCACTGCTCAAGGTCGACACCATCAACTTCGACCGCCCGGAAAACGCGAAGAACAAGATTCTCTTCGAGAACCTGACCCCGCTGTTTCCGACCGTGCGCATGAAGATGGAAGCCGGCAACGGCTCCACCGAAGACCTCACCGGTCGTGTCATCGACCTGTGCGCACCCATCGGCAAAGGCCAGCGCGGTTTGATCGTGGCGCCGCCGAAAGCGGGCAAGACGATCATGCTGCAGAACATCGCGGCCAACATCGCCCGTAACAACCCTGAAGTTCATCTGATCGTGCTGCTGATCGACGAGCGTCCGGAAGAAGTGACCGAGATGCAGCGCACCGTGCGCGGCGAAGTGGTCGCCTCGACGTTCGACGAACCGCCGACCCGCCACGTGCAGGTTGCCGAAATGGTGATCGAGAAGGCCAAGCGCCTGGTCGAGCACAAGAAAGACGTGGTGATCCTGCTGGACTCCATCACCCGTCTGGCCCGCGCCTACAACACTGTGATCCCGAGCTCCGGCAAGGTGCTGACCGGTGGTGTCGACGCCCATGCCCTGGAGAAACCGAAGCGTTTCTTCGGTGCTGCGCGCAACATCGAAGAAGGCGGCTCGCTGACCATCATCGCCACCGCGCTGGTTGAAACCGGCTCGAAGATGGACGAAGTGATCTACGAGGAGTTCAAAGGCACCGGCAACATGGAGCTGCCTCTGGATCGCAAGATCGCCGAAAAGCGCGTCTTCCCGGCTATCAACATCAACCGTTCCGGCACCCGCCGCGAAGAGTTGCTGACGGCCGATGACGAGCTGCAGCGTATGTGGATCCTGCGCAAGCTGCTGCATCCGATGGACGAAGTCGCTGCCATCGAGTTCCTGGTCGACAAGCTGAAGCAGACCAAGACCAACGACGAGTTCTTCCTGTCGATGAAACGCAAGTAATACCAAGCACGCTTCAAGAAAGGGCGCCCTGAACAGGGGCGCTCTTTTTTTTCGCGGCATTTGTATCAAAATAGACAACTTTCCCAGGCCGGTAGTGTCCGTGCTTGCATCAGTTCGTAAAACAACAAGGACCGTTATGCACACATTCGGCAGCCGTCGTGACATCGACGGCTTGAGGGCGCTGGCCGTTATTCCGGTGGTGCTGTTTCACTTCGGCTTCAGCACGTTCAGCGGTGGTTTTGTTGGTGTTGACGTTTTCTTCGTCATCTCCGGTTTCTTGATAACCGGCATCCTGTTCCGCGAGATCAACGCGCAGCGTTTCAGCTTCGTCGATTTCTGGGCCCGACGCGCGCGGCGCATCATTCCGGCCTTGAGCGTGGTGCTGGTGGCGGCGTTGGCCCTGGGCTGGTTGCTGCTGACGGCCAAGGATTTTTCCGAGCTTGGCCGGGCGGTTCGTTATCAGGCGCTGTTCATCTCGAACATCCTGTTCATGCGTCAGGACGGCTACTTCGAGCCCGCGTCAGACCTCAAACCGTTGCTTCATACCTGGTCCCTGGCGGTGGAAGAGCAGTACTACATCTTCTTTCCACTGCTGATGATGTTGTTGATGCGCCATGTTCGCCATTGGCGCTGGCTGCTGTTTGCCATGCTGCTGGTTTCCTTCGGATTGAACATCGCTTATCTGGAGCGCAAGCCTGACCTGGTTTTTTTCTCGCTGCCGACACGGGCCTGGGAATTGCTGTGCGGTGCGATGCTCGCGGTGTTGCCGGCGTCGAAACAGGCGGTGAAGCCATGGCTCTATCAGGTTGCCGGCGTGGTCGGGTTGGTGGCTGTGCTGGTGGCGGTTTTCACCTTCGACGAGAACACGGTATTCCCGGGTTGGGCAGCCTTGCTGCCTGTCCTTGGCGCTAGCGCACTGATCTGGTCCGGCGCACAAGGCTCGACCTGGGTCGCGCAGGTGCTCGGTACCCGGGCGCTGGTCTGGATCGGCTTGCTTTCCTATTCCCTGTACCTGTGGCATTGGCCGGTCTACGTCTATGCCAACGCGATTTCCATCGACGGTATCCAACATTGGGAGGCTGCTGGCTGGATGCTGCTGGCGCTGGGTCTTGCCTGGTCGAGCTGGCGTTTCGTCGAGCTTCCATTTCGTGAAAAGCGCGTGCTCGCTGGCCGCAAGCCGGTGCTGGTGGGAGGCTTGTTGGCCATGTTCGCCCTGGCGGTGACGGGGGCGGTGGTGCGATCGGCGGATGGATTTCCCCAACGCCTCACGGGCAAGGCACTGGAGTATGCACAGGCACGGGATTGGCGGGCCGGACAGATGAAATGCATGCTGGTGACCTCGGACAAGAATCTGGACAAGGCGTGTCTGGTTGGTGCGAACCAGGGTGAGCCGGCGACACAACTGTTCTGGGGCGACAGCCACGCTGCCGCGCTATTGCCGGCGATTGAAAATAACGCCGCCCGCCAGGGGCGCCCGGTGTGGCTGTACAGTATGAGTGCCTGCCCGCCGATCCTGAGCGATGAGCCGCGTCAGCGTTGCAAGGACTTTAACCAACGGACCATGGAGCAGATCCGTCGCCTGCAGATCAAGGACGTGGTGCTGGCTTCCAATTGGAGTCTTTACGTCTACGGTCGTGAGGACGGCGATAGGAAGGTGTTGCTCAACCCTCGCGACAATGCCGCCGAGGCCGAGGCGCGTATGGCTGCAGCGCTCAAGGCGCGGGTGGCGGCGATCAGGGCGACGGGTGCGCAAGTCTGGTTATTCAAGGAAGTGCCGCTGCAGCGCAAGGGCACTATCAGCCGCTTGACCAGCCTGGCCCGGGTTGGGCGTTCGGCCGAGGGATTGGGGCGTCCGCTCCAGGAGCACTTGGCCCGCCAGGGTTTTCTGAGTGCCTTGTTCGCCTCGATGAGCGCCGCCGACCCAGGCGTGCATGTCATCGATCCGACCCCATTGATGTGTGCGGGCCAGGTCTGCAGCATCGAGGTCAATGGGCATTCGCTGTACCGGGATGAGGATCATCTGTCTGACATTGGCAGCGCCCGGCTAAGCCCGTTGTTTGCCCCGGTGTTGCTGGGTACAAGCGATAATTGATCGCTGCTGCGTATGCCCGGGCTGCTGTTTGGGCGTGAGAGCAGGTAGGATGTACGCCTATTTTCGGGGTGGCATCTCAATGAAATTCAAGGATCTTCGGGATTTCGTGCAGCAGCTTGAGCAGCGCGGCGAGTTGAAACGCATCCAGATTCCTATCTCTCCAGTGCTGGAGATGACGGAAGTCTGCGACCGCACGCTTCGGGCCAAAGGTCCGGCGTTATTGTTCGAGAATCCTACGGGCTACGACATCCCGGTGCTGGGCAACCTGTTCGGCACGCCTGAGCGCGTGGCCCTGGGCATGGGCGCCGAAGCGGTCAGCGAACTGCGCGAGATCGGCAAGCTGCTGGCGTTTCTCAAGGAGCCCGAGCCACCGAAAGGTCTGAAGGACGCCTGGTCCAAGCTGCCGATTTTCCGCAAGATCATTTCCATGGCGCCGAAAGTCGTCAAAGACGCGATTTGCCAGGAAGTGGTGATCGAGGGCGACGATGTCGACCTGGCGATGCTACCGGTGCAAACCTGCTGGCCGGGCGATGTGGGGCCGCTGATCACCTGGGGCCTGACCGTCACCAAGGGCCCGAACAAGGATCGCCAGAACCTGGGGATCTATCGCCAGCAGGTGATTGGCCGCAACAAGGTCATCATGCGTTGGTTGAGCCACCGGGGCGGTGCGCTGGATTACCGTGAGTGGTGTGAAAAGCACCCCGGTCGGCCATTCCCGGTGTCGGTTGCCCTGGGCGCGGACCCGGCGACCATCCTCGGCGCGGTGACGCCTGTGCCTGACAGCCTCTCCGAGTACGCGTTCGCTGGCCTGTTGCGCGGCAACCGCACCGAGTTGGTGAAATGCCGTGGCAACGACCTGCAAGTGCCGGCTACCGCCGAGATCATTCTCGAGGGGGTGATCCATCCCGGTGAGATGGCGGATGAGGGCCCGTATGGCGATCACACCGGCTACTACAACGAAGTCGACAGCTTCCCGGTGTTCACCGTCGAGCGCATCACCCATCGGATCAAGCCGATTTACCACAGCACCTACACCGGCCGCCCGCCGGACGAACCGGCTATTCTGGGGGTGGCGCTGAACGAAGTGTTCGTGCCGATCCTGCAGAAGCAGTTTCCGGAAATCACCGACTTCTACCTGCCGCCGGAAGGCTGTTCGTACCGGATGGCCGTAGTGACCATGAAGAAGTCGTATCCGGGGCACGCCAAGCGGGTGATGCTGGGGGTCTGGTCGTTTTTGCGACAGTTCATGTACACCAAATTCGTTATCGTCACCGACGACGATATCAACGCACGGGACTGGAACGACGTGATCTGGGCCATCACCACGCGCATGGACCCCAAGCGTGACACCGTGATGATCGAGAACACGCCAATCGACTACCTCGACTTCGCCTCGCCGGTGTCCGGCCTGGGGTCGAAGATGGGACTCGATGCCACGCATAAATGGCCCGGTGAAACCACCCGTGAGTGGGGCCGGGTTATCGTCAAGGATGAAGCCGTTACCCAACGGATCGATGCCATCTGGAATCAGTTAGGAATAGATTGATGCGTGTAACCTTGCAGCCTTCCGGAGCGGTGCTGGAGATCCGGCCCGCCGAACGGATTCTCGATGGTGCTCGGCGCCTGGGCTATGAATGCCCGCAAAGCTGCCGCAATGGCAACTGCCACGTCTGTGGTGCGTTGTTGGTGGAAGGCCGTGTGGAACAGGCTGGCGAGGTGCGCGATCACGGTGAGATTTTCACCTGCATCGCCGAGCCTCTGGAAGACTGTGTGGTGTTGTGGGATGGCGTGCTGTCGCCGGGCGAGTTGCCGGTGCGCAAGCTGGCCTGCCAGGTCATCGAGTGCGCTGACGTGGGCGGCGATGTCTGGCGAGTACGCTTGCGCGCACCAGCGGGCAAGCCGCCGCGCTATCACGCCGGGCAGTACCTGATGATCGAGCGGGAGAACGGCGAGAAGTCGGCATTCTCCCTGGCTTCCGCGCCGCATTCGGGGCGTGACCTGCAATTGTACGTGTTGGTGCGCGAAAGCAGTGCGCAGGCACTGTTGGAACAACTGCGACGCAACCCCAACGTGCGTGTCGAAATGCCTTTTGGCGACACCCACCTGTCCGAGCTGCCGGACGGCCCCTTGGTGCTGATCGCCGCCGGTACCGGTATGGCGCAGATGCACAGCCTGATCGAGCATTGCCGCGCGGCGGGTTTCAAGCATCCGGTGCATTTGTATTGGGGCGTGCGGCGGCCGGAAGATTTCTATGAAATCGAACATTGGGACGAGTGGAAAAAGCTGCCGAACCTGTTCCTGCACAAAGTCGTCAGCGACGTATGTGGTTGGGAAGGACGTTGTGGGATGCTGCATGAAGCCGTGTGCGAGGACATCAGCGACCTCTCTGGCGTGCATGTCTACGCCAGCGGCTCGCCGGCCATGATCTACGCCACGCTCGATGCGCTGGTGGAGGCTGGAATGGACGCCCACCAAATGCGTGCCGATGTGTTTGCGTATGCGCCGCGGGCTTGATAGCGATTGAGCCCCTGTCTTGAGTCATGCGCTTTTGTGATCTGCAACCGTGCGTTTTGTGGCGAGGGAGCTTGCTCCCGCTCGGTTGCGCAGCAACCGCCTGTTTTGGGACGGCTACGCAGTCCAGCGGGAACAAGCACCCTCATCATATGAGTGGATGCCACCTTCCATCGATATAACTCCATATATTTCGTTTCGATATTTAGCCTTGGGGCTAGATACCGATAACGTATATAGGGTGCGGACTGGCATTTAACTTGCCTTGATCCCGATAAACGTCAACAGCATGACGGGCAATCCCCATCCACCGACCCGCGAGGAGCCAAACGCTAACGGCCATGACCGCTATCGAATCTGCCATTCCCTGTGCACCGTATCCGCCACGCCTTGACCTGGGGCCGCAGTTGACCCGTGAACAACTGCTCGCCTCAATGCAATCGACCATGAGCCGTCACCAAGGCGGGCCGGTCTGGCTGTTCGCTTACGGTTCCTTGATCTGGCGGCCGGAATGCACGGCAGTGGAGCGGATGCGCGGCCGGGTCCACGGTTATCATCGCGGTTTGTATCTGTGGTCCCATGAACACCGCGGTACCCCGGAGTTGCCGGGGTTGGTGTTCGGTCTGGATCGCGGCGGTTCGTGCAGCGGGTTCGCTTATCGATTACCGCAGGAGAACCTCGAAGACTCGCTGTTTGCCTTGTGGCAGCGCGAGATGCCATTCCCGTCCTATCGTCCCCATTGGCTCAGTTGCCGTCTCGAAGATGGCAGCCGGGTGCAAGCCTTGGGGTTTGTGCTGGAGCGGCACCTGCCCAGCTATGCCGGCAACTTGCCGGACCATGTGCTGAGCCAGGTGTTCGAAAGCGCCTGCGGGCGTTACGGCAGCACCCGTGATTATGTCGAGCAGACCATTCACGCACTGCGTAGCCACGCCATGCCAGACCGGAATCTGGAGGCGCGGCTCAAGCGCTGCAAATCAGCCTTGGATCAGGCGATCGCTTCGCGGCTCTGACTGGCGATTTGCTTGTGCCACAGGGTTGGCGCGAGGAACGCCATCGACAGCAGGCAGGCTCCGACCAATAGGACAAAACCACCATCCCAACCGAAATGGTCCACGGTGTAGCCCATGGCGGCACTGGCCGCGACCGAGCCGCCGAGGTAGCCAAACAGCCCCGTGAAACCGGCGGCGGTACCGGCGGCTTTTTTCGGCGCCAGTTCCAACGCCTGCAAGCCGATCAGCATGACCGGGCCGTAGATCAGAAAGCCAATGGAAACCAGGGCGATCATGTCGACGGTCGGGTTGCCGGCCGGATTCAGCCAGTACACCAGGGTTGCCACGGTCACCAGTGCCATGAACACCATGCCCGTCAGGCCACGGTTGCCGCGGAAGATCTTGTCCGACATCCAACCGCACAGCAGCGTGCCGGGAATGCCCGCCCACTCGTAGAAGAAGTAAGCCCAGGAGCTTTTGTCCACGGTGAAGCCCTTGGCTTCCTTGAGGTAGGTCGGCGCCCAGTCCAGCACGCCATAGCGCAGCAGATAAACGAAGACGTTGGCCATGGCGATGTACCAGAGCATTTTGTTGCGCAGCACGTATTTGACGAAGATTTCCTTGGCGCTGAATTCGTTCTCGTGACTGGCGTCGTAGCCTTCCGGGTAATCGTTCTTGTATTTCTCGATGGGCGGCAGGCCCACCGATTGCGGGGTGTCGCGCATGGTCACGAAAGCAAACACGGCCACGGCAAGCGCCACGGCAGCGGGCACATAGAATGCGGCGTGCCAGTCGTTGAACCAGCCCATCCCCAACAGGAACAACGGACCGATCAGGCCGCCGCCGACGTTATGCGCCACGTTCCACACCGACACCACGCCGCCACGTTCCTTCTGTGACCACCAGTGCACCATGGTCCGTCCGCTGGGTGGCCAACCCATGCCTTGGGCCCAGCCGTTGATGAACAGCAGAATGAACATCATGGTCACGCTGGACGTCGCCCAAGGCGCGAAACCGAAAACGAACATCACCCCCGCCGACACCAGCAAGCCGAAGGGCAGGAAGTAGCGCGGGTTGGAGCGGTCGGACACCAGGCCCATCAGGAACTTCGAAAGCCCGTAGGCGATGGCGATGGCCGACATGGCCAGGCCCAGTTGCCCCCGGGTGTAACCCTCGTCGATCAGGTACGGCATGGCCAGGGAGAAGTTCTTGCGCAGCAGGTAATACCCGGCGTAGCCAAAGAAGATACCGGCAAAGATCTGCCAGCGAAGGCGTCGGTAGGTGCTGTCTATTTTTTCTTCAGGCAGGGACGCCTGGTGTGCGGCAGGACGAAAGAAAGCAAACATTCAAGGGCTCCAGGTTCTTGTTATGACTGCGAATGCGAATGTTACAGTTTCGTTACCGAAAATAGCATTGCTTGCTGGTCGATAAACAGAGAAAAAAGCCTTGGGTAATGTTCTTAAGTGAACACGTCGCTCAGGCATGCGCTGATGACGCTGTAGGAATTGTCTTGTCTGGATTTTTCGCACCCACATGTCGTGATGGCGGGACAGAACAGTGGGAAACGTCCTTCAACTAAACGGGAAGTCTCGCCATTTAGCCAATGAGGCCCGGTCTTTACCCTTCACCTTTCTGCCTGCGCTGGCATTCGGGTGAGGGGTAACGGTATGAAGTGGTGTGCTGTGATGCTGTTGCTGTGCTTGTCCGGTACGAGTTGGGCGACGGATGTGTTGTGGGTGCCCGAGCGTCCTTGGACGGTGGGCAACGAACATCGGGAGCAGACGCATGTCGTGGCGCCGTTCGAGTTCCGCCTGGATGACAGGCCTTTGGATGACCGTAAATGGATCCAGGCCTGGGAGTGCTCGGACATCAATGCGCTTGGGGCCAACTATGGGTGCAAGGTTTGCTCCCGTTCCATTCCACGCGCAACTACTTGTCCAATGTGTTTTTCGTCAAGCAGATGTCGGATGTCGAGCGTCTGGCCTTGATCGCCCGCTTCAACAGGCACATGCCCATGATCGTGATGCACTACGGGCGTTTTCCTGCGTCACGGTGTGTGCGAATGTTGCCCAAGGAGATTCGCGCGTTGTGCTAGTGCTTGCCAATAGCGGCCCGCAGCGTCAAACGCCCGGACCGCTGTGAAGCTTCAGCGCACCTGCACAACCACCTTCCCCACCGCCTTGCGCTGCCCCAGGTCATTGATCGCCTGGGCGGCATTGCTCAGTGGATACACCTGTGACACCAGTGGCTTGAGCTTGCCTTCGGCGAACCAGCCAAACAGTTGCTGAAAGTTGGCAGAGTTGTCCTGGGGCTGGCGCTGGGCGAAGGAGCCCCAGAACACACCCACCACGGCAGCACCCTTGAGCAGGGCGAGGTTCACCGGCAGTTCGGGGATGCGCCCGCTGGCGAAACCGACCACCAGCAGCCGGCCGTTCCAGGCGATGGCGCGCACGGCCTGGTCGAACAGGTCGCCGCCCACCGGATCGTAGATCACATCGGCGCCCTGGCCGTCGGTAAGGCGTTTGATTTCGTCCTTGAGGCTGGTTTCGTTGTAGTTGATCAACTCGTCGGCGCCAGCTGCCTTGGCTACGGCGAGTTTTTCGGTGCTGCTGGCGGCGGCGATGACCCGGGCGCCCATGGCCTTGCCGATCTCCACCGCTGCCAGGCCGACGCCGCCGGAGGCACCGAGCACCAGCAGGGTTTCGCCAGGTTGCAGGTTGGCCCGTTGCTTGAGGGCGTGCATCGAGGTGCCGTAGGTCATGCTGAAGGCGGCAGCGGTGTTGAAGTCCATGGACGCGGGGATCGGCAACACGTTGTAGCCTGGCACTGCCACTTGTTCGGCAAAGCTGCCCCAGCCGGTCAGTGCCATGACCCGATCACCGACCTTCAGGTGGCTGATTTTTTCACCCACCGCACTGATGACGCCCGCCGCTTCGCCGCCAGGAGAGAACGGAAAGGGTGGCTTGAATTGGTATTTGCCCTCGATGATCAGCGTGTCAGGGAAATTCACCCCGGCGGCGTGCACCTCCAGCAGCACTTCGTTCTTCTTCGCGACGGGGCTGGCGACGTCTTCCAGCACCAGCGATTCGGCGGGGCCGAATTCTTTGCACAGCACGGCTTTCATCAGGGCTATTCCTTTGGGAGTGGTGGCCGATAAGTGTAGGTGTGAGAGTCAATGGGTCAACGAGCATGCCCCGCCCTGATAGCCAGCCATAAGCTTGTGCTTGAACGGTGGGACGGTATGCTGGGCCGCAAACCGGATGAGGAGTCACTTGTGAAAGCGTGGATCATGTTGATGCTGGCCCTGTCGTTGCCTGTGGCAGCGATGGCCGAAGAGGGCAAGGAAGCGAAGGAAGGCGAGGCGCCGAAGGTCAGTTACATCACCCTCAGCCCGCCCTTTGTCGGCAACTATGGGCTCGATGGTTCGGCGAAGCTGAGGGTCTACAAGGCCGATGTGGCCCTGCGCGTGACCGGCGATGCTGCCGTGGCGGCGGTGAAGGCCAACGAGCCGTTGATTCGCAACCAGTTGGTGGCGCTGTTCGCCCAGCAGACCACCGAGGCCATGAATAACCTGGAAGCCAAGGAAAAGCTGCGCCAGGAAGCATTGAAGCAGACTCAGCAAGTGATGAACGACGAAACTGGCAAACCAATGGTGGATGATCTGTTGTTCAACAACCTGATCATTCAATAAATCGCCAAGATCGCCGCCTTCGGCAATGCCACGACTGTGTCGGCGCTGCTGAAGGCGGCGCTTTTTTGATCAAGACGCCAGGCTTTTGCGAAACCGCCCCAGGGCGATGGCAAAGAACAATAGCCCGATCGCCGCCAACGCCAGCATGTCCGGCCATACCACCGCAACGCCTGCGTCACGGAACAGGATCGCTGCGCTGAGGCTGACAAAATGGGTCGACGGCGAGCCTTGCATTACCCATTGCAACCATTGCGGCATGCTGTCCAGCGGCGTGCTGCCGCCCGATAAAAGCAGCATCGGGATGATCACCGGGATCGCCAGCAAGCCGAATTGTGGTGTCGAACGGGCCAGGGTGGCGAGAAAGATGCCCAGGGCGGTACTGGCGAACAGGTAGAGCGCGGTCACCAGCAGGAAGAGCAGCATGGAGCCGGCGAGCGGCACCCCCAGCGCGAACTTGACGATGATTTCCAGCGACGCCCAGGTACACAGCACCACCACCAACAGGTTGCTCCAGATTTTCGCCAGCATGATTTCCAGCGCCGTCAGCGGCAGCACCAGCAGGTGATCGAGGGTGCCGTGCTCGCGTTCGCGCAGCAATGCGGTGCCGGTCAGGATAATGGCCAGGATCGTGATGTTGTTGACGATCTGGATCACTGCCAGAAACCACCCGCCCTCAAGGTTGGTGTTGAACAGCGAGCGGGTGGTCAGCCTCACGGGGGGCTGTTCGGTCGCTTGTGCCTGGCCGCTGTAGGTCAGCAGTTCCTGCTGGAAAATCCGTCCGATGTAGCCGGCGCCCATGAAGGCCTGGCTCATGGCCGTGGCATCGACGTTCAGTTGCAGCGCCGGTTCGCGTCCGGCGAGCAGGTCGGCCTGGAAGTTGGCGGGCACGTTAATGACAAAGGTGTAGCGGCCACTGTCCATGACCTTGTCCAGCTCGGCATAAGGCAGCGCCACTGGGTTCTGGAACTCCGGCGGTTGCAGGACCTGAGCCAGTTGGCGTGACAGGTGGCTCTGGTCTTCATCCACTATCGCCACGCTGGCGTTGTGGACACCGATCACCGAGCCCGCGGCCGGCATGTAGATCGCCACGGTAAAGGCATAGCCCAGAAACAGCAGCAGGACGGAGTCGTAGCGCAGGCTGGTCAGTTCCTTGAGCCCAAGACGCCAGATATGTGAGAGCGTGTGCATCAGGCCTCCTGCTTTTTCAGCATGACCAGGCTGAGCCCGGTGAACCCCAGGAAAAACCCGAACAACGCCAGGCATTGCGGCCACAGCTGGCGCAGATCCAGGGCCTTGGTGAAGGTGCCGACGGCGATGTCCAGGAAATAACCGGCGGGAAACAACTGGCCCATCACCGATGCGGCGCCTTCCAGGGACGAGCGCGGCACGATCAGCCCCGAGAATTGGATCGTCGGCAGGCTGGTGATGATCATGGTGCCGAGGATCGCTGCGATCTGGGTGCGAGTGAACGCCGAGATCAGCAACCCCATGCTCGTGGTCGCCAGCACGTAGAGCAGGCCGCCCAACGCCAGCGTCAGGCCACTGCCCTTGAACGGCACGCCGAACAGCCAGCGGTTCATCGCGGTCAGCAAGGCCAGGTTGACCAGGCTGACCGCCAGGTAAGGCGCTTGTTTGCCCAGGAGGAATTCCAGGCGGGTCAGCGGCGTGGCGTAGAAGTTGGTGATCGAACCCAGTTCCTTTTCCCGCACGATGCCCAGGGCGGTCAACATGGCTGGAATGAATGCGAGGATCAGTGCCATCACCCCTGGGCCGATGGCGTTCACACTGACCACATCCTGGTTGTAGCGGAAGCGGGTTTCCAGCTTGGCCGCGGTTTGGCGGTTTCGCGCCGGGCTGCTCTGTTCGACCAACTGCTCGAGATTAGCCTGATGCACGGCCTGGACGTAGTTGCGACTGGTCTCGGCGCGAAACGGCATGCCGCCGTCCAGCCAGGCGCCAACGGCGGGCTGACGACCGGCATACAGGTCACGACCGAAACCGGGCGGTATTTCCAGGGCCAGTTTGATTTCCGAGCGTTGCAGGCGCCGATGCAACTCGCTGGCGTCTTGGATAAGCGGCTGCTCGTCGAAGTAGCGCGAGCTGCGAAACGCTTCCAGATAAGCGCGACTTTGTGGGCTCTGATCCTGATCAAACACAGCGAATGCGAGTTTTTCCACGTCCAGGGAGATGCCGTAGCCGAAAATTACCATCATGAACAACGCTCCGAGCAAGGCGAACGCCATCCGCACTTTGTCTCGCAGCAGTTCCTTGCCTTCCCGGCTGGCGACGGCCCACAGTCGGCCGAGGCTCAGGCCACGCCGGTCCCGGGGGGCGTCGGCGGTGTCGAGGGTCACGGGGGCCGTGTCTTGCGGCGTCTCGCCCTGGGCTTGTTCCAGGCAGGTGACGAATGCCGCTTCCAGGGTCTGGCCGTTGAACTGCGCCTGCAAGGCTGCCGGTGTGTCACAGGCCAGGACTTTGCCGGCGTGCATCAGTGAAATGCGGTCGCAGCGTTGGGCTTCGTTCATGAAGTGCGTGGAGAGAAAAATCGTCACGCCTTGCTCGCGGGACAACTCGATCAGCAACCGCCAAAAGTCATCCCGCGCGGCCGGGTCGACGCCTGAGGTCGGTTCGTCGAGGATCAGCACTTCCGGGCGATGCAGCACCGCCACCGCCAGGGACAAGCGCTGGCGCAGGCCCAGGGGTAAGGCTCCGGAAGGTTGGTCGGCGAAGTCCTGGAGGTTGAAGCGCTGGATCAGCTCCTCGATACGGGTGCCGCTCTGGGCCTTGGGCAGGTCGAACAGCTCGGCGTGCAAGGCCAGGTTCTGTCGTACGCTCAATTCCCCATACAGTGAGAAGCTCTGTGACATGAACCCCACGCGTTTGCGGGTGGCCAGGTCCTTGGCGTCCACCGGCTTACCCAGCAGTCGGGCATCGCCTTCGCTGGCGGGCATCAACCCGGTCAGCACTTTCATGGTGGTGGTCTTGCCGCACCCGTTGGAACCGAGGAAACCAAAGATCTCACCGCGACCGATGGCGAAGCTGACTTTGTCGACGGCGGTGAAGTCACCGAAGCGCAGGGTAAGGTCATGGGCTTCGATAGCGATGTCGGCAGTGCCGTCGGTCCTGGGAGGGATCGTCAGCGGCTGGGCGTCGTGGCCGCTGTCGCCCTGGAAATGGGTGAAGGCCGAGTCGAGCTTGCCGTCGGGTGTGACGGCAGCCAGTTCGGCACTCAAACCCTTGGCGATCACGCGACCGTTGTCGAGCATCAGGCAATGCTCGAATTGTTCGGCCTCTTCCATATACGCCGTGGCGACCAGCAAGGTCAGTTGCGGTCGTTGGCGGCGTACGTCTTCTATCAGTTCCCAAAAGCGCCGTCGGGACAGCGGGTCTACGCCGGTGGTGGGTTCATCGAGAATCAGCAGGTCCGGTTCATGGATCAGCGCGCAACACAGGCCGAGCTTTTGTTTCATGCCGCCGGACAGCTTGCCCGCCGGGCGGTCGGCAAAACGCTGTAGATCGGTAGCCAGCAGCAACTGGCCCATGCGTTGTTTGCAGTCTGCCCGCGACAGGCCGAACAGTGTGCCGAAAAAGCGGATGTTCTCGCGTATCGACAAGTCAGGGTAGAGGTTGCCCCCCAGCCCTTGAGGCATGAACGCGATGCGTCGATAGAGGGTATTGCGATGGCGCCGGTCCTCGATCGAGGCGCCGAGGACCTGCAGCTGGCCGCCCTGGAGTTTCTTGACCCCGGCAATCAGCCCCAGCAGGCTCGATTTGCCGGCACCGTCGGGACCAATCAGGCCGCAGCGAGTACCGGCGGGCAGGCTGAAGGTGATATCGCTCAAGGCCAGGTGCTGGCCGTAGCGATGTTCCAGGCCCGACGCCTGTAACGCCGTTTCGCCTTGGGTGGCGCTCATTGCAGGTTGGCCGGCCAGTCGATGGGGGCGGTGCGCACGTAGCCGGCGCCGGGCATGCCGGGTTTGGCCTGAGGCACTTCACCGGGTTGGGTCAAGCGCACTTTGACGCGAAACACCAGTTTCTGGCGCTCATCACGGGTCTCGACTTCTTTGGGGGTGAATTGGGATTTGGCCGCGACGAAGCTGACCTTGGCCGGCAGCGGTCGCTCGGGCAGGGCGTCGAGCAGCAGTCGTGCTTCATCGCCCACCGCCAGTTTCCCGGCCACGGATGCCGGCAGATACAGGTTCATGTATTGGTCGTTCGGATCGATCATCAGCAGCACCCGGCCGCCGGCGCCCAACACTTCGCCCGGCTCGGCCAGGCGCAACTGGATCACGCCGTCGATGGGTGCGCGCAAACTGCTGTCGTCGATTTCGCTGGTCAGTTGGGCCACTTGGGCCTGGGTCGCGCCGATGGCGGCCGTTGCCGCCGATACCTGGGCCCGGGCAGCGTTAACCGCAGCGTTGGCGGTATCGACGCGGGCTTGCTGCTGGTCAATGACCTGGGCGCTGGCGTAGCCGCGCTTGAACAGTTCCTGGCTCCGTTTGAGCTCCTGGTGAGCGAGCAATTGTTCGCTCTGGCGCAGTTGCACATTGGCCTCGGCGGCGGCGAGGTTTTCCCGGGCCCGCACGACCTCGGCTTCAGCCTGGTTGCGCTGGGCCTCCAGGGTGCGGGTGTCCATGCGCGCGAGCAATTGGCCCTTGAGGACGTTGTCGCCTTCATCGACATGAACCTCGGCCAGGCGTCCGGGGGTCTTGCTGGCGATCTGGACTTCGGTGGCCTCCAGGCGCCCGTTGCCCATGCTCAGGCCTTCTGGCAAGCGATCATGGCGCGACTTCCAGTAGCCGAACCCACCGGCGGCCAGCAACACAGCCAGCAAGGCGAGGGCAAAAAAGCGAGAGGTACGATGGTTCGTCGACATGTACGGCGTCCTGCGGGCTGTAGCGTTACAGTCTGCTGGATCAGCGACCGGTCCAGCTTGATGTCCATCAACTCATGGGTGATCAGCGCAGGGCAATCACCGCCGCCCACTGCTCGGCTGTCACGGGCATCACCGACAGTCGGGAGCCTTTCTGCACCAGCGGCATCTCGGCCAGCGCGGTCTGCTGTTTGAGGTAGTCGAGCTTCAGCACGCGGGGGAAGGTCTCGACATGGGCCACGTCGATTGCAGTCCAGGGGTTTTTGTCCGGGCTGGCCTTGGGGTCGAAATAATGGCTGTCAGGTTCCAGTGCTGTCGGATCGGGGTAGGCTGCCCGCACGATCCGCCCGATCCCGGCAATGCCTGGCTCCGGGCAACTGGAGTGGTAGAAAAAGAACGCGTCACCCACCACCATGGTCCGCAGGAAATTGCGCGCCTGATAGTTGCGAACCCCGTCCCAGCGCGTCTGGCCGAGCTTTTCCAGGCCCTGGATGGATAATTCGTCGGGCTCGGACTTCATCAGCCAATAGGCCATGATTTCTACTCCTGGGCGGTGTTGAGAAAAAAAGTTCAGCGATTTTATGACAAACCGACAGTCGGTTGACGCCAGAGTTTGCGTGTCGGAGCAGGTTGCCGCAAAATGCCGGCCTTCCAAGCTTGACGCTGCTGCACGGCCAATAAGAAAACCGCTGCTGTCATCGTGTGTGATCTGCCTTGAGGGGGGCAATCGATGAAACGCAAACCGGATTTGTTGTGGATCTTAGTCATTCTGTTCGGCCTGGGGGTCGTCACCACGGGTTACGCCCAGAGTTTATGGTCCAACAAGACCGACGCGCCGGTGGAAATCACTCAACCTGCGCCATCGATCAAACGCTGAAACTGTCTTCCGGGCGCCGCTGATTCTCGCGGCGTCTACTGCACCAGGTACCAATGCCTGTCGCTGACCGTTCCCTGCAGCGGTACGTCCCAGCTTGCCTGCGCCAAACGTTCGACCTTCTGACATTCATGGGCCAGCCCCAGCAGCGTCGGCTTGCGCCACTGCTTGCGTCGCGCCAGATACGCCAGGCTGCGGTCATAGAAGCCGCCACCCATGCCCAGCCGGCCTCCCGCATCGTCGAACCCCACCAGTGGCATCAACACCAGATCCAATGTCCAGACCTTGCGCTGCCGGGCGATATTCTTGCGCGGTTCAGGGATGCGGAAACGGTTGGGCTGCATTTTTTCGCCAGGGTGGATGCGTTGGAAAACCATCTTGGTCTGCGGCCATGGGCTGAGCACCGGCAGATAAGTGGCCTTGCCTCGGCGCTGGGCGGCGCGCAGCAGCAGGCGTGGGTCGATTTCGCCATCGTTGGGCAGGTAAAGGGCGATGTGTCGGGCGCGGCGAAACAGCGGGTGCTGGGCCAATTGCTTGTAGAGCCCTTGGGCGGCTTGCCGCTGCTGGGCGGGTGTCAGGGCACGGCGGGCCTGGCGCAGCAGGCGTCGAAGTTGCGGGCGGGGCAGCGGCGCAGGTTCAGTCATATCGAGGCTTCACGCAGTGGCGAGGGCAGCACAGCGTAACCGCAAAACAGGGTGCTCAGAAATGCCGGCGGCGCAAACAACAATGCCAGTCCACCTGGACTGGCATTGTTTGAAATCAGGCTCCCCGGATGAACCGCTGTCGGCTTAGCCCTTGAACCCGAAAGTTCAAGGTGGAAGTTGCAGGGGGCGTTAAGGCTTTCCGTCAAGCGGACATGCACACCGGCCCCAACGTGCAACCCCCGTGGTTGTGCGTATCGGCTCAGGGACATCACCAACTGGCAAGCACCCCAGGGAGTGAGGCGAGTATACCCCAGGCAGCCTCGCGAATCAGCCCTTGCTGACGTCCGGATCGGTGGCCAGTACCAGATCCACTCGATCGAGCAGGTCACGCACCTGTTCGCGGGTCGAGCCGCTGACCTGCAGGTCCGGCGTATCCTGGCGATGCAGCAGGTCGTGGGTAATGTTCAAGGCTGCCATCACGGCAATGCGGTCGGCACCGATGACTTTGCCGCTGCTGCGGATTTCGCGCATCTTGCCGTCCAGGTAGCGGGCGGCGCTCACCAGGTTGCTACGCTCTTCCTGGGGGCAGATGATCGAATATTCTTTATCGAGGATCTGCACGGTAACGCTATTGCTTGAACTCATGAGTCTTGCTCCAGGGCCTTGAGGCGCGAAATCATCGATTCGACCTTACGCCGGGCGATTTCGTTTTTTTCAATGAGGTGCGCGCGTTCCTCGCGCCAGGTTTTTTCCTGAGCTAATAGGAGTCCGTTTTGGCTCTTAAGTTGCTCGACCCGGTCAATTAGCAATTCGAGTCTGGCCATCAGCGCTTGCAGGTCGGTGTCTTCCATTGTGTCCACTGAAGATTGTGTCTGATGGGGGATAGGGGTCGCACAGCCTTTAATGGTCTTGGCGAGTCTGTCGATGTAGGATACAAGGCCTCCATTCTAGACATAGCGCCGTCTGGCGCCTAGCTGCCCATGCCCATTCAGAATTCTCCGTACCAAGCCTTCGCCACCCTGCTGAGCACCAGTGGTCATCCCGTCTCGCCTGCCGAACTGCACGGCCTGCTGCTCGGCCGTAGCTGCGCCGGCGCCGGCTTCGATGCCGACGGCTGGTTGGCCGATGCCGCCGAGCTGCTGGAAGGCGAGCCAGCGGACAACGTCCGCAACGCGCTTATCGGCCTGCAGGAAATGGTCAAGGGCGAGTTGACCAGTGACGACATGACTGTCGTCCTGCTGCTGCCCACCGACGACGCACCGTTGGCCGACCGCGCCGCGGCATTGGGCCAGTGGTGCCAGGGCTTCCTGGCCGGCTTCGGCCTGACCCGCCGCGAATACGCATTGAGCGATGAGGCCAAGGAAGTGTTGCAAGACTTGGCCGCGATCTCTCAGGTCCAGGATGCCCTGGAAGAGTCCGATGATGGTGAAAGCGACTACATGGAAGTGATGGAGTACCTGCGGGTCGCACCATTGCTATTGTTCACCGAGACCAAGAAAACCGATGCAGCGGCGACCAAACCGTCCTTGCATTGATTCTAGAGGGAACCCCGTCTGCCCATGATTCATATCCCGAAATCGGAATACAGCCGTCGCCGCAAGGCCTTGATGGCGCAGATGGAACCCAACAGCATCGCAATCCTGCCCGCCGCCGCCGTTGCGATCCGCAACCGCGACGTCGAGCACGTCTACCGCCAGGACAGCGACTTCCAATACCTCAGCGGCTTCCCCGAGCCGCAAGCGGTGCTGGTGCTGATGCCTGGCCGGGCCCACGGCGAATACATCCTGTTCTGCCGCGAGCGCAACGCCGAACGTGAGTTGTGGGACGGCCTGCGGGCCGGCCAGGAAGGGGCGATCCGTGACTACGGCGCCGATGATGCGTTTCCCATCACCGACATCGACGACATCCTGCCGGGCCTGATCGAAGGCCGTGACCGGGTGTATTCGGCCATGGGCAGCAATCCCGAGTTCGACCGGCACTTGATGGAGTGGATCAACGTGATTCGCTCCAAGGCCCACCTCGGCGCCCAGCCGCCGAACGAATTCGTTGCCCTGGATCATCTGCTGCATGACATGCGCCTGTATAAATCGGCGGCAGAAGTGAAAGTGATGCGCGAGGCGGCACGGATTTCCGCCCAGGCGCACATCCGGGCGATGCAGGCGGCGCGGCCGGGGTTGTATGAATACAGCCTGGAGGCCGAGCTCGATTATGAGTTTCGCAAGGGCGGGGCGAAGATGCCGGCCTATGGCTCGATCGTCGCGGCGGGGCGCAACAGTTGCATCCTGCATTACCAGCAGAACGACGCACTGCTCAAGGACGGCGACCTGGTGTTGATCGACGCCGGTTGTGAAATCGATTGCTATGCCAGTGACATCACCCGTACCTGGCCGGTCAACGGCAAGTATTCGCCCGAGCAGAAGGCAATCTACGAAGTGGTGCTGGCGGCCCAGGAAGCCGCATTTGCCGAGATTGCGCCGGACAAGCATTGGAACCAGGCCCATGAAGCGACAGTCCGGGTCATTACCGAGGGGCTGGTGCGACTTGGGCTGTTGGAAGGCGAAGTGGACGAATTGATCGCCAGCGAAGCCTACCGGGCCTTCTACATGCACCGTGCCGGTCACTGGCTGGGCATGGACGTGCATGACGTGGGCGAATACCGGGTTGGCGGCGAGTGGCGGGTACTGGAGGTCGGCATGACTCTCACCGTAGAGCCGGGCATCTACATCAGCCCGAACAACCGCAGCGTAGCGAAAAAATGGCGCGGCATTGGCGTGCGCATCGAGGATGACGTGGTAGTGACCAAAACCGGTTGTGAAATCCTGAGCCATGGCGTGCCGAAAACGGTCGCCGATATCGAGGCCCTGATGGCCGCTGCGCGGACGCAAGCGGCATGAGCCGGGTCAACCTGGCGATCGTCGGCGGCGGGCTGGTGGGTGCCAGCCTGGCGTTGGCCCTGCAAGCCGGCGCCAAGGCCCGGGGCTGGAAGATCATGCTGATCGAACCCTTCGCCCCCGGTGATACCTGGCAACCCAGCTACGATGCCCGTTCCTCGGCGCTGTCGTACGGGGCTCGACAGATCTATCAACGCTTGGGTGTCTGGCAGGAAATTTCCCGTCGCGCCGAGCCGATCAAGCAGATCCACGTGTCCGATCGCGGGAGATTCTCCACGGCGCGCTTGTCGGCCATGGAAGAAGGCGTGCCTGCCCTGGGCTACGTGGTGGAAAATGCCTGGCTCGGCCAGTGCCTGTGGCAAGGCTTGGACAAAGACGTGGTCAGTTGGCGCTGCCCGGCGCAGGTCACCCGGATGGAGCCGCTGGTCGGCGGCTATCGCTTGACCCTCAACGACGAAACCACCCTGGAATGCGACCTTGCCGTGCTGGCAGACGGTGGCCGCTCCAACCTGCGAGAGCAGTTGGGTATCGGCGTGCGCAATCGGCCTTATGACCAGAGCGCGTTGATTGCCAACATCACCCCCAGCGAAGCCCATAACGGCATGGCCTTCGAACGCTTCACCGACGATGGCCCGATGGCCTTGTTGCCCCTGCCGGAAAATCGCTGCGCGTTGGTCTGGACTCGCCAGGGCATGGACGCGCAACGGCTGGCTGCCCTCGACGAGCGCAGCTTCCTCAACGAATTGCAGAGTGTGTTCGGGTATCGCCTGGGCACGCTGAAGCAGGTGGGGGCGCGGCATCTGTATCCGCTGGCGCTGGTGGAGGCCGAGGAACAGGTCCGTTCAAACCTGGCGATCCTGGGCAATGCCGCCCACAGCCTGCATCCGATTGCCGGGCAGGGGTTCAACCTGTCTCTGCGCGACGCCCAGGCCCTGGCCGACGCCTTGCTCGCCAGCGACAGCGAGCCGGGCGATTTTGCCGTGCTGCAAGCTTATCGCGAGCGCCAGCGAATGGATCAGACCCTGACCGTGGGGTTTTCCGACCAGGTCACGCGCCTGTTCAGCAGCAACCTGCCGCTGGTGTCCCTGGGGCGCAATCTCGGCCTGCTGGGCCTGGACCTGCTGCCGCCGGCCAAGCGCTGGTTCGCCCGCCAAGCCATGGGACTGGGAATACGGCCCGATGCGTGAGGCATGGTTTGATCATTTTTCTCATGGGCGGCTCAGGTCGCCAGTACAACAGGCTTAAAGCATGGAATTGCGTGCAGATCTGCTGATTGTCGGCGCCGGAATGGTCGGCAGCGCCCTGGCGCTGGCGTTGCAGGGCAGTGGCCTGCAAGTGCTGTTGCTCGACGGCAGCCCGATGAGCGTCAAACCCTTCGATCCCCAGGCTGCGTTCGAGCCGCGGGTCAGTGCCTTGTCGACGGCCAGCCAGCGGATCCTCGATCGCCTGGGTGTCTGGGACGGCATCCTCGCCCGGCGCGCCAGCCCCTATACCGACATGCACGTCTGGGATGGCAGCGGTACCGGGCAGATTCATTTCTCGGCCGCCAGCCTGCATGCCGAGGTGCTCGGGCATATCGTTGAAAACCGTGTCGTGCAGGATGCCCTGTTGGACCGGCTGCATGACTGCGACCTGGGCTTGCTGGCCAATGCACGCCTGGAGCAGATGCGCCGCTCTGGCGATGACTGGCTGCTGACCCTGGCGGACGGGCGCACCTTGCGGGCACCGCTGGTCATCGCCGCCGATGGCGCGAATTCGGCTGTACGCCGCCTGACAGGCGTGGCAACGCGAGAATGGGATTACCTGCACCATGCCATCGTCACCAGTGTGCGCAGCGCCAAGCCCCATCGCACGACGGCCTGGCAACGTTTTACCGACAACGGCCCGCTGGCGTTCCTGCCACTGGAGCGCGACGGTCAGCACGATTGGTGCTCGATCGTCTGGTCCACTACCCCCGGCGAGGCGCAGCGCTTGATGGCGCTCGATGACACTGAGTTCTGCAGCGAGCTGGAACGGGCCTTCGAAGGTCAGCTCGGCACGGTGCTGAGTACCGACCCACGCCTGTGCGTACCGCTGCGTCAGCGTCACGCCAAGCGCTATGTGGCCGAGGGGCTGGCGTTGATCGGCGATGCGGCCCACACCATTCACCCGCTGGCTGGACAAGGGGTGAACCTGGGCTTCCTCGACGCCGCTGTGCTGGCCGAAGTGTTGTTGCAAGCGGCCGGGCGCGGCGAGCGACTGGCAGACGTGAAAGTGCTCAGCCGCTACGAGCGCCGACGCATGCCCCATAACCTGGCGTTGATGGCGGCGATGGAAGGTTTCGAGCGGTTGTTCCAGGCCGACCCACTGCCGGTGCGCTGGTTGCGTAATACCGGGCTGAAGCTGGTAGACCGCATGCCCGAGGCCAAGGCGCTGTTCGTGCGCGAGGCGCTGGGGTTGATTGGGGATTTACCGGATTTGGCCAAGGCCTAGATTTTTGTCGGGGCCAAAGGCCTCATCGCGGGCAAGCCTTGCCCCCACAGGTGTGCAATGTAGGACGAGCTTTTGTGGGAG
This sequence comes from Pseudomonas sp. Tri1, assembly GCF_017968885.1. Classification (NCBI taxonomy): domain Bacteria; kingdom Pseudomonadati; phylum Pseudomonadota; class Gammaproteobacteria; order Pseudomonadales; family Pseudomonadaceae; genus Pseudomonas; species Pseudomonas sp. Tri1. The sequence goes on along the minus strand of NZ_CP072913.1, from coordinate 6,393,503 downwards.
CAAGGCTTGCCCGCGATTGCGGACGCAAAAAACAGCACATCTCAGAGCTGCAACATTTGGAAATGTGTCTGGCAACTGTTCGATTGAGATGCCAAATGTGAGTCCTTATCATTTGCGCTCGTTCATACATCGAGAGACCGCTCCTATGCTGGCACCCAAGCGCTTGCTGTCCGCCCTCGCCTTGACCCTGATCGGCACCACCGCCGCCCAGGCCGCCGATGAGGTGGTGGTCTACTCCTCGCGTATCGATGAGCTGATCAAGCCGGTCTTCGATGCCTACACCAAGAAAACCGGCGTATCGGTGAAGTTCATCACCGACAAGGAAGCGCCGCTGATGCAGCGGATCAAGGCCGAAGGCGAGAACGCCACCGCCGACCTGCTGCTCACCGTCGATGCCGGCAACCTCTGGCAGGCCGAGCAAATGGGCATTCTCCAGCCATTCACCTCCCCGGTGATCGACGCCAACATCCCATCCCAATACCGCGCCGCTTCCCATGCCTGGACCGGCTTGAGCCTGCGGGCGCGGACCATTGCCTACTCCACCGATCGGGTCAAACCCGGCGAACTGACCACCTACGAAGCCCTGGCCGGCAACGAATGGGAAGGCCGTCTGTGCCTGCGCACGTCGAAGAAGGTCTACAACCAGTCCCTGACCGCCACGCTGATCGAAACCCACGGCGCGGAAAAAACCGAGGAAATCGTCAAGGGCTGGGTCAGGAACCTCTCCACTGACGTGTTCTCCGACGACACCGCGTTGCTCGAGGCGATCAACGCCGGCCAGTGCGATGTCGGCATCGTCAATACCTACTACTACGGTCGCCTGCACCAACAGAAGCCGGATCTGAAGGTCAAGCTGTTCTGGCCGAACCAGGCCGACCGTGGCGTGCATATCAACCTCTCGGGCATCGGCCTGACCAAACATGCCCCGCATCCGGAAGCTGCGAAACAACTGGTGGAGTGGATGACCACGCCTGAGGCGCAAAGCATCTTCGCCGACGTGAACCAGGAATTCCCGGCCAACCCGAAGGTGGAGCCCTCCAAGGAAGTTGCGGCTTGGGGCAAGTTCAAGGCCGACACCTTGCCGGTGGAAGTGGCGGGTAAGCGCCAGGCTGAAGCCATTCGCTTGATGGATCGCGCTGGCTGGAACTAGAAATCGGACAAAGCCTCTGTGGCGAGGGGATAAATCCCCTCGCCACGGGGCTTGTGGTCGGTCGGTCATTTAGGCTTAAACCTCTTCTTTACCCAGGCACGAACAGCACCACGCGTCATAAGATATGTGCCCGCGCCAACGCGCGGGCATCATCATTTAAACGAGAGTTCCCTTTGACCCACCCCGTCCAACGCCGCTGGTACCCTCTGGTCTTCGCCGTCGCCGCGCTGGTCCTGTTGCCCCTGAGTGTGTTGCTGTTGTCCTGGCAGAGCGTCGACCAGCAGATCTGGTCCCACCTGTGGGATACGCAGATGCCGCGTTTGTTGGGTAATACCCTCACGCTGATCCTGGGGGTGGGTGTCGGTGTGACGTTACTGGGTGTCAGCCTCGCCTGGCTCATCAGCTTGTGTGAGTTTCCTGGTCGACGTTGGCTGGACTGGGCATTGATGCTGCCATTTGCGATTCCCGCGTATGTGCTGGCGTTTGTCTTCGTCGGCCTGCTGGATTTCGCCGGCCCGGTGCAAACGCTGTTGCGTGAATGGTTCGGCAGCGGCTTGCGTCTGCCCCGGGTTCGTTCCACCGGCGGGGTGATCCTGGTGCTGGTCCTGGTGTTTTACCCTTATGTCTATCTACTGGCGCGAAGTGCATTCCTGGCCCAGGGCAAGGGGTTGATGGAAGCGGCTCGGGTGCTTGGGCAGACGCCATGGCAGGCATTCTGGCGAGTGGCGCTGCCGATGGCCCAGCCAGCGATCGGTGCGGGCGTGGCGCTGGCGCTGATGGAAACCCTGGCGGATTTCGGCGCGGTGTCAGTGTTCAACTTCGACACTTTCACCACCGCCATCTACAAGACCTGGTACGGCTTCTTCAGCCTCTCCAGTGCTGCGCAACTGGCCAGCCTGTTGCTGCTGGCGGTGATGCTGGTGCTTTACGGCGAACGCCGCGCCCGAGGCGCCCAGCGGGCCAGCAACGAGCGCCCCCGAGTCAAGGCGCTTTATCACTTGCGAGGTCTCAAGGCTGTGGCGGCCAGCGGCTGGTGCGCCCTGGTGTTTGCCTGTGCTTTCGTTATTCCGATGCTGCAACTGGTGGTGTGGTTCTGGCAACGTGGGCGGTTCGATCTGGACGAGCGTTATGCCGGGCTGATCATCCATACCCTCTATCTGGGCGGGTTGGCGGCGCTGGTTACTGTTTGCGTCGCCTTGCTGTTGGCTTTCGCCCGGCGTCTGGCGCCGACCCGTCCCATTCGCGCTGGCGTTGGTCTGGCGAACCTGGGGTATGCCTTGCCTGGTTCGGTGTTGGCGGTGTCGATCATGCTTGCTTTCAGCTATCTGGATCGAGAGCTGGTCATCCCGTTGTCGACCTTGCTCGGTGGCGCGGGCAAGCCGTTATTGCTGGGCAGTCTGGCGGCGTTGTTGCTGGCGTATCTGGTGCGATTCCTGGCCGTGGCCTACGGTCCGCTGGAGAGCAGCCTGGCGCGAATTCGCCCGTCGTTGCCGGAAGCTGCTCGTAGCCTTGGGGTCAGTGGGCCGCGACTGTTTTTCAAAGTGTATCTGCCGTTGCTGTTGCCCGGGACCTTGAGCGCAGCGTTGCTGGTGTTCGTCGATGTGCTCAAGGAAATGCCCGCGACCCTGTTGATGCGCCCATTCGGCTGGGACACGCTGGCGGTACGGATTTTCGAAATGACCAGCGAAGGGGAGTGGGCGCGGGCTGCATTGCCGGCGCTGACCCTTGTGCTGGTGGGGCTGTTACCGGTCATCGGATTGATACGGCGTTCGGCCCATCGAAACAGCTAGGTGTCAGTCCTACGTCATGCGGCTACAATGCGCGGCATTCGGTGCGGTCCGTCTGTCGGACCGGGTAACTGAGAGTGGTTGAGAACGCCTTTTCTTCAAGGTGTCTACGCCGTGCAGTGCCCGTCCGCACCTTCGCCAAGCCCGGAAGGAGAAACCCATGGGACAGCGTACGCCTCTGTATGACCTTCATCTCGCCCTAGGCGCGAAGATGGTCGATTTTGGCGGTTGGGATATGCCTTTGCATTACGGTTCGCAGGTCGAAGAACACCATCAGGTGCGTCGCGACTGCGGTGTGTTCGATGTATCCCACATGACCGTGATCGACGTGGCCGGCCCTCAGGCCAAGGCCTGGTTGCAGCGCTTGCTGGCCAATGATGTCGATCGCTTGCAGGACACAGGACGTGCCTTGTACAGCACCATGCTCAACGAGCGCGGCGGCATCGTCGACGACATGATCATCTATCGGGTCGAGGACGGTTATCGTCTGGTCTTCAACGCTTCGACCCGCGATCAGGACCTGGCCTGGATGCAGGCGCAGTTGGGTGAGTACGACGTGCAACTGCATGAGCGTCCCGAACTGGCGATGCTGGCGATCCAGGGCCCCCAGGCCCGGCACAAGATCGCCGAGCTGGTCACGCAATCGCGTGGCCAGTTGATCCAGCAACTCAAACCCTTCGAAGGTCGCGCCGACGGTGACTGGTTCATTGCCCGAACCGGCTACACCGGTGAGGACGGGCTGGAAATTGTCTTGCCCGCCCACGAAGCCCCGAGTTTCTTCAATGATCTGGTGGGGGCCGGCATTTCTCCCATCGGTCTCGGGGCCCGCGATACCTTGCGCCTGGAGGCTGGCATGAACCTCTATGGCCAGGACATCCACCAGGGTGTTTCCCCGCTGGCCTCGAACATGGCCTGGAGCATAGCCTGGGAGCCAGCCAGTCGTCAGTTCATCGGTCGCAGTGCCCTGGAAGCCGAGCTCGCTGGCGGTGTGCAGCACAAACTGGTCGGCCTGGTGCTGGAGGAGCGGGGTGTTTTACGCGCCCATCAGGTGGTTCGCATCGCTGATGTTGGCGAAGGAGAGATCACCAGTGGTAGTTTTTCTCCTACGCTTAGCAAGTCGATTGCCTTGGCACGTGTTCCGATGGCGACCGCCGACCGTGCGGAGGTGGAGATTCGTGGCAAGTGGTACCCGGTGCGGGTGGTCAAGCCGACCTTCGTCCGCCATGGTAAAACCCTGATCTAACTTTTTGCGGCGGGCCGCTGGCCGCTGACACTTTCTCTTGAGGACACAGAGCATGAGTTTTATCCCTACCGATTTGCATTTTGCCGAAAGCCACGAGTGGGCGCGCCTGGAAGCTGACGGTACCGTCACCGTGGGCATCAGCGATCACGCACAGGAAGCTTTGGGCGATGTGGTGTTTGTCGAGCTGACTGAGGTCGGTAAGGTTTTTGCCGCAGGCGACCAGGCCGGCGTGGTGGAGTCGGTCAAAGCCGCTTCCGATATCTACGCCCCGATTGCCGGTGAAGTGATCGCGATCAACGAAGAACTGAGCGGTTCGCCGGAGCTGTTGAACTCTGATCCGTATGGCGCCTGGATCTTCAAGCTCAAGCCAAGCGACAAGGCCGAGCTGGACAAGCTGCTTGACGCAGCAGGCTACAAGACTGCTATCGGCGAGTAAGGCCGACTGTACCCTGTGGGAGCGAGCTTGCTCGCGATAGCGGTGGATCAGCAGTATTGATGTTGACTGACACACTGTTATCGCGAGCAAGCTCACTCCCACAGGGGGTTGGGGCAGCCTCTGGATATTCGCCAGGCAAAAAAATGCCGCTCAATCGAGCGGCATTTTTCATGGGCCTGGGGATCAGTCCTGGGCGACGGCGTTTTTCGCCAGGATCGCGTTGGCCAGTTCCATGTCGGTGGCTTGCAGGCCAGGGTTGTCGGCACGGACTTTCTGCATCGCTGCTTCCAGGTATGGACCACGGATACCGCCGTCACTGGCGACAAAGCTGCCGGCATCATCCTGGGCGGCGACGATCAGTTTGTGATCCTTGAAGGTCAGGTAGGTGGAACCGGTGGTCGCACCGGATGAGATGACGTTACGCCAAAACGTGTCGGCCATTGCCGAGCCAACAGGAAGAGACAGCAAGGCTAGGGTAGCGACAGCAAGTTTGAGACGCATGATAGGTGACTCCACTGGGTTAACTATGACTTTGGATTACCTGCGCCTCGATTCAGTTCCGTGACTTCTCAGTCAGCCCGCTCCACCTGCAGCACCGCGCCTTCCTGCGCGACCACCCTGACCCGCGTACCCACGGACGACTCGGGACCCTTGGCCAGCCAGACACTGTCAGCCACCTTGATCTTGCCGCGTCCATCGACAATCGCTTCATGAACCGGGAATACCTTGCCGATCAGCTCCTGTCCTCGCCGGTTGAGGTACGGTTGATCGCTTTCGCGAATGGCGCTGCGCTGGCGTCGCCACCAGTACAGTGCTGTCGCGATGGCGAACAGGCCGAACAACAGGAACTGCAGCTCCCACGACATCTGCGGCAGGATGAAGGTCAGCAGGCCGACAGCTGCGGCGGCCATGCCGATCCACAGCAAGTAGCCGCCGGCGCCGAACACCTCAAGGATCAGCAGGATGACGCCCAGCGCCAGCCAGTCCCAGTACGACATTTGTTGCAGGAACACCCACATACGCGCACCTCAGGCTTTCTTGCTGTCAAAGGTGGCCTTGACGATCTCACCGATGCCGCCGACGGCACCGATGACCTGGCTGGCTTCCAGCGGCATCAGGATCACCTTGCTGTTATTGGCCGAGGCCAGGCGGCCCAGCGCATCGATGTATTTTTGCGCGACGAAGTAGTTCACGGCCTGGACATTTCCGTCGGCAATCGCCTGGGACACCACCTTGGTGGCCAGGGCCTCGGCTTCGGCCTGGCGTTCACGGGCCTCGGACTCCAGGAATGCGGCTTGGCGGCTGCCCTCTGCTTCAAGGATTTGCGCCTGTTTCTTGCCTTCGGCGGTGAGAATCGCCGACGCTCGCAGGCCTTCGGCCTCCAGGATCTGGGCGCGCTTGATTCGTTCGGCTTTCATCTGCCCCGACATGGCGGCCATCAGATCGGCCGGTGGGCTGATGTCCTTGATCTCGATCCGGGTGATCTTGATACCCCACGGCGCCGTGGCTTCATCGACGGTGCGCAGCAGTTTTTCATTGATGCCGTCGCGCTGGCTCAGCATCGCGTCCAGCTCCATGGACCCCAGCACGGTGCGGATATTGGTTTGCAGCAGATTGCGGATGGCGTGTTCGAGGTTATTGACCTCGTAGGCAGCCTGGGCCGTATTGACCACCTGGAAGAAGCACACCGCGTCGATCTGCACCGTGGCGTTGTCGGCGGTGATGACTTCCTGGGGCGGGATGTCCAGCACGCTTTCCATGACGTTGATCTTGCGACCGATGCGATCCATCACCGGGATGATGATGTTCAGGCCAGGCTTGAGCGTATTGGTGTACCGGCCGAACCGCTCGACAGTCCACTGGTGGCCCTGGGGCACAACCTTGAAACCCATGAATAGAATGGCGATTACGAGGCCGACAAAAAGTAGAAGAACGCTACCGATCTGCATGACTGTTCCCTGTTCGGATTGAAATGACTTGCGAGCCCTGAGTGTAGGGCAAGCGGCCACTATCTTCCCTATGTAGGAACAAACCTATGTGGGAGCAAAGCTTGCTCGCGATGCAGGCGCCTCGCTTCCCCGGCAGACTGCGTCGTCTTCATCGCGGGCAAGCCCTGCTCCCACAGCGAGGATAGAGCTGCCGCTACTTCTGTTCGCTCTGTGGCGTCACGCGCAGGACCTCCTCGACAGTGGTCAAGCCTGCCGCCACCTTTTGTGCCCCCGAGAGCCGCAGGCTGCGCATACCCTCCTTGAACGCCTGGCGGCGCACCGCCAGCAGGTCGGTATCGGGGTGGATCAAGGCCTTGACGCTGTCGGTCAGTTGCATGATTTCGTAGACCCCGGCGCGCCCGCGATAACCGGTGTCGCGGCACTCCAGGCAGCCGACGGCCTGCTGGGCGTTGCTTGGCAATGGAGCCTGCCAGGGCCGGGTGAGGGTTTGCCAGTCGTCTTCGTCCAGGGTCAGGGGCGCCTTGCAATGCGGGCACAGGGTGCGCACCAGGCGCTGGGCCATGACCCCGAGCACCGTGGCCTTGATCAGGTAGTGGGGGACGCCGAGCTCCAGCAGGCGGCTGATGGCGCTTGGCGCATCGTTGGTGTGCAGGGTCGAGAGCACGAGGTGCCCGGTGAGGGCGGCCTGGATCGCCATTTCGGCGGTTTCCAGGTCACGGATCTCACCGATCATGATGATGTCCGGGTCTTGGCGCATCAGCGCGCGCACGCCGGCGGCGAAGGTCAGGTCGATGTTGTGCTGGACCTGCATCTGGTTGAAGGACGCCTCGACCATCTCGATCGGATCTTCGATGGTGCATAGGTTCACCTCCGGGGTCGCCAGCTTCTTGAGGGTGGTGTAGAGGGTCGTGGTCTTGCCCGAACCGGTCGGCCCGGTCACCAGGATGATGCCGTTGGGCTGGCGGGTCATGTCTTGCCAGCGGCGTAGGTCATCGGCGGAGAAGCCGAGTTGGTCGAAGTCCTTGAGCAGCACCTCAGGGTCGAAGATCCGCATGACCATTTTTTCGCCAAACGCCGTGGGTAAGGTCGACAAGCGCAACTCCACTTCGCCACCGTCCGGGGTCTTGGTCTTGACCCGGCCGTCCTGGGGTTTGCGTTTTTCCGCGACGTTCATCCGGCCCAGGCTCTTGAGTCGACTGATAATGGCCATCGTTACCTGCGGCGGGAACTGATAGACGGTATGCAGCACCCCGTCGATGCGAAACCGTACGGTGCCCTGTTCGCGACGCGGCTCGATGTGGATATCGCTGGCCCGCTGCTGGAAGGCGTACTGGAACAACCAATCGACGATATTGACGATATGCGCGTCGTTGGCGTCCGGCTCCTGGTCGCTGGCGCCCAGGTTGAGCAACTGTTCGAAATTGCTCAGGTTGCTCGGCTGCTGGTCGACTGTGTTGGCGCCGCTGACCGATTTGGCCAGGCGATAGAACTCCACGCTCAAGCGCTGGATATCCACCGGGTTGGCGACCACCCGCTGGACGGGCAGCTTGAGCACATGGGTCAGGTCCGCTTCCCAACTGCTGACGTAGGGCTGGGCGCTGGCCACGGTGACGGCGTCGCGATCGACCGCCACCGCGAGGATTTTGTGGCGCTGGGCAAAGGCATAGGACATCAAGGGCGTCACGGCTGCCACGTTGATTTTCAGCGGGTCGATGCGCATGTAGGGCTGGCCGGCCTGCTGGGACAGCCACAGGGTCAGGCTCTCCAGGTCCAGGCGTTTGCCGGGGCGACTAAGATCGTCCAGGTGCTGGTTGGCGATGAACTCCAATGGATGCAACTGGGAATTGGCGCTATGGCGTCGGCGGGCATTGAGCGCGGTTTCGGCTGAATCCTGACTGATGAAGCCCTGGGCGACCAGTTGGCGCAGCAGATCGTTGAGGTCCAGCCAGCGGTCCTGAGTGGCGTGTTTGGTGGACATGTGGGTTCCTATTGGACAAATTGCAGCAAAGCCGCGATACAGACGCTTCGGCGTCCTGGCTCGGTCTGCAAAAGAATAGTCCCGACCCTATGGACCGTTGGGCCACTACCCGACCAATGCGTTTCGAATTCTTGCCTGGGCGCCTTCAGCCTGCCGCCTGGATCGGCTCAACCCGCGCAGTAGCAGCGTCTTGCAGGTCCACCGAACACACGCTGATCAAGTTACGCAATTTTTCCGCGAGGACCTGGGCACGATGCCAGCTCAGCCCGTCCAGGATGACCTCCAACGACAGCAAGTCGTCGTGGCGCTCGACGTGCGCCCACTGCGGTGTCAGGCCCTGCAGGGCGAATAGGTTCAGTGCCCGGCACAGCAGATCCGGTTCGGCTTCGGCCAGTAAATGGTATTGCACGCGGCAATGGGCATTTGCGCTGTGCCAGACGTCGGCGCGAGTAGGGGCCGTGGCAACGGCTTCGAATGGGGGCATGTTCGGTCTCCTTGGGTGCGGGAGAAATATTTACATGCGCTGCCCGGTATTTCTTATCTAAGATGAGTGATTTAGCGATAAACGGGAATTGTATGATTCTTGTAATGGCGTATCTGGGGTTTATTAATGCATAGCGAGCTGGATAACTACGACCGCAGGATACTGGCACTGCTGCAAGAAGATGCTTCGCTGTCCAGTGCGCAGATCGCCGAGCAGGTAGGCTTGTCCCAATCGCCATGCTGGCGACGGATTCAGCGGATGAAGGAGGAGGGGATCATTCGTGGCCAGGTGACGTTGCTGGATCGCAAGAAAATCGGCCTCAATACGCAAATCTTCGCCGAAATCAAACTCAATGCCCACGGCCGGTCGAATTTCACCGAATTCACCGAAGCGATTCGCGGCTTTCCCGAAGTGCTGGAGTGTTACGTGCTGATGGGGTCGGTGGATTTCCTGCTGCGTATCGTCACGGCAGACATTGAGGCCTATGAGCGGTTTTTTTTCGAGAAGCTATCGATGGTGCCTGGGATCCAGGAAGTGAACTCGATCGTGGCGCTTTCGGAAATCAAATCGACGACGAGTTTGCCGGTGATGCGCTGAGCTTGTTTTTTCGGTGTCTGTGCCGGCCCCATCGCGAGCAAGCTCGCTCCCACAGGGGGACTCTGACGTACACAGATAGTGTGTTCGCTGAAGATCCACTGTGGAAGCGAGCTTGCTCGCGATAGCAATATTACAGGCGCAGCAGATGCTGGAGGTTACAGACGCAGCAAAGTCTTCCAGGCCCGATTCTGGTAAACCGCAATCGCCTGTTGTTTACGCGCATCCAGCGCTTCGTCGGTGATCGGTGCGTTAGCCAACTGCGCCAGTTTATTCAGCTCACCGTAGAGGCGATCCATTTCCGGGATCTCCAGCACATGACGGGCGTGGTGGAGCCAGGCCTGGATGCGTTCGATGCGCGGCAGTTGCTCGGCGAGGTCTTCCGGCTGCTGCTGATAGCGTTGCAATTGCAGGGACGAGGATTCTTCGCCCAGCAGGCGTGGCAACCAGCTGCCCAGTTGCGCGGCGCCCTGGCGATTGCCGCGGGTGTTGCGCTCGGCGGCCCAGCTACGAGCCAGCAGCCAGCGTGAAGTGTTGAGGGAAAACAGGCCCCAGCGCGGGTCTTGCAGTTCTTCGAGGAACTGTTCTGGCGCAGCCTTGCGTACGTCTTCGTCGTCCAGGCCGGCCTGGACCAGCGGGCGCCAGTCTTCCAGCAGGGCGTCGAGTGCCACGCGCAAATCATGCGTCGATTGGCGCGGTGCGGCCTGGCCGAGGCTGCTGAGCAGGGCGCGCAATTCGGCGAGGTTTTCCACCCAGTCCTGCAACAGGCGCCAGTGGCCATTGAAACGATATTGCTCGGCCAGGCGCTGGCTGCTGCCGAGCAAATGCCAGCTCAGCGCGGCGAAGGCGTCGTCCAGCGGCGTTTCGGTGGTCAGTTGCGGGGCCGGCAGGCTCAGGGCATAGCTGCCCGCGTCATACAGGCGATAGCCACGCTCGGCCTTGCTGATGTCGCAGGGCATCAACGGCAGGGTCGCGGCCAGTTCAGCGGCCAGTTCCAGCAGCGCGGCGGGCTCGCCTTCGCGCAGTTCCAGCTCCAGCTCGCAGATTTCTTCCTTCTGCTTGCCGACCACCACGTGGCCCAGGTCCAGCGCGGCTTCGATGACCACTTTGCTCTTGCCACGACCCCAGGCGATTTCGGCGCGTTCGCGGACGAAATCGGTGGTGAAGATGGCCTTGAGGGTTTTCTTGTCCAGTTCGGCCAAGGTCTCGGGCCAGCACTCGCCGTCGAGCTTCTTCAGATCGAGCTTGGCCTTGGGCAGGTGCCAGTCGTATTCGTTGCGCTCGGACAGGCCGGCGATGCTCTGGCCACGGGTCTTGAGGGTCTGGATCACCTCTTCGCCGTCGCGACGCAGGCGCAGGGCAACCTTGGCCCGGGCCAGGTCACGCTCAGGCGTGTCGAAGTACTGGTTCATCAATTCATGGCGTTCCCAGCCACTCTTGTTGCGTTTTTTCAGCAGCGGGTGCTCGCGCAGGGCTGCCAGGGTCTCGCGGCTGACGCGGAGTTTGATTTCGGTTTCTTTCTGCATGGCCGGAAAATCCAGGGATCGGGTGCGCAGCCGGGGGAAGGTGTGGCTGCCAAGGCCGTGCAGTGTACAGGACTCACTCATCCTACGCGCCGTGGCGGTTTATTCCTTGCTCCAGATGGTTCTATGATGGACATCAACTTGTAAGCCCGGAGCCAGCGATGCCTTTGCCGTCCATGAAAGATCAGTTCGCTGCCCTGATCGCCGCGCCTTCGATCAGCTGTACCCAGCCTGGGCTGGACCAGTCCAACAGTGCCGTGATCGAGCTGCTGGCGGGCTGGCTCAGCGACCTGGGGTTCTCCTGCGATATCCAGCAGGTCAGCCCTGGCAAATTCAACCTGCTGGCCAGTTTCGGCAGCGGTCCCGGTGGCCTGGTGCTGGCCGGCCATAGCGATACGGTGCCGTTCGACGGCGCGTTGTGGCAGACCGATCCGCTGAAACTCACCGAGGTCGATGGCCGCTGGGTTGGCTTGGGTAGCTGCGACATGAAAGGCTTTTTCGCCTTGGCGATCGAAGCGGTCAAGCCGCTGCTGGACCAACCGTTCAGGCAACCACTGCTGATCCTCGCCACCTGCGATGAAGAAAGCTCCATGGCCGGCGCCCGGGCCCTGGCCGATGCCGGGCGTCCATTGGGGCGCGCGGCGGTAATCGGTGAGCCAACCGGCCTCAAGCCTATCCGCCTGCACAAAGGCGTGATGATGGAGCGCATCGACATTCTCGGGCGTAGCGGTCATTCCTCCGACCCGAGCCTGGGCCACAGTGCCCTGGAAGCCATGCACGACGCCATGGGCGAACTGCGCGGCCTGCGCCTGCAATGGCAGCGTGAATTCCGTAACCCGCAATTCACGGTGCCGCAGCCGACCCTGAACTTCGGCTGCATCCACGGCGGCGACAACCCCAACCGGATTTGCGGCCAGTGCTCAATGGAGTTCGACCTGCGGCCCTTGCCCGGCATGGACCCGCAAGTGTTGCGGGCGGCGATCCAGCAGAAACTCGACCCCATCGCCGAACGCCATAAAGTCAAGATCGACTACGCACCGCTGTTCCCCGAAGTGCCACCGTTCGAGCAGGCCGAAGACTGCGAGCTGGTACGGGTGGCCGAGCGACTCACCGGTCATCGTGCCGAAGCAGTGGCGTTCGGCACCGAAGCGCCTTATCTTCAGCGCCTTGGCTGCGAAACCCTGGTGCTCGGTCCTGGTGATATCGCCTGCGCCCACCAACCGGGCGAGTACCTTGAAATGTCACGTTTGCAACCTACCGTACAATTGTTGCGGCAGTTGATCGGACATTACTGCCTGACGCCGGCTACGGCTGGCTAAATTGCCCACATCCGGGCCCGTATTCTTGAGGAGAGCGCGCGTGTCGCCAAGCCTGTTCCGACGATAACCACCAGCCCGCTGTGCGTTCCGTTTCGTCTTTTTTCGGCTGTTATTTATTACAGGCCCAGGTTCATGCCCGAATACGTCAATTGGCTTCGTCACGCTTCGCCCTACATCAACGCCCACCGCGATTGCACCTTTATCGTCATGCTGCCCGGCGACGGGGTGGAACACCCTAACTTCGGCAACATCGTCCATGACCTGGTGCTGCTGCACAGTCTCGGCGTGCGCCTGGTGTTGGTCCATGGTTCGCGTCCGCAGATCGAAACCCGCCTCGCTGCACGAGGCCTCACCCCCCATTACCACCGCGGCATGCGCATTACCGATGCGGCCACACTGGAATGTGTGATCGATGCGGTCGGCCAGTTGCGCATCGCCATCGAAGCACGCCTGTCCATGGACATGGCGTCCTCGCCAATGCAGGGCTCGCGGCTGCGGGTCGCCAGCGGCAACCTGGTCACCGCGCGCCCGATCGGTGTGCTGGAAGGCGTGGATTACCACCACACCGGCGAAGTCCGTCGAGTCGATCGCAAGGGCATCAATCGCCTGCTGGACGAACGCTCCATCGTGCTGCTGTCGCCGTTGGGCTATTCGCCTACCGGGGAGATTTTCAACCTCGCCTGCGAAGACGTCGCCACCCGGGCGGCCATCGACCTGGCAGCCGACAAGCTGCTGCTGTTCGGTGCCGAGCAGGGGTTGATCGGCGAAGACGGTCGGTTGGTGCGTGAATTGCGCCCGCAACAGGTCCCGGCCCACATGCAACGGCTGGGCAGCGACTATCAGGCCGAACTGTTGGATGCGGCGGCACAGGCATGTCGTGGCGGCGTAGCCCGCAGCCATATCGTCAGTTATGTCGAAGACGGTGCATTGCTGGCCGAGCTGTTCACTCGCGATGGCAGCGGTACGCTGGTGGCCCAGGAACAATTCGAGGTGGTGCGCGAAGCGGCCATCGAGGACGTTGGCGGCTTGCTGGACCTGATCAGTCCGCTGGAGGAGCAAGGGATCCTGGTTCGGCGTTCCCGCGAAGTGCTGGAGCGTGAGATCGAACAGTTCAGCGTGGTCGAGCGCGAAGGCATGATCATCGCCTGCGCCGCGCTGTACCAGATCGCCGATTCGGACGCCGGGGAGTTGGCTTGCCTGGCGGTGAACCCAGAGTACCGCCACGGGGGGCGCGGTGACGAATTGCTGGAGCGGATCGAAACCCGGGCCCGAGCCAAGGGGCTCAAGACGCTGTTCGTGCTGACGACGCGGACCGCCCACTGGTTCCGTGAACGTGGCTTTGAACCCAGCAGTGTCGAGCGACTGCCAGCGGCGCGGGCTTCGCTCTACAACTACCAGCGCAATTCGAAAATCTTCGAAAAGTCTTTGTAAACGGCCTTAGGAAAACTTGCGCTGGCGCGATCTTCTTGATTTCAGACAATGAGCAGCTAGTCTGGAACACGTCAAGATCGCGGCATGCGCGAGCTGTCGTGACAGGATCGAAGGCGCAGGAGGCGCGTAAACATATCTCGTCGCCAAGAATTCGCGGGCCTCGTAAATTCCCGACGAATCATCGTTCAGTAATTCCCTGCGTCGCCGATAAGTCATGTCACGGCTTGATGGTGCTGTGATGGCGACCATATGTCGAAATGAGCTGAAAACTATTGAAACAATTCTTTTTGGAATTATAAAGAATCCATTATCCTGCGGGCCGGTGTAGCAGGGTTAGACCATAGTCGTAGTCATAAATGGTTACGATTGACTTGTCAGTCACGGTCTGGCGCTAATCGCGCATCCGCGGAATCCGGGCGTTCGATCCGGAACCAAAGACACACAAGAATTAGAAAACGAGAGGAGCGAAGCATGAACAAGTCCACCTTGGCCCTGGCTGTGGCCGTTGGGGTTTTGGCGCAGCAGGCAGGCGCCGCCGGTTTTATCGAAGACAGCAAGGCGTCTGTCAGTTCTCGTACCCTGTACTTCAATAACGATAACCATGAAACGGGTAGCGAGGACCTGCGCGAAACGGGCACCGGCCTCAAGTTCGACTACAAGTCCGGCTTCACTCAAGGTGTTGTTGGCTTTGGTATCGACGCCCAGGCGCTGGTTGGTATTCGTCTCGATGGCGGCCGGGGCCGTAACAACGGCTCCTATATGCCAGCCGATACTGATGGTTCGGCGGTACATGATTGGAGCCGTCTGTCCGGTAACGTAAAGGCGCTTTTCTCCAAGACCGAGGCCCACCTGGGCGGTGCCCTGGCGCCTAACCTGCCGATCCTGGTCGCCAACGATAGTCGTCTGCTGCCGCAGACCTTTGAAGGTGGCACCATCACCTCCAAGGAAATCGACAACGTCACGTTCAACGCCGGTCAGTTGGAACACGCTACAGGCCGTGCATCGAGCAACAGCACCGGGCTGGCAGTGGCGGGCGGTACCCAGGACAGCAACCAGTTCCGCTTTGGCGGTGCTGACTGGAAGGTCACCAAAGACCTGACGCTGCAGTACTACTACGCCAACCTGCAGGATTACTACAAGCAACACTTCCTGGGCGCGGTGCATGTTTTCCCGATCAGCGAAGGTCAATCCTTCAAGACTGACCTGCGCTACTTCGACAGCAGCTCCGATGGTCGCAACGGCGACGCGGGTTATCGGTTCAGCAACAACGGCGGTTATGCCAAGCATGCGGGCGAGGTCGATAACAAGACCTGGAGCGCCATGTTCACTTACACCCTGGGCGGCAGCGCCTTCCTGTTGGGTCACCAGCAAGTCGGTGATGACGGTGGCTTCGTATACCTGAACCAGGGCAACGTGGTTAACGGCAACGGTCGTCCCGAAGGTGCCGGCGGCGCGAGCTTCTACCTGTTCACCGACAGCATGATCAACGGGTTTGTCCGTGCCGGTGAAAACACCACCTTCGGCCAATACTCCTACGACTTCGCTTCCTTGGGCGTTCCAGGCCTGAAAGCCTCGGTTGCCTACCTGCGTGGTGACGACGTCAAATCCGCCAGCGCCAGCGGAAGCGATTACTCCGAGTGGGAACGCGACATGCGTGTGGATTACGTAATCCAGCAAGGTGCGTTGAAAGGCTTCGGCACTACCCTGCGTCAGGGTACCTACCGCAGTAGCGGTGTAGGCGACAGCCAGGATCAGACCCGCCTGATCTTCAACTACACTTACAACTTCATGTAAGACGTAGCGAAGTAAAAAAAGCCCCGCCCGGCAACACGCCGGGCGGGGCTTTTGCGTTTTCGAGTCAGGCCCACCCCTGTAGCCTTTCTCGAAACCTCTCCTCTTTTCAGCAACTCGAGGCCTTCTCGAACCTCGTTGACGATCTTGGTCCCGCCGGCGATGCGATACCAGTGAACAGTTTTTTATATTTCTAATAGCTCTAAATAAATCAATATTTATTCTTTTTAAAGCCGTCGAAACCGGTGCACAGTTGAGCTCAACAAGACCTTATCCAGGAGCCGCACCATGAGTCTCAGACTGGGCGACATCGCCCCCGACTTCGAACAGGATTCCAGCGCCGGCAAGATCCGTTTCCACGAATGGCTCGGCGACAGCTGGGGTGTGCTGTTTTCCCATCCGGCGGATTTCACGCCGGTGTGCACCACCGAACTGGGCTTCACCGCCAAACTCAAGGATGAGTTCGCCAAGCGCGGCGTCAAGGCCATTGCCCTCTCGGTTGACCCGGTGGACTCGCATCACAAATGGATCGAGGACATCAACGAAACCCAGAACACTGTCGTCAACTTCCCGATCCTGGCCGACGCCGACCGCAAAGTGTCTGACCTGTACGACCTGATCCACCCCAATGCCAGCGATACCTTGACCGTGCGGTCACTGTTCGTGATCGACCCGAACAAGAAGATTCGCCTGACCATCACTTACCCGGCCAGCACCGGGCGCAATTTCCACGAAATCCTGCGGGTGATCGATTCCTTGCAATTGACCGATAACTACAAAGTTGCCACCCCGGCCAACTGGCAGGACGGTGATGAAGTGGTGATCGTGCCGTCGCTCAAGGACGAAGAGGAGCTCAAACAGCGCTTCCCCAAAGGCTATCGCGCCGTGAAGCCCTACCTGCGCCTGACCCCGCAGCCCAATCGCTGACGCAAAACCTGAACCTGTGGGAGCGAGCTTGCTCGCGATGACGTCGGATCTGCCAACGACGATGTCGACTGATACACCGCTATCGCGAGCAAGCTCGCTCCCACAGGGGAATCACTGTGCACCAAGGGTTTTGGCCGTTTCGACGGCCTTTTTTCATGCCCTGGATAAGGCAATTTGAATATATCTATAACGAATAACTAAATGAATAAATATGATTTAAAGATATATATGTCTCCCTGTTATGGTTGGCTCCATACCGCGAGATCGCCCACTGCGAATCGCACGTGACAGTTGAGGAATGGTAGGCATGTTGGTCGTCTCACTCGGTGGCAGTCCCAGCCAACGCTCCCGCTCCGGGGTGCTGCTGGAGCGCTCGCAACGCTGGCTGCAGCAGCAAGGTGTGGAAGTGGTGAGCTATCAGGTGCGCGATTTTCCGGCCGAGGACCTGCTCCATGCCCGTTTCGACAGCCCGAAGGTGGTTGACCTGCTCCAGCAGATCGAAAACGCCGACGGCCTGTTAATCGCTACGCCGGTCTACAAAGCATCTTTTTCCGGAGCGCTGAAGACCGTGCTGGACTTGCTGCCTGAGCGAGCCCTGGCCCATAAGGTGGTGCTGCCCATGGCCACTGGCGGCAGCATCGCCCATATGCTTGCGGTGGATTACGCCCTCAAGCCGGTGCTGTCGGCGCTCAAGGCCCAGGAAATGCTCCACGGTATTTTTGCCGAAGACAGCCAGATCGCCTACGGCGAAGGCAGCGCCCAGGCGCAGTTGACCCCGGCCTTGCAACAACGCCTGAACGAAGCGCTGGAACAGTTTTTCAGCGCCATGGCCCGTCGGCCCAAGCCGTTGGACCCCAGCGTGTTGAACGAACGTTTGTTGAGTGCTCGCTGGAGCATTTGAACCGTAACCCCAGATTCAACTCACCTTACTCAGCCGCTAACGGCCAAGCAGGTGCAGCCAAACCCCCACAGCAAAAAGGAGAGGCGCCATGCGCACTGTCATTTTGCGTCGCGGGCTGGTCGCTCTGTTTGCTGCGGCTGTGTCCTTCGGCGTCATTACCCAAGCCCAAGCCGAGACCTTGCGGATCGGTTATCAGAAATACGGCACCCTGGTGCTGCTCAAGGCCAAGGGCTCGTTGGAAAAACGTCTCGCTGCCCAAGGCGTGGATGTGCAATGGACCGAATTCCCCGGCGGCCCGCAGTTGCTCGAAGGCTTGAACGTCGGCTCCATCGACTTTGGCGTGACCGGTGAAACCCCGCCGGTGTTCGCCCAGGCGGCGGGCGCCGATCTGCTCTACGTCGCCTACGAACCGCCAGCACCCGCCAGCGAGGCCATCCTGGTGCCCAAGGGTTCGCCCATCCAGTCGGTGCAAGACCTCAAGGGCAAGAAAGTCGTGCTGAACAAAGGCTCCAATGTCCACTACCTGTTGGTGCGGGCGCTGGAGGATGCGGGCCTGAAATATTCCGATATCCAGACTGTTTTCCTGCCGCCGGCCGACGCCCGCGCGGCGTTCGAGCGTGGCAGTGTCGACGCCTGGGTGATCTGGGATCCGTACCAGGCTGCCGCCGAACAACAGTTGCAGGCGCGCACCCTGCGTGATGGCAAGGGCATCGTTGACAACCATCAGTTCTACCTCGCCACCAAACCTTATGCGCAAAAAAATCCCCAGGTCATCACCACCCTGGTGGAAGAAGTGCGTGCGGTGGGCGAGTGGTCCAAGGCCAACCCTGAAGATGTGACCAAGCAGGTATCGCCGCTGCTCGGCCTGCCTGCCGATATCACGCTCACCTCGGTGAAGCGCCAGGGCTACGGAGCACTGTTCCTCACTCCGGACGTGGTGGCGGCGCAGCAGAAGATCGCCGACAGCTTCTACCAGCTCAAATTGATCCCTAAGCCCTTGAGCATCAAGGACGTGATCTGGACGCCGCCGGCGGCCGTTGCGAACGCGCAGTAATTCGATTCCTTTAGGAGACCACTCCATGAGCCTCAATATTTTCTGGTTCCTGCCAACCCACGGCGACGGCCATTACCTTGGCACCGCCGAAGGCGCCCGCGCGGTCGATCACGGCTACCTGCAACAGATCGCCCAGGCGGCGGATCGACTGGGTTTCGGGGGCGTGCTGATTCCCACCGGGCGCTCCTGCGAGGATTCCTGGCTGGTGGCCGCGTCGCTGATTCCGGTGACCCAGCGCTTGAAATTCCTCGTCGCCCTGCGCCCCGGGATCATTTCCCCGACGGTAGCGGCGCGTCAGGCCGCGACCCTGGACCGCTTGTCCGGCGGACGTGCGTTGTTCAACCTGGTGACTGGCGGTGACCCGGACGAATTGGCCGGCGACGGCTTGTTCCTGAACCACGAAGAGCGCTATCAGGCGTCGGTGGAATTCACCCGCATCTGGCGCCGGGTACTGGAAGGCGAGACCGTGGATTACGACGGCGAACACATCAGTGTGAAGGGCGCCAAGCTGCTCTATCCGCCGATCCAGCAGCCGCGTCCGCCGCTGTATTTCGGCGGCTCGTCGGAAGCCGCCCAGGATCTGGCCGCCGAGCAGGTGGAAATGGTGCTGACCTGGGGCGAGCCGCCCGCAGCCGTCGCGGAAAAAATCGAACAGGTACGGGCCAAGGCGGCGAAGCTCGGTCGCACCGTACGCTTCGGCATCCGCCTGCATGTAATTGTGCGCGAGACCAACGCCGAAGCCTGGCAAGCGGCCAACCGATTGATCTCCCATCTGGACGACGAGACCATTGCCCGTGCCCAGGCCTCTCTGGCGCGCTTCGATTCGGTAGGCCAGCAACGGATGGCCGCGTTGCACGGTGGCCGACGCGACAAGCTGGAAGTCAGCCCCAACCTCTGGGCCGGTGTCGGTCTGGTCCGTGGCGGTGCCGGCACGGCGTTGGTGGGCGATGGTCCGACTGTGGCGGCGCGGGTCAAGGAGTACGCCGACCTGGGGATCGACACTTTCATCTTCTCTGGTTATCCACACCTGGAAGAGTCCTACCGCGTGGCCGAGTTGTTGTTTCCGCATCTGGACGTGGAGCGCCCGGAACTGCCGAAGAGCCAGGGTTATGTGAGCCCGTTCGGTGAAATGGTCGCCAACGACATCCTTCCCAAAGCCGCGTCCCAGAGTTGAGGCGGCCATGAAGAAAATTATCCACAACCTTGCGCCTTGGGCGGTACCGCTGCTGTTGCTGACGGTATGGCAACTGTCGGTGTCGGCGGGTTGGTTATCCACGCGGATCCTGCCGGCACCCGTGGCGGTGGTCGAAGCTGGGGTCCATCTGGTGCGTAGCGGCGAGATCTGGACGCACCTGGCCATCAGCAGTTGGCGGGCTGCGGTCGGTTTCCTGATCGGCGGCGGCATTGGCCTGGCCCTGGGTTTCATCACCGGCCTGTCGAAATGGGGCGAGCGCCTGTTGGACAGTTCCGTGCAGATGGTCCGGAACGTGCCGCACCTGGCGCTGATTCCGCTGGTGATCCTGTGGTTTGGTATCGACGAGTCGGCGAAGATTTTCCTGGTGGCCCTGGGCACGCTGTTTCCGATCTACCTCAATACCTACCACGGGATTCGTAACGTCGATCCGGCGCTGGTGGAGATGTCTCGCAGTTACGGCCTGTCCGGTTTCAGTCTGTTTCGCCAGGTGATTCTGCCCGGGGCCTTGCCTTCGATCCTGGTGGGCGTGCGGTTTGCCCTGGGTTTCATGTGGCTGACGCTGATCGTGGCGGAAACCATCTCCGCCAGCTCCGGTATCGGTTATCTGGCAATGAATGCCCGGGAGTTCCTGCAGACCGATGTGGTGGTGCTGGCGATTCTCTTGTACGCCGTGCTGGGCAAACTGGCCGATCTCGCCGCCCGCGGGCTTGAGCGGGTCTGGCTGCGTTGGCACCCGGCCTATCAAGTGCACAAGGGGGGTGCCGCATGACCGCCCAACAACCTCCGCGCCTGCTGCGAGGCATTCCGTTGGCAGTGCGCAAGCTGCAAAAAACCTTCGGCTCGCGCCAGGTGCTGCGGGACATCGACCTACACGTTCCGGCCGGGCAGTTCGTGGCCGTGGTCGGTCGCAGCGGCTGTGGCAAAAGTACCTTGCTGCGCTTGCTGGCCGGCCTCGATCAGCCCTCGGGCGGCCAACTGTTGGCCGGCTCGGCGTCGTTGAGTGACGCCCGGGAGGACACGCGGCTGATGTTTCAGGAAGCTCGTTTGCTGCCCTGGAAAAAAGTCATCGACAACGTCGGCCTCGGGCTCAAGGGTAACTGGCGGCCGCAAGCGTTGCAGGCATTGGAAGCCGTGGGCTTGGCCGACCGCGCCCATGAATGGCCGGCGGCATTGTCCGGCGGGCAGAAACAACGGGTGGCCCTGGCCCGCGCCCTGATCCATCAACCACGCCTGCTGTTGCTCGACGAACCCTTGGGAGCGCTGGACGCGCTGACCCGAATCGAGATGCAGCAACTGATCGAACGCTTGTGGCAGCAACACGGTTTTACCGTGCTGCTGGTGACCCATGACGTCAGCGAAGCGGTGGCAATCGCTGACCGGGTGATCCTGATCGAGGACGGCCAGATCGGCCTCGACCTGGCTATCGACCTGCCACGCCCAAGGGTTCGCGGCTCTCATCGCCTGGCGAGCCTGGAAACCGAAGTCCTCAACCGTGTGCTGTCCTTGCCCGGCCAACCGCCGGAACCCGAACCCGTTTCACCCTTGCCCACGCAGTTGCGTTGGGCGCAATAACTTCATCCAGACAGGAATCGACACCATGACTATCAAAGCCATCAACGTACGCAACCAGTTCAAAGGCACCATCAAGGAAATCGTAGAGGGCGACGTACTGTCGGAAATCGACGTGCAGACCGCCTCCGGCATCGTCACCTCGGTCATTACCACTCGCTCGGTCAAGGAGCTGGAACTGGCGATCGGCAGCGAAGTGATCGCCTTCGTCAAATCCACCGAGGTGTCTATCGCCAAGCTGTGAGCGATGCTTTACCCACAGCCCCGGACGGCGCGAGCCCTTCGGGGCTTATCGTTCCCACGCTCTGCGTGGGAATGCCTCTACGGACGCTCCGCGTTCGGCTCTTGGGGACGCGGAGCATCCCTGGCTGCATTCCCACGCGGAGCGTGGGAACGATCACCGATCAATCAGAGCGCTTGGGCAAATACGGCGGCAGATACAACCCCAGGTACGCATCGAATACCCGCATGCCTTCCTCCGCCATGCGCGGGGTGATCTGGTTGTGTTGTTGCACCGAGCGGGCGTAGACGCGGTCGCCCAGCTCCATGGCCAGGGCGAACACGTCGACGTCTTTAGGCAGCGTTGGCAGTTCGAAATGGCGGTCGAACAATTTATGCATCAGGTCGCCCAGCTCGAGGTCGTGTTGACGGTCGGCCTGGGTGACTTCGGTCAGGCCATGCTGGGCCAGGATCAGTTGGCGGGCGGCGGCGTCCTGGCCATAGATGGTGAGCATGCGCTGCTCCACCAGCCGCGACAGGTCGTGCCAGTGGTTCAGGGCTTGATGATCGATCGGCGCCTGCAGGCAGGCGCGAAAGGCTGCATGGACGTCGGCGGTCAACGCTTCAAGCAACGCCGGGACGCTGGCGAAGAAGTGGTAGACGGAGGAGGGCGGGATCCCCGCGCGTTCGGCGACGCTATAGATCGACAGGCTGGCCACGCCTTCGGCGGCAAGCAGCGTACGGGCGGCATCAAGGATGGTGTCGATCCGGGCCTGGCTGCGTGCGCGGGGTTTGCGAGGGGTGGCGATGCGCGTCATGGGTGTCTCCTGCGGGGCTGCCGGGCATTGTACGAGCCGGGTCCGGTGTTGTCTTCCCGGCCGCCATCGCGAGCAGGCTCGCTCCCACATTGAGTGTGTGGTGACCCTAGAATCATGCGCACCGCAAATCCCTGTGGGACGATCTTGCTCGCGATCCGCCGAAGGCGGCCATCCACCCAAACACATAAAAAACGCCGCAGCCCTGAAGGCCTGCGGCGTTATTTTTCACTGCAACCCACTTACACGGTATGCAGGTACCAGTTGTACTCAAGGTCGGAGATGGAGTGTTCGAACTCCTCCAGCTCACTTTCCTTGCAAGCCACGAAGATATCGATGTATTTCGGATCGATGTACTTGGCCATGACTTCGCTGTCGTCCAGTTCGCGCAGGGCATCGCGCAGGTTGTTCGGCAGGCTTTGCTCGTTCTGCTCGTAGCTGTTGCCTTCCACCGGCGCACCGGGCTCGATCTTGTTGACCAGGCCATGGTGCACGCCTGCCAGCACTGCCGCCATCAGCAGGTACGGGTTGGCATCGGCGCCGGCAACACGGTGTTCCAGGCGCACGGCATCGGCGGAACCGGTGGGCACGCGCAGGGCCACGGTGCGGTTGTCCAGGCCCCAGGTCGGCGAGTTCGGCACATAGAACTGGGCACCGAAACGACGGTAGGAGTTGACGTTCGGGCAGAGGAAAGCCATCTGCGCCGGTAGGGTCTCGAGCACACCGCCGATCGCGTGACGCAGTGCGGCGTTCTGCTCGGGATCCTCGCTGGCAAAAATATTCTTGCCATCCTTGTCCAGAATCGAAATGTGAACGTGTAGACCATTGCCCGCCTGGCCCGGATACGGCTTGGCCATGAAGGTGGTATCCATTTCATGGTCGTAGGCGATGTTCTTGATCAGACGCTTGAGCAGGACCGCGTAGTCGCAGGCCTTGATCGGATCGGCGACGTGGTGCAGGTTCACTTCGAACTGCGCCGGAGCACTTTCCTTGACGATGGCGTCGGCGGGAATGCCTTGCTCCTTGGCCCCTTCCAGAATGTCCTGGAGGCAATCGACGTATTCGTCGAGGTCGTCGATCAGGTAGACCTGGGTCGAATGCGGGCGTTTGCCGGAGATCGGTGAGCGGGGCGGTTGTGGGCGGCCATTCACGTTCTCCTGGTCGATCAGGTAGAACTCCAGCTCGAATGCGGCGCAGATGGTCAGGCCCAGTTCATCGAACTTGGTCACGACCTGGCGCAGGACTTCACGAGGGTCGGCGAAGAAAGGCTCGCCTTCGAGTTCGTGCATGGTCATCAACAGTTGTGCGGTAGGACGCTTCTGCCAGGGCTCATTGCACAGGGTGTCAGGAATTGGATAACAGATTCGGTCAGCGTCGCCGATGTCCAGGCCCAGGCCGGTGCTTTCCACCGTCGAGCCATTGATATCCAGAGCAAATAGAGAGGCCGGCAGGTTGATGCCTTTCTCGTAAACCTTGTGGAGGCTGGTGCGTTCGATGCGCTTGCCGCGCACCACACCATTCATATCCGCAATCAGAAGGTCAACGTACAGAACCTCAGGATGTTCCTTAAGGAACGCGTTCGCTTCGTTAAGCTGAACGGCACGCGGGGGTACCGACATGATGCAACACCTTTGTTGTTAAAAATATCAATCATTGATCTCTTCGAAAGCCAGTCAACCCGAACGGCATGCCGAAGTCAAGCAGGGCCTTTTTTGCCCTAAAAAAGCACCTGTGGAGCTTTTTTGAGGCAATTTAGGGCGTTTTTTTCCCTTTGCCGGGCTTGGCGCCCGCAGGCTTGAGCGGGCCGTGTTGTATTTTTTACGGGGGTGTTGTGTAAAAAAATGAACAAGGCTAAGCTCGATTCAAACCCATAACAGCAATAATACCGGGGTGCTTCATGTCTCGCCTGCCGTTAATCGGCGTCACCACCTGCTCCAAGCAGATTGGTCTGCATGCGTATCACATCAGTGGCGATAAATATTCCCGGGCTGTCGCGACAGCCGCCAAGGGCCTGCCAGTGCTGATCCCGTCCCTGGCGGATTTATTCGCTCCGTCCGATATTCTGGACAGCCTGGACGGCATTCTTTTTACCGGCTCTCCTTCTAATGTAGAACCTTTTCATTATCAGGGCCCCGCCAGCGCGCCGGGTACTGCTCATGATCCTGCACGGGATGCCACCACCCTGCCGCTGATTCGCGCCGCGGTCGATGCGGGTGTGCCGGTGCTGGGCATCTGCCGCGGCTTCCAGGAAATGAACGTAGCCTTTGGCGGCAGCCTGCATCAAAAAGTTCATGAAGTCGGAACCTTCATCGATCATCGTGAAGACGACACACAATCGGTAGACATTCAGTACGGCCCGGCTCATGCCATGCATATCCAGCCTGGTGGCGTCCTGGCGGGCCTGGGCTTGCCGTCGGTGATTGAAGTCAACTCGATCCACAGCCAGGGCATCGAGCGCCTGGCTCCTGGTCTGCGGGCCGAAGCGGTGGCGCCGGACGGCCTGATCGAGGCGGTCTCAGTGACACAAGGCAAGGCTTTTGCTTTAGGTGTGCAGTGGCACCCTGAATGGGAGGTAAGCTCCAATCCGTACTACCTTGCGATTTTCCAGGCATTTGGCGATGCCTGCCGGGCAAGGGCAACACAACGCGACGCCGATGCGTCAAACAACGCCTGACTACTAATAGCAGCCAGGAAACTCACGCCTAGAGGCATTTATGAGTAACAACCTCGACCAGCTCACCGATTGGTTGAAAGACCATAAGATCACAGAAGTCGAATGCATGATTGGCGACCTGACCGGCATCACCCGGGGCAAGATCTCGCCGACCAACAAGTTCATTGCCGAAAAAGGCATGCGCCTGCCCGAGAGCGTCCTGCTCCAGACCGTTACGGGCGACTATGTCGAAGACGACATCTATTACGAACTGCTCGACCCTGCCGACATCGACATGATGTGCCGCCCGGACGAAAACGCAGTATTCCTTGTGCCTTGGGCCATCGAGCCCACCGCCCAGGTTATCCACGACTCCTACGACAAGCAGGGCAACCCTATCGAGCTGTCGCCGCGAAACGTGCTCAAGAAGGTGCTCAAGCTTTATGCCGACAAGGGTTGGCAGCCGATCGTCGCACCGGAAATGGAGTTCTACCTGACCAAGCGCAGCGACGACCCGGACTTTCCGCTGCAACCGCCCGTTGGCCGCTCCGGTCGCCCGGAAACCGGTCGCCAGTCTTTCTCGATTGAAGCGGCCAACGAATTCGACCCGCTGTTCGAAGACGTCTATGACTGGTGCGAACTGCAGGAACTGGACCTCGATACCCTGATCCACGAGGACGGTACGGCGCAGATGGAAATCAACTTCCGTCACGGCGATGCCCTTTCCCTGGCCGACCAGATTCTGGTGTTCAAGCGCACCATGCGTGAAGCGGCGCTCAAGCACAACGTGGCCGCCACCTTCATGGCCAAGCCCATGACGGGCGAGCCGGGCAGCGCGATGCACCTGCACCAGAGCATCATCGACAAGGAAACCGGCAAGAACGTCTTCTCCAATGAAGACGGGACCATGAGCGAGCTGTTCTTGCACCATATCGGCGGCCTGCAGAAATTCATCCCCGAGCTGTTGCCGCTGTTCGCCCCCAACGTCAACTCGTTCCGCCGCTTCCTGCCCGACACCTCGGCGCCAGTGAACGTGGAGTGGGGTGAAGAGAACCGCACCGTGGGCCTGCGGGTGCCGGATGCCGGGCCGCAGAACCGCCGGGTGGAAAACCGCCTGCCGGGTGCCGACGCCAACCCGTACCTGGCCATTGCCGCCAGCCTGTTGTGCGGTTACATCGGCATGGTCGAAGGCATCAACCCGAGCGCACCGGTCGTGGGCCGCGGGTATGAGCGCCGCAACCTGCGCCTGCCGTTGACCATTGAAGATGCCCTCGAGCGCATGGAGAACAGCGCGACCATCGAGAAGTATCTGGGCAAGAAATTCATCACAGGCTACGTCGCGGTCAAGCGGGCCGAGCATGAAAACTTCAAGCGCGTCATCAGTTCGTGGGAGCGGGAATTCCTGCTCTTTGCCGTCTGATGCGCCGGGCGGGGCTGCTTCGGGCAGCCTCGCTCCCACCGATATAAAGGAGAATTCGCATGACCCGCAACAACCCGCAAACCCGTGAATGGCAGGCCCTGAGCAACGATCATCACCTGGCGCCGTTCAGCGACTTCAAACAGCTCAAAGAGAAAGGCCCGCGCATCATCACCCACGCCAAGGGCGTCTACCTCTGGGACAGTGAAGGCAACAAGATCCTCGACGGCATGGCCGGCCTCTGGTGCGTGGCGGTCGGCTACGGCCGCGATGAACTGGCCGACGCCGCCAGCCGCCAGATGCGCGAACTGCCTTATTACAACCTGTTCTTCCAGACCGCCCATCCGCCGGTGCTGGAACTGTCCAAAGCCATCGCCGACATTGCCCCTGAAGGCATGAATCACGTGTTCTTCACCGGCTCCGGCTCCGAAGGCAACGACACCATGCTGCGGATGGTCCGTCACTATTGGGCGATCAAAGGCCAGCCGAACAAGAAAGTCATCATCAGCCGCAAGAACGGTTATCACGGTTCGACCGTGGCCGGCGCGAGCCTGGGCGGCATGACCTATATGCACGAACAAGGCGACTTGCCGATCCCGGGCATTGTCCACATCGCCCAGCCGTACTGGTTCGGCGAAGGCGGCGACATGAGCCCCGAAGAGTTCGGCGTCTGGGCGGCCAATCAACTGGAAGAAAAGATCCTGGAGCTCGGCGTGGACAACGTCGGAGCCTTCATCGCCGAGCCGATCCAGGGTGCGGGCGGCGTGATCGTACCGCCGGACAGCTACTGGCCGCGCATGAAGGAAATCCTCGCCAAGTACGACATTCTGTTCGTGGCCGACGAAGTGATCTGCGGTTTCGGCCGTACCGGTGAGTGGTTCGGTACCGACCACTACGGGTTGAAACCGCACATGATGACCATTGCCAAGGGCCTGACCTCCGGCTACATCCCCATGGGTGGCCTGATCGTGCGCGATGATGTGGTCGCGGTGCTCAACGAAGGCGGCGACTTCAACCACGGGTTTACCTATTCCGGTCACCCGGTAGCCGCTGCGGTGGCCCTGGAAAACATCCGTATCCTGCGCGACGAAAAGATCATCGAGCGTGTCCATGCCGAAACGGCACCCTATTTGCAGAAGCGTTTGCGGGAACTGAATGATCATCCGCTGGTGGGTGAAGTACGCGGGGTCGGTTTGCTGGGGGCCATCGAGCTGGTTCAGGACAAGGCCACGCGCAAGCGCTATGAAGGCAAGGGTGTAGGCATGATCTGCCGGCAGTTCTGTTTCGATAACGGGCTGATCATGCGTGCGGTGGGCGACACCATGATCATTGCGCCGCCGCTGGTGATCAGCAAGGCCGAGATCGATGAACTGGTGACCAAGGCGCGGCAGTGCCTGGACCTGACCCTCAGTGCGTTGCAAGGCTAAGTGCTAGGCTCTGAGCGAGGTGCCCGAAAGGGCCTCGCCCGGCGTGAACAAAAGGCTGGGCTTTTGTTGAAAGCCTGCCCTGTAACTTGCCAGACTACCGCCTGTTCAAGTTGCCAGAGAGTCGGCTACTGAACTGTGGCTAAGAAGAATAACTGGAGCACTTTTTCATGAAGGCATTAGGCATGAAGACATTAGGTATGAAGATAGCTGGCAAGACCCTCCTCGCCATGTCCCTGATGGGCGTGATGGCGGGTGCCGTTCAGGCGGACGATAAAGTGCTGCACGTCTATAACTGGTCCGACTACATTGCGCCGGACACCGTCGCCAAGTTCGAGAAAGAGTCGGGGATCAAAGTGGTCTACGACGTATTCGACAGCAACGAAACCCTGGAAGCCAAGTTGCTGGCCGGCAAATCCGGTTATGACATCGTGGTGCCGTCGAACAACTTCCTGGCCAAGCAGATCAAGGCCGGGGTCTACCAGAAACTCGACAAGTCCAAGTTGCCCAACTGGAAAAACCTCAATACCGACCTGCTCAAGGCCGTTTCGGTCAGCGACCCGGGCAACGAACACGCCTTCCCGTACATGTGGGGCTCGATCGGCATCGGTTTCAACGCCGATAAGGTCAAGGCCGCGCTGGGTGCCGATGCACCGACCAACTCGTGGGACCTGCTGTTCAAGCCGGAGAACGCGGCCAAGCTGAAATCCTGCGGCATCAGCTTCCTCGACTCGCCGACCGAAATGATCCCGGTGGCGCTGCACTACCTGGGCTACCCAACCGACAGCCAGGACAAGAAACAACTGGCTGAAGCCGAGGCACTGTTCCTCAAGATCCGTCCTTCGATCGGCTATTTCCACTCGTCCAAGTACATCTCTGACCTGGCCAACGGCAACATCTGCGTAGCGGTCGGCTACTCGGGCGATATCTACCAGGCCAAGTCCCGTGCTGCCGAAGCCGGTGGCAAGGTAAAAGTCAGCTACAACATTCCGAAAGAAGGTGCTGGCAGCTTCTTCGATATGGTCGCCATCCCTAAAGATGCCGAAAACGTCGAAGGTGCCTACAAGTTCATGACCTTCCTGCAAAAGCCGGAAATCATGGCTGAAATCACGGACACCGTGAGCTTCCCGAACGGCAACGCGGCCGCTACGCCGCTGGTCAGCAAGGAAATCACCAGCGACCCGGGCATCTACCCTCCGGCGGACGTGCAAGCCAAGCTCTACGCGATTGCCGACCTGCCAGCCGCGACCCAGCGGATCATGACCCGCAGCTGGACCAAGATCAAATCCGGTAAATAAGCCGGCCTGAAGCATCTTCCTGTTGTCGCCGTCATCGCGACGGTGACAACAGGAGCAATTAAATGACTAAAAGTTTTGCTGGATCGGTTTATCGAGGGTAAGTTGCGCGCCGGTTTTGTTGCAGGGCCTTTGCGGTCAGGTAACGGGGGCAACTTGGGCCCAACTATTTAAGAGGACCTCCACGTGCCTGTTTTTTCTTTGCTACGCAATGCCCTGTTGGTCGGCGCTGGCCTGACGCTTGCCGTCAGCGTCCAGGCGGCGTCCACCGTGCATATTTATAACTGGTCGGACTACATCGGCGAGACCACCCTGGCGGACTTCGAAAAAGCCACGGGCATCAAGCCGGTGTATGACGTGTTCGATTCCAACGAAACCCTGGAAGGCAAGCTGCTGGCCGGGCGTACCGGTTACGACGTGGTCGTGCCGTCCAACCACTTCCTGGGCAAGCAGATCAAGGCCGGGGCGTTCCAGAAACTCGACAAGGCGCAGCTGCCCAACTACGCCAACCTCGACCCTGCGCTGCTCAAGCGCCTGGAGAAGAACGACCCGGGCAACCAATACGCCGTGCCTTACCTGTGGGGCACCAACGGCATCGGCTACAACGTCGAGAAGATCAAAACGGTCCTGGGCGTCGACAAGATCGATTCGTGGGCCATGCTGTTCGAGCCGGAAAACATCAAGAAGCTCTCCAGCTGTGGCGTTTCGTTCCTCGACTCGGGCGACGAGATGATCCCGGCGATGCTCAATTACCTGGGCCTGAATCCCAACAGCGAAGACCCTGAAGACTACAAGAAGGCCGAGGCCCAGCTCCTCAAGATCCGGCCTTACGTGACTTATTTCAATTCCTCCAA
This sequence comes from Pseudomonas sp. Tri1, assembly GCF_017968885.1. Classification (NCBI taxonomy): domain Bacteria; kingdom Pseudomonadati; phylum Pseudomonadota; class Gammaproteobacteria; order Pseudomonadales; family Pseudomonadaceae; genus Pseudomonas; species Pseudomonas sp. Tri1. The sequence continues at coordinate 6,363,495 of NZ_CP072913.1, read as the reverse complement.
ATACATCTCCGATCTGGCCAACGGCGAGATCTGCGTGGCCGCCGGTTTCTCTGGCGACATTTTCCAGGCCCGGGCACGTGCCAGCGAAGCCGGCAAGGGCGTCGAAATCGCCTATGTGATTCCCAAGGAAGGCGGCAACCTCTGGTTCGACATGCTGGCGATCCCGCGAGACGCCACCAACGTCAAGCAGGCCCACGCGTTCATCAATTATGTGCTCAAGCCTGAGGTGATCGCCCAGGTCAGCGACACCGTCGGTTATGCCAACCCCAACCCGAAGGCTGGCGAACTGATGGATCAGAAAGTACGCACCGACGAAGCGGTTTACCCACCGCAAGCGGTCGTCGACAAGCTTTACGTCAACTCCGAGTTGCCGCCCAAGATCCAACGACTCATGACCCGCAGCTGGACCAAGGTCAAGTCGGGTAAATAGCGTTAAGCGCGCTCTAACTATCCAAGGTTCGCCCGCATGGGGCGAACTGCAAATTCTGTGGGAGTTTCGTAAATGGCAGTTGCCTCCGGCGCCTATAAGAAAGCCCTCGAGGGCGACCAGACACCCAAGCAGGTGTTGGTCAAAATCGACCGGGTCACAAAGAAGTTCGACGAGACGATTGCCGTGGACGATGTGTCCCTGGAAATCAAGAAAGGCGAGATATTCGCCTTGCTCGGCGGTTCGGGATCGGGCAAATCCACCTTGCTGCGCATGCTGGCTGGTTTCGAACGGCCCACGGAGGGGCGCATTTTCCTCGACGGTGTGGACATCACCGACATGCCGCCTTATGAGCGGCCGATCAACATGATGTTCCAGTCCTACGCCTTGTTTCCCCACATGACCGTGGCGCAGAACATCGCTTTTGGCTTGCAACAGGACAAGATCCCGAAAGCCGAGATCGACGCCCGTGTCGCCGAAATGCTCAAGCTGGTGCAGATGAGCCAGTACGCCAAGCGCAAGCCGCACCAGCTCTCCGGCGGCCAGCGTCAGCGCGTGGCCCTGGCCCGTTCCCTGGCGAAGCGGCCAAAGCTGTTGCTGCTCGACGAACCGATGGGGGCCCTGGACAAGAAGCTGCGCTCGCAAATGCAGCTTGAGCTGGTCGAGATCATCGAGCGGGTCGGCGTGACCTGCGTCATGGTGACCCACGATCAGGAAGAGGCCATGACCATGGCCGAGCGCATCGCGATCATGCACCTGGGTTGGATCGCCCAGATCGGCAGCCCGATCGACATCTACGAAACCCCGACCAGCCGGCTGGTCTGCGAGTTCATCGGCAACGTCAACATCTTCGAGACCGAGGTAGTGGACGATGCCGAAGGCCACGCAGTCCTGACCTGCAAGGACCTGGACCGCAACATTTATGTGGGCCACGGCATCAGTACGTCGGTACAGGACAAGTCCGTCACCTACGCCATTCGCCCGGAAAAACTGCTGGTCACCGCCGAGCAGCCGACCTGCGAAAACAACTGGTCCAGCGGCAAGGTCCATGACATCGCTTACTTGGGCGGCCATTCGGTGTTCTACGTCGAATTGCCGAGCGGCAAGCTGGTCCAGTCCTTCGTCGCCAACGCCGAACGTCGTGGCCAGCGGCCGACCTGGGGCGACCAGGTGTACGTCTGGTGGGAAGATGACAGCGGCGTGGTGCTTCGCTCATGAACATGCGCAAACTCAAACGCCGACTCGACCGAATAACGCCCGGTGGCCGTCAACTGGTCATCGGGGTGCCCTTCATCTGGCTGTTCCTGTTCTTCATGCTGCCGTTCTTCATCGTCCTGAAGATCAGTTTCGCTGAAGCCGATGTGGCCATTCCGCCGTATACCGAGATCTACAGCTACGTCGACCAGAAGCTGCAGCTGCTGCTCAACTTGAGCAACTACGCGATGCTGGGCGACGACGAGTTGTACATTGCCGCCTACCTCGGCTCGCTGAAAATGGCCCTGATCAGCACGGTGCTGTGCCTGATCATCGGTTACCCGATGGCCTACGCCATCGCCAACGCCCGCAAAGAGCTGCAGACGGTGCTGGTGCTGTTGATCATGATGCCGACCTGGACCGCGATCCTGATCCGCGTCTACGCGTGGATGGGCATCCTCAGCAACAACGGCCTGCTCAACGGCTTTTTGATGAGCATGGGCTGGATCGACGAACCGCTGCAGATCCTCAACACTAACCTGGCGGTGTATATCGGGGTCGTTTACTCCTACCTGCCGTTCATGATCCTGCCGCTGTACGCCAACCTGGTAAAACACGATCCAAGCCTGCTGGAAGCCGCGTCCGACCTGGGCTCGAGCACCTTCAACAGCTTCTGGAAAATCACCGTGCCGCTGTCCAAGAACGGCATCATCGCAGGTGCAATGCTGGTGTTCATTCCGGTGGTGGGGGAGTTCGTGATCCCGGAACTGCTGGGCGGCCCGGAAACCCTGATGATCGGTAAAGTGCTGTGGCAGGAATTCTTCAATAACCGTGACTGGCCGGTGGCATCCGCCCTGGCAGTAGTGATGCTGGCGATTCTGATTGTGCCCATCATCCTGTTCAACCGCAGTCAGGCCAAAGAAATGGAGGGCAAGGAATGAAGCGCTTCAGTTTTTCAAGCCTGATGCTGGTGCTGGGTTTGCTGTTCATCTACGCGCCGATGCTGATCCTGGTGATCTACTCGTTCAACGCCTCGAAGTTGGTAACGGTGTGGGGCGGCTGGTCGATCAAGTGGTACGTCGGCCTGCTGGACAATACTCAGTTGATGGGGTCGGTGGTGCGTTCGCTGGAAATCGCCTGCTATACGGCGGTCGCTGCGGTGGCCCTGGGCACGTTGGCGGCTTTCGTGCTGACCCGCATCACCCACTTCAAGGGGCGCACGTTGTTCGGTGGCCTGGTCACCGCGCCATTGGTGATGCCGGAAGTGATCACCGGTCTGTCGCTGTTGCTGCTGTTCGTGGCCATGGCACAGATGATCGGTTGGCCCCAGGAGCGTGGCATTATCACGATCTGGATCGCTCACACCACATTCTGTGCGGCTTATGTAGCAGTGGTGGTCTCGGCGCGCTTGCGTGAACTGGACCTGTCCATCGAAGAGGCGGCCATGGACCTCGGTGCGCGGCCGTGGAAGGTGTTCTTCCTGATCACCATCCCGATGATCGCGCCGTCGCTGGCGGCGGGGGGCATGATGTCGTTCGCGTTGTCCCTGGATGACCTGGTGCTGGCGAGCTTTGTCTCGGGCCCAGGCTCGACGACATTGCCGATGGAAGTCTTCTCGGCGGTGCGCCTGGGGGTGAAACCGGAGATCAATGCCGTGGCGAGCCTGATCCTGCTGGCCGTGTCGCTGGTGACATTCCTGGTCTGGTTCTTCAGCCGCCGCGCCGAAGAGAGCCGTAAGCGGGCGATCCAGCAAGCTATCGAAGAAAGCGCCGCCGACTCCTGGAAACAACCGGAAGTACGCCGGACCGTGACCGCGCCGGTCTAACCTGACACTGGCGCAAATGTGGGAGCGGGCTTGCTCGCGAAGACGGAGGTACATCCAACTTTCATGTTGGCTGATGCACCGCTTTCGCGAGCAAGCCCGCTCCCTCAGTTTTTTGTTCGCCTACAAATTCGCGGCCGAACGCAGATCCCCTTGTGGGAGCGAGCTTGCTCGCGATAGCGGTGGGGCGTGCTGGCTACGAATGCCAAGGCGAAGTGCGGATTACCTCCACGAAGTTCATCGGTTTGAACCCGGGTTCCTGATCCACCAGCACGTCGGTCTTCACGTTGCCAAAGGTGGTCTGCGGACGATGCCGCAAGCCGTCGGCGAAGGCGCAGATGATGCACTCCTTGAAACCTGCTCCGCGGGGGTGAGCGTGCACCACGGCGTCGCGTTGCGCTGCCGGGAACGCGGCGTAGTCCATTCCCAGCACGTCCATCTCCACTCCGGCCGTCACCAGCGCCACCGTGGGACGCAGATGTTTGGGCACGCCCGGCGTAGTGTGCAGGGCAATCGACAGCCACACCTGCTCAATGTCGTCATCGCTCAATCCGTAGGGCTTGAGAAACGCTGCGGCCGCGTTTGCACCGTCTACTTCGAAGCGCTCGTTGTCGCTGCGATAACCCTCCACCAGACCCAGATCGTGGAACATCGCACCGACATACAGCAACTCCGGGTTATAGGCCAACTGCCGACGCTGGCCACTCAAGGCGCCGAACAGAAATACCCGGCGAGAGTGGTGGTACAGCAGGTCGGACTCGATATCGCGGATGTACTCGGTGGTGGCGCGGGCGAGGGTGCTGTCGGGGATCTTGATGCCGGCGATGCTGTTCATGCTGTTCTCCTCTTGACGATGGGCCAGTGCGGCGCCGAGGGGGTCAGTCTGTTCGCCGCAAGGTCCCGGAACAATGTTCCCATGGCTGCGATCCTTGCCAATAAGCCTGGGTTTCGTGCCAGATGGCTTCCGGGGCGCGAATTGGCTAGGGTGCTGGAGTCGTTCGACTCGAAGGCAAGCAAGCACCATGCAGAAAATCGTCGCCGTCGTGGTATTCCCTGGTGTCCAGTCGCTGGACGTTACCGGGCCCATGGACGTGTTCAGCGAAGCCAATCGGTTCCTGGTCGCCGAGGATCACTATCGACTTGAAGTGATCGGCGCCGAGCGAGGCGCGATGTCCTGTTCCAACGGTTTGTCCCTGAATGCCCATCGGCATTTCAGCGAGGCTCGGCAGGCCTACGACCTGCTGTTGGTCGCGGGTGGGCCGCAGTTGCCGTTCATACACCTTGGCGCAGAATTCGATGCTTGGCTGCGGGAGGCCTGTGGTCGGGCCCGGCGCTTTGGGTCGATCTGCAATGGCGCTTTCATGCTGGCCCGGGCTGGATTGCTGGAGGGGCGGACTGTTACCACCCATTGGGGTGACGCCGCGGCGCTGGCGCAGCTGTGTCCCTCGACCCGGGTCGAAGCGGATCGTTTGTACGTGCAGGACCGCCAGCTCTACACCTCCGCCGGGGTCAGCGCTGGCATCGACCTGTCGTTGTTCCTGCTGGCCCAGGACCATGGCCCGGACGTTGCCCTGAGTGTTGCCAAGCGGCTGGTGGTGTTCACCCAGCGCGCGGGCGGGCAGTCGCAATTCAGCCCTTTTCTTGCACCCCACGCTGAACCGACATCCACCGTGGCCCAGGTCCAGGCCTATGTACTGGCGCACCTGAACGGTGACCTGACCATCGCCGATCTGGCCAATGCCGCGAGCATGAGCCAGCGTAACTTCTCTCGGGTGTTCACCCGGGAAGCGAAGATCACGCCCGCGGAGTTCGTCGAGCAGGCCCGGGTGGACGCGGCGCGGGTGATGCTCGAAAGCACCCGCGCCCCGCTCAAGACCGTGGCTTGGCAATGCGGCTTTCGCGATGCCCAGCACATGCGCAGCGTATTCAATCGCAGGCTGGGCGTAACGCCGCAGCAATTCAGGCTGAATTTCGGCGCGCTGGCGTAGGCGTCAGCCGGTCACTTCTTCAACGCGTCATGGGCCTCCAGTGCGCGCAGAGAGTAGATGTACGCCGCGCCGGCGTTCAGCGACACCGCGGTGGCCAGGGTGGCGGCGATTTCTTCGCGGGTGGCGCCGGCCTTGATGGCGGCGTCGGTGTGCACGCCGATGCAGCCGTCACAGCGGGTGGTGATGGCCACGGCGATGGAGATCAGCTCACGGGTCTTGGCATCGAGGACGTCGTTTTCGGCAGCGGCTTCATCCAGGGCCATGTAGGCCTTGACCATTTTCGGGTTGCTCTTGCCCAAGGCGCCAAAGGCACTCTTGATGGTGGGCAGCAGTTCGGACCAGTTGTTGAACATTGCGTTGACTCCTATGAAGGGGGACGGGGTGTTGAACCCTAGTAGTCTTGACCATCCATGACGATCAAGCCTGTTGGCGATGAAAAAATACCCCACAAACTCAGGGCGCGGCCCTGGCCGGCAACAGCTTCAGGGTTGCGCGGGTATTGGCCACCACTTCTTCCTCGGCCAGGTGCGCCTGGTGATACACCCCTTCGATGTAGGCCTCGGCCTGGTCTTCGTAATGCTTGTCGAACGGCACGCCGCTCTGGCCCACCGGATTGATGGTGACGCTGTGGGCCGGGTCGGCGAAGTCGATGATCCGTCGGGTGGACGGGCCGTAAGTCACTGGCCAGGGCGCCGGGCCGATTTTGGCCGAGAGGTTGTTAGGCACTTCGTGGGTGCCCGGCGCAGCGAACGGGCCGACATTGAAGATCCGATCCAGCGGCTTTTGCATGCCCAGCGGATGGCCGTGGGTCAGGGTGTGGGCCTTGCCCCACTGCCATTGCGTGGCATCCTCGCCGAGGGTGGTCTTCAGGTGCGCCAGGCTCTTGCTCCAGGCTTTTTTCACGGTGTCGGCCCGGGTTTGCGTACCCAGTGTCGAGCGGTCGTCCCACCACGGTGAGTCTGCCGCAGCCGCCAGGCGTGGAAGGGCCGCGTCGATCACCCGGGTCGACAGCGCGGTCTCGAAGAAGCCGTCGCCCAGCTCATCGTGCAGGGCCGCGTCGGCCAGGTTGAACAAGAACTGGTTGAACAGCGTGGCGCTGGTGGAGTCCAGCGGGTAATCGCCTTGCCATTGGGCCAGTTGCTCCACCCATTTGCGCTCCTGCGGATCGCTGACCACTTCACGCAGCACCGGCAGCAAAGGTGCGAGCAAGCGCGGGCCGTAGGCGGTGGTGGTACCCAGTTGCAGTTTCTGGGTGGTCTCGATGTCCCATTTCGCCTGTTTGTCGCTGAGCTGGAGGTTGAGCTGCTGGCCACGGTCAGGGAGGTTGTAGTAACCCGGGATCTCGATGCCACTGGCCGGCACCGGCTGGAAGTTGGCCGAGATGATGTAGCCCCGTGGCGGGTTTTCTTCCTGGGGGTTGCTGCTGAAAGGGTAGAAGCCTTCTTTTTCCGCCTCCGGACTGCTGCCATCGAGTATGAATCCGGGCTTCACGCCGGCCGGCCTCTTGGGTAATTGCGCCGCCGCCCACCAGCCGATATCGCCCTTGGCATTGGCCCAGACGACATTCAGCCCAGGTGCATGGATCTTGGCTGACGCGCTGCGCGCCTTGGCAAGGCTGTCGGCGCGGTTGAGCTGGTAGAAGGCGTCGAGGATCGGATTGCGACTTTCCAGGAACCCCCACCACATGGCGATCGGCGTCTCGCCGGCGTTCGCGCCGAGGGCATCGTTGACGATCGGACCGTGGGGCGACTGGCGCAGCACCAGGGTCACCGGCGCCTGGCCCTTGACCGCGATCTGCTGTTCGCTGCGGGTCATGTCCATCCATTGGCCGCGATACCAGACCTGCTCAGGGTTGTCCGGGTTGACCTTCTCGGCGATCAGGTCCAGGTCGTCGTTCTGGAACATGGTGACGCTCCAGCCGAAATCCTTGTTCATGCCCAGCGTCGCAAAGGGCATCAGCGCCTGGTAATGCCCGTAGAGCTCGAAACCCGGCGCCGACAGGTGCGCTTCATACCATACCGAGGGCGCGGAAAAGCGAATATGCGGGTCGCCCGCCAGCAAAGGCTTGCCACTGTGGGTTCGGTTGCCGGAGACCGCCCAGGCGTTGCTGCCCTCGAACTGCGGCAGGCCATTGTCGGCCAGGGCCTGCTCGCTCAGGCGAGCCAGGGCGTTGAGGTCCTTCCAGGCGCTGGCCGCCAATGGCAGGGCACTCTTGCGACTGGCGGCCAGTACGCCTTGAGGCTGCCAGTCGAGGTCGAAAATATTCAGGTAGTTGGCGCCCAGTTGGTCGCGCACGTAGGTCAGCAGTGGTTCGGTACGGAACGCGGCGGCGAAACTGTAGGCCATGTAACCGGTAATGCTCACGGTATCTTCGGTGGTGAAGGGGCGCTTGGGAATGCCCAGCACATCGAACTCCACCGGTCGGGTGTGGCTGTCCTGGTAGGCGTTGATGCCGTCCAGGTAGGCCTGCATCGCCATCCAGGCCGGGGATTGTGGGTCTTGTTCGGTGACATAGGTCGCGGCGCGCTCGCGGATACGCAGGCTGCGCATCAGCTTGTCGGTGTCGAGCAGCTTAGGCCCCAGCACCTCGGCCAGTTCGCCGCGGGCGAGGCGGCGCATGATTTCCATCTGGAACAGCCGGTCTTGGGCGTGGACATAGCCGAGGGCGCGGTACAGGTCGGTTTCGTTCTCGGCGCGGATGTGCGGCACGCCGCGCTCGTCGTAGCGCACGGTCACTGAACCGTGCAGTCCTTGCAGTTGCACCGTGCCCTGGCGGGTGGGCTGCTTGCTGTAGAGGTAGCCACCCGCGACGATGATGGCGGTGACGACCAATGACAGGAAGGCGATGAGGGTGCGTTTCATGGAGATTCCTTATTGAGTGACAGCGACCCCATGGTCTCGCTGTTTATTCCCTGTTTAACATGCCGCTGCTTCCCTGCGCATCGCTCCTCGGAGGGATTTCCCCCGGCTGGCTATTCTTTGGCTGATGTGTCCTGGCCCCACGGGCAATAACACCCCACCGCCAGCGTGTGGGTGGCATCGACCGTCCGGCCGACGCTCAATGCTTCGAGGATCGGCTCGATGAAGCTATTGCTCGAGTTGCATGTCAGCCCTTCACTGTAGGGGCCGAAATACGCCAGTTTGCCGCTGCGATCCCAGATCGCCACGGCGGGGCTGGCTGGAATCTGGCTCGAGCCGGGGAGTACCGCAAGGGACTTGAGGCTGCTCAGCGTGGTCGGCAGGCGACCTTGGCTGCCGGCCTTTTGCACCGTGTAAAACTCGACGCCTTGCGGCACATATTTATCGATCAGTTCAGCCAGGTGTTGCTGATTGCCGACGTTGCAGGGGCACGCCGGATCCCAGAAATGCACCAGGCGGATCGCGCCGGGGCCGGCCAGTTCGGTCGGCAGGCGCAAAGGGTCGCCGGAAAACACCGCCGTGTGCTGGCTGAACGTGCGCAGAAAACGTCCCTGGAACCAGTCGTAGGCGACCCACAACACGGCGGCACACCCGAGGGCAAGCAGGCTGGCAAGCAAGGTCGTGCGGTGGGGCGAACGCATGGAGTCGATCCTCTGAGACCGCGTAGCTTGCCATGCCTGCCGCGACAGATGAATATCGCAGGCCTATAAAGTCCGTTTCGCGCGCTGCGCCTTGCCTGGAAATAGTGATGCCTGCCACTTTCGACCCCGATCACCTGCGTGCCAGCCTGCAACCCTTGGCGCAGTGGCAGCCTCTCTCGGAGCAAGCGCAGGCCTATCAGCGGTTCTATGGGCTGGATTTCCCCCAGCGCCCGTTGCGCAAGGGACTGGGGCGTTTCGAGATAGACGGGTATGAGGTGGTCGCTCAGGTCTGGTGGCCGGACAAAGCCGTAGCGACGATGTTTGTGTTCCACGGTTACTACGATCACATGGGACTGTACCGACACTTGATCGAGTGGGCCCTGGAGCAGAAATTCGCGGTGATCGCCTGCGACTTGCCGGGGCATGGCCTGTCCAGCGGCGAACGCGCCAGCATTGGCGATTTCGCCGAGTACCAGGCCACGTTGCAGGGCCTGCTGAGCGAGGCCGGAAAGCTGGACCTGCCGCAACCCTGGCATCTATGCGGACAGAGCACCGGCGGGGCCATCGTGGTCGATCACGTGCTCAACCAGGGTGCCAACAGCCCGGCCCAGGGCCAGGTCATTCTGCTGTCGCCCCTGGTACGGCCGCGGGCCTGGGGCTGGTCGCGCCTGAGTTATTACCTGCTCAAACCCTTTGTGACCGGCATCGCCCGGCGTTTCAGCGAAAACTCCAACGACCCGCAGTTCCTGTCCTTCCTGCAAGCCGATCCGCTGCAACCGCTGCGCCTGCCCACCGCGTGGGTGGGGGCGTTGGGGCAGTGGATCAAACGCATCGAAGCCGCCCCGAGCAGCCCGCGCCAGCCATTGATCGTACAGGGGCAGGCGGACATGACGGTGGACTGGGGGCATAACCTGCAGGTGCTGCGCAGCAAGTTCGACCGGCCGCAGGTATTGATGTTGTCTGAAGGCCGGCATCACCTGGCGAACGAGACGCTGGCGATACGGCAGGAGATGTTTGGGTTTCTGACCAAGCGGATGAGCCGGGCGCGGCGGTGACTGGGCGATTGCTATCGCGAGCAGGCTCGCTCCCGCAGAGGCTTGAGTGAACTCAGGTTTGACGAGCGCCAAAGGTCCAATGTGGGAGCGAGCTTGCTCGCGATAGCGGTGCCATGGACGCTGAAGATCTACTGCCCGAGATTCTGCCCCACCGCCAACCCCGCCCGAATCGCCGCCAAGGCCGCTTGATAATAAGCCTGGCCCTCGGTCGACTCGGCGAAGGTGGAAAACTCTTCCAGCTCGGTATCCGTCAGGTCGCGGTAGACGTACAACAACGTGTTGTTCAGGTCGGTGCCGATCTGTTCCATCAGGCGCTGGCGCTGACCATTGAGCATGCCCTGGGCCTGGCCGCCGCCCAGCAGGCCGGGGATCATCGAACTCAGGCTATCGGCCGCCACGCCGGCGATCGCCAGGCTGACTTCAGCGCCAGCCTCGCGGGCCGGCAGGGCCTTGGCCAGGTGGCCGATGATCAACAGGCGGTTGTCGCTGGCTTGCATCTTCGGCAGGCCCTTGGCGTTTTTCGCCAGTTGATCGCGACGGGTCGCCAGTAGCTCGGCGGCCACGACTTTGCGGCCCAAAGGCGATTGGAAAAAGCTCAGGGCCGGCTGAGGGTCGCGAAGATTCTTGCGCATTTGCGCTTCGGCCCGCTGGTCCATGGCCTGGGGGGCGAAACGTTGATTGCTGTTGTTCACCAGTGCCTGGAACACCGCTGGCGGCAGGCTGTCCTGGTAACGCTGCTGCGCGGCGCTCAGGGCGTCATTGAAATGCGCCCGCTGTTCCGGCCAGCCGGCGACCTTGTACAACTGGTCATAGCTGTCTGCCCAGGCAGGCAATACGCAGAACATCAACAGTGAGAAAAGCAAACGGCGCATAGGGACTCCTGTCAGCAGCCGACTATTCTCCGTGGGGTGTGGGGTCTTGTCGAGAATTCGTATCAAGTTCGTACGGCGGTGCTATCTGGCAGCAAAAAACCTGCTGAGCGTCGCTGTCGGTTTTACGGGCACAGGAATACTATGCGCGCCATGCAAATACCTTCTGATCACCCCCTGTTGTTACGTATCGTCGACGACCTGGCCGAGCGCGGCTGGTCGCAGCAGAACATTTTCCTGCCGGATGCGCTGACCCGTGCCCTGGCGGCTGAATGTCGCCAGCGTGCCGCCGAGGGCGAGCTGGCGCCGGCCGCGGTCGGGCGCGGGCCGTTTTCGGAAATTCGTGAAGGCATTCGCGGTGATCGTATCCAGTGGATCGAACCCGGCCAGGCGCAGGCCTGCGACCGTTACCTGGGGCTGATGGACAGTCTGCGCGAGGCGATGAATCGGGGGTTGTTCCTGGGCCTGGAAGATTTCGAAAGCCATTTCGCCCTGTACCCGCCCGGCGCGTTCTACCTCAAGCACGTCGACCGCTTTCGCGACGACGACCGGCGCATGGTGTCGGCGGTGCTCTATCTCAACGACGCTTGGCTGCCGGAACATGGCGGTCAGTTGCGCATGTACCTGGACGACGGCGTGGAACATGACGTGGTGCCCTCTGGTGGCTGCCTGGTGGTGTTCCTGTCGGGGGAAATACCCCATGAAGTCCTGCCTGCCACGCGCGATCGCCTGTCCTTGACGGGATGGTTCCGGCGCCGTGGCAACGAGTTGTTCTGAGCATGGAAAAGATCCTGGTCAGTCGCTGCCTGCTTGGGCACCGCGTGCGCTACGACGGTGGCGCCAGCGGGCCGTTCGATCAGTTGCAGCAATGGCTCGACGAAGGCCGGGTCGTGCCGTTGTGCCCGGAAGTCGCCGGCGGCCTGCCCACGCCACGCGCGGCGGCAGAGATTCCCGGTGGGCAGGGCGGGCAAGTGCTCGATGGTCGCGCAGCGGTAATCACCTCGGACGGCGAAGATGTCAGCGCGCAGTTTTTATCAGGTGCGTATCAAGCGCTGGCGTTGGTGCGTGAGCACGGCATCCGGATCGCTGTGCTCAAGGCCAACAGCCCGTCGTGCGGCAACCTGCTGACCTATGACGGGACGTTCAGTGGCGTGAAAGTCAGTGGCGAAGGCGTGACGGCAGCGTTGCTCAAGCGCCATGGGGTGCAGGTGTTCAGTGAGTTGGAGTTGCCGGAGGCCGCTGCGGCGCTCAGGGCTTTGATCGACGAGTAACTACGGGGTAGCGCTGCTTTCCTGTGGCGAGGGAATAAATCCCCTCGCCACAGGGGGCACCATGTGCCCAAGCAGGAATTGTGTCATCTAGAGCTGCTCGGCCAACTGCTCGATCTGCTCCTGCCGCTCCGCCTGGCTCAACCGCGCCTGAGGATTCAACGACGACCATTGCGGATACGCCCGCGCCTTGCCCAAGGCGTCGGGCAGTTTGCCTTCGCGCCAGGTCTTGTCCTGGGGCATGGCGATGCGGATGCTGTCCACCGCCGCGTGGCCACGCTGGTTGAGGGCTTGCAGCAGTTGGCGTTGGCGTAGGGCCAGCAGGCGCAGCACGTTGTCGTCCACCGTCAGTTCCCGCTGCCCCTTGAGCTTGCCCATCAGCCGGTTGCCGTAGCCGCGTGCGGTTTGCAGAGCACCGCCGGCAATGGCCCCGGCCAAGGCGGCGGCACCGAGGGTCAGGCCACCCACCAGCAAATCCACACCGGCACCGGCCGCCGCGCCCGCCGCGATCCCGCCACCGACCCGCACGCCCAGTTGCTTGAGGGTTGCAGGGTTGAACAGGTCATCGCCCCAGCGGCCGTCGAGCAGCGGCAGGTCGCTGGCCGCCGCATCCTGCGGCCGGAACGCGTAGAGCTTGAGCAGCGCTTCGACGCAGCGCTGTTCACGCTGACGTACCGCGTTGCGTAGCTCGCTGATGGCTTGGCGTTCCAGTTCAGCATCGCTGGCCACACTGCGACGGCAGGCGGCGCAGTCGATCAGTAACTCGGCGATCAAGCGCACCGCACTCTGTTGGCGAGCCTGGCGTTGGGCCTGTTGATCGGCGACCAGTCGTTCCAGTTGCCCCCGGGCGCTTTCCAGCAACAATGCAAGGCTTTCATACAGACGTCGTTCACCGTCCTCGGGCGGGGCGACGCTGTCAAAGCGCACCAGGGCGTGCAGCCCCAACCGTGCCAGGGCTTCGCGCCAGTCGGGCTCGCGGTGATTGGCGCTGCTGACGAAATTCAGCACCGGCAGCAGCGGCTTGCCGCAACTGGCGAGCACTTGCAACTCATCGCGATACTTGGCCAGCACCGGTTCCCGAGCATCGATCACATAGAGCCCGGCATCGCTGGCAAGCAGTTGCCGCAGCACTTTGGCCTCCTGCTCGAAGCGTTGCCGCGCCTCGCTGCCCTCAAGGAAGCGGGCCAGTCGCGCCGGGCCGTCCAGGCGTTCTCCAGGGCGTTCGAGGCGATCGAGGTAGTCGAGCAGGGCGATGGCGTCTTCCAGGCCCGGCGTGTCGTACAGCTCCAGCAGCGCTTCGCCGTCCACCGACAGACGCGCGCCCTCGACATGTCGAGTAGTGCTCGGACGGTGGGACACTTCGCCGAAGCCGACATCCCGGGTCAAGGTACGCAGCAGCGACGTCTTGCCCACGTTGGTGTGGCCGACCACGGCCAGTTTCAGCGGCTTCAGGGGCTCAGTCATGGCCGGTCTCCAGCCAGTTCAGGGGTGCACAGTCGGCGAAGGGCAATTGCAACTGCTGCAACGCGTCGTGCCAGTCGCCCAGGCGCTCGGCGTCCAGCGCTTCGCCGGGCGGTGCTTGCAACAGCCAGACACGGGTGGCGCTGGCGCTGCGGGCCAGCTCGGCGATCAACGTGAGGCTGCCACGGTCAGGGGAGCGGCGTGGGTCGCAGGCAATCGCCAGTCGTGCCGGGGGAAAGCGTGACAGTTGTTCAAGGAGTTTGTGGCGCGACTCGCGGCTGTCGAGGATGCCAGCGTTCTTCACGGTGTCTGGCAGTTTCGGTGGCCAGGGTCGATTGTCCAGTTCGATGGCCACCAGCAATGCGCCATCGCTTTGCATTGCGCCGACCGCGCTTTCGGTGTGATGCAACTGCGCAGGCGCGGCGTCGTTGACGCCCAGGCGTTCGCTGCTGGGCATCAGCCGTTCGCGCAGTTGTGCGTAGCCCGGCAGGTTCAAGTCCAGGCGCAGCGTGGCCCGGCCACGCCGCCAGCGCCACAGGCACAGCAGCGCCAGGCCCAGGCGTGGCACCACACCATAGACCAGCAGCACGCCCACCAGCCAGGCGGCCCAGGCCTGCCGGGCGCTTTCGATGTTCAGGGCGCCGTCGCCGCTGGCGCGAATCATCTCCGCGGTCGGTACGCTGAACCCCAGCAGTGCGGGCAGCGCGCCTAGCGCCTGGGTCATGGCGACGAAGGTCTGGCCGCCGAGAATCGTGGTTTCCCAGACGAAGCCATAGCGCCGGGTCGCCATCAGCATCAATACGATGACAAGGGCGCTGAGCATCGCCAGCAGCCACAAGCCGTTGACCAGCGCGCCGAGGACCCAGCGATTGAGCTTGTGCCGTTGCAGCAACAGCAGCAGGGCCGGTGCCAGCTGGGCGGCCTTGGCATCGCGGGCGAGTTTTTCGCTGAGCCACAGCCACAGGCGCCCCAGTGCGGCACCTTGCTCACCGGCGAAGATCAGACCCAGGGTCCAAGAAATGAGCAGAATCAGGTTCAGCCCCAAAAGACTGCCCAAGGCCCAGAACACATTGACCGGCGTTTGCCCGTCGCCGAGGGCGGCAAAGCCCAGGCCGGCGCCGCTGATAATAGCGAGCACCGCCAATACCAACAGTGCCAGGCGCGCCCCTTGCAGCCAGTGGCGCAGGGCTTGGGTAAGGCCATCGCGTTCGGCCAGCCAGTGGGCGCGGTGGCGGATGCGGGTGGATAAGTCGCCCCCTGCCGCACGGGCCAGGCGATTGGCTTCCTGGTCCTCGAGCGGGCCGGCGTGCTCTTCACGCAGGCGTACCGTCTCGGTCAACCAGAGGTTCTGCAGTTCTGTCACGGGCGCTTCCGTTGCTCGAATGAGGGTTGAGCATAACCGCTGTGGCGCTTGTCGGGGTACGTTGCCAGGCGTCGAGCCTCTGGTATCCTCGCCGCCATGAACAGAACTCTCCCCCTAAGCCTGATCGCAGCCCTCGGTGAAAACCGTGTGATCGGCGTCGACAACAGCATGCCCTGGCACTTGCCGGGGGATTTCAAATACTTCAAGGCCACTACCCTGGGCAAGCCGATCATCATGGGGCGCAAGACCTGGGATTCCCTCGGTCGCCCCTTGCCGGGGCGTCTGAATATCGTGGTCAGCCGACAGCCTGGCCTGGTGCTGGAGGGCGCGGAAATCTTTTCCACGCTGCAGGCTGCGGTGGCGCGAGCCGAGGCGTGGGCGCTGGAACAAGGCGTCGATGAGCTGATGTTGATCGGCGGCGCCCAACTGTACGCCCAGGCCTTGGAGCAAGCGGATCGGTTGTACCTGACCCGCGTGGCCCTGAGCCCGGAAGGGGATGCGTGGTTTCCAGCGTTCGATTCGAACCAGTGGACATTGGTGTCGAACCAGCCTAACCCGGCCGAAGGGGACAAACCGGCCTACAGCTTTGAGGTGTGGGAAAAGCGCTAAGCCATGTGGGAGCAAAGCTTGCTCGAGATTCAGACGACGCAGTGCTTCAGTCCAACCGCGTCACCGTTCTTCGCGAACAAGCTTCGCTCCCACAGGTATGAGGCCATCAAGCGTGCACCAACTCCCCATGCTCCTCGGCATCCAACAACGCCTTGTCAGTCTGTTGCATCACCTGGCTGGTGATCGCCCCGGCGGTGATCGAGCCGCTGACGTTCAACGCCGTACGCCCCATGTCGATCAGCGGCTCGACGGAAATCAGCAGCGCCACCAGCGCGACCGGCAAGCCCATGGCCGGCAGCACGATCAAGGCGGCAAACGTCGCGCCGCCACCGACACCGGCCACCCCGGCCGAACTCAACGTCACGATCGCCACCAGCGTCGCGATCCATAGCGGATCCAGCGGGTTGATGCCCACCGTTGGCGCAACCATTACCGCGAGCATGGCCGGGTAGAGGCCGGCGCAACCATTCTGGCCGATGGTGGCGCCGAATGAGGCACTGAAGCTGGCAATTGCCCGCGGGATACCGAGACGGCTGGTCTGGGCTTCGATGCTCAGCGGGATGGTCGCGGCGCTGGAGCGGCTGGTAAAGGCGAAAGTCAGCACCGGCCAGATCTTGCGGAAAAAACGCAGCGGGTTGATCCCGGCGGCGGATACCAGCAGGCCGTGGACCACGAACATCAGGCCCAGCCCCAGGTACGACACCACCACGAAGCTGCCGAGCTTGATGATGTCCTGCAGGTTGGAGCCAGCCACGACCTTGGTCATCAGGGCCAGCACGCCGTACGGGGTGAGTTTCATCACCAGGCGTACCAGGCGCGTCACCCAGCTTTGCAGGGTATCGATGGCGTTGATCACTTTCTGACCTTTCTCTACGTCATCCTTGAGTAGCTGCAACGCCGCAACACCGAGGAACGCTGCGAAAATCACCACACTGATGATCGAGGTCGGCTTGGCCCGGGCCAGATCGGCAAAGGGGTTCTGCGGAATGAACGACAGCAGCAATTGCGGGATATTCAGGTCGGCGACCTTGCCGGCGTAGTCGCTCTGGATCACCTGCAGGCGCGCCAACTCCTGGGTACCGGCCACCAGGCCTTCGGCGGTGAGGCCGAACAGGTTGGTCAGGCCGATGCCGATCAAGGCGGCGATGGCGGTGGTGAATAACAGCGTGCCGATGGTCAGGAAGCTGATCTTGCCCAGGGACGAGGCGTTATGCAGGCGGGCCACGGCGCTGAGGATCGAGGCGAAAACCAGCGGGATGACGATCATTTGCAGCAACTGCACGTAACCGTTGCCCACCAGGTCGAACCAACCGATCGAGGCTTTGAGCACCGGGTTGCCGGTGCCATAAATCGTGTGCAGGGCAAGACCGAACACCACGCCCAGCACCAGTGCCAGCAGCACCTTCTTGGCCAGGCTCCAGGTGCGGTGACGGGTTTGCGCCAGGCCGAACAGCAAGGCGAGGAACACCAACAGATTGAGGATCAGCGGCAGATTCATTAAAAAAAGACTCCGATAAGACGTGCCAGTCGCCCGAAGCCGCGACTGCGAGGCGAGAAGCCTAACAGCCTGATAACTAATGAATTAATACTAAAAGAGCATGTAGATTGTCGTTTATGGAATAAGGGTGTGGCGTTTACGGATATGCCGCTGGCGCTATCAAGACGCAAGCGGTCGCGGGCAGGCGAGGACTGTCACACGCATTTGTTAGCGTCGGGTTCTTTGAACCTGGGAGAAATGCCGATGAAGCTCGTACCTCGTTTTCTCGCTGTCGCCTTGAGCCTTGGCCTTGCTGGCCAAGCCCTTGCCACCGATCTCAAGCACTGGCCGGCGGAACAGGCCAAGGCCCTTGAAGCGATGATCGCGGCCAACGCCAACAAAGGTAACTACGCGGTGTTCGACATGGACAACACCAGTTACCGCTACGATCTTGAAGAGTCGTTGCTGCCGTTCATGGAGAACAAGGGCCTCATCACCCGTGAAACCCTGGACCCTTCCTTGAAGCTGATGCCGTTCAAGGACACCGCCGATCACAAGGAAAGCCTGTTCAGCTATTACTACCGCCTGTGCGAAGTGGATGACATGGTTTGCTACCCGTGGGTTGCCCAGGTGTTTTCTGGCTTTACCCTCAAGGAGCTCAAGGGCTACGTCGACGAGCTGATGGCTTCTGGCAAGCCAGTGCCGACCACGTATTACGATGGCGACAAGGTGGTCAACTACAACGTCAACCCACCCAAGGTCTTCACCGGCCAGGCTGAGCTGTACAACAAGCTGATGGAAAACGGCATCGAGGTCTATGTCATGACCGCGGCGTCGGAAGAGCTGGTGCGCATGGTCGCCGCCGATCCGAAGTACGGCTACAACCTCAAGCCGCAAAACGTCATCGGCGTGACCACGCTGCTCAAGGATCGCAAGACTGGCGAACTGACCACCGCACGCAAGCAGATCAGCGCTGGCAAATATGATGAGAAGGCCAACCTCGGTCTGGAGTACACGCCTTATCTGTGGACCCCGGCGACCTGGATGGCTGGCAAACATGCGGCAATCCTGACCTACATCGACGAATGGAAAAAACCGGTGCTCGTGGGCGGCGACACACCCAGCAGTGACGGCTACATGCTGTTCCATGATGTGGACGTAGCCAAGGGCGGCATTCACCTGTGGGTCAACCGCAAGGACAAATACATGACCCAGATTAACGGCATGATGGCCAAGCACGCCGCCGCCCAGGCCAAGGAAGGGTTGCCGGTGACGGCGGATAAGAACTGGGTGATCGTCAAGCCGGAAGACATTCAATAAGACCCACGACCCCTGTGGGAGCTCGCTCCCACATTTGATTTCGGTGTTCTCGGGATCTGCGTTCACCCCAATAAAAATGCCCCGCACTTGGCGGGGCATTTTTATTGCGGCTAACGACGCTTACAGGCCGTCGAGCATCGCCTTGTTCCGCACCGCGCCCTTGTCGGCGCTGGTGGCGAGCAGGGCATAGGCCTTGAGGGCCGTGGTGACTTTACGCGGACGCACTTCCACCGGTTTCCAGCCTTTCTTGTCCTGCTCGACGCGGCGCGCGGCCAGTTCTTCATCGCTGATCAACAGGTTGATCGAGCGGTTCGGAATGTCGATCAGCACCTTGTCGCCATCGCGCACCAGGCCGATGGCACCGCCAGCCGCCGCTTCGGGCGAGGCGTGGCCGATGGACAGGCCTGAGGTACCGCCGGAGAAACGACCGTCGGTAAGCAGGGCGCAGGCTTTACCCAGGCCCTTGGACTTCAGGTAGGACGTGGGGTAGAGCATTTCCTGCATGCCCGGGCCGCCTTTCGGGCCTTCGTAGCGAATGATCACGATATCGCCAGCTTTAACTTCGTCGGCGAGGATCCCGCGCACGGCGCTGTCCTGGCTTTCGAAAATCTTGGCGTTGCCTTCAAACACGTGGATCGACTCGTCGACGCCGGCGGTTTTCACCACGCAACCGTCCAGGGCGATGTTGCCGTACAGCACGGCCAGGCCGCCTTCCTTGGAGTAGGCGTGCTCGACGCTGCGGATACAGCCGTTTTCGCGGTCGTCATCCAGGGTTTCCCAACGGGTCGACTGACTGAACGCGGTTTGCGTCGGGATGCCCGCCGGACCGGCCTTGAAGAAGTGATGCACGGCCTCGTCGGTGGTCTGGGTGATGTCCCACTTGGCGATGCCTTCGGCCATGGTCTTGCTGTGCACGGTCGGCAGGTCGGTGTGCAGCAGGCCGCCACGGGCCAGGGAACCGAGGATGCTGAAGATCCCGCCGGCACGGTGCACGTCTTCCATGTGGTACTTCTGGATGTTCGGCGCGACCTTGCACAGTTGCGGCACGTGACGGGACAGGCGGTCGATGTCGCGCAGGTCGAAATCGATCTCGGCTTCCTGGGCCGCCGCCAGCAGGTGCAGGATGGTGTTGGTGGAACCGCCCATGGCGATGTCCAGGGTCATGGCGTTTTCGAACGCCTTGAAGTTGGCGATGTTGCGCGGCAACACCGACTCGTCGTTCTCACCATAGTAGCGCTTGCACAGTTCGACGATGGTCCGGCCGGCCTCCAGGAACAGCTGTTCGCGGTCGCTGTGGGTAGCGAGGGTCGAACCGTTACCCGGCAACGCCAGGCCCAGGGCTTCGGTCAGGCAATTCATCGAGTTGGCGGTGAACATGCCGGAGCACGAACCGCAGGTCGGGCAGGCACTGCGTTCGTACTCGGCAACCTTCTCGTCAGAGGCGCTGGAGTCGGCGGCGATGACCATGGCGTCCACCAGGTCCAGGCCATGGCTGGCGAGCTTGGTCTTGCCGGCTTCCATCGGGCCGCCGGAAACGAAGATCACCGGGATGTTCAGGCGCAGGGCAGCCATGAGCATGCCAGGGGTGATCTTGTCGCAGTTGGAAATGCACACGATGGCGTCGGCGCAGTGGGCGTTGACCATGTATTCGACGGAGTCGGCGATGATCTCGCGGCTCGGCAGCGAATAGAGCATGCCGTCGTGGCCCATGGCGATGCCGTCATCCACGGCGATGGTGTTGAATTCTTTCGCTACGCCGCCGACGCGTTCGATTTCCCGCGCGACCAGTTGGCCGAGGTCCTTGAGGTGAACGTGGCCCGGTACGAACTGGGTGAAGGAGTTGGCAATGGCGATGATCGGCTTCTTGAAGTCGTCATCCTTCATCCCCGTGGCGCGCCACAAGGCACGGGCGCCGGCCATGTTGCGGCCATGGGTGGATGTTTTCGAGCGGTAATCAGGCATGGAGCACTCCGGGCGGCTAATCAGGTACTTATCAGGTATCAATGGGGAAGTGAGCTTCTGTCGACGTCTGGAACACCCGGGTTTGGCGGTGTGTCCGGACGTTGCCGATGACTTTGCAGGATCGCTGCGCGCCTCAGCATGAGCTCATAAACCCGCCGGGGATGAATGGCGATGAATGTCGCGATTCTACACCGCTGGCGCCAGGATGAAATGACGCAAAGCGCCGATCGGACGCCAATGTCGCGCTTGGGATGACGACTGGCAGCGTTCAGCCGGGCAACAGGCCCCTGTGACGATGCCGCACCAGGGTATTGAGTCCCAGCCCCAGGAGGCTGAGCAGCATCAGGCACAGGGCCAGGGTCACTTGCAGGTCCAGTGGTGTAAGGCTGATCGCGGCACTGGTCAGGCCACCGACGACGAAGATCAGCACACTGCCGGCCGAGGCGGACGTACCGGCTTGTTCCGGGAATAGGTTCATGGCCCGGGTGTGGGCCGCCGCCCGGGCAATGGTCGTTCCGGTGGTGCATACAATCATGGGCAGCAACAGGGTGGTGACCGACAAGCCAAAGTGACTGGACAGCCCGAGCATCAAGGCTCCCGCCGCCAGGATCAGGCCCAGGCCTGTGATGATTTGCGTCTGTGGGTCGATCCGCGTGCTCAGTACGGTCGCCACCGCTCCCCCGCCGATATAAGCCAGTCCGTAGCCCAGCAGCGTCCACGAAAAGGCCTCGGGCGAGAGTTGCAACTGGTCGATGAGCACCAATGGCGAAATGACGATAAACGAGAAGTGGCAGGAAAAGGCCAGGGCCGACGTCAACCAATAGGCCATGAAGCTGAAGTCACTGCAAACCTTTCGATAGGCTGCGATGAAATCCAGGTGCTTGCGTTGGTGGCCCGTCGCGCAAGGCTTGAGTAAAAGGCGTGCGCTCATGAACACGCCGACGGCCAGGACGATGAACACCAGGAAGCTGCCACGCCAGCCAATCCAGCTCTGTAGCCCGGTGCCGGCCAGGGGGGAAACGGAAATGAAAATACCGCCGCAAGTGACCAGGAAGATGCGCAGTCGCTGCTGCTCGCGGCCGGTGAACAGGTCTTGGATCAACGCCTGGGACAGTACGAAACAACCGCAGCCCAAGGCCTGGACGACACGAAAGAACAGAAAGGCCCCGTAGCCGTCGGCGAGCACGCAGCCTGTTGCGCCGAGGGCCGAAACGGTAATCCCGATCAAGAGCAGGTTTTTTCGCCCCATGACGTCGGAGAGTGGGCCGATCAGCAGCTGCGAAAGGGCGATACCCACCGCGAACAGGCTGACAGACAGGGCGATATCGGACGATGGGCGCTGGAAGTGTTCGGACAGTGCAGGGAACGAGGGCAGCACCACATCGATCGGAAATACACCGAGCAAGGTCAGCGTCAGCAGCAAACCGACGACGGCGGGTTTTCGGGTGTGCAAAAGGTCCTTGGTGTCAGCCATCGATAAACCCCGCTTGAGAGAAAAGCTGCCGGTTGTTCTCGTTGTCGAAAAAACTCGCTTTCGTCATGGCCGCGAATGTCGATACCGCGCCGCAGCGAACCCGTCGGGCATGGGCATCCGGTTGCCGGAGTTCGGCAATGATCTGCAGCGATGACTGCTCGTCGAAGCCGCCGCTGGAGAGGCTGCGCATCAGCCAAGGCAGGTCTGGCTCGAAGTAAAGGCCGATGATCTCCAGCAGCATCCTTGCGGCCCGATCGCGTTGGGTCGGGGGCAGGGCGGCCCACAGAAACTGGAACACCTCGCAGAAGTAGCGACTGTGGCGTGCTTCATCCTCGAGATGATTCCTGAGCATCTGGTACACCGTGGAAACCAGGCGTTCACGGGTGATGGCCAACAGTTCTTTGGCGATGATCGTTTCGGAGACGAACCCCAACAGGAACCACGCCAGGGGGCGATCGGCGGGGCTCGCGGCTTCGATCACACCCAGCAGCCGATCGATGCGCCTGGGGCGTGGGCGGTCGCGAATGTCATACAGGGCGGCGATCTGTTCGGCCACTTCATTGGAAAAAAGAGCGTGATAACCCTCGTCCGTGTAGAGCTGCAGAGCCGCGGTTTTCATCGGCCTGGGGATCGCTGCGGCCAGTTCGCCGTGAACGATGATTTCCACCGCGCGATTGACGACCTGATGTTCGAGCATGGTGGTGTAGTCGAGGAAATACACCAGGTGATTAGCCGCCAGGCGCAGGGCAACGGCGCGTCCCGCCTTGTCGATCAGTGGATGCGCGATATAGGGAATGAAGGCTGGCGGAAACCAGTCCCGAGTCGCCAGTTGTCGCTCCAGGTCGTCGGGCAGGCGGTAGTCGTTTTTTTTCACGCGTACTGCTGCCTTGTTATCCCAATCACCCAAGGTGTAACGAGGCGTTTGCGTAGAGGCTGGGCCCGTCATGGTGTGTTGTCCTGGCCATTGACCAGAGCCATCAATTCCTTGCAGTGCACCTGTCCGTCGCCATGACCACAGCCAACAAAAAACAGCGGTTGCTCGGGTGCGCCTTCAAGGCCAAGCAGGCGTTCCACTTGGCGGTCGGACAGTGCCCCGGTCAGCCAGGTCTTGAGGCCCAGTGCGGTTGCCACCATCAGGAAGGTCTGGGACACGTGACCTGTTTCGACAAAAGCCATCCGGTAGGCGCGGGAGTGTTCGTACTTCCACCAGAGTTTGTCGAAGCGCGAGGTGATGAACAGGCCGAACGGTAATGGATCGATGAAGTGCTGGCCGCATAGCAATTGGCCCAGGGGTTCATCCGGTAGCGGCCGTATCAGGCTCAAGGCATGTTCGTCAGGATGATAGGCATAGATGCCCGGTTCCAGGCCGACGACGTTGCGCACGTAGAGATAGCCCTCGCAGGCGTTCAGGCCGCCGCCCGAGGGGCTGCTGCGACGCGCGTCCAGTGCGTCGGGAAGGCTGGCGGGAATGACCGAGCGTTCGTTCAGGTAGCCCAGGGTCAGGTACAGGAGGGTGCTGGCTTGCTCGATTGAAATGGCGTGCCCACTGAATGAGCGAGAAGTGCTCCGACTCAATAGTGTCTGCGTCAGCGAAACGTCCTGCAGATTAACCAAGGCGCAGGGGGCAAGGGCAATCCGCTCGACCGGGCACGGCTGTACCCGGGTGGGAGGCGTGGGTGAGGAAAGTATTTCGCTGCAATGTTGCAGGTACGAGGCTGCCCATTGATTCACATCTTGGGGAACACATTCACACGGTATATTTTTTGTGCCGATATGAAATATTTTCGACAACTCATCCCAGTTCCAGGTAAGGGGTTTGATGGGTGTTTTAATCAGTATGTCGGCGTTTGCAAGTTCAATATCAATGGTGTTGCTGGTGTCGAATTGTGCAGGGTCGTTTATAAGTTGTGCCAGACGTAGCGAATAGTTGAGGTTAAGTTCGAATTGAGTATGGTTTTCATAGTTCCATACGATCTGGTGTGGCGGGCGCGCAAGTATGAAAAGGTACGGATTTATATGCATGAAAATTGATTCCGCTGGGCGAAGAGTCTGGATGGGGTCGAAGCGCCGGCACTCCTCGGCCCCATCGGTTACTTACTTAGCGGCTTTGGGAACAATCAGGCCCGCCAGATTAGCGATTTTGTCAGCTTCCAGATTGATTGCTTTCATGATGCAGCTCCTTTGTTTGAAACAAGTGTTGTGCTTCTAATGGTCGTCACTGCCATGTGACAGCTCAATCATAGTTTGTAATGGGGGCTTGGCAAGTGAGTATTGAGTAGGAAAGCTCCAGTAATAATGTGGGAGAGTTCATACAAGATTCGCCAAAGTCGGTATTAACTTCGGTGCTCGGTAACTTTTCATACGCGCAAAAAAAATCGCAGCCAAGGCTGCGAATCACATCGTATGTCTATGTACGGGGCACAGAGCGGTCGCTCCGGCCCCGCCAGGGACTCAACTGTTGGGCAACAGCCGGCAGGTAATGCTCTTGATGTAGCGGGTTTCGGCAATTGCCGGGTGCACTGGATGATCCGGCCCCTGGCCGCCGCGTTCGAGCAATTGGATATTGCGGTCCAGGTGGCGGGCACTGGTCAGCAGGATGTTCTGCAGGTCGTCTTCGGGCAGGTGCATCGAGCATGAAGCACTGACCAGGATGCCGTCCTTGCTGAGCAGGCGCATGGCTTGTTCGTTGAGACGGCGATAGGCGCCTTCACCATTTTTCAGGTCTTTCTTGCGCTTGATGAAAGCGGGTGGGTCAGCAACGATCACGTCGAAACGTTCTTCGCTGGCCTTGAGCTCCTTCAAGGCTTCGAACACGTCGCCTTCGATGCAGGTCAGTTTCTCGGCGAAGCCATTGAGCGCCGCGTTGCGCTCGACACCGTCAAGGGCGAAGGCCGAGGCGTCGACGCAGAACACTTCACTGGCACCGAACGCCGCCGCTTGCACCCCCCAGCCGCCGATGTAGCTGAACAGGTCCAGGACGCGCTTGCCCTTGGCATATGGCGCCAGGCGTGCGCGGTTCATGCGGTGGTCGTAGAACCAGCCGGTTTTCTGGCCTTCCATGACCGGAGCCTCGAACTTCACGCCGTTCTCTTCCAGGGCGACCCATTCCGGCACCAGGCCGAACACGGTTTCGACGTAGCGGTTCAGGCCCTCGGCATCGCGGGCGGCCGAGTCGTTCTTGAACAGGATGCCGCTGGGCTTGAGCACCTGGGTCAGGGCGGCGATCACGTCGTCCTTGTGGGCTTCCATGGTGGCAGAGGCGATCTGCACCACCAGGATATCGCCGAAACGGTCGACCACCAGGCCCGGTAACAAGTCGGAATCGCCATAGACCAGGCGATAGAACGGCTTGTCGAATAGTCGCTCGCGCAACGACAGCGCGACGTTGAGGCGATGCACCAGCAGGGATTTGTCCAGCGGCAGCTTCACGTCACGGGACAACAGACGAGCACAGATCAGGTTGTTGGGGCTCATCGCGACGATGCCCAACGGCTTGCCACCGGCGGCTTCGAGGATGGCCTGGTCGCCGGCCTTGAAGCTGTGCAGCGGAGTGGCCGCCACATCGATTTCGTTACTGTAGACCCACAGGTGGCCGGCGCGCAGGCGACGGTCGGCGTTGGCTTTGAGGCGCAGGCTAGGCAGGGACATGACGTCGCTCCGGAAAAAAGAGCGGGAGTATACCGTGTTGCAGGGGATGGCGGGCTTGAAGGACGATAGGTGGGCGGCGGTGTATCGGATCCATCTTTAAGGGTTAGAATCCCCGCCTGACCCGGAGTGTGTACTCATGTCCAAAGAACTTTCCGCCGAACAGATCCAACAGTCCCTGCAAGGGATCAGTGTGCCGCCCCAGCCGCAGATCATGGTGGATCTGCAGATGGAACAGTACATGCCCGACCCGGACCTGGAGACCATCGCCAAGCTGATCTCCCACGATCCCGGCCTTTCCGGTGCCTTGCTCAAGATCGTCAACTCGCCGTATTACGGCCTGCGCAACAAGATTACCTCGATCCAGCGCGCGGTGAACCTGCTGGGCAGTCGTTCGATCATCAACCTGATCAATGCGCAGTCGATCAAGGGCGAGTTGCACGATGACGCCATCGTCACCCTGAACCGTTTCTGGGATACCGCCCAGGACGTGGCGATGACCTGCCTGACCCTGGCCAAGCGCGTCGGCCTGGAAAATGGCGACGAAGCCTACGCGTTGGGGTTGTTCCACGATTGCGGCGTGCCGTTGATGCTCAAGCAGTTTCCCGATTACATGGGCGTGCTGGAGGAGGCCTACGCCAATGCCAATGCCGAGTGTCGGGTGGTGGACACCGAGAACCGCGTGTTCAACACCAACCATGCGGTGGTCGGTTACTACACCTCCAAGTCCTGGCGCCTGCCAGATCACGTCAGCCAGGCCATCGCCAACCACCACAACGCCCTGGCGATTTTCAGCGACGAGTCTTCGCGCAACAACAGCCAGCTGAAAAACCTGCTGGCGATCCTGAAAATGTCCGAGAACATCTGTGCTTCCCACCGGGTGCTCGGCAATCAGGCCGAAGATCATGAGTGGGATAGTGTCGGCAGCCTGGTGCTCGATTACATCGGTTTGTCGGAATACGACTTCCAGACCCAGAAACAGGAAATTCGCGACCTCGCCACTCGTTGAGTGCCGGGCTTGCCTGACTCGAGAATCCCATGCCAGAACTGCCGGAAGTCGAAACTACCCGCCGCGGAATCGCGCCACATCTAGAAGGGCAGCGGGTCAGCCGCGTGGTG
The DNA here is from genome assembly GCF_017968885.1 of Pseudomonas sp. Tri1. Lineage (NCBI taxonomy): Bacteria > Pseudomonadati > Pseudomonadota > Gammaproteobacteria > Pseudomonadales > Pseudomonadaceae > Pseudomonas > Pseudomonas sp. Tri1. The sequence continues at coordinate 6,336,882 of NZ_CP072913.1, read as the reverse complement.
GTACGCGACCGCCGCCTGCGCTGGCCGATTCCGGAAGACCTCGATGTGCGGCTCTCGGGCCAGCGCATCGTGCAGGTGGAGCGGCGGGCCAAATACCTGCTGATCAACGCCGAAGTCGGCACCTTGATCAGCCATTTGGGCATGTCCGGCAACCTGCGGTTGGTAGAAGTCGGCATGCCCGCCGCCAAGCACGAGCACGTGGACATCGAGCTGGAATCCGGCCTGGCCTTGCGCTACACCGACCCCCGGCGCTTTGGCGCGATGCTCTGGAGCCTCGACCCACTCAACCATGAACTGCTGATTCGTCTCGGTCCCGAGCCGTTGACCGAGCTGTTCGATGGCGAGCGACTGTTCCAGCTCTCCCGTGGGCGCTCCATGGCGGTCAAGCCGTTCATCATGGACAACGCGGTGGTGGTGGGTGTGGGCAATATCTATGCGACCGAAGCGTTGTTTGCCGCCGGCATCGATCCGCGTCGGGAAGCGGGAGGTATTTCCAGGGCGCGTTACTTGAAGCTGGCGGTCGAGATCAAACGCATCCTCACCCATGCCATCGAGCGTGGCGGTACCACGCTGCGGGACTTTATCGGCGGCGATGGCCAGCCCGGTTATTTTCAGCAGGAATTGTTCGTCTACGGTCGGGGCGGGGAGCCGTGTAAGGTCTGTGGCACAGGGCTGCGGGAAATTCGCCTGGGCCAGCGCGCCAGTGTCTGGTGTCCGCGCTGCCAGAGCTGATTCGGCCTACGGTCTATAGTCAGTAGTCATACTGCTACTTTGCCGAAGGATCGCCACATGAAGCTGTTTCGACCTGTCGTTCTTGCGCTGTTGCTGAGTGTCGGTTTGCCTGTCTGGGCAAACGATGGCAGCGGCGACCCGCGCTACACCATCCAGAATCCGCCTGCCTTTGCCATGATCGGCGACCTGCTGATTGCTCGCCCGCTGTTACTGGCCGCCACCGTGATTGGTGCCGGCGCATTTGTGGTGTCCCTGCCGTTTACCGCGCTGGGCGGTGGGGTTGGCGATGCGGGGAAGGCGCTGGTGGTGGACCCGGCGAAGGCCACGTTCGTGCGGTGCCTGGGGTGTGTGGGGGAGGGGTTTGAGCGGCAGGAGTGAAGCGTTCGGTGCGGCGGATGGCCTCATCGCGAGCAAGCTCGCTCCCACAGGGATCTGCTGGATTTACACCATTTGTGTCTGAAGCCAATCACTTGTGGGAGCGAGCTTGCTCGCGATAGGGCCCGCATCGGCGCTACAAAATGATCTGGCTCAAGCCTTGCCAGTAATCCTGCGATATTTCGCCATCAACTGTTCTGCAGTCTCCGGGTGGGCTTCATCCAGGGGGATGCAATCCACCGGGCAAACCTGCTGGCACTGGGGTTCGTCGTAGTGGCCGACGCATTGGGTGCACAGGTTCGGGTCGATGACGTAGATCTCTTCACCCTGGGAAATGGCTTCGTTCGGGCACTCGGGTTCGCAGACGTCGCAATTGATGCAATCGTCGGTGATGATCAGGGACATGCAGGCTCCTGCCGGGGCATAAGGCCCGGGCATCTGAAAACGTATGTGCGCAATTGTGCCGCATTGGCGAGCGCAGTGCACGCGGGCGCGATGGACTGCGTTGTGCCAGGCTGCGAAGAGGATCGCAGCCGGCGGCTTATTTCTTGAAGCGCAGGGTCAGCGCATCGGCCACGGCTGGGTGGACGAACTTGGTGATATCACCGCCCAAGGCCGCGATTTCCCGCACCAGGGTCGACGAGATGAAGGAGTAGCGCTCCGACGGCGTCAAGAACAGGCTTTCGACGTCGGGGGCCAGTTGGCGGTTCATGTTGGCCAGCTGGAACTCGTACTCGAAGTCCGAAACCGCACGCAGGCCGCGCAGGAACACATTGGCGTTCTTCTCCTTGGCAAAGTGCGCCAGCAGCGTCGAGAAGCCGACCACCTCCACGTTCGGCAGGTGCTTGGTGACTTCACGGGCCAGTTCCACACGTTGTTCCAGCGGGAACAGCGGGTTTTTCTTCGGGCTGGCGGCGACGGCAATGATCACATGGTCGAACAGGCGCGAGGCGCGTTCGACCAGATCGCCATGGCCCTTGGTAATAGGGTCGAAGGTACCTGGGTACAACACTCGGTTCATCGCGTCGTCCTGGCGGGTGTCCGTTGGGGAGTCGGATGGTATCGCAGCCTTCTCGGTCGGCCAAGTCGGCTGTTGGGTAAGAAAGCACTATAGACGCTGCGAATAACCCGCATATTCATGATTTCTTCAGACGTTCGGCCAGGGAAGTCGCCAGTTGGGCCGTCAGGCCGTACACCGATAATTGTGGGTTGGCGCCGATGCTGGTGGGGAACAGTGAACCGTCATGGATTGAGAGATTGTGCAGTTGGTGATGACGACCAAGGCTGTCGGTGACGGCAGTTTTGGGATCTTCACCCATGGCGCAGCCCCCCATCACGTGAGCGCTGCCCAGGCGCGTGCGGTACAAGGCAAGGTCAAGGCCGTCGATCTGCGTGCGGGCTTCGGCCAGGGTTTTCACATAGCGGGCATCGCTGTGCATGGGCATGACCGCCCTGGCGCCACCGGCGAACTGAATCTCGGCCATGCTGTGGAAGGCCCGGCGCAAACCGTCCCAGGCGTACGGCGAAACGTGATAGTCGAGCACGGGTGTGCCGTCGCTGCGCAACTCGACGCTGCCGCCGGGGCTGTCTGGATGAAAACCATCGCGCAACAACGCCAGCATGGCGTGGGTGTGGGGCAGTTGCGCCATGTGCAGGGCGTTCTCGCGCCCCAAGCCGCCGAGCAACGTGGCGGCGAGGGCTGGGTGCAAGGGCGGCACCTCAAGCTTGTAGGACATTTTGCCAGCAGCACCGTCCAGCCATTGGAAATGATCGGAATAAATCGATTGCGGGGCGCCGTAGAACGGGTTGATGACCTCGTCGAATTGCCCGGCGGACATGTTCACCAGATGCAGGAAAGTGCGCTTGCCCAGGCGTTCGTGCGGATCCGGCGCATCGGAGCGTAGCAGTAGGGCTGGGCTGTTGATGCCGCCGCCGGCCAGTACATAGTGTCGAGCCTTGACGGTGATGCGTCGCCCGGTCGGTGTCACGCAACGCTCGTCCATGGCCAGGCACTCCAGGCCGGCAATTCCATCGTTCTTGATGATCAGGCGCTCGGCCCGCGCCAGGTAAAGCAGCACGCCACCCTTGTCCAGCGTGGCCGGGATGGTGGTGACCAGCATCGACTGCTTGGCGTTGGTCGGGCAGCCCATGCCGCAATAGCCCAGGTTCCAGCAGCCGCGTACGTTGCGCGGGATAACGTGCCAGCTGTAGCCCAATCGTTCACAGCCCTTGCGGATCACGTCGTTGTTGGCATTGGGTGGAATCAGCCACGGCGCCACACCCAGGCGTTGCTCCATCTGTTCGAACCAGGGCGCCATCTCGGCGGGGCTGTGGCCCTTGACGTTGTGCTCGGTGGCCCAGTGGTCAAGGGTTTGAGCGGGGGTGCGAAAGCTGGAGGTCCAGTTGATCAGCGTCGTGCCACCCACCGCCCGGCCTTGAAGAATGGTGATGGCGCCGTCCTTGCTCATGCGCCCGAGCCCTTCCTGGTACAGGCTGGTGTAGGCCTGGTCCTCAAGCATCTTAAAGTCGTTGCTGGTCTTGAGCGGGCCTTCCTCGATCAGCAGCACGCGGTAGCCGGCAGCGCTGAGAATTTCGGCCGTGGTGCCGCCACCGGCGCCGCTGCCGATGATCGCCACATCCGCTTCCAGGCTCAGGTCCTGGGTCAACTGCGCGCCGTTGTGGGTGGTCCAGCCACGGGCGAGGCCTTCGCGGAAGGGATCGGGTACGGGCATTCTGGGGGTCTCTTATTATTTAAAGTTTACGATGTCCCTGTGGGAGCGAGCTTGCTCGCTCCCACAGGACCACCTGGCTTTCAGACTGTTGGTGGTCCCGGATACCCGCAATGTGCCCAGGCCTCGGCCCGGCTGTACCACGCCATCATCACCATCTGCAGCAACGAGCTATGGCCTTGTCGCAGAAGGTCCAGTGAGCTGTTTTCCCAGCGATCGAGGAATTGACGGATGTCATCGGCGCTGGCGTTTTCCCACGCGCCCCAGACCCCGGTCAGCGGCCCACGGGTAATGCCCAGGGTGAGGACGTCGAACAGTTGGCGAGTGAGCTTGAGCATGGACGGCGACAGATGAGCCAGGCCGGTATCCAGGCTTTGCAGGGTGGCGCCGGTGGCCGTGGCGATCTTTTCGACGGCCACGGCGCCGTCCAGCATCACGGGGATGACAGCGCGCAGGAACGGCAGGTCGCTGTCGCGCAGGGCTGCCAGCCCGCTGGCCGGTTGGCTGGGCGAGCACCCGCCCAGGCTGGCTGCCAACCCGACGCTGGCCAGGAACGCGCTGGCGCCGAGGCTGAATTTCAGCAGGTCGCGCCGTGACAGTGTGGGTGTATCGGTCAGGCTTGGGTTCATTATTGTTATTGCCCGGGAAGATGCGTGTTAACGGACGAACAGCTTCTGGATCAGCTTCTGCAGAGGCTTGCCGTAAGGTGGATAAATCAGTTTCGCGGCGTTGAAGCGCTGTTTGGTCAGCACGCCCTTGGCCTTGCTGAAGGTCAGGAAACCCTCGTGCCCGTGGTAGTGCCCCATCCCCGAGGCGCCGATGCCGCCGAACGGCATGTCATCCTGGGCAACGTGCAACAGCGTGTCGTTCAAACAGACACCACCGGAATGGGTTTCGTGGAGCACGCGATTCTGTTCGGCCTTGTTGTAGCCAAAGTAGTAGAGCGCCAGCGGGCGAGGCCGCTGATTGATGTAGGCAAAGGCCTGGTCCAGACGCTCATACGGCACGATGGGCAGCAGCGGACCGAAGATTTCATCCTGCATCACGGTCATGTCGTCGCTGACATTGAGCAACAGGCTGTGGGCCATGCGCCGCCCCTGGCTTTGGTCGAACAGCTCGATCAGCAGTGCGCCCTTGCTGGTGGCGTCGCTGATGTAGCCGTTGAGCCGTGCCAGTTGTCGTTCGTTGATGATCGCGGTGTAGTCCGGATTGTCAGCCAAAGTCGGATAAAACCCGCGAACCGCCTGGCGATACGCTTCAACGAATTCACCGACGCGGCTCTGCGGTACCAGCACGTAATCCGGTGCGACACAGGTTTGTCCGGCGTTCAGGGTTTTGCCGAAAGCAATGCGCTCGGCGGCGTCCTTGAGGGGAACGTCGATGGACACGATGGCCGGCGATTTTCCACCCAGTTCGAGGGTGACCGGGGTCAGGTTTTCGGCGGCGGCACGCATCACGTGCTTGCCAATGCTGGTGGCACCGGTGAACAGCAGGTGATCGAACGGTAGTTTGGAAAACGCCATGCCGACCTCGGCCTCGCCGAGCACCACGCAAACCAGGTCCTGGGGGAAAATCTGGGCCAGCAATTGCTTGAGCAGCAACCCGGTCGCGGGGGTCGCTTCGCTGAGCTTGAGCATGACCCGGTTGCCCGCCGCCAACGCCCCCACCAACGGCCCAATGGCCAAGAACAACGGGTAGTTCCACGGCACGATGACCCCGACCACTCCCAGCGGCTGATACACCACTTTGGCCGACGCCGGTTGGAAGGCCATGCCGACCTTGCGCCGGGAGGGTTTCATCCAGCCCTTGAGGTGCCGGCTGGCGTAATGAATGCCATGCAGGCTCGGCATCAACTCGGCCAACAGCGTCTCGTCCGCGCTGCGGTGGCTGAAATCCTGGCTGATAGCATCGATCAACGCTTGTCGTTCGTTGCTTAACAGTTCCCGCAATGCCTTGAGCCATTGCCGGCGCTGTTCGGCCGGTGGCATGGGATGGGCGGCGTAGGCCTGGCGCTGGGCATCGAAGAGCGCCCGCAGTTGGCCTGGTTGCTGTTGAGACTCGTGCAAGTAAGCAACGTCGGCAGGCATTGTCGGGCACCGGATATTATTGGAATGGGTGTTTTCTAGAGCTTGTACTCTAGAAAGTCAATGACATCCGCAACGGCTTTGGGTTTTTCCTGTGACCGATAGGTCGTAAGATGCCGATCAATGCCTTCGTCGAATTAAAGCCCAAACCATGGCCCCACGAATGAAAACCAGCGAGCGCATCGTGCAAAACAGCCTCGAACTGTTCAATCAGCAGGGCGAGCGCAGTGTGAGCACCAATCACATCGCCGCCCACATGGACATGTCCCCGGGCAACCTCTATTACCACTTCCCCAACAAGCAGGCGATCATCGCCGTGCTGTTCAGTGAATACGAAAACCTGGTGGACAGTTTCCTGCGGCCCCCCAAGGCCGGGCGTCCACGGTAGACGACAAGCGCTTCTACTTGCAGGAACTGCTGTCGGCGATGTGGCGCTACCGGTTCTTGCACCGGGACCTGGAACATCTTCTGGACAGTGACCCGGACCTTGCTGCCCGTTATCGTCGGTTTTCCCAGCGCTGCCTGATCCACGGCACCGCCATCTACGAGGGTTTCGTGGCGGCCGGTATCCTGAAGATGGACCGGGTGCAGATCGAGTCCCTGACGCTTAACGCCTGGATCATCCTCACATCCTGGGTACGATTCCTGTGCACTACGCGAGAAAACTCCAGCCATCTGAGTGAACAGGCCATCAAGCGTGGCGTCTATCAGGTGCTGGTGCTGGAGGCCGGCTTCGTGACCGATCAGGCTCGCGAAGCGGTGGATGCACTGTTCAAAGAGTATTACGTCCCCCTGGCCCAGACCCTGGAGGAAAGGCCGTAGGATAGGACCCTTGATTCAGCCACAGGAGCTCAGCATGTCCATCGCGCAACTCATCAGCCCCCAAGCCCTCGAGCAGCAAAGATCACAGCCCGGGCTGGTGATCCTCGATTGTCGTTTTGCCCTGGAGGACCCGGACTATGGTCAGCGCAGTTACGCCGAGGGCCATATCGCCGGTGCCTCGTTCGCGGATCTTGAGCGCGACCTGAGTGGACCGGTGATCAAGGGCGTGACTGGGCGTCATCCGCTCCCGGAGCCTGATGCCTTGGTCGAACGCCTGCAGGCCTGGGGCATCAGCAACGACAGCGACATCGTGCTGTATGACGACGGCCCCGGTGCCTATGCGGCTCGGGCCTGGTGGTTGCTGGCCTGGTTGGGTAAGCGCGATGGCGTGTTCATCCTCGACGGCGGGCTCAAGGCCTGGCATGCCGCCGGCCTGCCCCTGAGTCTCGACCCACCGCAGAGCCGTCGCGGGACCTTCAGCGGTGCGCCAGACAGCGCCTTGCTGCTCAGTGCACAAGCACTGCAACAGCGCCTTGGCCAGTTGGACATGACCCTGCTCGATGCCCGGGCGTTGCCGCGGTTCAAGGGCGAAGTCGAGCCGATCGACCCGGTGGCCGGGCACATTCCTGGCGCCCAATGCGCAGCGTTTACCGACAACCTGGGCGCCGATGGGCGTTTTTTGCCGCCGGATCAACTCAAGCAGCGCTTTGCCGAAAAGCTCGGAGATCGTTCGCCGACTGAACTGGTGGCCTACTGCGGCTCCGGCGTGACGGCGTGTCACAACCTGTTTGCCTTGTGCCTGGCGGGGTATCCGTTGGGCAGGCTGTATGCCGGTTCGTGGAGTGAATGGATCAATGATCCACAGCGCGGGGTGGCAAAGGGCGAATGACGCTCAGGCTCTAAAACAATGGAAGCGAGCTTGCTCGCGATGGCGTCGGATCAGCAGCACGTGCATTGACTGACATACCGCAATCGCGAGCAAGTTCGCTCCCACAGGGATGGTGGTGGTCATGAATCGCCACCTCGCCACGGTTCATCCCCGGCCCAGGTTGGCCAGCCATGTCGGAATCCGCCGCTCCAGATAATACCCCGGGCACCGCAAGGATCCGTCGACAAATCCCACATGCCCGCCCCGAGCGTGCAACTCAAGTCGGGTCGAGGCGGACAATTCAGCGGGTTCGGGCAGACTGTGGGGAAACACGAAAGGATCGTCGGCGGCCTGGATGACCAGGGTCGGTGTCTTGATCCCGCCCATGAAATAACGACTGGAGGCGCGGCGATAATAGTCCGCCGCATCCGAGAAACCGTGCAGCGGCGCAGTTATCCGGCCATCGAAGTCCCAGAAAGTACGCATGTTTTCCAGCGGGCCCAGCGCCGTCAGGGTCGCCAGCCCTTCGTGGCGTCCGTCGTGCTGGAACTGGCGTTGCTTGTTGCGCACGTAGGCGACCATTTCACGCATGAAATGCGCCTGGTAGAACTTGGAAAACCCTTGGTCGATGCGGTCGGCACACTGGTCGAGCCGAAATGGCACCGAGACCGCCACTGCCCCCTGCAACTGGCTATCGCTGCCCGTTTCCCCCAAATGCTTGAGCAGTACGTTGCCGCCCAGTGAATAACCCACAGCAAACAGCGGCGCCAGGGGGCGACACGCCCGCAGGTGAACGATAGTGGCGGCCAGGTCTTCGCTGACGCCGGAGTGATAACTGCGGGGCAACAGGTTCGGCTCGCCCGAGCAGCCACGCCAGTTCAGCGCCACACTGGCCCAACCCTGGCGACCGAGGGCCTGCTGCAGGCCGGCCACGTAAGGCGAGTTGGAAGAGCCGGTCAGCCCGTGCAGCACCAGCACCAAGGGTGCCTCGGCACTGTGGGGGCCATGCCAGTCGAGGTCGAGGAAATCGCCGTCGTCCAGCCATAGCCGTTCACGTTTGCGATCGATGTGGTTGGTCTTGCGCCACAGGGGCCCCCACAAGGTTTGCAAGTGCGGGTTGCCAAGCCCCAAGGCGGGGACGAAACGTTCAGATGCCGCGGACACTTTTATTATTCTCGAATGCACTGGCCAGCCGTTCAGCCAACGTCCTCTGCCAAACGCTGCCACAACGCGTAATACACCCGTCCGGATTTCTGCTCGCGATGCAAACGCCAATTGCCAGGCAAGCCCAGGGTGGACGGGGCAGTCTCGCTTTCAGTGTAGACCCAGGCATCCTCGGCCAGCCACTGGCGTTGCTCAAGCAAGGCACACACCGCTGGCAGCAGGTTCTGGTTGAAAGGCGGGTCGAGGAACACCAGGTCGAAGGGGGTCGCCGGTTGACTGTCCAGGTATCGTAGCGCGTCGGCCGTCTGCACCTGGCCGACGGTGCAGCGCAGGGTGCCCAGGTGTTCTTTCAGGCTGGAGACTGCCAGGCTGCTGGCATCCAGCGCCTGGCCCATGGCGGCGCCACGGGACAGGGCTTCGAGAAACAGCGCGCCGCTGCCTGCGAACGGGTCGAGTACCCGGGCGCCCGCCACGTAGGGTGCGAGCCAGTTGAACAGGGTTTCACGCACCCGGTCCGGGGTCGGACGCAGGCCCGGGGCGTCGGGGAAACTCAGGCGCCGGCTGCGCCATTCGCCGCCGATGATGCGCAATTGATTCACACCGTTGTGCACGGGTTTTTTGCTGGAATTCGATGGGCGGGCCATTAGTGCTCCGGAACCCCGAGCGGCTGCTCGGCAGGTTTGTCAGTGGGGGCCGGTAATGGCTTTTGCGCCACGGTCGGGCCGGCGGTGACGATGATCATTTTGTCCGTGCTCAGGTGTTTGTTCAGCGCGGCCCGGACCTGTTCGACTGTCAGGGCCTGGGATTGACGCATGAAGTCTTCCAGGTAGCTCAGTGGCAAGTCATAGAAGCCCATTGCACCAAGCTGGCCGACAATGTCGGCGTTGCTGGCGGTGGACAGGGGGAAACTGCCGGCCAGCTCACGTTTGGCGTCATCGAGTTCTTTCTGGGTCGGGCCGTTCTTGAGGTAGTCGGCGAACACGTCCTGCACCAGTTTCAACGTGCCTTCGCTCATCTCGGCACGGGTTTGCAGGTTGATCATGAACGGGCCGCGACCTTGCATCGGCGTGAAGCCGGAATACACGCCGTAGGTCAGGCCGCGCTTTTCCCGCACTTCGGTCATCAGTCGTGTGCCAAAACCACTGCCACCGAGGATCTGGTTGCCCAGGGACACTGCGGCATAGTCCGGATCGTCCCGGTCGATGCCCAGTTGCGCGAGCATCAGGTTGGTCTGCTTGGACGGAAATTCGATATGGGTAACGCTCGCCTTCGGTTCCACCGGCGCCGGGGTCTTCGCCAGGGCCGGGCCCTTTGGCAATGCCGCAGACACCTGGCTGGCAATCGCCTCGGCTTCGGCCCGGGACAGATCGCCGACCAGCGCAATCACCGCGTTGCCGGCGGCATAAGCCTTGGCATGGAAGGCGCGAGCCTGAGCCAGGGTGATTGGCGGAATACTTTCTGCGGTGCCGTCACTGGAGTGGGCGTAAGGGTGGTCACCGTACAGGCGCTTCATCAGCTCCAGGCCCGCCAGTTTGCCGGGATTCTGTTTCTGGTACTCGAAACCGGCCAGCAACTGGTTCTTGATGCGTGCAAAAGAATCGGCAGGGAAGGTCGGTTTACCGACGACCTCGGCAAACAGCTTCAGCGCCGGTTCGCGCTTGTCCACTGCACTGAGGCTGCGCAGCGAGGCCACGGCCATGTCCCGGTACGCACCGTTGCCGAAGTCCGCGCCGAGGCTTTCGAACCCTTGGGCAATGGCACTGACATCCTTGCCGGCCACGCCTTCGTTAAGCATGGCGTTGGTCAACTGCGCGAGGCCGGGGGCGTTGCCGTCCTGGCTGCTGCCGGCGGCGAAGGTCAGGCGCAGGTCGAACATGGGCAATTCCCGGGCTTCGACGAACAATACCTTGGCGTCGTCAGCGGTTTTCCAGGTCTGTACGTCGAGCTTGCGGTGGCTGGGGGCTTTGCCGTCCAGTTCCGCCAGCGATTGCAGCTTGTTGCCGGACTTGGCGTTATCCAAGGCCTGGCTGGCAGTGACGCCGGTGGTGGGGGACAGATAGAACGCCAGGGAGCCGGCCAGGGCGATGAACACCAGGCCAATCAGCACCCGACGCGGTGTTTTGCGCTCACTCATGAGCTTTCTCCTCGGGCAGTACATGCGCAACGCTCAGGCGTGAGCGGGTGAAATACAGCTGGGCTGCCTTCTGGATATCTTGCGGGGTCACGCTTTGCAGTTCGGCGAGCTCGGTGTCCATCAGCTTCCAGGACAAACCGACGGTTTCCAGCTGGCCGATGGCGGTGGCCTGGCTGGTGATCGAATCGCGCTCATACACCAGGCCGGCGATGACCTGGGCGCGCACGCGTTCCAGTTCTTCGGCCGTCGGAGGGGTGTTTTTCAACTGTTCAAGCAGGCGCCACAGACCGGCTTCAGCCTGGGCGATGGTTTTGTTTTTCTGCGTGTTGGGCGTCGCCGACAAAGTGAACAGCGTATCGCCACGGGTGTAGGCGTCGTAGCTCGACGAACCGCCGGACACCAGCTCTTCGCCGCGCTCCAGTTGGGTCGGGATACGGCCGCTGTAGCCACCGTCCAGCAGGGCCGAGATCAGCCGCAGGGCGTTGACCGAAGTCTTGTCCGTGGCGGTCGCGATGCTGGGCACATTGAAGGCCAGCATCAGGCTTGGCAGTTGGGTCTGCACATGCAAGGTGATCTGGCGCTCGCCCGGTTCGGCCAGCTCCAGGGGGATTTTCGCCACCGGCACGTTGCGCCGGGCAATCGGGCCGAAGTAGCGCTGGGCCAGGGTCTTGACCTCGTCAGGCGTCACGTCGCCGACCACCACGAGGGTGGCGTTGTTCGGGGTGTACCAGGATTCGTACCAGTGACGCAGCTCTTCGACGGTCATCCGGTCCAGGTCGGCCATCCAGCCGATGGTCGGCGTGTGGTAACCGCTGGCCGGATAAGCCATGGCCTTGAAGCGCTCGTAGGCCTTGGACATTGGCTTGTCGTCGGTGCGCATGCGGCGCTCTTCCTTGATCACCTCTATTTCGCGGCTGAACTCTTGCGGCGGCAGGCGCAAGCTGGCCATGCGGTCGGCTTCGAGTTCGAAGGCCACGCCCAGGCGGTCCCGGGCCAGTACCTGGTAGTAAGCGGTGAAGTCATCGCTGGTGAAGGCGTTCTCTTCGGCGCCCAGGTCGCGCAGGATCAATGACGCTTCGCCAGGGCCGACTTTCTCGCTGCCCTTGAACATCATGTGTTCCAAGGCGTGAGACAAACCGGTCTGGCCCGGCGTTTCGTAACTGGAGCCAACCTTGTACCAGACCTGCGACACCACCACCGGCGCACGATGGTCTTCGCGCACCACGACCTTCAGACCGTTGTCGAGGGTGAATTCGTGGGTGGGTTGTGGATCGGCAGCCAAGACTGAAAAGGGCAGACAAACTGTGCTGAGCAGCAGGCCTGCAGCGCGGCGGGCAAGAGCATTCATTCGTGTTTAAACCTGTTGGGTTGCCCGCTTGGCCTTAGCCTCAGCAGGCGAGGAGGTGCTAGGATACTGATCCGTTTTACTGGCGGCCACGCCTATCGGGTCTTTTATCGACCCCTGGCTGTTTGGGTTCCTCGGAGAAGCCTTGGGATTGTCTGTCGATCCCGGCGTTTTCGCCGACGATGCCGTACCAGTCCTTCGAAAAAATCGACCTTGAGATGTCCTGGGACACCTCGACAAAATGTTGCGCGTGAACAAGCTGGATGAAACGCAGTCTGTTCAGCATCGAATATTTATCACCGAGGCGCCTCCTTGGCGCGTCGCTACCGTGAGATAGCCGTCCTCCATGTTTGGTTCCAACGACGACAAGAAGACCCCAGCTGCGGCTGGCGAGAAAAAAGGCCTGTTCGGATGGCTGCGCAAAAAGCCGCAGGAAACCGTCGTCGAACAGCCACAACCGCTGCCTGAGCCCGATGCCGAGGCAGTGGCCCAAGAAGCTGCGCCCATTATCCTGCCGATGGCCGAGCCGGTGCTGCAACCGGTCGAGCTTGAGGTCGCTGCCGAACCGGTGGCCGAACAGCCGCTGACCCCGTCCGTCGAACAAACCCCCTGGCTGACCTTGCCGGTGGCGGAAGAGCCGGTCGCGCTGGTCGAGGACACCGCACCGCATATCACCCCGCCGATTCCGGCGCCGACCCATGCTGTCGAGGCGCCAGTCGTCGAACCGGTCATTGAGCAGCCGGCCGCCATCATGCCCCCCGTGGTTGCGCAATCTGCACCCCAGCCAGAACCAGCCCTGCCGGATGCGATGGCTCCCACCGAGCCCGTACGCAGCGCCGAGGAAAACAAGGTAGGTTTCTTCGCCCGCCTCAAGCAAGGCCTGTCCAAGACCAGCGCCAGCATCGGCGAAGGCATGGCCAGCCTGTTTCTGGGCAAGAAAGTCATCGATGACGAATTGCTCGAAGACATCGAAACCCGCCTGCTGACCGCCGATGTCGGCGTCGAGGCCACCTCGGTGATCATCCAGAGCCTGACCCAGAAGGTCGCGCGCAAGCAACTGACCGATGCCGACGCGCTGTACAAGTCCCTGCAAGGCGAGCTGACCAACCTGCTCAAGCCTGTGGAAAAACCGCTGGTAATCGCCTCGCAAAACAAGCCGTTCGTGATCCTGGTCGTCGGCGTCAACGGCGCCGGCAAGACCACCACCATCGGCAAGCTGGCGAAGAAGCTGCAGCTCGAGGGCAAGAAAGTCATGCTGGCCGCCGGCGATACCTTCCGCGCCGCCGCGGTCGAACAGCTGCAAGTGTGGGGCGAGCGCAACAAGATCCCGGTGATCGCCCAGCACACTGGCGCCGACTCCGCTTCGGTGATCTTCGACGCGGTGCAGGCGGCGAAGGCCCGTGGCATCGATGTGCTGATCGCCGACACGGCCGGCCGCCTGCACACCAAAGACAACCTGATGGAAGAATTGAAGAAGGTTCGCCGGGTGATCGGCAAGCTTGACGCCGACGCGCCCCACGAAGTGCTGCTGGTGCTGGATGCCGGCACCGGCCAGAACGCCATCAACCAGGCCAAGCAGTTCAACCAGACCGTCGCACTGACCGGGCTGGCCCTGACCAAGCTCGACGGCACCGCCAAGGGCGGGGTGATTTTCGCCTTGGCCAAGCAGTTTGGCCTGCCGATTCGCTACATCGGCGTGGGTGAAGGCATTGACGATTTGCGCACCTTTGAAGCCGAGCCCTTTGTCCAGGCACTGTTTGCCGAGCGGGAGCATTCATGATTCGTTTCGAACAGGTCGGTAAACGCTATCCGAACGGTCACGTCGGCTTGCATGAGCTGAGCTTTCGGGTCCGTCGGGGCGAGTTTCTGTTTGTCACAGGCCATTCCGGTGCCGGCAAAAGCACCTTGCTGCGCCTGCTGCTGGCGATGGAACGGCCCACCACCGGCAAACTGCTATTGGCCGGCCAGGACCTGAGCACCATCAGCAATGCGCAGATCCCCTACCTGCGGCGGCAGATCGGCGTGGTGTTCCAGAACCACCAGTTGCTGTTCGATCGCACCGTGTTCAATAACGTGGCGTTGCCGTTGCAGATCCTTGGACTGTCCAAGGCCGAGATCAACAAGCGCGTGGATTCGGCCCTGGAGCGTGTGGCCCTGTCGGACAAGACCGACCTGTACCCGGGCGACCTGTCCACCGGCCAGCAACAGCGCGTCGGCATCGCCCGCGCCATCGTCCATCGCCCGGCCTTGCTGCTGGCGGACGAACCCACGGGTAACCTCGACCCGCGTCTGGCGGCGGAAATCATGGGCGTATTCGAAGACATCAACCGTTTAGGCACCAGTGTGCTGATCGCCAGTCACGACCTGGCATTGATCGCGCGTATGCGTCATCGCATGCTCACCTTGCAGCGCGGTCGTTTGATCGGTGACGGGGAGGCTGGCGTATGAGTGCTACCCGCAGCCCGAAAGTGGCCGAACGCGTGGCCCCGAAAGCCTCCGATCCGCAGCCGCAGAAGAAAAAACGCGACGATGACGACGGCCCGGATTTCGCCACGCTGTTGCGCGCCTGGATCGAAAGCCACCGTGCCAGTTTGCTGGACAGCCTGCGGCGCCTGGGCAAGCAGCCCATCGGCAGCTTCTTTACCTGCATGGTGATGGCGGTGGCCCTGAGTTTGCCCATGGGCCTGTCATTATTGCTAAGTAATGTCGAGCGCCTGGGTGGTTCCTGGCAGCGCGCAGCGCAGATTTCCCTGTACCTGCAACTGGAGGCGACCCAGGGGGAAGGTCAGGCTCTGCGCGAGCAGATCAAAGCCATGCCGGGTGTAGCCGATGCCGAATACATCAGCCGCGAGCAAGCACTCGAAGAGTTCCAGCAGCAGTCCGGCCTGGGCGAAGCCCTCAAGGAACTGCCGGAGAACCCGCTGCCAGGCGTGGTGCTGGTGACGCCGAATGAAGTCGACAAGTCGGCCCTTGAAGCATTAAGACAAAGACTTTCCGAGCTGCCGAAGGTACAACAGGCACAACTTGATCTAGTCTGGGTCGAGCGTCTGGCGGCGATACTCAAGCTCGGCGACCGGTTTGTCTTCGGTCTGACGGTGCTTCTGGTTTCTGCATTACTTTTGGTGATAGGCAATACCATTCGTCTTCATATTGAAAACCGCCGCACCGAGATAGAAGTGATTAAACTCGTCGGCGGTACGGACAGTTATGTACGCAGGCCCTTCCTTTATATGGGGGCGCTGTATGGCTTCGGAGCCGGGATTCTGTCCTGGGGTGTGTTGGCGTTTGGCCTGGATTGGCTGAATGACGCGGTAGTGGGGCTGGCCGGTTTGTACGGCAGTGATTTTTCCCTGGCCGGAGTGCCAGTTGCCGACGGTCTGTCGCTCTTGCTTGGCGCGGTGCTGTTGGGTTATATCGGTGCATGGATTGCGGTAGCACGCCACTTGCGTGAGCTTGCGCCAAAATAGGGTTTTTTGCGCGTATTGACCTTTCAGTTCTTGTGGGAACTTGTCTTACGGTTCCCGGTCAATTTTCGCAGTGCTGAACTGCACGAGTTATGTGAGTCGGAGGTTTTTTCGTATGACCACTTCTTTGCAACCTGCTTATGCTCTGGTCCCGGGTGCGAACCTGGAGGCTTATGTGCACACGGTTAACAGCATTCCATTGCTGACGCCCGAGCAGGAGCGTGAACTGGCCGAGAGTCTCTATTATGAGCAGGATCTTGAGGCGGCTCGGCAGATGGTGCTCGCCCACCTGCGTTTTGTCGTACATATCGCCCGCAGCTATTCCGGCTACGGGCTGGCCCAGGCCGACCTGATCCAGGAAGGCAACGTTGGCCTGATGAAGGCAGTCAAGCGTTTCAACCCGGAAATGGGTGTGCGCCTGGTGTCGTTTGCCGTGCACTGGATCAAGGCGGAAATCCACGAGTTCATTCTGCGCAACTGGCGCATCGTGAAAGTGGCGACCACCAAGGCCCAGCGCAAGCTGTTCTTCAACCTGCGCAGCCAGAAGAAGCGTCTGGCCTGGTTGAACAACGAAGAAGTCCATCGCGTGGCCGAGAGCCTGGGCGTAGAGCCTCGGGAAGTGCGCGAGATGGAAAGTCGCCTGACCGGCCATGACATGGCCTTCGACCCGGCCGCCGAGGCGGACGACGACAGCGCTTTCCAATCGCCGGCCAACTACCTGGAAGACCACCGGTACGACCCGGCGCGTCAACTGGAAGACGCCGACTGGAGCGACAACTCCAACACCAACCTGCACGAAGCCCTGGAAGTACTGGACGAACGCAGCCGTGACATCCTCTACCAGCGCTGGCTGGCCGAGGAAAAAGCCACGCTGCACGACCTGGCACAGAAGTACAACGTGTCGGCCGAGCGGATTCGCCAGCTTGAGAAAAGCGCGATGAACAAGCTCAAGGTGTCGATCGCGGCTTGACCTGCGGTAGCGACAATAAAAAACGCCCCGATCAGTGATGATCGGGGCGTTTTTGTTCGTGCGGTGCGCCCCTGTGGGAGCGAGCTTGCTCGCGATGGCGGTGGGTCAGCCACCTTGAGGTTTGACTGATACACCGCCATCGCGAGCAAGCTCGCTCCCACAAGGGGTCTTCAAGGTCTTGGTTATTGCGCCCAAGGCGCCCGTCGTGAGTTATTAAGCTCCAGCAGATAACTGTCGCCCCCCAACTGGCTCATCTGCTGGCGAATCCAGTTCGCCCGCCGTAGCACGTAAGGGCTAGGCCGACCGGCGCTCCATACCCGCGGGTTGGGCAGTACTGCCGCCAGCAGGCTCGCCTGTTGCCGGGACAAGGCGTCGGCGCTGACGCGAAAATGATGGCGCGCTGCGGCTTCGGCACCGAACACTCCGTCATCCCACTCGACGCTGTTGAGGTACACCTCGAGGATCCGTTGCTTGGGCCAGAACACTTCGATCAGCGCAGTGAACCAGGCCTCCAGCCCTTTGCGCAGCCAACTGCGACCCGACCACAGGAACAGGTTCTTGGACACTTGTTGGCTGAGGGTGCTGGCGCCGCGAATCGAACCACCGCGCCCGTTGTGGGCGAGGGCGGCCTGGATCGCGCCGATGTCGAAGCCCCAGTGCTCAGGGAATTTCTGGTCTTCGCCAGCGATCACCGCGACCTTGAGGTTGTCGGAAATCTGCTCCCAGGGCTGCCAGGTGCGTTGCAGGTCAATCGGTTCGCCGCCGAACCAGGATTCAACCTTGCGTTCGATCATCAGTGCCGTGAAGGGTGGCGGCACCACGCGAAACAACAGCACGAGCACAACGCTGCCGACGGCGAACCAGAGCAGGGCTTTAAGGAATCGTCGAAACAGTAAACGCAGCATAGAGATGGCTTGGCCGAACCCGTCGAGCGGGCCATTATACAGACCCTGTCCCCCGAGTCTGATTGGAGTTCTCATGCTGCGTAGCTTTCTGATGCTGGCTGCTTTTTTCGGCTTCACAGGCGTGGCCCTGGGGGCGTTTGCCGCCCACGCCCTGAAAAATCGCCTGAGCGCCGAGTACCTGGCGATTTTCCACACCGGCGTCACCTATCAATTGGTGCACACCCTGGCGCTGCTGGGCGTCGCGCTGCTGGCCACGCACATTCCCGGACGCATCGTCACCTGGGCCGGGGTTTCCTTTGTGGTGGGCATCCTGTTGTTCTCCGGCAGTCTGTACCTGCTGACCCTCACAGGTATCAGCAAGCTGGGCATCATCACGCCGTTTGGCGGCGTGGCGTTCCTGATCGGCTGGCTGTGCCTGGGGCTTGCCGCCTGGCGGCTGGGCTGACCGGGCAGTCCATTTCATGACGAATGGCTTGGGTCGTCCAGACTGATCGGGCTAGAATGCCAGCCCCTAAAAATGATGGCGGCATCCGGCATGCGCATTCAGTTGAACGGCGAACCCCTTGATCTGCCCGATGGTGAAACCGTCGCGGCCCTGCTGACCCGTCTGGAACTCACCGGACGCCGCGTCGCGGTGGAGCTCAATCTGGATATCGTCCCGCGCAGCCAGCATGCCGAAACCACGTTGAACGACGGCGACAGTGTCGAAGTGGTCCACGCCATCGGCGGCGGCTGATACTCAGGCTTCACAGCATTTCGCAAGAACCTCACCCCAACAGAGGATTTCCCATGAGCATCGTTCGTAGCGACAAGCCCTTCGTCCTGGCCGGTCGTACCTACCAGTCGCGCTTGCTGGTAGGCACCGGCAAATACCGTGACATGGAAGAAACCCGCCTGGCCATCGAGGCCTCGGGTGCCGAAATCGTGACCGTCGCGGTACGCCGCACCAATATCGGCCAGAACCCGGGCGAACCGAACCTGCTCGATATCTTGCCGCCGGATCGCTACACCATCCTGCCAAACACCGCTGGCTGCTTCGACGCCATCGAGGCCGTGCGCACCTGCCGTCTGGCCCGTGAGCTGCTTGATGGCCACAACCTGGTGAAGCTGGAAGTGCTGGCGGATCAGAAAACCCTGTTCCCCAACGTGATCGAAACCCTCAAGGCCGCCGAAACCCTGGTCAAGGAAGGTTTCGACGTGATGGTCTATACCAGCGATGACCCGATCATCGCCCGTCAACTGGCGGAAATCGGCTGCATCGCGGTCATGCCGCTGGCCGGCCTGATCGGCACGGGCCTGGGGATCTGCAACCCATACAACCTGCAGATCATCCTCGAAGAAGCCAAGATCCCGGTGCTGGTGGATGCCGGTGTCGGCACCGCCTCCGACGCCACCATCGCCATGGAACTGGGTTGCGAAGCGGTGCTGATGAACTCCGCCATTGCCCACGCTCAGCAACCGATCCTGATGGCCGAAGCCATGAAGCACGCCATCGTGGCCGGTCGGCTGGCGTACCTCGCCGGCCGCATGCCGAAAAAACTCTACGCCAGCGCCTCCTCGCCGCTGGATGGTCTGATCAAGTAAGAGCCATTGATGACTGAATCGAACGACACGCCTGTCCTGCCGGAAGAAGGCGAAGAGCGCCAACACCGCCGCATCAAGAGTTTCGTGATGCGCGCCGGGCGTATGACCGAAGGCCAGCAACGCGGCCTGGAGCAGGGCGCGCCCCTGTTTGTACTGCCCCTGGCCGATGCGCCGGTGGATTTTGACCAGGTGTTCGGCCGCTCGGCTGCGCGCTCGCTGGAAATCGGCTTCGGCATGGGCCACTCGCTGCTGGAAATGGCCGCCGCGGCGCCGGAGCAGGATTTCATCGGCGTGGAAGTCCACCGTCCCGGCGTCGGTGCGCTGCTCAATGGCGTGCTGACCCAGGGGTTGACCAACCTGCGGGTCTACGATTGCGACGCCATTGAAGTGCTCAACCGCTGCGTGGCCGACAACAGCCTCGACCGGTTGATGCTGTTCTTTCCGGACCCATGGCACAAGAGCCGTCACCACAAGCGCCGTATCGTCCAGGCTTCGTTCGCTGAACTGGTGCGCAGCAAGTTGAAGGTCGGCGGTGTGCTGCACATGGCCACCGACTGGGAACCCTACGCCGAGTACATGCTGGAAGTGATGAACGTCGCCCCGGGCTACCGCAACCTGGCCGAAGACGGTAAATGCGTCCCACGCCCGGCCGAACGGCCGATCACCAAGTTCGAGCGCCGTGGCGAACGCTTGGGGCATGGGGTTTGGGATTTGAAGTTCGAGAAGGTGGCTTAAACACCAGAAGATCCTGCTGAAATGGGATCCCCTGTGGGAGCGAGCTTGCTCGCGATGAGGCCATGACATTCAATATCAATGTTGACTGTCAGGCCGCCATCGCGAGCAAGCTCGCTCCCACATTTCGTTCTGTGCTACATCGAAAATCAGCGACGGTCAGCGACCACGCCAATCAATACCAGCACCACCAACAACACCGGCGCCAGGCTGTAGTTGTTGAACTGGCTCAAGCCTCGGACGACCCACGGCGTGGCGTAGATCAGCGCTGCGCCGCTGCCGATCATGCACAGCAGGGCGATCAGTGGCACGCGCAAGGCGCCAGCGATGCTGCCCAGGCGTTGTTCGACCCAGCCCTTGATGTCGGCGCCAAACAGCACCAGCAGGCAGCCGACCAATGCCAGGGAGATTTCCGACAGGTTGCTGCGGCTCCAGCGGGACACGGTGGCGAGCAGGTCGAGTACCAGATCCATTCGATTTCCTTGTTTGGGTAATTAGC
Source organism: Pseudomonas sp. Tri1 (assembly GCF_017968885.1). NCBI lineage: Bacteria > Pseudomonadati > Pseudomonadota > Gammaproteobacteria > Pseudomonadales > Pseudomonadaceae > Pseudomonas > Pseudomonas sp. Tri1. The sequence goes on along the minus strand of NZ_CP072913.1, from coordinate 6,316,475 downwards.
TCAAAAATTTCTGCAGCAAGTCGTTGAGGAACAGCTGGCCGCGCTCGGTGGCCGCCAGACGTGACGGTTCGACCTGCAACAAGCCACTTTGTTCGGCCTCGCGCCGGCCTTCGGCCAGGCTGTGCAGGGGCAGGCCGGTGCGCTCCGGATACAGCCGCGCTTCCACACCTTCGGTCAGGCGCAGGGCGTTCATCAAGAACTCGAACGGCAGCTCTTCGTTGGCCAGGGCTTTTTCGCCGGCCAGGAAGCGTTTGGCCGGGTTGAGGTAGTCCTTGGGCAGGCGCGTCTTCCAGGTGCGCACGATGCGCCCGTCCGGATGGCTGAGCTTGCCGTGGGCGCCGGCGCCGATGCCGATGAAGTCGCCGAAGCTCCAGTAGTTGAGATTATGCCGCGCTGCCCGACCGGGTTGGGCGTAGGCCGAGACTTCGTACTGGGCGTAGCCGTGCTCGGCCAGCAAGGCTTGCCCGGCTTCCTGGATGTCCCACAGCGTGTCGTCTTCCGGCAATGTCGGTGGCTGGTTCCAGAACACCGTGTTCGGCTCCAGCGTCAGCTGGTACCAGGACAGGTGAGTCGGCTTCAGCGCGATGGCCTGGCGCAGATCGCTCAGGGCATCATCGAGGGACTGGTCGGGCAAACCATGCATCAGGTCGAGGTTGAAGTTATCGAACCCGGCCTGGCGGGCCATACCGGCGGCGCGTACCGCCTCGTCACCATTATGGATTCGGCCCAAGGCTTCGAGCTTGGCCTGCTGGAAGCTTTGGATGCCGATGGACAGGCGATTGATGCCCAAGGCCCGGTAAGCAACGAACTTCTCTTGCTCGAAGGTGCCGGGGTTGGCTTCCAGGGTGATTTCGATGTCATGGGCGAAGGGTATGCGCGCCTCGACACCCTTGAGCAGCCGGCCCAGGGCCTGGGCGCTGAACAGGCTCGGGGTGCCGCCGCCGAAAAAGATCGAGCTCAACGGGCGACCATAGGCTGCATGCAGATCCTGATCGAGGTCGGCCAGCAGGGCGTCGACATACTCTTCTTCCGGCAACTGCGGGCTGGCAGTGTGGGAGTTGAAGTCGCAATACGGGCATTTGCGTACGCACCACGGGATGTGGATGTACAACGCCAGGGGCGGCAGCATTGGCAGCGGCGCCCGAGGTGTTTGTGCACCGCCGTGAATCAGCGGCGCGGGAGAATCGATGGTCATTGCAAGCCCAAGCGTTGCCGCAGCAGGGCCATGGCGCGGGCGCGGTGGCTCAGTTGGTTTTTCTCCACCGGGCCCAGCTCGGCGCTGGAGCAGTTACGCTCCGGCACCCAGAACAGCGGGTCGTAGCCGAAACCGTGTTCGCCACTGGCTTGGGTGAGGATTCGCCCGTGCCACAAGCCTTCGCAGAGGATCGGCAACGGATCGTCGGCATGGCGGACCAGGGCCAGCACACACACGAACTGCGCGCCGCGCTCGGCCTCAGGTACGTCCTTGAGGGCTTCGAGCAGCTTGGCGTTGTTGGCCGCGTCCCCTTTGCCGTCCGCGTAGCGGGCCGAGTAAATGCCTGGCGCGCCGCCGAGAAAGTCCACTGCCAGCCCGGAATCGTCGGCCAGCGCCGGCAGGCCGCAGATGCGCGCGGCATTACGGGCCTTGAGGATGGCGTTCTCGACGAACGACAGGCCGGTTTCTTCCGGTTCCACCTGGCTGAACTCGCTAATCGAGTGCAACTGCACCGACCCGCCGAGCATGGCCTGCAGTTCCTTGAGTTTGCCGGCGTTGTGGCTGGCCAATACGAGTTGGGTAAGGTTCATCATTCGCCGGGGAACAGTTCCTGGTTGAAGTTGATGGTGTTGATCTTGTCGCCGGTTTTCACCTTGATTTCGAAGGTCCGGACTTCCTGTTGGTCCACCGGGTACTGGGCGATGTAGTAGATCGCGCCTGTCTCGGTGACTTCCTTGAACTTCAGCGGGACACTCTGGCTGGTGAGGTCTTTCACCGTGCCGCTGACCTGGGCCATCAACGGCTTGCCATCCTTGAGGACCGAGACGTTGATCACGCCCTGTCCCTTGCTGCGGATCAGCTCTGCGGCCTTGGCAATGTCCGGCGTCAGGAAGGTGGAATTGAACGTGTTGTAGTGCACGGTGACGTCACCGAACACTTCCTTGCGCTCGCCCTTGATGACATCGGCGGCCATGGCGCCAACGCTCAGGCAGGCGGTGATGAGAAACAACGCTAGACGTTTCATGTCGTGCTCCTGGGTAAGGCCGGGGTTCACACCGCGACCTGGTAATCGGCAAGGCCTGGGCTGCTGACCCGATAGATGCCTATCTCACCTAACAGATTAGGCCATAGCTTGCTCGCCCACCCGTGCCGGTGCTGCTGGTCCACCGCCAGGCGATCGATGACCTTGGCTTCGCGTTCGCGACACAGCGCCTCGAAGTCGGCGAAGGTGCAGAAGTGAATGTTTGGCGTGTTGTACCAGGTGTAGGGCAGGAACTCCGACACCGGCATGCGGCCCTTGCTCGCCAGGTACCAGCGGCAGCGCCAATGCCCGAAGTTGGGGAAGGTGATGATGCACTGGCGCCCGACCCGCAGCATTTCGTCGAGGATCTTGTCCGGGTAGTGCACCGCTTGCAGCGCCTGGGTCATGACCACGACGTCGAAACTGTTGCTGGCGAAGTTGCCCAGGCCCTTGTCCAGGTCCTGCTCGATCACGTTGATGCCCTTGGCCACGCACTCGGCGATGTTGTCCGGGTCGTTTTCCAGGCCGTAGCCGGTGACTTGCTTGTTGTCCCGCAGCCAGGTCAGCAGCTCGCCGTTGCCGCAGCCCAGGTCGAGCACGCGGCTGCCGGCGGGGATCCATTCCTGGATGATTTCCAGATCGGCTCTCATGGCGTCCTCACAGGGTTATACGGTTCATGTAGTTGCCGAACGCCTGCAGGTAGCGCGGGATCGGGATCAAAAAGGCGTCGTGGCCCTGGGGTGCGTCGATTTCCAGGTAGCAGACGTCCTTGCGCGCGGCCATCAGCGCGTCCACCAGTTCCCGTGAGCGTGCCGGGGAGAAGCGCCAGTCGGTGGTGAACGACATCACGCAGAACTTGGCGCTGGCATTGGCGAAGGTTTTCGCCAGGTTATCGTCGAAGTTCGCTGCCGGATCGAAGTAGTCCAGTGCCTTGGTCATCAACAGGTAGGTGTTGGCGTCGAAGCGCCCGGAAAACTCCTCACCCTGATAGCGCAGGTAACTCTCGACCTGGAACTCGACGCTGTGGAAGTCGTAGTTGAGCTTTTCGCTCTTGAGGCCTCGGCCGAATTTCTCGCCCATGGAGTCGTCGGACAGGTAGGTGATGTGCCCGACCATCCGCGCCAGCATCAGCCCGCGCTTGGGGATGACGCCGTGTTCCTGGAACGAACCGCCGTGGAATTCCGGATCGGTGAGGATCGCCTGGCGCGCCACTTCGTTGAAGGCGATGTTCTGCGCCGATAGCTTGGGGGCCGAGGCGATTGCCAGGCAATGGCGCACGCGGTCCGGGTAGGTGATGGTCCATTGCAGGGCCTGCATGCCGCCCAGGCTGCCGCCGATCACCGCTGCCCACTGGGCGATGCCGAGGCGGTCAGCCAGACGCGCCTGGCTGTGGACCCAGTCTTCGACGGTCAACACCGGGAAATCGGCGCCGAAGGGCTTGCCGGTGTCCGGGTTGAGGCTGCTGGGGCCGGTGGAGCCGTTGCAGCCGCCGAGGTTGTTCAGGCTGACCACGAAGAACTTGTTGGTGTCGATGGGCTTGCCGGGGCCGATGCAACTGTCCCACCAGCCGGGTTTGCGGTCGTCGACGCTGTGGTAGCCGGCGGCATGGTGATGCCCCGACAAGGCATGGCAAATCAGCACGGCGTTGCTGGCCGTGGCATTGAGGGTGCCGTAGGTTTCGAAAATCAGGTCATAGGCTGGCAACGAACGACCGCAGGCCAGGGCCAGGGGCTCGCTGAAATGCGCCATTTGCGGCGTCACCAGACCAACGGAATCGGGGGGAAAGGCAGTTGGCATCGACCCTGCTCGCGTTGAAATGAGGCGTAAGTCTAAAGACCGCTGTGGCAGGCGGCAAGCAAAGGCGCGGCACGGTTTTTCCGAGCGTTCCCACGCTTTGCGTGGGAATGCTGCCAGGGACGCATCGCGTTCCGCTCAGGGTGTGACGCAGAGCGTCACGGGATGCATTTCCACGCGGAGCGCGGGAGCGATCATTGGCGGGGGACGAGGTCAGGCAAATCCGGCAGCTTCTTTGGCGAATGAATCCGCACCCGCTTTTGCCGGTTCAATTCGCCGCTGACCAGGCTGACCTGGCTCTTGGACACGCCAAACGCCTTGGCCAGGAACGCCATCAGGTAGGCATTGGCCTTGCCCTCGACCGGCGGGGCGGTGAGACGGATCTTGAGGCGGTCACCGTGCAGCCCGGCGAAATCATCGCTGCGGGCTGCCGGTTGCAGGTGACATTCCAGGATCAGGTCGTCGCCGTCCCAGCGAAAGTAGCTCACCGGGCTCAGATCAGCAGGCGCAGGATTTCCGGCATCATGGTCATTGCCGCCAGATTGTTGATCACCAGCATGTCGATCAGCTTGAGCACCATGAATGCCAGGATCGGCGAGATATCCAGGCCGCCAAGGTTCGGCACGATACGACGGAACGGCGCCAGGGCCGGTTCGCAGATCTGGTTGACCAGTTCGGCGCCCGGGTTGTGGCTGCCCGGAGCGACCCACGAGAGGATCACGCTGATGATCAGGGCGAAGAAAAATATCTTCAGGAACAGCGCAGTCACGCCGATGATCGACCAGATCAGCAATTGCAGCGGGTTGCCGGTGGTGCCGTAGGTCAGCAGCAGGGTCAGGGCCATCAGCGCCAGTTGCACGAGGATCGCCAGGACCAGCGACGACATGTCCAGGCCGAACAGGCTTGGGATGATCCGGCGCAGGGGCTTGAGCAGCGGCTGGGTGGCCTTGACGATGAACTGGCAGAGCGGGTTGTAGAAGTTGGCGCGTACCAGTTGCAGCACGAAGCGCAGCAGCACGATCAGCAAGTACAGGCTGCCGAGGGTTTGCAGCACGTAGACCGCTGCAGTGTTCAATCCAATCATGAATGGCTCCTTATTGGCCCAGTTGTTCGGCCATTTCGGCCGAGCGGTGCGCGGCGGCGCCGAGTGCTTTTTCCACCAGGGCTTCGAAGCCCCCGGTCTGGAACGATTTGATGGCCGCTTCGGTGGTGCCGGCCGGTGAGGTCACGCGGCGCCGCAACTCGGCGGCGTCGACGTCGCTGGACACTGCCATGTGCGCGGCGCCCAGGGCAGTCTGCAACGTCAGCTTGGCGGCGATGTCCCGCGGCAGGCCGAGTTTTTCGCCAGCGGCGGTCATGGCTTCGATCAGCAGGAAGAAATACGCCGGCCCGGAGCCGGAGACGGCGGTGACGGCGTCCAGTTGTTGCTCGGTTTCCAGCCACAGCGCGAGGCCCACCGCCGACAACAGCTCTTCGGCCTGCTGGCGTTGTGCGGCGCTTACCTGTGCGGTGGCGAACAGCCCGCTGACGCCCTGGCGCAGCAGCGCCGGGGTGTTGGGCATGCAGCGTACGATCGGTTGCTCGCCGAGCCAGTTGTTCATGCTGGCGCAAGTAATGCCGGCGGCAATCGACACCACCAATTGATGGGGCTTGAGGCTGGGGCGAAGGGCTTGGCACACGGTTTTCATCGCTTGCGGCTTGACCGCCAGCACGATGACGTCCACGCCGTCGATGGCCTGGGCGTTGTCGGCGAAGGTTTCGATGCCGTGCTCGGCGCTTACCCGGGTGCGGGTCTCTTCACCCGGATCGCTGGCGCGAATCTGCGAAGCGTCCAGGCCCTTGGCCCGCAGGCCGCCGATCAGGCTGGCGGCCATGTTGCCGGCGCCAATGAAGGCAATACGCGTGTTGCTCATGACAGGTCCTTGATTAGAGAGTGGGGTCGGCATGGCTTAGCTATAGTCGCGCGCGCCAAACAGGGCAGTACCGATGCGCACCCAAGTGGCACCCTGGGCAATAGCTGATTCGAGGTCATGGCTCATGCCCATGGACAGTGTGTCCAATGGCAGCTCCAGGCTGGCCTGCAGCTGTTGAACGGCGGCGAAGGCCGCGTCCTGGGCCGCACGATCGTCGGTCGGCTCGGGAATCGCCATCAACCCGCGCAGTTTCAGGCGGGGCAGGGCGCTGATGGCATTCGCCAGCGCAGGCAGGTCCGTGGGCGTGCAACCGGACTTGCTGGCTTCGCCGCTGACATTGACCTGGATGCAGATGTTCAACGGCGGCAGTTCGGCGGGGCGTTGCTCGGACAGGCGTTGTGCAACTTTCAAGCGATCCACGGAATGCACCCAGTCGAAATGTTCGGCAATAGCGCGCGTCTTGTTCGATTGAATGGGGCCGATGAAGTGCCAGATCAAGGGCAGGTCGGTCAGTTCGGCCTGTTTGCCCAGTGCCTCTTGCAGGTAGTTCTCGCCGAAGTCCCGCAGGCCGGCGGCATAGGCTTCGCGCAGGGCTTGGGCGGGCTTGGTCTTGCTCACGGCCAGCAGCTGGACGCTGTGTTCGGCGCGCTGGGCGGCCTGCTCCGCAGCGCGGATACGCGATCTAACCTGAGCGATGTTGTCTGCTATCGTGGACATAAAGAAGCGCCAGCGGTGAGGTTCGCGGCATTCTACTGGAATTGAGGAGCGCTATGGATATCACTGAGTTACTGGCGTTCAGCGCCAAGCAGGGCGCGTCGGACCTGCACCTGTCCGCCGGGCTGCCGCCGATGATCCGCGTCGATGGCGATGTGCGACGTATCAACCTGCCGGCGCTGGACCACAAGCAGGTTCATGAGCTGATCTACGACATCATGAACGACCGGCAACGGGTGGATTACGAGAAGTTTCTGGAAACCGATTTTTCCTTTGATGTTCCAGGTGTGGCGCGGTTTCGGGTCAACGCCTTCAATCAGAATCGCGGTGCGGGGGCGGTGTTTCGCACCATCCCGTCGAAAGTCCTGACCATGGAAGACCTGGGGATGGGCGAAGTGTTTCGCAAAGTGACCGAAGCGCCGCGCGGGCTGGTGTTGGTGACCGGGCCGACCGGTTCAGGCAAGTCCACCACCCTGGCGGCGATGATCGACCACTTGAACAACCACAAGCACCATCACATCCTCACCATCGAAGACCCCATCGAATTCGTCCACGAACCGCGCAAATGCCTGATCAACCAGCGCGAAGTACACCGCGACACCCAAAGCTTTTCCACGGCCCTGCGCTCGGCTCTGCGGGAAGACCCGGACGTGATCCTGGTGGGGGAGATGCGCGACCTGGAGACCATCCGCCTGGCCCTGACCGCCGCTGAAACCGGGCACCTGGTGTTCGGCACCTTGCACACCACGTCGGCGGCCAAGACCATCGACCGGGTGGTGGACGTGTTCCCGGGGGACGAGAAGTCCATGGTTCGCTCGATGTTGTCGGAATCGTTGCAGGCGGTGATTTCCCAGACGCTGGTCAAGAAAATCGGCGGTGGCCGGATCGCCGCTCATGAAATCATGCTGGGGACCTCGGCGATCCGGAACCTGATCCGCGAAGACAAAGTGGCGCAGATGTACTCGTCGATCCAGACCGGCGGTTCGCTGGGGATGCAGACGCTGGACATGTGCTTGAAGGATTTGGTGAGCAAGGGCTTGATCAGCCGCGAACATGCCCGGGAGCGGGCGCGTACGCCGGATAACTTCTAGGGAGCTTGCAGCGTTTTTGCAGGCCCCATCGCGAGCAAGCTCGCTCCCACATTTGGTCCGAGGTGTTCACAAATTATGTGGCCACTGAAGATCAAGTGTGGGAGCGAGCTTGCTCGCGATGGGGCAGTCAGCCGCGACACAAATGCCGGATCAGCGCTGAACCACCCGCAAACCACCCGGCTCTTTCGGCAGAACCCGCTTGGCCACCACATAGTGGGTGTCCCAGTACGGTTTGTTCAAGGTATCGATGCTCACCGACTTGCCACGGCGTGGGGCGTGGATGAAGCGGTCGTTGCCCAGGTAAATGGCCACGTGATTGACCCGGCGGCTCTTGAGCTTGAAGAAAATCAGGTCACCGGGCTTGAGATCCTTGCGATCGACTTTCTCGCCATGACCGGCAGCCATCGCATTGGAGGTGCGCGGCAGGTCGAAGGTGGCGTCATTGAAGGCGTATTTCACCAAACCGCTGCAATCGAAACCTTTACTTGGGCTGCTGCCGCCCCAACGATAAGGTGTGCCCAGTACATTCACGGCACGGCTCAGCACGTTGCTGCTCGCTTTGGTCGCCATCGGTGGGACCAGCTTGCTGTTGGCGGAACCCAGGCGCTCGGCGCTTGGCTTGTTCTTGCTTAAAGAAGCAGAAACATGGGATTTCGGGGTGTAGCCGTTGACGTTGGGAAGACGTTGCTCACGGTTGGTGGCGTGGGCGGCCAGGGGCAATAATAGGCAAATGGTCAGCCATGTCTTGAAAAATGGACGCATTAGGCAGGGCTCTTAAAGGTTAGCGCGCAACTTTATAACAGCTTTTTTCGCTGTTCCGAGGCCGTTTGTCGATTCGAAACCTGGCGCGAACCCCGCATGATTGCGACAAATTGACCCGATTGTCCGACAGAACCCCGACACCACGGGGGTTTCCTTGGTTCAAAGTCGCTCAGGACCGCCTGTCGGCGAGACACAAAAAAGTCACAAAAAATCCGAACAAATTTATCTATCGAGGCAAAAGAGGCCATTCATGAACAGCTATCAGCAGGGCGTAACCGGCGATACCCACAGCAAAGTCATCGGCTACTTGCTGTGGATTTTCGGTTTTACCGGGGCTCACCGCTTCTATTACGGCAGGCCGGTCACCGGCACGATCTGGTTTTTCACCTTCGGCCTGCTGGGCATCGGCTGGTTGATCGACCTGTTCCTGATCCCGGCCATGGATCGCGAAGCGGACCTGCGGTTCACCCCGGGGCCCATCGAGTACACCGTGGCGTGGATCCTGCTGACGTTTCTCGGCGTATTTGGCGTACACCGCATGTATCAGGGCAAATGGCTCAGCGGGATCGTTTACCTGCTGACCGGCGGGGTGTTTTTCCTGGGGGTGCTGTATGACTTCTGGACGCTGAACGATCAGATCTCGATTCGCAATGCGCAGAAGCGGGGGGCGTTCCAGTAAGACCGAGTCGCCTGTATCGCGAGCAAGCTCGCTCCCACATGGATCGAGGTGTTCACAGATCATGTGTTCACCGAAGATCCCCCTGTGGGAGCGAGCTCGCTTGCGATAGGAACGACGCGGTATCAGGCCTGGTGGGTGATCCGCCCATCCATCAGGGTATAGCGCACCACACCCGGCAGGCTGTGGCCAAGGAACGGGCAGTTGTCGCCCTTGGAGCGCCAGGCTTCGCCGGCCACGGTGGACGCGCTGGGGTCGAACAGCACCAGGTCCGCCGCTGCGCCAACCGCCAGTTTTCCCGCCGGCAATTGCAGCGCCTGGGCCGGGCCGGCACTCAGGCGCGCCAGCAAGGTCGGCAGGTCGAGCAGGCCGTCTTCCACCAGGGTCAGGGCCAGCGGCAGCAGCAACTCGACGCTGCTGATGCCCGGCTCGGTGGCGCCGAACGGTGCCAGCTTGGCATCGCGTTCGTGGGGTTGGTGATGGCTGGAGATGGCCGAGATCACCCCGGACTTCAGCGCCTCGCGCAAGCCATCGCGGTCGGCGCGGGTGCGCAGCGGCGGCTGGACGTGATAAACGCTGTTGAAGTCGATCAGCGCTTCGTCGGTCAGGATCAGTTGGTACAGCGCCACATCGGCGGTCACCGGCAGGCCACGGGCCTGGGCCTGGGCGATCAGCGCCGCGCCGCGGGCACTGGTCAGTTGGCTGAAGTGCGCGCGCACGCCGCTTTGTTCCACCAGCAGCAGGTCCCGGGCCAGGGCCACGGTCTCGGCGGTTTCCGGAATGCCCGGCAGGCCGAGGAAACTGGCGGTCGGGCCTTCGTGGGCCAGGCCGCCTTCGGCCAGGTCGTGATCCTGGGAGTTGAAGATCACCGTCAGGCCGAAAGTCGCCGCGTATTCCAGGGCGCGGCACAGGGTGCGGGTGTTACGGAAGCTGTTCAGGCCGTTGCCGAACGCCACGCAACCAGCGTCGCGCAGGGCAATGAGCTCGGCCAGTTGCTCGCCATCCAGACCCTTGCTCAACGCGCCAATGGGGAAGACCTTGGTGTTGCCGGCTTCGCGGGCGCGGTCGAGGATCAGTTCGGCCACGGCCGAGGTGTCCAGCACCGGTTTGGTCTGCGGTGGGCAGCACAGGCTGGTCACGCCACCGGCGGCGGCGGCGCGGGTTTCGCTGACAATACTGCCCTTGCGGCTGTAACCGGGTTCGCGCAGGGCGACGTTCAGGTCCACCAGGCCAGGGGCGGCCACCAGGCCTTGGGCGTCGAGGGTCTGGACCGCGACGAAACCGGCTGGCGCGGCGCCCAGGGCGACGATCTTGCAGGCATCGATATGGATATCAGTCACTTGATCCAGGCCACTGGCTGGATCGATCACGCGTGCGCCGAGAATGCTGAGCTTCACTGGGCGTTCTCCTGGTCGAATTGGCGCTGGGCCGTTTGCCCGCTCATGGCCATGGACAGCACGGCCATGCGGATGGCGATGCCGTAGGTCACCTGGTTGAGGATCACTGAGTGTGGCCCGTCAGCCACCGCTGATTCGATTTCCACGCCGCGGTTGATCGGCCCCGGGTGCATGACGATGGCGTCCGGCTTGGCCCCGGCCAAACGGGCGGTGGTCAGGCCGAACAGGCGGTAGAACTCGCCTTCGCTGGGCAGCAGGCCGCCGGTCATGCGTTCACGCTGCAGGCGCAGCATGATCACCACGTCGACATCCTTGAGGCCTTCGGTCATGTCGGTGTAAACCTTCACGCCGTATTGCTCGACGCCGATGGGCAGCAGGGTTTTCGGCGCGATCACGCGGATGTCCGGGCAGCCGAGGGTCTTGAGGGCCAGCATGTTCGAGCGGGCCACTCGTGAGTGCAGGATGTCGCCGACGATCGCCACCGAGAGGTTCTCGAAGCTGCCCTTGTGCCGGCGGATGGTCAGCATGTCCAGCATGCCCTGGGTTGGGTGGGCATGACGGCCGTCGCCGCCGTTGATGATCGCCACTTGCGGGCACACGTGTTCGGCAATGAAGTGCGCCGCGCCGGAATCACCGTGACGCACGACGAACATGTCGGCGGCCATGGCTTCGAGGTTGCGCAAGGTGTCGAGCAGGGTTTCGCCCTTGCTCGCCGAGGACGTGGAAACGTTCAGGGTGATCACGTCCGCCGACAACCGCTGGGCCGCCAGTTCGAAGGTGGTGCGGGTACGGGTGGAGTTTTCGAAGAACACGTTGCACACGGTCTTGCCGCGCAGCAACGGGACTTTCTTCACCGCCCGGGCGCCGACCTCGAGGAATGAGTCGGCAGTGTCGAGGATTTCCGTCAACAGCTCGCGGCGCAGGCCGTCGAGGGACAGGAAGTGCCGCAGCTGGCCCTGATCGTTGAGCTGCAGCGGGCGCTTGGTTTCGAGAGGCGTCATCGCGATGGACTCTTACAAGGGCAGTTAAAGGGCAAGGTCTTGCAGTTCGAGTTGCAGCGGCGAGGGGCCGGAGAGCTTGACTCGCTCGTGGGCCGCCAGCGTCAGCGTCGCGCCGACCACGTTCGGACGGATCGGCAGTTCGGCAGCGTCCAGGTCCAACAGGCATACCAGGGTCACGCTGGCCGGGCGGCCGTAGTCGAACAGTTCGTTCATGGCGGCGCGGATAGTCCGGCCGCTCATCAGTACGTCGTCGATCAAGACCAGGTGCTGGCCTTCGATCTCGAACGGCAGGGCCGAGGGACGTACTTGGGGGTGCAGGCCGCTCTGGCTGAAGTCGTCGCGATAGAAGGACACGTCCAGGATGCCCAGCGGCGATTGGCTGCCCAGTTCATCGAGCAAGGCCTGGGCGACCCAGACGCCACCGGTGCGAATGCCGATGTAGCGCGGTTCGCTGATGCCGCGTTGTTCCAGGTGTGCCGTGAGACGGATCGCCATCTGGCTGATCAGTTCGGCAGGATTGGGCAGGCTCATGCTGGCTCCTTCAGGTTCCCGGGCCGGTGGTGAGTGGCGCGGCTTATCGCTAAAAGAAAGCGCCTTGGCGGCGCTTTGTAAAAAATCAGGTTTCAAACAGGGCGGCGTTGGCGTCGAGCCAACCTTGCAGCAGCAAGGCGGCAGCGATGGCGTCCACCGGGTTGTCGCGGTAACTGCCTTTCTGCCCGCCGCGCACCAGGCGTTCACCCTTGGCCTCGAAGGTGGTCAGGCGCTCGTCATGGGTATAGAAGGGCAGGTTGAAGCGGCCATTGAGCCGGCGGGCGAACTTTTCGGCGCGCAGGCACATATCGCTGGGCGTGCCGTCCATGTTCAGCGGCAGGCCGACCACCACGGCATCGGGTTTCCACTCCTTGATCAGCGCTTCGACCTGGTTCCAGTCCGGAACGCCATTCTGCGCCTTCAAGGTGCACAACTCGCGGGCCTGGCCGGTGATGACCTGGCCGACCGCCACGCCGATCTGTTTGGTGCCGTAATCGAAGCCCAGCAACAAGCGCAGCGCCATCAGGCGTGTCCTGCCTGGCTGGTCAGCAGGCTGAGGTTGACCCCCAACCGGCTGGCCGCCGCTTCCAGGCGCAGTTCGCTGCTGGTGTTGAACAGGATGTCGGCGTCGAACGGGCAGGTCAGCCAGGCGTTATCGGCCAGTTCGGCTTCCAGTTGCCCAGGTTCCCAGCCGGCATAGCCGAGGGCGATCAGGCTTTTCTCCGGGCCGACGCCGTCGGCGATGGCGAACAGCACGTCCTGGGAGGTGGACAGCGATACGCCGTCCAGGTCCACGGTGGCCTGGTATTTGGGGCCCGACGGGTGGAGTACGAAGCCGCGGTCGGTCTGCACCGGGCCGCCGATGAAAATCGGCACGTGCTGGCACAAGAGCGGCGGTTCAACGTCGGGGCGCAACTGCTCAAGAATGTCCGCCAGATTCAACTCCTGCGGGCGATTGATCACCAGCCCCATGGCCCCATTGGCCGTGTGCTCGACAATGTAGGTCAAGGTATGGGCAAAATTCGGATCGGCCATGTGCGGCATGGCGATCAGGAAGTGATGCTTGAGGTAGGTGGGGCTGACGTTTTTCATAGGCGCTAGTGTGGCGGCGCAGGGCCGAACTGACAAGCTGGGGATGTGCAGGAAATCGTCTGGCGGACACAAATCCCTTGTGGGAGCGAGCCTGCTCGCGATGCGGTGTATCAGTCGCTTCCATGCTGAATGACAAATGGCTTCGCGAGCAGGCTCGCTCCCACAGGATGTTCATACTGGCTAAAAGATTGGCGGTGTGTCAGTTACTGGACAGGCGGTCGCCCCGGGCGAATTTCCAGGTGCGGATGATTTCCAGCCGGTCGATGTCCGACAGATCGCCGGTAAACGGTGCGAACGGCGCGGCCAGGCGCACGATCCGCTGGGCGGCCTGGTCCAGCAGGGGTTGGCCGGAGGATTCGAGCACCAGCACTTCATACAACGAGCCGTCGCGGTTGATCGAGACCATTAGTCGCAGGTTGCCATAGATCTGTTTGCGCCGGGCTTCGTCGGGGTAGTTGAGGTTGCCGATGCGCTCGACCTTCTTGCGCCATTCGTCCTTGTACCAGGCGCCCTTGTCGCGCATGGTCGAGGCGGCGCTCAGGCGGTGGATGCGCGGGCGTTTGGCGTACAGCTGCTGTTCCTGGGCCAGTTCGGCTTCCAGGCTGGCGATGTCGCTGGACAACTGGGAACTGTCGAAAGTCGGTGCCGGGGCCTGGGGCTTGGGGTCAGGCTTGACCTCTTCCTTGGCCGGGGCTTTTTTCGGTTTTGGCGCCACGGTGGTCACGGCAGCCTTGGGCGCCGTTTCCTGCACTTCGGGCTTGGCGGCCGGCGGCGGGGTGACTTTCTGCACCGTGTTGTCCTGGAATGGCGCGATCTCGGTGGTCTTGGGAATCGCCTTTTTTTCCAGGGTGCCACTGCCTTGCTGGTTGTCCTGGGCCAGGAAATCCGCCTTCTTGGGCTTGGTTTCGCTCTTGAAGGTGGCCAGGGTGATTTCCAGGGTCTGGCTGATCTGCTTGGGCTCGACCGTGGCAAACCCTACACCCAGCAGCAGGGCCAGGTGGATCAGCGCCGCCAGGAACAGGGTAAAACCGAGGCGATCAGCCGGGCGCACGCCACGATGGGCGAGCTCTTGGGGCAGATCGGACGGGAGAGTCATGACAAGGAAACCAACATCGCGTTTTTTTCAGGCCGGGCATGATAACGCAATGTGGGTTTCCTTCAGCAGGATCTGGATCAACGAGCCTTGAGCTTCTGATCGATGGCATCCATCAGCATCCCGCCGATGTCGGTGCCAAAGGCATTGTCGATCTCGCGGATGCAGGTCGGGCTGGTGACGTTGATTTCGGTCAGGTGCTCGCCAATCACGTCCAGGCCCACGAACAACAGGCCTTTCTCACGCAGGGTCGGACCGACCTGGGCGGCGATCCAGCGGTCCTTCTCGGTCAACGGACGGGCTTCGCCACGACCGCCAGCCGCCAGGTTGCCGCGGGTTTCGCCGGCTGCCGGAATGCGTGCCAGGCAGTAATCCACCGGTTCACCGTCGATCATCAGGATGCGCTTGTCGCCGTCGACGATGGCCGGCAGGTAGCCCTGGATCATGATCTGCTGCTTGCCGTGCAAGGTCAGGGTTTCCAGGATCACCGAAAGGTTCGGGTGGCCAGCGGTGTGACGGAAGATCGAGGAACCGCCCATGCCGTCCAGAGGCTTGAGGATCACGTCGCCGTGGTGGTCGGCAAATTCACGCAACACATCCGGGCGACGGCTGACGATGGTCGGCGGCGTGCACTGCGGGAACAGCGTGGCGAACAGTTTTTCGTTGCAGTCGCGCAGGCTCTGGGGCTTGTTGACCACCAATACACCGGCATTTTCGGCCTGCTCCAGCAGGTAGGTGGAGTAGACGAACTCCATGTCGAATGGCGGATCCTTGCGCATCAGGATCACGTCCAGGTCGCTCAGCAGCGCATCGCTTTCTTTGCCCAGTTCGAACCACTTTTCGGGGTTGGCGAAGACTTTCAGCGGCTTCATTCGCGCCCGGGCCTGGCCTTCGGCCTGGTAGAGGTCGCGCTGCTCCATGTAGAACAGCTCCCAGCCGCGCTTTTGAGCGGCCAGCAGCATGGCCAGCGAGCTATCCTTTTTATAGGAAATGCTGGCGATAGGGTCCATGACAATGCCGACGCGTACGCTCATGGCTTGGTTCCTCGAAAATTTGATAGGCACAAATGGCGTGAAAAAGTGGCGTCAGAGTGGCGCCCGGAAGATTAGCGGTCAAGGAAAAACCACCGCACCGCGCAGCCGATAGATCGGCGATGGAGACTGTGCTAAAAAGGCTGCCATGTGACGTGCGGGCCTTGAACATCAAGGGTTTGCGCTGTCGTTCACTCTTAAGCGTTAAAAACCGGTCCGCAGCGGCAATGGCAGAGCATCCGACGCAACAGCAACCCAGCGCCTTGAAGGTCATGGTCATCGACGACTCGAAGACCATCCGCCGCACCGCCGAAACCTTGCTGCGCAACGTGGGGTGCGAGGTGATCACGGCCATTGACGGCTTCGATGCGCTGGCCAAGATCGCCGATCATCACCCGGGCATTATCTTTGTCGACATCATGATGCCGCGCCTGGATGGCTACCAGACCTGTGCCCTGATCAAGAACAACAGCGCGTTCAAGGCCACGCCGGTGATCATGCTGTCGTCCCGGGACGGGCTGTTCGACAAGGCCAAGGGGCGCATCGTCGGTTCCGATCAGTTTTTGACCAAGCCGTTCAGCAAGGAAGAACTGCTGGGTGCGATACAAGCCCATGTTCCGGGCTTTACCGCTGTCCAGCCGCACCAGGCACATTAATGACGCTTGGCCACCAGGCCAGGGGTCGACAAAAATGGGGAACACCATGGCACGTATTCTGATCGTCGATGATTCGCCGACTGAAATGTACAAACTGACTGGCATGCTGGAAAGGCACGGCCATCAGGTCCTGAAGGCCGAAAACGGTGCCGACGGCGTAGCCCTGGCCCGCCAGGAAAAGCCCGATGCCGTGTTGATGGACATCGTCATGCCCGGCCTCAACGGGTTCCAGGCCACGCGCCAGTTGACCAAGGACCCGGACACCGGCCATATCCCGGTGATCATCATCACCACCAAGGACCAGGACACCGACAAGGTCTGGGGCACGCGCCAAGGGGCGAAGGATTACCTGACCAAACCGGTGGACGAAGAAACCCTGATCGCGACCCTGAACAAAGTGTTGGCGGGTTGACGACGCGGTCATGAGCCAATCCCTGACGGCCTTCGAGCTGCTGCTGCAGATCGATCGACGCTGCCGGTTGCTGGGGGCGGACCTGCCGTCCCAGCCGATCCATCGCGCCGGTTGGAGTGGCATCGGCTTTCGCCTGGGCGATCATTGGTACGTGGCCCCCATGAGCGAAGTCAGTGAAGTGCTGCACGAGCCGCGTTACACGCACTTGCCCGGGGTCAAGCCATGGGTTCGTGGTGTGGCTAACCTGCGTGGGCGATTGTTGCCGCTGATGGACTTGTGCGGCTTCTTCGGTCATGAGCTGTCGTCCGTGCGCAAGCAGCGTCGGGTACTGGTGGTGGACCATGACGAGGTGTTCACCGGGTTGCTGGTGGATGAGGTGCTCGGGCTGCAGCATTTTGCCCAGGACAGCCTGGAAACGACGTTTGCGGACGGCCTCGACGGCCCGGAGGCGGCCTTTGTCAAAGGTCGTTTTCGCGGCGAGCGCCAGTGGCAGGTGTTCAGCCCGTTTGCCTTGACGCGCTCGCCGGGGTTCATGGATGTGGCAATTTAACAAGATGCAACATAGCCCCTTGTGGGAGCGAGCCTGCTCGCGATTGCGGCGGTACAGCTTGCATCAGTGTTGAATGTGTCGCGGCCATCGCGAGCAGGCTCGCTCCCACATTGGTGCGGCGTTGAGTTGGTTGGATTGGGCAGTACAGGCGAGAACCGATGATCAAAGCAAAAACAGGCAAGCCACTGGAAGCGTCGCGCAGTCGTTCGCAGATCATCGTGCTGTTCGTCGCGTTGATTGTCTTCATCATGCTGCTATTCGCCAACTTCGCTTACCTCAACACGCAATCCACCTACGACAAGCAGTACATCGGCCACGCCGGTGAATTGCGCGTGCTGTCCCAGCGCATTGCCAAGAACGCCACCGAAGCCGCCGCGGGCAAGGCTGCGGCGTTCAAGCTGTTGAGCGATGCACGCAACGATTTCGCCCAGCGCTGGAGCTACCTGAAGCAGGGCGATCCGGTGACCGGCCTGCCACCGGCACCCGCCACCCTGCGTCCGCAGATGCGCGCCGTGCAGCTGGATTGGGAGCGCTTGCTGAAAAATACCGATGCCATCCTCTCCAGCGAGCAGACCGTCCTGTCGCTGCATCAAGTGGCGGCGACCCTGGCCGAAACCGTGCCGCAGTTGCAGGTCGAATACGAAAAAGTCGTCGAGATCCTGCTCCAGCGTGGCGCGCCCGCCACGCAGGTGGCCATGGCCCAGCGCCAGTCGCTGCTGGCCGAACGGATTCTCGGCGCGGTGAACACCGTGCTGGCCGGGGACGAAAACGCCAGCCAGGCCGCCGACACCTTTGGTCGCGATGCCGCGCGCTTCGGCCAGGTGCTCAATGGCATGTTGCAGGGTGACCCGGCCTTGAAAATCTCCCAGGTCCAGGACCGCGACGCCCGGGCGCGCCTGGCTGAAATCAGCGAACTCTTCGAATTCGTCTCCGGTTCGGTGGACGAAATCCTGGAAACCTCCCCGGAGCTATTCAAGGTCCGCGAATCGGCGGGCAACATTTTCAACCTGTCGCAAACCCTGCTCGACGAAGCTTCGCACCTGGCCACGGCTTTCGAGAACCTGGCCGGTGGGCGCGCCGCCAACAGCATTGGCGGCTATGTGCTGGGGCTGCTGGCGCTGATGTCGATCATCCTGATCGGGCTGGTGATGGTCCGCGAAACCAACCGCCAGTTGCGCGAAACCGCAGAAAAGAATGAGCGCAACCAGAACGCGATCATGCGTCTTCTGGACGAAATCGAAGACTTGGCCGACGGCGACTTGACCGTCACCGCGTCGGTCACCGAAGACTTCACCGGCACCATCGCCGATTCCATCAATTACTCGGTGGATCAACTGCGCGATCTGGTCGCCACCATCAACCTCACTGCCGGGCAGGTCGCCGCTGCGGTGCAGGAGACCCAGGCCACGGCCATGCACCTGGCCCAGGCTTCCGAGCACCAGGCCCAGCAGATCAGCGAAGCATCGACTTCAATTAATGAAATGGCCCAGTCCATCGATCAGGTCTCGGCCAATGCCGCCGAATCGTCGGCGGTGGCCGAGCGCTCGGTAGAGATCGCCAACAAAGGTAACGAGGTGGTGCACAACACCATTCATGGCATGGACAACATTCGCGAGCAGATCCAGGACACCGCCAAGCGCATCAAGCGCCTGGGGGAGTCGTCCCAGGAAATTGGCGACATTGTCAGCCTGATCGATGATATTGCCGACCAGACCAACATCCTGGCCCTCAACGCCGCCATCCAGGCGTCCATGGCCGGTGATGCCGGGCGCGGGTTCGCGGTGGTGGCCGATGAAGTGCAGCGGCTGGCGGAGCGCTCCTCGGCGGCGACCCGGCAGATCGAGACCCTGGTGCGGGCGATCCAGGCCGACACCAACGAGGCGGTGATCTCCATGGAGCAGACCACCACCGAAGTGGTACGCGGCGCACGACTGGCCCAGGATGCCGGTGTGGCCCTGGAAGAAATCGAAGGGGTGTCCAAGACTCTGGCGGCGCTGATCCAGAGCATTTCCAACGCGGCCCAGCAACAAACCACTTCGGCGGGGCAGATATCCTTGACCATGAACGTGATCCAGCAGATCACCACGCAGACCTCGTCCGGTTCCACCGCCACTGCCGAGAGCATTGGCAACCTGGCGAAAATGGCCAGCCAGCTACGCCGTTCGGTGTCGGGGTTTACCTTGCCGGCGGGGCCGGTGGCGGATGAGGAAAAAGGGTGACTGGTTTGACCTGTCTGGTGGTGAAGATCATTTGTGGCGAGGGGGGTTATCCCCGCTGGACTGCGAAGCAGTCCCAAAATAGCCAGTCTGGGACATAGATGGTGGATTCAGCATTTTTGGGGGCCGCTTCGCGCCCCAGCGGGGTGGTGCGACGTTTCGCTAAATCCCCTCGCCACAGGATTTGGAGTGGTTATGGGTGATCGGCACGATTATGTGGCCCTGGAATGGGTCAAGGGCGAGATTGCCGAAACGCTGAAGCAGGCCCATCAGGCCCTCAACCGCCTGGTGGACGATCCGCAGGCGTCGGATGCCCTCGGGCAATGCCTGGCCTGCATTCATCAGGTCCACGGCGGCCTGCAGATGGTCGAGTTCTACGGCGCGGCATTGTTGGCCGAGGAAATGGAGCAGCTGTGCGCCGCCCTGCAGGACAACCGCATCGTTCATCGCGACGAAGCCATCAGCCTGTTGAGCCAGGCTCTGGGGCAATTGCCGATCTACCTGGACCGCATACAGGGCGCGCGCCGCGACCTGCCGCTGGTGGTGCTGCCGCTGATCAACGATCTGCGCAGCGCCCGTGGCGAGAGCCTGTTGTCGGAGACCAGCCTGTTCAGCCCCGAGTTGCCGGAGATTGCACCACTCAGCGACGAGGCCTTGAAGCGCCTCGAACCGCCGGACTTGCCAGGCACCCTGCGCAAATTGCGCCAGACCCTGCAAATGGCCCTGGTGGGCCTGCTGCGCGAACAGGATGACGCCACCCACCTCGGTTATCTGGCCAAGGTCTTTCATCGCCTGGAGGGGTTATGTGCCGGAGCGCCGCTCAATGCCCTCTGGCAGGTGGCATCGGCCCTGGTCGAAGGCATGCGCGAGGGGCGCATCGGCAACAGCCCGGCGCTGCGCAGCCTGTTCAAGGAGGCCGACAAGGAACTCAAGCGGCTGTTGGACCAGGGCATGCCGGGTATCAATCAACCGGCGCCGCCACACCTGCTCAAGAGCTTGTTGTTCTATATTGCCAAGGCCGAACATCCCAGCGGGCAGATGCAGATCATGAAAGAACGCTACTCACTGGACGATGCGCTGCCGGACAGCGCCATGGTCGACGAAGAACGGGCGCGCCTGGCCGGGCCCGACCGCGATGCCATGCGCTCGGTGCTCACTGCGCTCTGCGAAGAGTTGGTGCGGGTCAAGGAGCGGCTCGACCTGTTCGTGCGCAGCGACCGCCAGCACGCCTCGGAACTGGACAGCCTGCTGGCGCCCCTGCGACAGATCGCCGATACCCTGGCGGTGCTCGGTTTCGGCCAGCCGCGCAAGGTCATCATCGATCAACTGGCGGTGGTGTTGAGCCTCGCCCAGGGCCAGCGCGAGCCCGATGACGCGACCCTCATGGACGTCGCCGGCGCCTTGCTCTACGTCGAGGCCACCCTGGCCGGCATGGTTGGTACTGTCGAACCCGAGAGCCGCGAAGAAAGCCACCTGCCCACCACCGACCTGACCCAGATCCACCAGATCGTCATAAAGGAAGCCCACACCTGTCTGCAGCAGGCCAAGGACATGATCGTCGACTACATCGACGCCGACTGGAACCGCGAGCAACTGCAGGCCTTGCCGGCGTTGTTGACCCAGGTTCGTGGCGCCCTGGCGATGATCCCCCTGAGCCGCGCCGCCAGTCTGGTGGAGGCGTGCAACGCTTTCATCCGCGAACATCTGCTGCTGGACCAGGCCCAGCCGGGCTGGGAGGCGCTCGACCACCTGGCCGACGTGATCACCGGCTTGGAGTACTACCTGGAGCGTTTGAGCGAAGACCCGGAAACCCCCGGTGAACCTTTGTTGGACGCGGTTGAGCGTAGCCTCGCCGCCCTCGGTTATTTCCCCGACGAAGCCCGGGTGCCATTGCTTGACGATGTGCTGAGCCCCAACGAAGCCCTGTTGATGCAGGACTTGCAGGAGCTCAATGACCCACAGACGGTGCAATCCTTGGCCGAAGTACTGGCCAGTCCGGTCTCGGCGGTCAACCCGCCAGCCAGGACTACCCCGGGTAGCCTGCTGCCGCCGCCGCTGGATGAGCACCCGGTGGACGATGAGCTGCGCGAGGTCTTTCTCGAAGAAACCGGTGAAGTGCTGGATATCCTGCGTGAGTACCTGCCGCGCTGGACGGCTCACCCCGACGACCGTGGCGCCCTGAGTGAACTGCGCCGGGCCTTCCATACCCTCAAGGGCAGCGGTCGGATGGTCCGGGCGCTGGTGCTCGGTGAGCTGGCCTGGGCCGTGGAAAACCTGCTCAACCGAGTGCTGGAGCGCAGCGTCGAAGCCGATGCGTCGGTGCGGCAGTTGATCGAGGAAACGGTGCAATTGCTTCCCGCGCTGGTCAGCGAGTTCGCCGCCCATCGCCAGCGTCAGCGTGACGACGTCGACCGCCTGGCTGTCCGCGCGCATGCCCTGGCCAAGGGCGGTGACGAGGAAGATGAAGACGAGCAGGATGTGGTCGCCCTCGATCCGTTGCTGCTGAAGATCTTCGACAACGAAGCCCAGGGCCATCTCGCCAGCCTCAATCGCTTTCTTGACCAGGCTGCCGAGCACCTGCCGCTGCAGGCCAGTGATGAATTGCAACGGGCCTTGCATACCCTCAAGGGCAGCGCCTCCATGGCCGGCGTACTGCCGATTGCCGAACTGGCCGGCGCGATGGACGAACTGGCCCGGGAATACAAGGCGCACCTGATTGCCCTCGACCTGGATGAAGTCGAACTGTTGCTGGAGGCCGAAGGCCTGCTACGCCTGGGCCTGCGCCAGTTACACAGTGAACCGTTGGCGCCGATCCCAGGTGCCGAGGATCTGATCCAACGAGCCCAGGCGCTGTTGGCCGGGCGCCTGCAAGCGGCCCTCAGTGCACCGGACAAAGGCTTGCGGACCAGGCGGGATCCACAACTGATCAACAACTTCCTCGCCCAGGGCATGGACATCCTGCTGGACGCCGAAAGCCTGTTGCAGCGCTGGCAGCAGCACCCTGGCGAAGGCCAGGAACTGAGTGCGCTGCTGGATGAGTTGACCACCCTTGGCGAAGGCGCGCACCTGGCCGACTTGCACCCGATAGACGAACTCTGCGAAGCCTTGCTGGACCTTTATGGCGCGGTGGAAGAAAGCAGCCTGACGGTCAGCGACGGGTTTTTCCAGGAAGCGCAACGCGCCCATGAAGCCCTGATCGACATGCTCGATGAGCTGGCCGCCGGGCAACATGTGCGTCCGCAACCCGAACGCGTGCAAGCCTTGCGCAGCCTGCTCGAGACCAGCCTCGACCCATCGGCCACCGGCCTGATCCGCAGCGATGGCAGCCGCACCCTGAGCATCCGCGAATTGGGCAGTGCGACGGCCGAACTCGAACGCAGCGCCCCGGCCGATACCAGCGTGGACGACGACATCGCCGCGATCTTCCTCGAAGAGGCCCAGGACATCCTCGAAAGCGCCGCCCAGGCGCTGCAGCGCTGGTTGGCCGATCCGGAGAACGGTGCGCCGCTGTCTTCGCTGCAACGTGACCTGCACACCCTCAAGGGCGGCGCGAAGATGGCAGACGTGCGGCCAGTGAGCGACCTGGCCCAGGAGCTGGAAAATCTTTACGAAGGGTTGGTGGACCGCCGCTACAGCTATAGCGAGGAACTGGCGCAACTGCTCAACAGCAGCCACGAACGCCTCGACCTGTTGCTCGGGCAGTTGCAGCAGGGTCAGCCGTTGGGCGATCCCGTTGCACTGATCGATGCCATTCGCCGTTTCCGTCAGGACAAGCCCAATCCTATGGAGTCGGCCGACCCGAACCGGGGCGAAGGGGCCGGGCATGATCCGGAACTGCTGGAAATCTTCCTTGAGGAAGGCTTCGACATCCTCGACAGCTCGGGCGCGGCGTTGCTGCGCTGGCAGGAAGATCCGTCGAACCGCCAGGCCGTAGAAACCTTGCTACGGGACTTGCACACCCTCAAGGGCGGCGCGCGGATGGTGGAAATCGTGCCCATCGGCGACCTGGCCCATGAGCTGGAGAACCTGTATGAAGGCCTGTCGGCGGGGCTGTTGCAGCCGACTCCGGCGCTGTTCGCCTTGTTGCAAAGCAGCCATGACCGAATCGCCCAGATGCTCGACGCAGTGCGCGCCGGCCAACCGTGTCCGTTGGCGGACCGGCTGATCGCACAGATCCAGGCGGTGAACCATCCGCAGGAGCGCGAGGCGCCCGAAGCCGTCTCTGCCCCGGAACCGGCTCCGGCTCCGGCCCCGTCGCCTGCACCTGCCAGAACCGAGCCCGCGGCACCGGGCGACGGTGCGGACATGGTCAAGGTCTCCGCCGAACTGCTCGATGACCTGGTGAACCTGGCCGGTGAAACCTCGATTTTCCGTGGACGCATCGAACAGCAGGTCAACGACGCGCGCGTGGCGTTGAGCGAGATGGAAACCACCATCGAACGGATGCGTGATCAGTTGCGTCGTCTCGATACTGAAACCCAGGGGCGGATCCTCAGCCGTCAGCAGGTAGAGGCCGAGCGCCTGGGCTATGAAGAGTTCGATCCACTGGAAATGGACCGCCATTCCCAGTTGCAGCAGTTGTCCCGGGCGCTGTTCGAATCCGCCTCGGATCTGCTCGACCTCAAGGAGACCCTAGACCGCAGCAACCACGATGCCGAGAATTTACTGCAACAGCAGGGGCGCATTAACACCGAACTCCAGGAAGGTCTGATGCGTACGCGCATGGTGCCGTTCGAGCGCATGTTGCCGCGCCTCAAACGCATCGTCCGGCAAGTGGCCCAGGAACTGGGCAAAGACGTGGAGTTCGTGGTCGGCAACGCCGACGGCGAGATGGATCGCAACGTGTTGGAGCGCATGGCTGCGCCTCTGGAGCACATGCTGCGCAACGCCGTCGACCATGGCCTGGAACCGGCCGATGTGCGCATTGCCGCTGGCAAACCGGCCCGTGGGCGCATCAGCCTCGACCTGTCCCGGGAAGGTGGCGACATCATTTTCGACATCCGCGACGACGGCGCTGGCGTACCGCTGGATGCGGTGCGGCGCAAGGCGATCAAGCGCGGCTTGCTCGCCCCTGACAGCGACATGAACGACCGCGACGTGCTGCAGTTCATCCTGCAGCCGGGGTTTTCCACCGCGGAAAAAATCACCCAGATCTCCGGGCGCGGCGTCGGCATGGACGTGGTCCATGAAGAGGTGCGGCAACTGGGCGGCAGCATGGTCATCGACTCCACGCCGGGGCAGGGCGTGCATTTTCGCATCCGCCTGCCGTTTACCGTGGCGGTCAACCGGGCGTTGATGGTGCAGTGTCATGAAGACCAGTACGCGATTCCGCTGAACACCATCGAAAGCATCGTCCGGGTGCTACCCGCCGAGCTGGATGGCTATTACCAGCTCGACCCTCCGAGCTACACCTACGCAGGGCAACGCTATGAGCTGTGCTACCTGGGTGAGCTACTGAAAACCGGCGCTCGTCCGAAACTGCTGGGCCAGAGCCAACCCTTGCCAGTGCTGCTGATGCAGTGCAACGAACGACATATCGCGGTGCAGGTGGACTCGACCGCCGGTACCCGGGAGATCGTGGTCAAGAGCCTCGGCCCGCAGTTCTCGGCGGTGCAGGGCCTGTCTGGGGCGACCATCCTGGGGGATGGCCGGGTGGTATTGATCCTCGACCTGCTGGCGCCGATCCGCGCCTTGCCCCACCAAGTCCCGCGCCACTCGGCAGCGTCGCAAGGCGAGGGCGAACATCAGCGGCCGCTGTTGGTGTTGGTGGTGGACGACTCGGTGACGGTCCGCAAGGTCACCAGCCGCCTGCTGGAGCGCCATGGCATGCACGTGCTCACCGCCAAGGACGGTGTGGACGCCATGGCGTTGCTGGCCGAGCACTCCCCGGACCTGATGCTGCTGGACATCGAGATGCCGCGCATGGACGGCTTCGAAGTGGCCACACAGGTGCGCAATGACCCGCGCCTGGCGCACCTGCCAATCATCATGATCACCTCCCGCACCGGCCAGAAACACCGCGACCGTGCCATGGCTATTGGCGTCAACGACTACCTGGGCAAGCCGTACCAGGAATCGGTGCTGCTCGACAGCATCGCCCACTGGAGCAAGACCCATGCATGAGCACCGCACCAGCCACCTCACCGGCCTGTTGCTGCCCCTGGCCGACCGGCATCTGATCCTGCCCAACGTGGCCGTGGCCGAACTGATCGACTATCAAAGCAGCGCCTTCGATATGGACACCCCGCCGTGGTTCCTCGGTTGGGTGAGCTGGCGCGAGCGACAAATCCCACTGCTGAGCTTCGAATCGGCCTGTGGCCAGAAAACCGTGATTGGCGAGCGAGCACGCATTGTCATCCTCAACGCCTTGGGCGGGCGCCCGGAGCTGCGCTTCATCGCGCTGCTGGTGCAAGGCATCCCGCGCTCCTACAAGCTCGACACTCAGCTGAGCTACGTCGATGTACCGCTGTGCGGGCTGGAACAGGCGGCGGTGCAAGTGGGCGAGCATGTGGCGAAAGTGCCGGATTTGTTGGCGTTGGAAGAATTGGTGGTGGCCGCGGGGTTGGTTCAACACCACAAACCCTGAGCCATGCACATCTTCTCTGTGGGAGCGAGCTTGCTCGCGAAGCGGCCTTATAGCCGACCTGTTTCTCCCGGTTGTACTTCGATCAAACTGTGGGAGCGAGCTTGCTCGCGATGGCGGCCTGACAGCCGGCCCGGATGTTGTTGACTGAGTACATATCCATTGCTGCGGCAACGGCTACTCAGGGTTCCGCCCTGACGGCGGCTCACTTTTGAGAAGCGCAAAAGTAAGCAAAACGCTTCTGCCCCACCACTCGGTGCCTCGCCTAGGCTCGGCATGCCCTCACTCCGGCATTGCTCCGTGGGCCCGCCGCGAAGGGCCATCCATGGCCCAGCGCGGCTACCTCGGCATCCATGCCGAGGTGCCCACTACGCAATACCTACGTTCGGCCATCGTGGTTAACGGGGCGCCGAAATCAACGTCCACCGCGAGGCGGCCTGACAGCCGGCCTGGCTCTTGCGGGCGGTGTACACCATCAGACCTGTTTGGGCTGGACCTGTGGGAGCAAGCTCGCTCCCACATTTTGATTTGTGTTTATCGCAAACCATTACTCCAACCGTAACGATCCGCCGCTAAGCTTGATTGATGCCCTCGCCCCAACACTCCTAATGTGACCTCCACGACAGCGAACCCGTGGAGTGGTCATGACAACAACAATATCCCCCGACTCGCGCTGGACGCGGCGGCGCGGCGAAAAGCAGCGGCGTCTCGAGCTGGTGAAGGGGCTTGCCGACGGTGTGGTGTTGCCCACCGACAAGATCGTTGCGGCGTTGGAGGCGTTGATTCTGCCCGGCGACCGTGTGGTGCTGGAGGGGAATAACCAGAAGCAGGCGGATTTTCTGTCGCGCTCACTGGCCAAAGTCGACCCGGCGAAGCTGCACGATCTGCACATGATCATGCCCAGCGTCGGCCGGTCCGAGCACCTGGACCTGTTCGAACGTGGCATCGCCCGCAAGTTGGATTTTTCCTTCGCCGGCACCCAGAGCCTGCGCATCAGTCAGTTGCTCGAAGACGGTCTGCTGGAGATCGGCGCGATCCACACCTACATCGAGCTCTATGCCCGATTGGTGGTGGACCTGATTCCCAACGTCGTGCTCTCGGCCGGTTTCATGGCCGACCGCGCCGGCAATATCTACACCGGCCCCAGCACCGAAGACACCCCGGCGTTGATTGAGCCGGCGGCCTTCAGCGATGGCATCGTCATCGTTCAGGTCAACCAGTTGGTGGACGACGTCAGCGACTTGCCACGGGTCGATATCCCGGCCTCCTGGGTCGATTTCGTGGTGGTGGCCGACAAGCCGTTCTACATCGAACCGCTGTTCACTCGCGACCCACGCCACATCAAGCCTGTGCACGTGCTGATGGCAATGATGGCGATCCGCGGGATCTACGAAAAACACAACGTCCAGTCCCTCAATCACGGCATTGGTTTCAACACCGCCGCCATCGAACTGATCCTGCCCACCTACGGCGAATCCCTCGGCCTGAAGGGCAAGATTTGCCGCAACTGGACCCTCAACCCCCATCCAACCCTGATCCCCGCCATCGAAAGTGGCTGGGTCGAAAGTGTGCATTGCTTTGGCACCGAACTGGGCATGGAAAACTACATCGCCGCCCGACCCGATGTGTTCTTCACCGGACGTGATGGCTCGCTGCGCTCCAACCGCATGGTCTGCCAACTGGCCGGGCAGTACGCGGTGGACCTGTTCATCGGCGCCACTTTGCAAGTGGACGGCGACGGACATTCCTCGACGGTTACCCGTGGTCGCCTGGCCGGTTTTGGCGGTGCGCCGAACATGGGCCACGATCCGCGCGGTCGCCGTCACGGCACGCCAGCCTGGCTCGACATGCGCCACGGCGACGGCGAGGCGCCGCTGCTTGAGCGTGGCAAGAAACTGGTGGTGCAGATGGTCGAGACGTTCCAGGAGGGCGGTAAACCGACTTTCGTCGAAACCCTCGACGCGGTGGACGTGGCGAAGAAGGCTGGCATGCCCCTGGCGCCGATCATGATCTATGGCGACGACGTCACCCATCTGCTGACCGAGGAAGGCATTGCCTACCTGTATAAGGCCCGCTCCCTGGAGGAGCGCCAGGCAATGATCGCCGCCGTGGCCGGGGTCACCGCCATCGGCCTGCGTCACGACCCGAAAGACACCGCCCGCATGCGTCGCGAAGGGCTGATCGCCTTGCCTGAAGACCTCGGTATCCGTCGCACCGACGCCACCCGCGAGCTGCTCGCGGCCAAGAGCGTGGCCGATCTGGTGGAGTGGTCTGGTGGCCTCTACAACCCGCCCGCCAAGTTCAGGAGCTGGTAAATGCACGCCTTTAACCTGCAACCTGAAAGATTGTCTTTGGCCGAGCGTCTGGCCGATATCGCGGTGGATGCGCTGATCGACGAAGCCGACCTGTCGCCGAAACCGGCCCTGGTGGATCGTCGCGGCAATGGCGCCCACACCGATCTGCACCTGGGTCTGATGCACGCTTCGGCGCTGTCGCTGTGGCCGGCGTTCAAGGAAATGGCCGACGCCGCCCTTGGCTGTGGCGAGATCGGCTTGCCGTTGCGCGAAGCCCTTGGGCGGATCGGACGTGAGGGGGAAGCGGCGATGCTCGCGACTACCAACGGCGTGAATACCCATCGGGGGGCGATCTGGGCCTTGGGCCTGTTGGTGGCTGCGACGGCGTTGGAGCCTCAAGCCAGTGTCGCAAGCTCCGTCACTTTACGTGCCGCCCGCCTGGCCTTGCTCAACGACCGTTACGCGCCCCAACCCTTGAGCCACGGCGCCCAGGTAGCCCAACGCTACGGCGTGCGGGGAGCTCGGGAAGAAGCGCAATTGGCGTTCCCGGCCGTCACCGGTCTGGGCTTGCCGCAACTCAAGCGCAGTCGCGCGGCGGGCGCCGGAGAACAGAACGCCCGGCTCGATGCCTTGCTGGCGATCATGACCACCCTGGCCGACACCTGCGTACTTTACCGTGCCGGCGAGCCGGGTTTGCAGGCCATGCAACAGGGTGCCAAAGCGGTGCTCGACGCCGGTGGCAGTGCGAGCCTGGGCGGTCGTCGCCAGTTACACGCGCTGGACCAACAACTGATTGCCTTGAACGCCTCGCCCGGCGGCGCTGCCGACTTGCTCGCCGCCTGCCTGTTTCTCGACCGTATCGAACGCGGCGATGGCCTCTTCCCTGGAGTGTGCTGATGGAAACCTTATCCTTTGAATTTCCCGCCGGGCAGCCGCCTCGGGGCCGGGCGTTGGTGGGCTGCGTCGGCTCGGGTGATCTGGAAGTGCTGATCGAACCGGGCCTGGCGGGCAAACTGACCATCCAGGTGCAGACCTCGGTCAACGGCAGCGAACAACGCTGGCAGCACCTGTTTGCCCGCATGTTCGATGGTCAGACGCCGCCAGCCCTGTCTATCGACATCCACGATTTCGGCGCCACCCCCGGCGTGGTGCGCTTGCGCCTGGAACAAGGCTTCGAGGAGATCGGCCATGACTGACAGTGCAGCGTTGCTCAACAAGCACAGTTTCGTCGAACTCGGTGCTCGGCAACGGGCCAAGGCCCTGCTCGATGACGGTACCTTCCGCGAACTGCTCGACCCGTTCCAGCGGATCATGTCGCCCTGGCTGTTGCGCCAGGGCGTGGTGCCGCAAAGCGACGACGGCGTGGTGATCGCCAAGGGTTCGCTCGATGGCCTGCCGGTGGTGATCGCTGCCATCGAAGGCGCCTTCCAGGGTGGCAGCCTCGGTGAGGTCGGCGGCGCGAAGATTGCCGGTGCGTTGGAGCTGGCCGCCGAGGACAACCGCAAAGGCATCCCGACCCGCGCCGTGTTGCTGCTGGAAACCGGCGGCGTGCGTTTGCAGGAAGCCAACCTCGGGTTGGCGGCGATTGCCGAGATTCATTCGGCGATCGTCGACCTGCGCCAGTATCAGCCGGTGGTTGGTGTGGTGGCCGGCAGCGTCGGTTGCTTTGGCGGCATGTCCATCGCCGCCGGGCTGTGCAGTTATCTGCTGGTGACCCAGGAAGCGCGGCTTGGCCTGAACGGTCCGCAAGTGATCGAGCAGGAAGCGGGGATCGACGAATACGACTCGCGAGACCGGCCGTTCATCTGGAGCCTGACCGGCGGTGAACAGCGTTTCGCCACGGGACTGGTGGACCGTTATGCGGCCGATGATGTGACGCAGATCCGCCAACAGGTGAGCCAGTTGCTGCACCTGGGCGTGCCCGCCGAACACCGCAGCGGCCAGGCCGAGCTGTTCTTGCAGCGCCTGGCTCGATTGGACACGCAAGTGCAAATCGAACCGGCAGCGGTTCGCCAGTTGTATCAGGGAGAACGCCCATGAGTGCGTATTCATTAAGAGGCTTGCGCTGGTTCGAGGCATTGAGTGACGGCGCCAAACCGTTGGAAGGATTGCCCGCTTCGTTGAAAGTCGCCGATACCAAGCTGGGTGAGCACAATGTGCGCCTGCTGGCGGTGGTCGCTGATCCCGACAGTCGTTTTCCCCGCGCTCGTAATGGTGAAGTTGGCCTGCTGGAGGGCTGGGGCCTGGCCAAGGCGGTGGATGACGCCATCGACGCCGACCGCGATGCCCCCCACAAGCGTGCGCTGATCGCCATCGTCGATGTGCCGAGCCAGGCCTATGGCCGGCGCGAAGAAGCGCTTGGCATTCATCAGGCGCTGGCTGGCGCGGCGGACAGTTATGCTCGCGCCCGTTTGGCCGGGCATCCGGTGATCGGTTTGCTGGTGGGCAAGGCGATGTCCGGGGCGTTCCTTGCCCACGGCTACCAGGCCAACCGACTGATTGCCCTGCGCGACCCGGGCGTGATGGTCCACGCCATGGGCAAGGCCTCGGCGGCGCGGGTCACTCTGCGCAGTGTCGAAGAGCTTGAGGCGTTGGCCGCCAGCGTGCCGCCGATGGCCTATGACATCGACAGCTTCGCCAGCCTGGGGTTGCTGTGGGAAACCTTGTCGGTGGAGCAGGTTGAACAGCCGTTGGCGGAGGATCTGGCGCGGGTGACGGAGTGTCTGCTCCAGGCGATTGAAGATGTAGAGGCGGGCTCGCGTGATCTGAGCGGCCGTCTGGGGGCTTACAACCGCGTCGCGTCGAGCCGGGTTCGCCAACTGCTGAGAGAGCAGTGGTGAGTACGTATCTGGCCCATGACCTGCTGTGGGGGATGACTGCGCAGCAGTTGCCAGCGGATGCGCCGGCGTGGGTCATCGAGTCGATCACCGCCGGTCAACCGGTGGTGGTTCGGCGCGCGCTGACGGCACCGGATCAAATCGCGGTCGGTGTGCGCGGACGCTTACGCGAGCAGCGCTATGCAACGTCGATGGCGATCGCGGCGATTGCCCGTCGCGTCAGGCCAGAAGACCTTTGTCACGTTGCGTCGACTCGCGACTTGCCGGCCTTGCAGGCGCTGTCCCGACTGCGCCCGCTGCTCGACGCCAGCGGCTGCGTCTGGGGCGTCAGTGGTAGCGCCGGGTTCGAGCTCGCCAGTGGTATCGAGGCGTTGCATGAGCGCAGCGACCTCGACCTGATCCTGCGTGTGCCCCGCAGGTTGGGCCGTCTTCAAGCCAAGGCGTTGCTGGCGCAATTGCAAGCTTCGCCGTGCGCCGTGGACATGCAGCTGCAAACGCCTTTCGGCGCCGTCGCCCTGCGCGAGTGGGCGGGCTCGGCGCGCCGGGTCTTGCTCAAGGATGATCTTCAAGCGCGGCTGGTGAGCGATCCTTGGCAGCCGTCGCTGGAGCAGGTCGCGTGAGCAGTCTCTTGGTGTTTCCCGGCCAGGGTGCGCAGCGAGCAGGCATGCTCCATGGCCTGGCGCCGCAAATCCTGGGCGAGGCGGGTGATGTGCTCGGCGAGGACGTGCTGCAACTGGACAGTGCCGAGGCGTTGCAATCGACCCGTGCGGTGCAACTGTGTTTGTTGATCGCTGGCGTGGCGGCGTCTCGGCAACTGTTGGAACAGGCGCCTGCGCCGGACTATGTGGCGGGCCTGTCCATCGGCGCTTATCCGGCGGCGGTAGTGGCCGGTGCGCTGGGGTTTGATGATGCGTTGCGACTGGTCAGCCTGCGAGGCGAGTTGATGCAGCAGGCGTATCCGCAAGGCTACGGCATGACCGCGATCATCGGCCTGGACCTGGCGGCAGTGGAAGCCCTGCTGGCGCAAGTGCACAGCGCCCGCACACCGGTCTACCTGGCCAACATCAATGCCGATAACCAGGTGGTCATCGCCGGCAGCGACCAGGCCATGAGCACCGTTGCCAAGCAAGCGCGAAGCCAGGGTGCCGGGAAGGCGTGCCGGCTGGCGGTGAGCGTGCCGTCTCATTGCCCGTTGCTGGAGATCCCGGCGCAAGCATTGGCCCAAGCGTTTGCCAATGTGCCGTTGAAAGCGCCAACTCTTGGCTATCTCAGCGGCAGCCGCGCCCGGCCGATGATCAGCCCCGAGGCCCTGCGCGACGACCTGGCGTTCAACATGTGCCGCGTCGTCGATTGGCGTGGCACGGTGCAAAGCGCCTACGAGCGCGGCGTGCGGCTACAGATCGAACTGCCGCCCGGTGCGGTGCTGACCGGGCTGGCGCGCCGGGTGTTCGAGCAAGGCACCGTCATGGCCTTCGACGGTGCCCGGCTCGATACCCTGCAGGCGCTGTTACGTGAGGAGGGAAGCCGCCAACCCTAGACCCCCGACTCAGGCTGCGAATTACAAAAACAACAATTTCGACGATGCACTTTGAGGACTACAACAATGATTATTTACGGTGTGGCGCTGTTGGCGATCTGTACGCTGGCAGGGGTGATCATGGGCGACCTGCTCGGCGTTTTGCTCGGCGTCAAATCCAACGTCGGCGGGGTCGGCATTGCGATGATCCTGCTGATCTGTGCGCGGCTGTGGATGCAAAAACGCGGCGGCATGACCAAGGAATGCGAAATGGGCGTCGGCTTCTGGGGCGCCATGTACATTCCGGTGGTGGTCGCGATGGCCGCGCAACAGAACGTGGTCACGGCCTTGCACGGCGGCCCGGTGGCGGTGTTGGCGGCCATTGGTTCGGTGGTGCTCTGCGGTTGCACCATTACGCTGATCAGCCGGACCCACAAAGGCGAGCCCTTGCCCGATGAACCGGCGGAAGTCACGCCGCTCGGCACGCCAGTAGGAGGTCGCTGATATGTGGGATCTCATCGAGAAGGGCCTGGAACATAACGGCCTGATCACGGCGTTCGCCTTCGTCGGCGTGATCATGTGGGTATCGGTGGTGTTGTCCAAGCGCCTGACCTATGGCCGGATCCACGGCTCGGCGATTGCCATCGTCATCGGCCTGGTGCTGGCCTGGGTGGGCGGCACAATGACTGGCGGGCAGAAAGGTCTGGCCGATCTGTCACTGTTTTCCGGCATTGGTTTGATGGGCGGCGCCATGCTGCGTGACTTCGCCATTGTTGCCACGGCGTTCGAGGTGCAGGCCACCGAAGCGAAAAAGGCCGGGTTGATCGGTGCCATCGCGTTGCTGCTGGGCACGATTTTGCCCTTCATTGTCGGTGCGAGTATTGCCTGGGTGTTCGGTTATCGCGATGCGGTGAGCATGACTACCATTGGCGCGGGTGCGGTGACCTATATCGTCGGCCCCGTGACCGGGGCTGCGATTGGCGCCACGTCCGATGTGATGGCGTTGTCGATTGCCACCGGCTTGATCAAGGCGATCATCGTGATGGTCGGCACGCCCATGGCGGCGCGCTGGATGGGCCTGGACAATCCGCGCTCGGCCATGGTCTTCGGCGGCCTGGCCGGGACCGTGAGCGGCGTGACAGCCGGCCTGGCCGCGACGGACCGGCGGTTGGTGCCGTATGGCGCGTTGACGGCGACGTTCCATACCGGGCTAGGCTGCTTGCTGGGGCCTTCGTTGCTGTACTTCATTGTGCGCGGGATTGTCGGCTAGGTTCCGAATTTGTATCGCCTGTTCTGACGCTATCGCGAGCAGGCTCGCTCCCACATTGGATCGGTGTTCACAAATCCCTTGTGGGAGCGAGCCTGCTCGCGATGGGGGCGACTCGGTTTCAAGCCTGGCGATTGGCGTACATCCGGCATTCGGCCAACAACGCCAGCAAATTCGGATCGCGCTCCTTGGCCTTGAGAAACACCACGCCGATGTGCTGCTGCAACCGGTATTTTTCCTGCAACGGGATCAGTTTCACCCGATTTTCATACACCGCCGCAATCCTGCCCGGCAGCAACGCATAGCCCACCCCGGAGCTGACCATGCTCAACAGGGTGAAGATGTCGTTGACCTGCATCGCCACCTTCGGCTCGAACCCCGCCTGCTTGAACACCCGAATACCGTCCTGATGCGTGGCAAAACCCTGGGTCAAGGTGATGAACGTCTCGTCGCGCACCTCGGCCAGATCGACTTCGCTGCGTTGGGCAAAGGGCGAATCAGCTGGCGTGGCGAGGAAGATGTCATCGGAAAACAGCGCGATATGTTCGCAGTCCGGATCGTTCACGCTGTCATCCAGGGAAATCAGGATCGCGTCCACCTCCATGTTCTTGAGTTTGTACAGCAGGTCGATGTTCGAACCCAGGATCAGGTCGATATTGAGTTCGCTGCGGCGGATTTTCAGGCCCATGATCAACTGCGGCACGGTCTTGACCGTCAGCGAGTACAGCGAGCCGAGCTTGAAGCGCTCGGCGGAGAAACCGGCTGCTTCACGGGTCAGGCGCACACTTTCGACCACATCCTGGATCAGTTTCTGCGCCCGTTCCTCCAGCACATAGGCACTTTCCAGCGGCGTGAGGTTGCGGCCTTCGTGCTTGAACAGCGGGCAACGCAAGGCGCTCTCCAGCGAGTGAATGGCCCGGTGCACGCTGACGTTGCTGGTCTGCAACTCGGCCGCCGCCCGCGCCAGGTTGCCGGTGCGCATGAAGGCCAGGAACACCTCGAGCTTCTTCAGGGTCAATTCTTCGTCGATCAGCATGGGGCAGACTCTTATTCGTATCGCTCGATTGTGCCCTGTGGGCGCAAAGCTTGCTCGCGAAACAGGCGACTCGGTTTTGCAGGAACCGAGTTACCTTCATCGCGGGCAGGCCTTGCTCCCACAACAAGCAAAACATTGCACTTTGCCGCGCCAAGCCTGAGCCTTGGCGTCTGTTCTGGAATGTGAGGTGGGATTGGATGTATCACGGCGAACGACTCAATGCCTGGACGCACCTGGTCGGGGCGGTGGCGGCTTTCATCGGGGCGGTGTGGCTGCTGGTGATTGCCGGGATGGCTGGCGATCCGTGGAAGATCGTCAGCGTGGCCATCTACGGTTTTACCTTGCTGGTGCTCTACAGCGCTTCGACGGTTTACCACAGCGTGCGCGGGCGCAAGAAAGCGATCATGCAGAAGGTTGATCACTTTTCCATCTACCTGCTGATCGCTGGCAGTTACACGCCGTTCTGCCTGGTGACTTTGCGCGGGCCGTGGGGCTGGACGTTGTTCGGGATCGTCTGGGGACTGGCGCTGATCGGGATTCTGCAGGAGATCAAGCCACGTTCCGAAGCGCGGATCCTGTCGATCGTGATCTATGCGGTGATGGGCTGGATCGTGCTGGTGGCGGTCAAACCGCTGTTGGCGGCCCTGGGCAGCGCCGGGTTTGCCTGGCTGGCCTCGGGCGGCGTGCTGTACACCGTGGGCATTATCTTTTTTGCGCTGGATCACCGGCTGCGCCATGCCCATGGGATTTGGCACCTGTTCGTGATCGCCGGCAGCCTGCTGCACTTCGTGGCGATTTTGCTCTATGTGCTCTGACGCCTGAACGCCGTTGATCCATTGTGGGAGCGAGCTTGCTCGCGATGGCGGTGGATCAGTCGGCATCCGTGTTGGATATTAAACCGCAATCGCGAGCAAGCTCGCTCCCACATCGATCTTCAGTGGACGCAGGAAACTAGAAATCCCCCCACAACTGCTGCGCCACCGCCAGCGCCACCACCGGTGCGGTTTCCGTGCGCAGCACGCGGGGGCCGAGGCGGGCGGCGTGGTAGCCGGCGGTCTTGGCCTGTTCGACTTCGGCGTCCGACAAACCGCCCTCGGGGCCGATCAGGAACGCCAATGCCTGCGGCTTGGCATGGCTGACCAGCGGCTCGGCCACCGGGTGCAGTACCAGCTTGAGCTCGGCCTCGGTCTGCTTCAGCCAGTCAGCCAGCAGCAGCGGCGGATGGATCACTGGTACGGTCGAACGCCCACATTGCTCGCAAGCGCTGATCGCCACCTGGCGCCAGTGCAGCAGGCGCTTGTCGGCGCGTTCGTCCTTGAGGCGTACTTCACAGCGCTCGCTGAAAATCGGCGTGATCTCGCTGACCCCCAGTTCCGTGGCTTTCTGTATCGCCCAATCCATGCGCTCGCCCCGGGACAGGCCTTGGCCGAGATGGATGTGCAACGGCGATTCAACCTGCCCGGCGAACTGCTCGTCCAACTGCACCCGTACGCGTTTCTTGCCAACTTCGGCCAACGTGCCGCGAAACTCTTGGCCGGAGCCGTCGAACACCTGCACCGCATCGCCCTCGGCCATGCGCAGCACCCGGCCGATGTAGTGGGCCTGGGCTTCGGGCAACTCGTGCTCGCCAAGGCTCAGGGGCGCGTCGATGAAGAAGCGGGACAGTCTCATGTTTTTTTCTCTCGATCGTTCCCACGCTCCGCGTGGGAATGCCGCCATAGGACGCTCTGCGTCCGCTGTGGATGTGACGCGGAGCGTCACGGGATGCATTCCCACGCAGAGCGTGGGAACGAGAAGTTCAGGGCTCAGCCGGGGTCACGATAGCCCGGATGAAAATCCTTCGGCACCGCCACGCTGACTTTGTCCCGGGTGGCGATGTCGATGCCTTCGCTGGCCACTTCTGCCAGGAAATCGATCTGCTCCGGGGTGATCACATACGGCGGCAGGAAATACACCACGCTGCCCAGCGGGCGCAGCAACGCGCCGCGCTCCAGGGCATGCTGGAACACCGTCAGGCCGCGTCGCTCCTGCCATGGGTAGGCGGTCTTGCTGGCCTTGTCCTTGACCATCTCGATCGCCAGTACCATGCCGGTCTGGCGCACCTCGGCGACGTTCGGATGGTCGGCCAGGTGGGCGGTGGCGCTCGCCATGCGCTGGGCCAGGGCCTGGTTGTTTTCGATGACGTTGTCTTCTTCGAAGATATCCAGCGTCGCCAGGGCCGCCGCACAGGCCAGGGGGTTGCCCGTGTAGCTGTGGGAGTGCAGGAAGGCGCGCAGGGTCGGGTAGTCGTCGTAGAAGGCGCTGTAGACCTCGTCGGTAGTCACGCACGCCGCCAGCGGCAGGTAACCGCCGGTCAGGGCCTTGGACAGGCAGAGGAAATCCGGCGTGATGCCGGCCTGCTCACAGGCGAACATCGTCCCGGTGCGGCCGAAGCCGACGGCGATTTCATCGTGGATCAGGTGCACGCCGTAGCGGTCGCAGGCTTCGCGTAGCAACTTCAAGTACACCGGGTGGTACATGCGCATGCCGCCGGCGCCCTGGATCAGCGGCTCGACGATCACCGCCGCGACGGTGTCGTGGTGCTCGGCGAGGGTCTGCTCCATGGCGGCGAACATGTTGCGTGAATGCTCCTCCCAGCCCATGCCTTCAGGGCGGTGGTAGCAGTCAGGGCTGGGCACCTTGATCGTGTCCAGCAGCAGCGCCTTGTAGGTTTCAGTGAACAGCGGCACATCGCCCACCGACATCGCCGCGATGGTTTCGCCGTGGTAGCTGTTGCTCAGGGTGACGAAGCGTTTTTTATCCGGCTGGCCGCGATTGATCCAGTAGTGAAAGCTCATCTTCATCGCCACTTCGATGCAGGACGAGCCGTTATCGGCGTAGAAACACCGGGTCAGGCCCTCGGGCGTCATCTTCACCAGGCGCTCGGACAGTTCGATCACCGGTTGATGGCTGAAGCCGGCGAGGATCACGTGCTCCAGCTGATCGACCTGATCCTTGATCCGCTGGTTGATGCGCGGGTTGGCGTGGCCGAACACGTTGACCCACCAGGAACTGACGGCATCGAGGTAGCGCTTGCCTTCGAAGTCTTCCAGCCACACGCCTTCACCGCGCTTGATGGGGATCAGTGGCAGGCGTTCGTGGTCTTTCATCTGGGTGCAGGGATGCCACAGCACCGCGAGGTCGCGTTGCATCCACTGGTTATTCAGGCCCATGTACAGTCTCCTCGAGGCGGCTCGCGGCGGGCGCGGGCAAAACAATCGCGCAAGCCTATGCAATGGCGGCCCTGGGGACAACCCATTGTGTCGTTCGCGCTACTTTGAGCAAGGCGATAGACGCCGCTGGCGGCGCTTTGATGGCTGACGTATTCTTCGCCGTCTCTGAGCCGACTGGCTCGAAAAATCGAGAGCCGCCTGGCTCGAAAAACTGAAATTACCTACGTTTACTCCGGAGTTCGTTGAATGTCTGCTGGTTGGCTGCGCGCCTGTGCGCTGGTGATGATAGGGCTGTTCAGCGTTTCGGCGCTGGCCAAGGACAAGCAACCGACGGCCATCGTCGTCGGAGGCGGCCTGGCGGGGCTCACGGCGGCTTATGAGCTGCAGAACAAAGGTTGGGCCGTGACTCTGCTGGAAGCCAAACCGAGCCTGGGCGGTCGTTCGGGCATGGCCACGAGCGAGTGGATCGGCAACGAGAAGACTCAGCCGGTGCTGAACAAGTACGTCTCGACCTTCAAGCTGAGCACCACGCCGGCCCCGGAATTCGTGCGCACCCCCAGCTATCTGATCGACGGTACCTACTACACGGCCGCTGACCTGGCGACCAAGCAGCCGGCAACGGCCGAAGCCCTCAAACGCTACGAAACCACCCTGGACGATCTGGCGCGCTCCATTGAAGACCCGCAGAACCCGGCGGCCACCGGCACCTTGCACTCGCTGGACCAGATCACCGTGTCCAATTGGCTTGACCGCCTGCAACTGCCGGCCACTGCGCGTCAGTTGGTGAACCAGGAAATTCGCACCCGCTACGACGAACCTTCGCGCCTGTCGCTGCTGTATTTCGCACAACAGAACCGGGTCTATCGTGGCGTGTCCGACCGTGACCTACGGGCTTCTCGCCTGCTCGGCGGCAGTCCGACCCTGGCCCAGGCCTTCGTCAAACAGCTGAAAATCATCAAGACCAGCTCGCCGGTATCGGCCATCTCCCAGGACAAGGACGGCGTGACCGTCAAGGTCGGCAGCGTTGGTTATCAGGCGGATTACGTGGTGCTGGCCGTGCCGTTGCGCGCGCTGAACAAGATCCAACTGACCCCAGCCCTGGACGCCCAGCATCAAGGCGCGATCAAGGGCACCAACTACGGCTGGCGCGACCAGATCATGCTCAAGTTCAAGACCCCGGTCTGGGACAGCAAGGCGCGCATGTCGGGTGAGATCTACAGCAACACCGGCCTGGGCATGATGTGGATCGAACCGGCCATGAA
Source organism: Pseudomonas sp. Tri1 (assembly GCF_017968885.1). Taxonomy (NCBI): domain Bacteria; kingdom Pseudomonadati; phylum Pseudomonadota; class Gammaproteobacteria; order Pseudomonadales; family Pseudomonadaceae; genus Pseudomonas; species Pseudomonas sp. Tri1. The sequence goes on along the minus strand of NZ_CP072913.1, from coordinate 6,277,323 downwards.
GGGCGGCGCCAACGTGGTCATCAACCTGTCCGGCGACAACGCCCGGGTGATGCAGGCCTTCGGCGACAAGCAGATGGTCGATCAGGTGCTGATCCGCCTCCACGCGTTTTATCCACAGGCACGTGGGGCGTTCACCGGTTATGAAATCCGCCGCTACAGCACCGACCCGTCCATGGGCGGCGCATACCTGGCCTTTGGTCCGGGCCAGATCAGCAAATACTGGCGCCTGTGGGAAAAACCATTGCAGCGCATAGCCTTTGCCGGCGAACACACCGACACTTTGTACCCGGGCACCCTGGAAGGCGCGTTGCGCAGCGGTCAGCGGGCAGCCAGCCAGGTTGAAGACCTGGCGGCGGGCAAGTCGTTTGAACCGGCCAAGGTCGCGCCAGTTGCAACGGCAGCAGCGGCCGGTGCGGTGGCGGCGAAGAAAGGCAACTTCTTCAGCAACCTGTTTGGTGGCTCGGATGACGACAAGAAGCCGGAGCCGGTCAAGGCACCCGAGCCGGTAGCGCCGCCAGCCCCGACACCTGCTCCAGCGCCAACCCCGGCGCCTGCGCCGGTGGAAGCGCCGAAGCCCGTGGCCCCAGTAAAAGCCGAGCCTGCCAAGAAAGCACCGGCGAAGAAACCGGCAGCCAAGACCCCGGCAAAAAAAGCCCCGGCCAAGGCGCCGGTGAAAAAGGCTGAACCGGCGAAGAAGCCAGTGGCCAAACCGGCGACGACTACTGAGACCCAGGCTCAGTAACGTTCAGGCGTAAAAAAGCGCGGCCCAAGGGCCGCGTTTTTTTATCCGGCATTAGGCGTGCACTGACGCTGCCGCCCAGAGCCCGGGGTTGCGCAACGAGCGCTAACGTCCTACACGCCTCGGCGACATATCGGAAACTTCCCACCAAACAAGGGGATGGAAGTGATAGAGCACACCCGGTCATCGGCTTTAGGCTCCTCAAAAAACTGGAGCGTTTATGAAAATTCTAATAGCGATGATCATGTTGGTAGCACTTTCAGGATGTGTATCTGGCGAATGCCGGGACCCTTTAACAATTCCGATGATCCCAAAGAGAGATCCGCAGCTAGCGTACAAGTGCACAATCGACCCATTTAAGCCTGAGTGCTCGGTGAATTAGTACTTCAAGCTCTCCGGCTCTCCCCGGGTGTACCTATCGCCCATTACGCACCGTATTGCCTTTAATCTTTCCTTAACCCACCCCCTCCAGACTGATGATCGTATTTCTCGATATTTCAAAGCGAAAATTTCCGCTTTAAATCGATAGATAACTCGCTAGTCTTGATCGCAGTTTTTACAGGATATGAGCAATGCAGCTACGCAACTCTTCTTCTCGCTATGGCTGGGTCAGTATCGCTGTGCACTGGGGCGTTGCGCTGGCAGTGTATGGGCTGTTCGCCCTGGGCCTGTGGATGGTCGGCCTGGATTACTACAGCACCTGGCGCAAAGACGCGCCGGACCTGCACAAGAGCATTGGCCTGGTGCTGCTGGCGGTCATGTTGCTGCGGGTGATCTGGCGTTTTGTCAGCCCGCCGCCGCCGACCCTGCAAACCTACGGGCGTCTTACCCGTATCGGCGCCAAGCTTGGCCATAGTGCCCTGTATCTCGGGTTGTTCGCCGTGATGATTGCCGGTTACCTGATTTCCACCGCAGACGGTGTCGGGATTCCGGTGTTTGGCCTGTTTGAAGTACCCGCGCTGGTGTCCGGACTGCCCGATCAGGCAGACGTCGCTGGCCAGATTCACCTGTACCTGGCGTGGGCGCTGGTCATTTTTTCCGGCCTCCACGCGTTGGCAGCATTGAAACACCACTTTATCGACCGTGACGCGACCCTCAAGCGCATGCTGGGACGCCAAGCCTGATGTTCAACCTCGACTCCAAAGGAATAGAAAGCATGTTGAAAAAGACGCTCGCCGCCCTGGCAATCGGTTCTGCACTGCTGTCGGCCGGCCAGGCCATGGCTGCCGACTACGTAGTCGACAAGGAAGGCCAGCACGCCTTCGTCGACTTCAAGATCAGCCACCTGGGCTACAGCTACATCACCGGTACCTTCAAGGACATCGACGGCAAGTTCAGCTTCGACGCCGCCAAGCCTGAAGCCAGCAAGATCGAGTTCAATGTACGTACCGCCAGCGTGTTCACCAATCACGCCGAGCGCGACAAGCACATCTCCAGCAAGGACTTCCTGGACGTAGGCAAGTTCGCCGATGCCAAGTTCGTGTCCACCAGCGTCAAGCCCACCGGCAAGAACGCTGATGGTAAAGACACCGCAGACGTGACCGGCGACCTGACGCTGCACGGCGTGACCAAGCCAATCGTGGTCAAGGCCACGTTCCTGGGTGAAGGCAAGGATCCGTGGGGCGGCTACCGTGCTGGCTTCGAGGGCACCACCAGCATCAAGCGTTCTGACTTCGGCAAGATGATGGACCTGGGTCCACAGTCCGACGCCGTTGAGCTGTACATCTCGTTTGAAGGTGTCAAAGCGAAATAACTTTCGCACTGACAAAAAACGCCCCTGGTCTTGGCGATCAGGGGCGTTTTTTATTGCGCGGATTTTGACAACGCAGTGCCCCCTGTGGGAGCGAGCCTGCTCGCGATGAGGTCGGCACATGAAAAGAGCGGTGACTGACCCACCGCTATCGCGAGCAGGCTCGCTCCCACAGGGTTAGATCAGAGTCCCATCAAACAAAAATGCCCCTGATCGCGAGACCAGGGGCATTTTTCCAAGGCTTGGAAAAACTCAGCGATTGCGGGTCAGCAGCGCTGGCTTCTCGCCCCGTGGACGGCTTGGCAGTTGATCCAGTTGCTCAGGCGTCGGGAAGCGATCGGCTTTCGATTCCTTGTGCATGATCTTCGGCTGGTTGCCACGGGGAGCCTGCACGGCCGGTTCCTGACGAGGCTGGTCGTCACGGGCAGGGCGGCGCGGGCGGGTGTCTTCGCGACGGGCCTGGCCGTCACGGGGAGCACCGTTGCGCGGGCCGTTGCGCTTGGCCGGTGGGGTGCCGGTGGACGAGCCGTTGCTGTTGCGTGGACCGTTCTGGCGACCTTGTGGCTGGCCGCTACGCGGTGCACCTGCGCCAGCGCCTTGTGCCGGGGCGCCCGGACGGCGACCGCGACCCTGGGCCGGTTTCTGCTGGGGCACGTAGTCGACGCGGTTACCGAAGTTATCGATATCGTCGTCCAGGAACTCGTCCGGGGCGCGATCGGCTGCGGCGCGTGGAGCTGGGCGCTGCTGTTCACGGGCTGGCGTGCCTTCGCGAGGCTTTTGCTCGCGGGCCGGACGTTCGCCACGGCTGTTGCTGGCCGGTTTTTCCTTGCCTTTGTCCTTGCCTTTGTCCTTGCGGCCACCGCCACCACCGCCGCCATTCGGACCGTCGCCACGTGGGCCACGGGCGTTGCGCGGGTTGCGCACGTCCGGACGTTCACGCACTTCAGGCTTCTCGGCCTCGATGGTGCTGGCATCGAAGCCCATCAGGTCGCCGTCGGCGATTTTCTGCTTGGTCATGCGCTCGATGCTTTTGAGCAGTTTTTCTTCGTCCGGCGCGACCAGCGAGATCGCTTCGCCCGAACGACCGGCCCGGCCGGTACGGCCGATACGGTGCACGTAGTCTTCATCGACGTTCGGCAGCTCGAAGTTGACCACGTGAGGCAACTGGTCGATGTCCAGGCCGCGGGCGGCGATGTCGGTGGCGACCAGGATGCGCACTTCGCCAGCCTTGAAATCGGCCAGGGCCTTGGTGCGGGCGTTCTGGCTCTTGTTCCCGTGGATCGCCACGGCCGGCAGGCCATGCTTGTCCAGGTACTCGGCCAGGCGGTTAGCGCCGTGCTTGGTACGGGTGAACACCAGGACCTGTTCCCAGGCGCCGGCGGTGATCAAGTGCGCCAGCAAGGCTCGCTTGTGGCTGGCCGGCAGGCGGAATACACGCTGTTCGATGCGCTCGACCGTGGTGTTGGGCGGCGTGACTTCGATGCGTTCCGGGTTGTGCAGCAGCTTGCCGGCCAGGTCGGTGATGTCCTTGGAGAACGTCGCCGAAAACAGCAGGTTCTGGCGCTTGGCGGGCAGGCGAGCCAGGACTTTCTTCACGTCATGGACAAAGCCCATGTCGAGCATGCGGTCGGCTTCGTCCAGCACGAGGATTTCCACGTGGGACAGATCGACACTGCCTTGGCCTGCCAGATCCAGCAGCCGGCCGGGGCACGCCACCAGAACATCGACGCCACGGGACATGGCCTGGACCTGGGGGTTCATGCCGACGCCGCCAAAAATGCAGGCGCTGACGAACTTCAGGTCACGAGCGTAGACCTTGAAGCTCTCGTGGACCTGGGCTGCCAGTTCGCGGGTAGGGGTCAGGACCAGTACGCGCGGTTGGCGCGGGCCGTGACGCTGGGATTTGTCTGGGTGACCGTTGGGGAACAGCCGCTCCAGGATCGGGAGGGCGAAACCACCGGTTTTACCAGTACCTGTCTGTGCCGCGACCATCAGGTCGCGACCTTGCAACACGGCGGGAATGGCCCGCTGTTGCACCGGGGTAGGCTCGGTGTAGCCGGCGGCCTCGATGGCGCGGACTAAAGCCTCGGAGAGACCGAGGGAAGCAAAGGACATGAGTAATCCTGTTTTAGTGAGGGCCTGGCCCAATGGGATAGTCTTGCCTGGCGCGAACGACGTTCAATAAAAAAGACGTCATCCCGTCCGGTCCTGCCGAGTCTCAAAGGCGGGTCCGGACAGGGCTCGCGCGGGCTGGAAGCTGCGCTGTAGCGGTGTCGGGATGCCTTTTGCAAGACCGGGCGTCCGGGCGTAAGCCTGGCGGGAAGGCCGGAGTATAACAGAGCAAACGCTGTGCGCCGCTTTCCTGCTGCTCAACGGTTTATTTCAGCGTTGCGTCGGGTAGGGCGCCGCTGCCTTGGTTACCAGGTCGGCGCCGTAGCGGGCGCTCAGCTCGGCGTAGGCCGGTTCGCGCTTGAAGCGCTTGAGTTCGGCACCGAAGCGTTGCACCAGCAAATCCATCCCGGCGCTGCGCCGTACCGCCAGGTATTGGCTTTGACGGCTCACCACCGTTGGGTTTTCAGTGATCTGGTCGCTCAGTTGCATTTGATTGAGCACGTGCCGGCCTACCCGGCGGTCAGTGATGAGCAGGTCGATCCGGCCCAGTTGCAATTTGCCGAAGTTGGCTTCGTGGGTCGGCGCTGTTTCACGCTTGAACAGGGGCGATTCACTGAAGGCCTGGCTGTACAGATAGCCGGGAGATGTACCGACGGTCAGGCCGCCCAGGTCATCGAGCGTGCTAAACGGATGGGGCCGGGCGTTGGCGTAGAACATCACGAACTCCACCTCCGACAGGGGTTCGCTGGGATAGAGCAGCATGGCGTCGCGCTCATCGCTGTGAAAAATATCCAGCGCCCCGTCCGCTAATCCCTGTTCCAGCATCGCCAGGCAACGCTTCCAGGGCAGGAGTTGCCATTCCACGTCGATGCCCAGGCGTTTGAACACAATTGCCGTGGTTTCGTAGTCGAGTCCGAGGATTTTGCCGTTCTCTTCATAGACGTAAGGTGCCCAGGCTTCGGTGACAATGCGCAACTTCTCCGCCCGGGCAGCCAGGCTCAGGCACAAGAGGAGAAGGGCGGTCAGTAACTGGGCAATAACGGGCATGGCCTGAGGTTACGACGAGAGCTCATCAAATAGCTAGAGCGCTCTGGACCGCGCCTTAGTTGCCTTTGGCCTGCATCAGGTGCTGATAGATGGCTTCGCGGCGTTCGCCCAGCACCAGGCGAATCAGCGGATGGTTGAGCCAGTGTTTGAGTTCATGGTCTTCCAAGGGCTTTTTCAGGCGGTGTTCAAGGTTCTCCAGGGCCTTTTCCCACCAGACCGGGGCGCAGGCCTGGTCGAACTGGTTGGTATGGCGATAGCAGCCGTAGAGGATTTCGCGCATGAATTGCCGCTTGTGACCGGGCAATGCCAGGGTGATGAATTTATAGGCCAGACGCTGCAATGTGGGAGGGCGGGGCAGGACAGCGGTCACTTGCCGGGTTTCATCCAGGGCTTGCGGGCAGATAGGGGCGGCGCGATGTTTGTCGAGCCAGGCTTTGGTCTTGGCCCGGAACAGCTGTTTACGGCTCCAGTAGTGGTGGATCAGGTCCGGGCATTCACGCACCTGCACTGAGCGGTAGGCGGCCACTGACAAGCAGAGCTCTTCCAGGGTGTAGGCACCATTTGCCAGAGGATAAAACTCATCCATCAGGGCAATCGAGCGATCCAGAACCGCCGCGTCCGCGCAGTTGAGACCAATGACACCTGAGTTCAGCAAGGGCATGTCGTCGTCCGCCAGCTGCCGCTGGCGCATGACGTCGGCCAGGGTCAGATAAAGCGTCGAGTCCTTGTTGGCGCCATAAGTCAGACCGAAAGCATTGCACAGCAGCGTGCCTGGCTGAACACGACGGAACAGTTCAAGGGGCGAGCAATGAAAGAACGTGTCGGTGTCGATCAGCAGTGCCAGTTCAGCTTCTTCAAGCACCTTTTGCATCACCACATGCTTGGCACGGAAGTGATACCCATGGGGCTCGATCCAGGCCTGGCGGGTTTCGTTGTCCAGGTGGCGCAACCGTACCGGTAGCCCCTCGTAGGGCAGGAGGTTATCCGTGAACACCTGGATGTCCAGCGCTTCGCCCGGTGTTTCACGCAGACCGGCCAGGGCACTGGCGATGCTGAATAGCGCTTCCTGATGATAGGTCTCGGCCCCGTAGACCAGATAAATGAGTTGTGGGGTCGTTGACCTTTGACCAATAGGCATCTACTGCGGTCCTCCAGATGTCTTGGCTAAAAAAAAGCCCTGGTTTTCGCCAAGGCCTTTTTGTATCACGGCATATAAGTCGTTAACGCGGCAGCTTGAGATTGTTCCATACCGCCAGGCTGGCCTCGGCCTGGTTCAGGGTATAGAAATGCAGTCCCGGTGCACCACCTTGCAACAAACGCTCACACATTTGCGTGATGACTTCTTCGCCGAAGCTTTGGATGCTGGATGTGTCGTCGCCATAGGCTTCCAGCTGCTTGCGGATCCAACGTGGGATTTCCGCACCGCACGCGTCGGAGAATCGCGCCAGCTTGCTGTAGTTGGTGATCGGCATGATCCCCGGCACCACAGGAATGTCGACGCCCATCTTGCGGATGCGCTCGACGAAGTAGAAATAGCTGTCGGCGTTGAAAAAGTACTGGGTAATCGCACTGTTGGCGCCAGCCTTGGCCTTGCGGACGAAGTTGAGCAGATCGTCTTCGAAATTGCGCGCCTGTGGGTGCATTTCCGGATAAGCAGCCACTTCGATGTGGAAGTGCTCGCCGGTCTCTTCACGAATGAACTCAACCAGGTCATTGGCGTGACGCAGCTCGCCGCTGGCCATGCCCATGCCCGAGGGCAGGTCACCGCGCAGGGCAACGATACGCTTGATGCCTGCGGCCTTGTACTGGGTCAGCAGGCTGCGCAGGTCGTCCTTGCTGTCGCCTACGCAGGACAGATGCGGGGCGGCCGGGACTTTGACTTCGCTTTCGAGCTGCAACACGGTGTTCATCGTGCGGTCACGGGTCGAACCGCCGGCGCCGTAGGTGCAGGAGAAGAAATCGGGGTTGTAGCTGGCCAGCTGACGGGCAGTGGCGATCAGTTTTTCATGCCCAGCATCGGTCTTCGTCGGGAAGAACTCGAAGCTGTAGCGACGTTCTTGGGACATGGTCATATCCTTGGAAACTCGTAGGGCTGGAAGCCTGGCGCATCTCAATGTGGGAGCGGACCTATGCGGGAGCGAGCTTGCTCGCGATGAGTGTCACCTCGGCCCGAAAGTTAGATCGAGGTGCCAGCATCGCGAGCAAGCTCGCTCCCACAAAAAGCCCGCTCCCACAGGGAGAGCAGGCAATAGAGCCGATCAGTAGCGGTAAGCGTGTGGCTTGAACGGGCCTTCGACGGTGACGCCGATGTAGTCAGCCTGTTGCTTGGTCAGCTTGGTGACCACGCCGCCGAAACCGCGGACCATTTCCAGGGCCACTTCTTCGTCGAGTTTCTTGGGCAGTACTTCCACGGTCAGGCGCTCGGCTTTCTGGGCCGGCGACAGGTCGGCGTATTTCTGGCCGAACAGGAAGATCTGGGCCAGGACCTGGTTGGCGAACGAACCGTCCATGATGCGGCTTGGGTGACCGGTGGCATTGCCCAGGTTCACCAGGCGGCCTTCGGCCAGCAGGATCAGGTAGTCGTCGTTCTGCGGGTCGAAGCTGCCAGTGCCAGTGCGGTGAACCTTGTGCACTTGTGGCTTCACTTCTTCCCATGCCCAGTTCTTGCGCATGAAAGCGGTGTCGATTTCATTGTCGAAGTGACCGATGTTGCAGACCACGGCGCGCTTCTTCAGGGCCTTGAGCATGTTGGCGTCGCAGACATTGACGTTGCCAGTGGTGGTCACGATCAGGTCGATCTTGCCCAGCAGTGCCTTGTCGATACTCGCTTCGGTGCCGTCGTTGATCCCGTCGATGAACGGCGAAACCAGTTCGAAACCGTCCATGCAGGCTTGCATGGCGCAGATCGGATCGACTTCCGACACCTTGACGATCATGCCTTCCTGACGCAGGGACTGGGCCGAACCCTTGCCCACGTCACCGTAGCCGATCACCAGCGCCTGCTTGCCCGACAACAGGTGGTCGGTGCCACGCTTGATGGCGTCGTTGAGGCTGTGACGGCAGCCGTATTTGTTGTCGTTCTTGCTCTTGGTCACCGAGTCGTTGACGTTGATGGCCGGGATCTTCAGTTCGCCCTTGGCCAGCATGTCCAGCAGGCGGTGTACGCCGGTGGTGGTTTCTTCGGTCACGCCGTGGACTTTTTCCAGCACGGCTGCGTATTTCTTGTGCAGCAGCTCGGTCAGGTCGCCGCCGTCGTCGAGGATCATGTTGGTGTCCCATGGCTGGCCATCCTTGAGGATGGTTTGCTCCAGGCACCACTCGTACTCTTGCTCGGTCTCGCCTTTCCAGGCGAATACCGGGATACCGGCGGCGGCGATGGCGGCAGCGGCCTGGTCCTGGGTCGAGAAGATGTTGCAGGACGACCAGCGCACTTCGGCACCCAAGGCAACCAGGGTTTCGATCAGCACGGCGGTCTGGATGGTCATGTGGATGCAGCCGAGGATCTTGGCGCCCTTGAGCGGTTGCTCGCCGGCGTACTTGCGACGCAGACCCATCAGGGCTGGCATTTCGGATTCGGCGATGATGATTTCGCGACGGCCCCAGGCGGCCAGGGACATATCGGCGACTTTGTAATCGGTAAAAGCGGCAGGCGTAATAACAGCGCTCATGAAGAGCCTCCATTCGTAATGTATGCGAATGGGCGCCGTTGTGCGTTTAGTGTCCGTGCGGGGAGCCCCATACGAACAACGCCCCATCCGAGCCTGACAGGTCGAGCCTGCTGCAGCGCCCCTCGGACAGGTGGCGGGAACGGTCCAAAGCGTGGACCGGGTAAAGCGGGGGCGATTATAACGGGCTAATCGGATCTTCCAAAAGGGTTTCTGTCGGCAAATCAAAATTGCCGATGATCGTTATAGGGGCCGCGATGTAGAGCCTGCCCGCCCGGTCTGCCATGATGCAGCCATTCATCGGCCAGACGCTCAGGAGTGAACATGAATTTCCACACCCGAAAATGGGTCAAGCCCGAAGACCTCAACCCCAACGGCACGCTGTTCGGCGGCAGCCTGTTGCGCTGGATCGACGAAGAAGCGGCGATCTACGCCATCGTCCAGCTAGGCAACCAGCGCGTGGTCACCAAGTACATCTCGGAAATCAACTTCGTCAGTGCTTCGCGCCAGGGCGACATCATCGAACTGGGCATCACTGCCACCGAATTTGGCCGCACCTCCATCACCCTGACTTGCGAAGTGCGCAACAAAATCACGCGCAAGAGCATCCTGACCGTGGAGAAGATGGTTTTCGTCAATCTTGGTGAAGACGGCTTGCCAGCGCCTCATGGCCGGACCGAGATCAGGTACGTCAAGGATCAGTTCCAGGATGACATTACCAGTCAGTGAGATCGGCGGTGTCTCCAATCGCGAGCAGGCGCGCTCCCGCACTGGCTGGCGCTGCACTTGAGGTCACACAATCCCTTGTGGGAGCGAGCTTGCTCGCGATGACGGCTTTACTAACGCCTCAAATCTGAAGTCGCGATGAACAGCAGGTCTCGCCACTGAACAGCTCCGAGCGCCGCGTGTCGTAGGTACATCACGCCACCGGTTCAGGAGCTGTATGGACACCCACGAAGAAGGCAAGACCCCTGATCTTTCGGCGCAGGAACAGCACGAAGTCGACCGTAACCAGCCGCCGCGGGCTGCGGTGCTGCATGAAATCATCCGCACCCAGGGCAACCAGGAACTGGAACGCAGTATCGCCGCGCTCTGGTGGTCGGCCCTGGCGGCGGGGTTGACCATGGGCCTGTCGCTGATGGCGATGGGGTTGCTCAATTCCCGGTTGCCGGACCACGAAGGCTTCAAGGTCATCGCCAGTTTCGGTTACTGCGCCGGCTTTCTCGCGGTGATCCTCGCCCGCCAGCAACTGTTCACCGAAAACACCCTGACTGCCGTGCTGCCGATCATGAGCAAACCCACCCTGGGTAATTTCGGCCGGCTGTTGCGGTTATGGGGCGTGGTGCTGGTGGGCAACCTGTGCGGCACCGTGTTGGTGGCCTACGTGATGCTGCACCTGCCGATTTTCGATCAGCGCACCGACCAGGCTTTCCTGGAGATCGGCCGCAAAGTCATGGAAAACGACACCGGCCAGATGTTCGCCAAAGGCATCATTTCCGGCTGGATGATCGCCACCATGGTCTGGATGATCCCCTCCATGGAAAGCGCCAAGATGTGGATCATCATCCTCATCACCTACCTCATGGCGCTGGGGGATTTCACCCACATCGTCGTCGGCTCGGCCGAAGTCTCCTACCTGGTGTTTGCCGGCCAGTTGTCGTGGGAGGATTTCTGGATGGTGTTTGCCGGGCCGACGTTGGCGGGCAATATCGTCGGTGGGAGTTTTATCTTCGCTTTGATCAGTCATGCGCAGATTCGCAGCGAAGTGGGCCCGCCCAAAGATAAACGCCCAGATAAACCTACGCAGCGCAAGGGCTCGGAGTAGGCGGGAGCCTGACCCCAGGCTCCCGGCGAGAGTGGCGGTTATTTGAACAGCATGTTGCGCAGTGTATTGAGGGTTGTTGAGTTCGGATTGGGCAATCCGGTGGCGCGTGATCTGTAGTTCGCGATGACCCCTTCGAGTGCTTCGTTGAACGTGTTCTTCTGGTCTTGTGAGTTGTTGAGTTCTGGCACTTTTTGCAGTTTCTGGATGGCCTCGTCTATCAGCTGAATGTTCGGATCGGGCTGGCCGAAGAGATAGCGCGCGGGATTCAGCACGTGTTGCGTGGCGTAACGGATGCGCGTGGCAATGTCCTGCATGTGCATTTGCTCGATGGCGCGATGGGTCACCTTGGATGCGCTGGGTGCGCCTTTGTCCCACTCGGCGGCGGCCTGCAGGAACTGCATGAAGTCCGGGTCATTGCCATGATTGAGGCGTTTAGCCAGCCATTCCTGCCGCTCGGGAGTTGTTGCAAACTGATCGATTTGCCATATGGCTAGGGAAATTTGCGGGGTGAGTTTAAGCGCGAGGTGTTCGCCTTGCGGGGTGGTGAGGCTGTTGGCGTTCTGAATCGCCAGTTTCAATAGCGTCAATGCCGTTTCTGTCTCTTGTCTGAAGAAGATCGCCTCGGCGCAGGCTTCGTCACTCTCCAGTTCTGTCCTTAGCTGCTCGAATTCTTTGTCACCCAACGCCAACAGCGCATCCTCGATCGAGTCAAACGAAAAGGTTTGTTGGGTAGCGTTGTGCTTGTCCAGATGGGTTTGGGTTTTTTTGCCCAGTTCTTCCTGAAGATAATTTTTGATCTCGTTGGGCATGCTGAAGTTAACTGTCCCGCCCAACAGGGTGCTGTAATCACCTTTTTCGGATGTCAGCGGCACGACGATGATCTGGTCGGCAAAGTGCTTTAGTTGTTCGGCATTCCATGCGGAGCTGGCCATATGGGGTGCGTTGAGAAATTTGTCGATCAGGGCCGAGATGCCCGTACCCCGCTGGTTTTCCTGGTCCGATTGTTCCGGCTCGAATACCAGGATCAAATACTCGCTGTCCGGGATCGGGCTCATGGACGTCACCGGGTTAATGATGGCACCTACCGGTGTGTTGTTCAGGACGCCGCCATCAGCACATGCCGTGGTGGCGTCCTTCGGTTGGAACGGCTGCCCTTGCAGGATCGGCTTGCTGAACACCACCGGCAGCGACGCGGAGATATGCGCGGCCACGGCAATGTCCATCTCAGGAGTGGTTTCCTTGCTGAACACCACCAATTGCGTGCCTTCCTCGAACATGACGGTGCCGGTGATTTCCACGGTCTTGATCTGATCGATCTCCTTGCTCAGGGTCGCCAGGTCAGCAAAGGTGACGTACTGATTTTTTTTCACATTGGCAACGGCTTGTTGCGCTTTGTCGGAAAGAGGTTCCGTATGCTCTTTGCAACGCTCCAAAAGCGCCTCGCAGGATTCCTTCCGGATCAGATCCTCCAGCGGCATCCCCTTGGAACCCAGGCGTGGCAACAGATCACACAACAATTGCGCCAGCGGAAGGCTTTTCAGGTTCTCACCCAGCTTCGACCATCCGTTCTGGATTGCTTTAACGATAGGGTGGGTGCTGTCGAGCAAGGACGGGAGGGGAATATCGTCAAGAATCTTGTCGAAACGCGCATGACCCATGCCGCTGGCGAGTACGGCGGCCGATATGGCCCCTGCGGAAGAGCCTGAAATCCTTCTGATATTGTCCATGAGGCGGTTGTCTTCGAGGGTTTTGACGAGCCCGGAATAGGCCACTCCCTTGGCGCCACCACCACTGAGGATCAGGTCGCTAATGGTGGGGCGCTTCATAGTGACTTCGACGCTACCGTCGCCATGTCGAATAATGGATATAGACCGATCTGTAGCGCGATCTACCAGTAGGCAGTCATCGTCGGGATTCGCCTGTTTTACGGTCTGGTCGCTGTTCTCGAAAGAGAGAGGTTGAAGGGGCGCGCGCGAGATGGGGGCTAGCATTGTGGTTCGTTCCTTGTACCAAAGGGGGGACCGAACTCTAAGCAAAATCCGAGGGCTTATTGCGTTGCGACTCAATTGGACAAACATCCGCCGGCTGCAAACAGCACTCGGCGGATTTCAATGAAAAGCGTTCTGGAACAAGGCTTCTGGAAGGTAGGTAAAACATCTCGCACGGATGGGGACAAAGTCTTACTGAAAGCGTCGCCCATTCGCTCACCGGGCAGGGCAGATTTCTCAGGCCCTCAAACAGCGACTGCCGCCAAGCGTCGTTGTCGTTGGATAAAGAACAAGGCGGTCAGTACCGTGAGGCCTCCGACCGCTGCCCCGGTCCACGGTAGATCCGCCAGATCCGCACCACTGGCCACCACCAACCCGCCAATCCACGCCCCAGCCGCGTTGCCGAGATTGAACGCGCTCTGGTTCAGGGTCGAGCCGAGGTTCGGCGCCTCAAAGGCCTGGTCGATGATCAGCAGTTGCAGGATCGGGCATAGGGCGAAGGCGAAGATGCCCCATAGCACCAGGGTAATCGCCGCCGGAATCACCGATTGGCTGGTCTGGCTGAACGCGGCCAGCACCAGCACCACGGCCAGGGCCATGCCCACCAGCGAGGGCAGCAGGCGTCGGTCGGCCAGGCGCCCGCCGAGGAAGCTGCCCGCCGTCAGGCCAACGCCGAACAACAGCAGCATGATGGTGATGCCATGGGGGCTGACGCCGGTGATGTCCTGCAGGATCGGCGCGATGTAGGTGAACACGCTGAACAGGCTGGTGGAGGCCAGCACACTCATGCCCAGGGCCAGCAGTACGTTGGCCTTGCCCAGCACCTTGAACTCGCTGGCCAGGTTGGCCTTGTCCATGGGGATTTCCTTGGGCAGCCAGACCCATTGGGCGATGGCGGCGATCACCCCGATCACCGATACCGCCCAGAAGGTCGAGCGCCAGCCGGCGTATTGGCCCAAGGCCGTGCCCAACGGCACGCCCAACACGTTGGCCAGGGTCAGGCCGGTGAACATCATGGCAATGGCCTGCGCCCGTTTGTTCGGCGCTACCAGCCCGGCCGCTACCACCGAGCCGATACCAAAGAAGGCCCCGTGGCACAACGCGGTGATGACTCGTGCGGCCATCAGCGTGGCGTAATTCGGTGCCAGGGCGCAGAGCATGTTGCCGAGGATGAACATCAGCGTCATGCCCAGCAGCGTGGCCTTGCGCGGCATGTTGGCGGTGCCGACCGCCAGGATCGGTGCGCCGAACACCACGCCCAGGGCGTAGCCAGTAATAAGCAGCCCGGCCTGGGGAATGCTCACGGCCAGGTCTCGGGCGACATCGGGCAGCAGGCCCATGATGACGAATTCAGTCGTGCCGATGCCGAAAGCGGCGACGGCCAAAGCAAGCAAGGCGAGTGGCATGCGCAAGGTCTCTGTCTGTAGTCTTGACGCTCTGATCAGGCATACGCATGCCGGCACCACCGGTTCGAGTGAACGGGGCAACGGCGAAATTATTGGAATAGGTGTATGCGCAACTGAGTGCGGCGTGGTCGCTTGCAGTATAAACGGCCGCGGATGGATGGCGAATCAATTCTCTGGATGGAATAAGGAGCGTGCCGTGCTTGCAACGGCTCTGGTGTTGGTCGCGGCGCTGTTGCATGCGGCGTGGAATACGCTGATCAAGTTCAGCGGTGAGCGTTTGCTGGTGGTGGCGTGCATGGACAGTGTCGCGTTGCTGTTTGGAGGGGCAGCTCTGGGTTTCGTGGCATTGCCGCCGCTGGAGATCTGGCCGTGGATCCTGGCCTCGGCGCTGTTCGAGCTGTTGTATCGCTATCTGCTGATCCAGGCTTATCGGGTCGGTGACCTGGGGCTGGTCTATCCGCTGATGCGCGGCCTGTCGCCACTGGTGGTGCTGGCCCTGACGTTGATCTTCGCCGGGGAAGTGCTGACGACTCAGCAGATCATCGGCATTTTGCTGATCCCGTTCGGCATGCTTTGCCTGTTGTGGCAGGGCGGCGGTGGCGAGCGACTGCCCTGGTCGATGCTGCCGGTGGTGGCGCTGATCGGCCTGTGCATCGGTTGCTACACCTTCATTGACGGTCACGCCCTGCGGCGTTGGTCCCATCCATTGGATTACCTGGTCTGGGTCACGCTGCTCAGCGCCTGGCCGTTTCCATTGTTGGCGTTGGTCGGTAAGCGACCGGCGTTCTTGCTGTTTTGGCGCGAGCAGTGGCGGTTGGGCTTGGCGGTCGGGTTCTGCGTATTGTTCAGCTACGCTCTGGTGCTGTGGGCCATGCAACTGGGGTCGATTGCCGAGGCTGCGGCGTTGCGGGAGATCAGCGTGATCCTGGTTGTACTGTTTGGCATGCGCTACTTGAAAGAACCTTTTGGGCGGCCGCGGCTCTTAGCTTGCGCGCTGGTGCTGATTGGCATGCTGGTGATGAAGTTCTGACCGGCGCTGGACTTGCGATTTCTATAAAACTCAAAGAAGGAACTGCCTCATGACGGTTGCCCTGTGGTGCATTTTGATTGCCTTTCTCCTGCCTTACCTGTGCATCGCCATTGCCAAGATAGGTGGAAAATACAGGCTGGCAGATAACCACGACCCTCGGGACTTCCTGGAAACACTCGAAGGCGCTCCCCGGCGCGCCTACGCCGCGCAACTGAACAGCTTTGAAATCAGCCCATTTTTCGCTGCTGCGGTGATCGTCGCGCACTTGGCCGGCAATGCCGAGCTGGTGACCATCAACGTGCTGGCGGTGCTGTTCATCACCAGTCGTCTGCTCTACATCATTTGCTACCTGGCGGACTGGGCCATCTTGCGGTCGCTGGTGTGGTTCGTGGGGGTGGGGTTGGTGCTGAGTTTCTTCTTCGTTTCGGTCTGAGCCTGGCGGTTGAGACATAGTGTCTGTGAGGCCCTATCGCGAGCAGGCTCGCTCCCACAATGGATCTAGCCGTACACAAAATATGTGTCCACTGGAGATCAACCGTGGGAGCGAGCCTGCTCGCGATGGGGCCGGGACAATCAACACACCTCTTTAGGGATTGGCGCTGACTGCATTCGCCACTTGCGGCACTTGCGGCAACGCCATGCCCTTGGGCCACAACATCCAGATCTGCCCCTGTTGCTTCATGTCCCCGGCCAATTGCCCCGCAGCCTCGCCCGTGCCCCAGAACAGGTCCGCCCGCACTTCGCCGGCAATTGCGCCGCCGGTATCCTGGGCGGCGACCGGTCGGTTCAAGGCGCTGCCGTCGGGGCGAGTGGTGGATAGCCATAACAGGCTGCCCAGTGGAATCACCTTGCGATCCACCGCCACGCTGTAGCCAGCGGTCAGTGGCACATTCAATGAGCCCCGCGGGCCTTCGTTGCTGTCGGGGTTGCGGTTGAAAAACACGTAGCTGGGATTGCTGCCCAGCAATTCGGGAATCCGGTTCGGGTTGGCCTTGGCCCAGGCACTGATGGTACCCATGGTTACGTCTTCTTTCTTCAGCTCGCCCTGTTCGACCAACCAGCGCCCGATGGGCCGGTAAGGGTGGCCGTTCTGGTCGGCATAGCCGATGCGCAACTGGCGGCCGTCATTGAGGCGGATGCGACCCGAGCCCTGGATTTGCAGGAACTGCAGGTTCATCGGGTCGGTCAGCCAGGCAATCACCGGTGCTTTCACCCCGTTGGTTTCGATGGTGGCCGCGTCGTCGTAGGGCTTGAGTACGCGGCCTTCGAGACGACCGCGCAGGCGTTTGCCCTTGAGTTCGGGGTAGAGGCTGTCCAGCGCCACGATGATCATGTCTTCCGGCACGCCATACACCGGCACGTTCGCGGTGGCGGTCTGGGTGAGGCTGCCAGGGTAGACCGGCTCGTAGTAGCCGGTAATCAGGCCGTTGGGGCTGTTGTCGCCGGAGCGCAGGCCATAGACGTCCAGGTTCTGCTTCAGAAAATTGCGCACATCCGGGGCGGTCTGCGGGACATTGGCCGCTGCCGCGCAGGTCGGGCCCCAGGTCGCATCGGCCTTGAGCCGGGTGCAAGCGCTGCGCCAGGAGCCGAAGCCGGCCAGCAGGTCTTCATCGGACACCGACGGCAAGGCTTCCCACGGCGCGCTGACATACGTGGCGAGGGCGTGGGTCTGAGGCTCTTCGACCTTGTCGCCGCGATTGCAGCCAGCCAGGAGTGCGATCAACGGTAGGGTCAATGCCAGGCCTTTGTGCCAGGTCTTGAAGCGGCTGTTCATGAAGATTTCCTTTGCAGTCATTCGAACGCTGTCATGCACTCAAACAACCCGTATTGTTGATAGGGTCATTGGTCTTTGCCGATGACCGGAGGATACTACCCGCCGTTTCCTGTCCCGAGGCCAAGATGTTTGTAAAACGATTTTCCATGGCCGTACTGGCCTGCCTGATGCTGTCCGCCTGTGGTGGCGTCGATCCCAACTCTCCCCTGGGCCAGCGCAAGGCGATCTTCAAACAGATGCTCAAGACCAATGAAGAATTGGGTGGCATGTTGCGCGGCCGTGTTCCGTTCGACGGCACGCGCTTCGCCGAAGGCGCGGTACAACTTGATCAACTGTCTCACGAACCGTGGAAGCACTTCCCGCAAGTGCGCGAAGAAGACCACACCAGCGCCCGGGATGCGGTCTGGCAACAGCAGGCACGTTTCCAGGAGCTGGCCCGCAGCCTTGAGGCCGCCACCGGTGAATTGGTGACCGCCAGCCAAGTCCAGCCTTACAAGGCCAGTAACCTGGGGCCGGCGGTACAGAAGGTCGAAGATGCGTGCAGTGCCTGCCATAAAGAATTTCGGGATCATTGATACCCCTTGAGAGATCGCAGGCTCCGCCAGCGCCTACGAGTGGGACACGATCCTATGTAGGCGCTGGCTAGGGCTACGACCTTTCAGTGTTCACTTATCCAACTCATCCACCGCTTCCTGCAGTTCCTTGCGGGAGGCCGCCAGCTTTTCCTTGCGCTTGTTGATCCGTTCCGAGTCACCTTTTTTCATGGCCTTTTCCAGATCGGCCTGGCGCCGGCTGACTTCATGCTTGGCGTCGAGCACTCTGTTTTCACGTTCCTTGCGCAAGGAGGCGTCGGTGCAATGAGTGGTGACTTCGTTCAGCGCTGTTTCCAGGCCGGCCTGCTGGTCGCTGTTGCCGCGAGTCTTGGCCAGTTCGATCTGATTGATGATGCCCTGGCGTTTGGCCGCGCAGCCGGTGAGCTCCGGTGTTTGCTCATCCGCCAGCAAAGGGGTGGCCATGGCGCTGCACAAGACCAGCAGGGCAACGGGGGACAGGAAATTCATAGCAACTCCGTAAAAAACTCGCGAGCGATCGGTACAGATGCGCTGTTGGAACGCACGTTTGCCCCTTGGGTTCAACTGCTCGGGGCATGTGTCAAAAACCGTCGACCCCGGCAGTGCGTAATACTTCACTCAACGCCAGTACCTGCGGGTCGCGGAAAAAAGCGCTCAATTGCGCGGCGCGTCCCGGTCCGATACCGGCTTCGGCTTGCCATTGCTCGGTGTTGCGCTCGGCCAGCTTCTGCCACGGCCCCTCCAGTCGGGCCTCACCGACGGGCGGCAGGCCAAGGGCCTTGAGCCATTGCGCGAAAGGGCGTTGCCGGGCGCTGTGCAAACTGGTGAGCAGGCGGGTGCTGCTGAGCTCGCCGAAGCCGGCAATGTTAGCAAGCTCGGCGGCATCGAGGGTCAACCAATCCAGCAATCCGTCGAGCCGACCAGCGGCCAGGAGTTTTTCCCAGGTGCCGGGGCCGACATGGGGCAGGGCAAGCCCGTGCTTGCCGCTGAGCCAATTCAGGCGAGCCAGGAACTGGCTTTCGCAGCCGGGTGTCGGTTGCCAGCAACTCAGGAAGTGATAATCGGCTGCTGTTGGGGCGTCGAGGTCCTGGCGTTCGGCGCTGCGCAGCACAACGCTGTCGAGGCGTGGAATGGTCAGCCCGGCCAGGCTGATGGCGACCCGGTCGCCGGGGCGGATGTCCAGCTCCTCCCAGCGTTTGAGGGAACTGACGCTCACCCGGCGGATCCGCCGGTCATCGAGCATGACCGGCTCAAGTTCCAGTACGGGCGTAATGCGCCCGGTACGACCGACCTTGAAACGCACCTTGCGCACCTCGGCCAGGGCCTGGGCGTACGGGTATTTCCAGGCCACGCTCCAGAACGGCGTCCTGGCTTGCCAGCGGTCGGCGGATGGGCGGCGGCTCTGGCGCAGGACGATGCCGTCGCTGACGAATGGCAAGGGCGTGCGGTACCAGTGGTCGCGCCAGTACTCGGCATCGGCCAAGGCCTGGACAGGCTGGTTGTAGTCGAGGGTGTCAGCGAAGCCCAGTTCATTCAACGTGGTCATCCGTTCGGGCAGGGTGGCCTGCCCTTCAGGCCAGTCCCAGACAAACAGACCGATGTCCGCCCCTTCTTGCGCCGTCAGATTGGTACGCGCCATCAGGCCCGCCATGGTCCCGCGGGCGTTGAGACTGCCGCGGCTGGCCTGGATATGGCCGGGCAGCCGCCAGTACAACTCGCCTTGGACGAGCAGGTTCAAAGGCTGGCGCAGCCGTTGGGGGATGGCGCCGATCTTGCGCGCATTCACGGTCCAGTCATGTCCTTGGACACCATCGCCGCGGCTGATCGCCTGCTGCAGATGACCCTGGCGATAGATCAAGGTCACCGCCACGCCGTCGACTTTCGGTTGGGCCCAGACATCCTTGCGACCCTGCAACCAAGCCCCCACGGCCTCGGCATCCTTGAGTTTCTCCAGGCCGGTATGGACAACAGGGTGTGGCACCTTCCCGCCAGCCGAGCGCAACGGATCGCTGGGCGCTTCAAGGCTGAAACAATGGCGCCATTGGCCCAGTTGTGCGTGGGATTGGTCATACAGCTCATCGGCCACCAGTGCTCGACCGAGGCGGTGATAACTGTCGTCCCACGTGTCGATTTGCCGTTGCAGGGCACTGATCTCTGCTTGGGCGCGATCGGTGGGCCAAGCGGGGCAGGGCGCCGCGATGACGGGAGGGGTGATGACGATAAAACAGGTGAGTGCACGCAATAACGGCAGCATCGAAGCATCCTTGCTTGGTGGTGTGCTTGAAGGCTAGTCCCTGCGGCGAAGGGGGCGAGGCCTGGAGCGTTACCGGATTTTGCAAAGCCTGATGGCGAGGTCGCGGCGGTACAGTGCGACGTGATTTAGCCGTGCAACTGTCCCTTGAACCGATCAAAGGCCAGTGCAGAATGGACCTTCGATTCGCCTCTGCCAGGAGTGCACCCGATGGACCTGACGACCCTCGCTGTTTTCATTCCGGCCTGCTTTGCGCTGAACATGGCGCCGGGGCCGAATAACCTGCTGTCCATCAGTAACGCCTCGCGCTATGGCTTCGTCCGGGCGTGCAGCGGGGGCATCGGTCGGCTTTTGGCATTTGCCATCATGATCGCCCTGGCGGCGGTGGGGCTGACGGCTGTGCTGCACACCTCGGAACTGTTATTCCTGGGGATCAAACTCGTCGGTGCCGGCTATCTGTTCTACCTTGCCGTGCAGTTGTGGCGCGCCCAGCCAGAGGCGGGCAGCGAGGCAACGGTCTCGGCGATGAGCATGACCAGCCTGGCGCGCCAGGAATTTCTGGTGGCGATTGGCAATCCGAAGGCGATCCTGCTGTTTACGGCGTTCCTGCCGCAGTTCGTCGACCGTGCGGGTACCGTCACTCAGCAGTTCGCTGTGCTGGGTGGCCTGTTCCTGGCATTGGAGTGCATCGCTATCGGGTTGTATTGCTACATGGGGATTTATGCGCGGCGGCTGTTTGCCCGGCCCAGTGGCAAGCGTCTGTTCAATCGGATGTGTGCGGGGTTGCTGGCCAGTGCGGCTTCGTTTTTGCTGGTGGCACGCCGATCTTGAGTTCGATGGTCCCTCGCCACAACGCCGGTGTGTAAATTTCCCAGGCATGAAAAAGCCCCTGGCAACTAGGTCGCCAGGGGCTTTTTCGTACAGCAGGTCTTACAGGCCGGCAGCGGCGCGCAGGGCGTCGGCGCGGTCGGTCTTTTCCCAGGTGAAGGTGGTGAAGGTATCGTCACCGACCGTCTTGGTTTGCGGCGTGCGGCCAAAGTGACCGTAAGCTGCGGTGTCCTGGTACATCGGGTGCAGCAGGTCGAGCATGGTGGTGATGGCGTATGGACGCAGGTCGAACACATCACGAACCAGCTTGATGATCTTGTCATCGCTGATCTTGCCGGTGCCGAAGGTGTTCAGCGAGATCGATGTAGGCTGGGCGACACCGATGGCGTAGGACACCTGGATCTCGCAGCGCTCGGCCAGGCCGGCGGCCACGATGTTCTTGGCTACATAACGACCGGCATAGGCAGCCGAACGGTCAACCTTCGATGGATCCTTGCCGGAGAACGCGCCGCCGCCGTGACGGGCCATGCCGCCGTAGCTGTCGACGATGATCTTGCGGCCGGTCAGGCCGCAGTCGCCCACCGGGCCGCCGATGATGAACTGGCCGGTCGGGTTGATGTGGAACTGGGTGTCCTTGGACAGCAGTTCGGCAGGCAGCACGTGCTTGACGATCAGTTCCATCACGCCTTCGCGCAGGTCCTTGTAGGACACTTCCGGGTTGTGTTGGGTCGACAGCACGACGGCGTCGATACCAACCACCTTGCCGCCTTCGTAACGGCAGGTCACTTGGGACTTGGCGTCCGGGCGCAGCCAAGGCAACAGGCCGGATTTACGGGCTTCGGCCTGGCGTTGAACCAGCTGGTGCGAGAAGGTGATCGGGGCTGGCATCAGCACGTCGGTTTCGTTGCTGGCGTAGCCGAACATCAGGCCCTGGTCGCCGGCGCCCTGATCTTCGGGCTTGGCGCGGTCAACGCCTTGGTTGATGTCGGGGGACTGCTTGCCGATGATGTTCATCACGCCGCAGGTCGCGCCGTCGAAGCCGACGTCGGAGCTGTTGTAGCCGATGCCCAGGATGACGTCACGAACGATCTGTTCCAGGTCGACCCAGGCCGAGGTGGTGACTTCGCCGGCGATGATCGCCACGCCCGTTTTCACCAGAGTCTCGCACGCCACGCGGGCGAACTTGTCTTCAGCAATGATGGCGTCCAGCACCGCATCAGAAATCTGGTCGGCGATTTTGTCCGGATGCCCTTCAGACACGGACTCGGAGGTGAAAAGGGAGTATTCGCTCATCTCGATGTTTTCCTACAAGTTACCGATGGTGAGTGTCGCCAGCCGGTCGCTGAAAATGGCGGACCTGGATCTGGAAACCATTACGTAAGCCTACATAGAGGCTTTCCCCGGGCACGAGGCCCGCAGCGGTGGCCCAACGGGCCAGATCGTCCTGTTCAAACCCCAACCAGAGATCACCGCAGGCCTCCCTGGCCCAACTCTGGTTGTGGCTGCATAACTCTGTCACCAGCAGGCTACCGCCTGGTTGCAGCAAGCCGGCCATGTGCCGGAGTGCGTCGGCCGGCGCGGCGAAGTGGTGAAGCACCATGTTCAACACAACGCAGTTGGCCTGCAGGCTCACACCGTCCAAGGCATCGGCCAGTTGCAGACTGACATTAGCCAACGTTTCCCGTTCGCACACCTGGCGCGCCAGTTCGAGCATGGCCGGGCTGTTGTCCAGCGCCGTCACCTGGCTGAAGCGCCGCGCCAGTTCCGGCAAAAACGCGCCGTCGCCGGGGCCCACTTCGATGGCGGTGGCGCTGGGCTCGAAGCTCAATTTATCGAGCAGCGCCACGATGCTGTCACGGTATTGCGGCAATCCTGCGATCAGGTCTTGCTGGGCACGAAACTTCTCGGCCACCCGTGCGAAAAAGTCCTGGCTGGCGGCGGCCCGTTGCCCATGCACCTGGGCGATGCGTGCCTGCACTTCTGTGGGCAGATTCAGCTCGTCCACTTCCTCCAACAACGCGGCGTGCAGCTTGCCGCCCAGTAGGTCAGTGTGGGGCAGGGCGCGGCGGTAGAAAATCGCGTTGCCTTCGCGGCGGGTCGCCACCAGGTCGGCCTGGGCCAGGACCTTGAGGTGGTGGCTCATGCCCGACTGGCCGATGCCGAAGATCTGTGCCAGCTCCAGCACACCGA
Source organism: Pseudomonas sp. Tri1 (assembly GCF_017968885.1). Lineage (NCBI taxonomy): Bacteria > Pseudomonadati > Pseudomonadota > Gammaproteobacteria > Pseudomonadales > Pseudomonadaceae > Pseudomonas > Pseudomonas sp. Tri1. Next base: position 6,254,146 of record NZ_CP072913.1, on the reverse strand, counting down.
ACGAATCGTTGGCCAGGGCGCGCAATACATTGAGCCGCAACGGATCGCCGCCGGCCTTGCAAAGGGCCGCCAGCTCATCGCAATCGTCATGGCGAATGGAAGGCACACGTAAGTTCATAGGGCGGCAGTCTAGAGAGGGGTCTGGATCATCGCAAGGTCAATATCAAAAAGTTTTGATATTGCTCGATAAATGGCACTTCCCGGCACCTGCTTGACTCTACAACCCATCAGCGGAAAGGTTTCACCTGGAGAAAGGGACTTTATCCACCGGAAAAGCGCCTTTGGATGACTATCTGTCATTGCCCCGAGGCGGGTGGGTGAGGGAAAATGCTCGCCTTTTTTCAGTTTCGTTTTATTCATTCTCGATTCAATTCCCGCAGGAGATCAGCGATGCCCAGCCGTCGTGAGCGTGCCAATGCCATTCGTGCCCTCAGCATGGATGCCGTGCAGAAAGCCAACAGCGGCCATCCCGGTGCCCCTATGGGTATGGCGGATATCGCCGAGGTGCTTTGGCGCGATTACCTCAAGCACAGCCCGAGCAACCCAGCCTTCGCCGACCGTGACCGTTTCGTACTGTCCAACGGCCACGGCTCGATGTTGATCTACTCGCTGCTGCACCTGACCGGCTACGACCTGTCGATCGATGACCTGAAGAATTTCCGTCAGTTGCACAGCCGCACCCCGGGCCACCCGGAGTACGGCTACACCCCAGGTGTGGAAACCACCACCGGCCCATTGGGCCAAGGCCTGGCCAACGCCGTGGGCTTTGCCCTGGCGGAAAAAGTCCTGGCCGCGCAGTTCAACCGCCCAGGGCATAACGTCGTCGATCACCACACCTACGTGTTCCTGGGTGATGGCTGCATGATGGAAGGCATTTCCCACGAAGTCGCCTCCCTGGCCGGCACCTTGGGCCTGGACAAGCTGATCGCGTTCTACGACGACAACGGTATTTCCATCGACGGCGAAGTCGAAGGCTGGTTCACCGACGACACCCCCAAGCGTTTCGAAGCCTACAACTGGCTGGTGATCCGCAACGTCGACGGCCACGATCCGGAAGAGATCAAGACCGCCATCGAGACGGCTCGCAAGAGCGCCCAGCCGACCCTGATCTGCTGCAAGACCACCATCGGTTTCGGTTCGCCGAACAAGCAAGGCAAGGAAGACTGCCACGGTGCGCCACTGGGTGCCGAGGAAATCGCCCTGACCCGCGCCGCGTTGAAGTGGAACCATGGCCCGTTCGAAATCCCGGCCGACATCTATGCCGAGTGGGATGCCAAGGAAAAAGGCCGTGCGCTCGAAGCCGAGTGGGATCAGCGTTTCGCGGCTTACTCCGCCGAATTCCCTGAGTTGGCAAACGAACTGGTCCGTCGCCTCAGCGGCGAGCTGCCGGCCGACTTCGCCGAAAAAGCCTCGGCCTACATCGCTGAAGTCGCCGCCAAGGGCGAAACCATCGCCAGCCGCAAGGCTAGCCAGAACACCCTGAACGCCTTTGGCCCATTGCTGCCGGAGTTGCTGGGCGGTTCGGCCGACCTGGCCGGTTCCAACCTGACCCTGTGGAAAGGCTGCAAAGGCGTCAGCGCCGAAGACGCCAGCGGCAACTACATGTACTACGGCGTTCGCGAGTTCGGCATGAGCGCGATCATGAACGGCGTGGCGCTGCACGGCGGCCTGGTGCCTTACGGCGCGACCTTCCTGATGTTCATGGAATATGCCCGCAACGCCGTGCGCATGTCGGCGCTGATGAAAAAACGCGTGCTCTATGTGTTCACCCACGACTCCATCGGCCTGGGCGAAGATGGCCCGACTCACCAGCCGATCGAGCAACTGGCAAGCCTGCGTTGCACGCCGAACCTGGACACCTGGCGTCCGTGCGATGCCGTGGAATCGGCAGTGGCCTGGAAATACGCCATCGAGCGTAACGACGGCCCATCGGCGTTGATCTTCTCCCGCCAGAACTTGCAGCACCAGAACCGCGATGCCGACCAGATTGGCGACATCACCCGTGGCGGCTATGTGCTCAAGGACTGCATCGGTGAGCCTGAACTGATCCTGATCGCCACCGGCTCCGAAGTCGGCCTGGCCGTCCAGGCCTACGACAAGCTGACCGAACAGGGCCGCAACGTACGTGTTGTGTCCATGCCGTGCACCAGCGTGTTCGACGCCCAGGACGCTGGCTACAAGCAGGCGGTATTGCCGCTGCAGGTCAGCGCCCGGATCGCCATCGAGGCCGCTCATGCCGATTACTGGTACAAGTACGTGGGCCTGGAAGGCCGCGTGATCGGCATGACCACCTACGGCGAATCGGCGCCTGCGCCAGCGCTGTTCGAGGAGTTCGGTTTTACCCTGGAGAACATCCTGGGTCAGGCTGAAGAGCTGCTGGAAGACTGATCCGAAAGTTGCCTCGTCCGGGCTGACGCCATCGCGAGCAGGCTCGCTCCCACAAGGTTCTCCACCGATCCTGTGGGAGCGAGCTTGCTCGCGATAGCGGTGGCTCAGGCAACGCTGCCCTGATGGATTCACCCTGGTCAGAGATCCCCCATGCCCCAACCGCGTCCCTACAAAGTTGCACTCAACGGCTACGGCCGGATTGGTCGTTGCGTCTTGCGTGCGTTGTTCGAGCGAGGGGCCAAGGCCGGGTTCGAGATCGTGGCGATCAACGATCTGGCCGACATGGCCAGTATCGAATACCTGACACGCTTTGATTCCACCCACGGCCGGTTTCCCGGCGAAGTGCGGGTCGAGGGCGATTGTCTGCATATTAATGGTGACTGCGTGAAAGTCCTGCGCAGTGCCACCCCTGAAGGCATCGATTGGGCGTCCCTGGACGTCGATCTGGTGCTCGAATGCTCCGGTGCCTACCACACTCGTGAGGACGGCCAGCGCTTTCTCGCCGCCGGTGCGCCACGGGTGCTGTTCTCCCAACCGATGGCCAGTGAAGCGGATGTGGACGCGACCATCGTCTACGGCGTGAACCAGGATTGCCTGACTGGCGACGAGCTGCTGGTGTCCAACGCGTCTTGCACCACCAATTGCGGCGTGCCGCTGTTGCGCCTGCTGGACCAGGCCATTGGCCTGGAATACGTGTCGATCACCACCATCCACTCGGCGATGAACGATCAGCCGGTAATCGACGCCTATCACCATGAGGACCTGCGCCGCACGCGTTCGGCGTTCCAATCGGTGATTCCGGTGTCCACTGGTCTGGCGCGTGGCATCGAACGGCTGCTGCCGGAACTTGCCGGGCGAATTCAGGCCAAAGCCGTGCGGGTGCCGACGGTCAACGTGTCCTGCCTCGACATTACGATGCAGACCGTGAGCGATACCGACGCCACCGAGGTCAACCGGATCCTGCGCGAAGCCGCCACCAGCGGCCCGCTCAAAGGCCTACTGGCCTACACCGAGTTGCCTCACGCCAGTTGTGATTTTAACCATGACCCGCATTCGGCCATTGTCGATGCCAGCCAGACTCGGGTTTCCGGGCCGCGGCTTGTGAACATCCTGGCCTGGTTCGACAACGAATGGGGTTTTGCCAACCGAATGCTGGACGTTGCTGAACATTATCTGCAAACAGCGACTTCGCTTTCTGCTTCTAACAAACCTGCTCTCTAAACAGTTATCCAGGAATTGCGACCCATGACCGTGTTGAAGATGTCCGACCTCGATCTGCAAGGTAAGCGCGTACTGATCCGCGAAGACCTCAACGTTCCCGTCAAGGACGGTGTTGTCACCAGCGACGCGCGCATCCTGGCTTCGCTGCCGACCATCAAGCTGGCCCTGGAAAAAGGCGCGGCCGTGATGGTCTGCTCGCACCTGGGCCGTCCGACCGAAGGCGAGTTCTCGGCCGAAAACAGCCTCAAGCCTGTCGCCGACTACTTGAGCAAAGCCTTGGGTCGTGACGTGCCATTGGTCGCTGACTACCTGGGTGGCGTGGACGTGAAGGCCGGCGATGTCGTGTTGTTCGAAAACGTGCGCTTCAACAAGGGCGAGAAAAAGAACGCTGACGAACTGGCCCAGCAATACGCGGCCCTGTGCGACGTGTTCGTGATGGACGCGTTCGGCACCGCCCACCGCGCCGAGGGTTCGACCCATGGCGTGGCGAAGTTCGCCAAAGTCGCCGCTGCCGGCCCGCTGCTGGCGGCTGAACTGGATGCGCTGGGCAAGGCCCTGGGCTCCCCGGCCCAACCGATGGCCGCCATCGTTGCCGGCTCCAAGGTCTCCACCAAGCTCGACGTGCTCAACAGCCTGAGCCAGGTCTGCAACCAGTTGATCGTCGGCGGCGGCATCGCCAACACCTTCCTCGCCGCGGCCGGTCACCCGGTCGGCAAATCCCTGTACGAGCCGGACCTGCTGGACACCGCCCGGGAAATCGCTGCCAAGGTCAGCGTGCCGTTGCCGGTGGACGTGGTCGTGGCCAAGGAGTTCGCTGAAAGCGCCACCGCCACCGTCAAGCTGATCAATGACGTGGCCGAGGACGACATGATCCTCGACATCGGCCCGCAAACCGCGGCCAACTTCGCCGACTTGTTGAAATCTTCCAAGACTATCCTGTGGAACGGTCCGGTTGGTGTATTCGAGTTCGACCAGTTCGGCAACGGCACCAAGGTACTGGCCCAGGCCATCGCCGAGAGCGACGCATTCTCCATCGCTGGCGGCGGCGACACCCTGGCGGCCATCGATAAGTATGGCGTGGCTGAGCAGATCTCCTACATTTCTACCGGTGGCGGCGCGTTCCTCGAGTTCGTCGAAGGCAAAGTGCTGCCGGCCGTGGAAGTCCTGGAAAGCCGGGCCAAGGCCTGAGGCTGCGTTGACCGGGCAAAGGAGTGTTCTGATGGTCAAGACGTTCACGTTGCTGTTGGCCGCGACGATGTTGGTGGCCTGTTCGAGCAGCCCGAAGGCAACGGCCCCGGAAACCGGGGCGCCGGTGCCTGAAGGGGGTTGCTACCAGGCTGACTGGCAGGCCGAGACCAACCCGGTGTTGAACAAGCGTTCCGGGCCGGAAGGCCTGGATAAATACGAGACGCAAACCCCGGCCAAGGAACATGGGTGTCCTTGACGGGTCAGACTCTTTACTCATGGCTGGCGGCGCGCGTCGTCAGTCGAGGAACACGGATGAAAGGCTTGATCGCCGTCGTGGCGTTGGCAATGTTGGCCGGTTGCACGCAGTTGGGTTTTTTGCAGTCATCCGCGCCTGTGGACAGTTGGACGACCTGGACCTGTGACAGCGAGGCCAAAGTGCTCTGGCGCTACGCCGATGCCGCCCGCAAGGAAGTCGACGTACGCCTCGGTGGTGCCGATCAGGTTTATCACCTGAAGCAAGAGCCAGGCGCGTCGGGTTCGCTGTACAGCGATGACATGTTGGCGTTCCACGTCAAGGGTGAGGAAGGCCTGGTGTATTGGGTCGCCACCAATGACTTGATTGGGCGTGGCTGTAAGGCGCAGTAATACGATTGAACTGATCCACAGAGATCCAGATGTGGGAGCGAGCTTGCTCGCGATAGCGGCGTATCAGGCAACAGTGATGTTGAATGTGCCGCCCTCATCGCGAGCAAGCTCGCTCCCACAAGGATCGCGTCAGTATCTGGATTTAGCGACACCGAACACGCAGGCCGGGGTCACCCCCGACTTGCAATGACTTGAATAGCCGCCGCCGCTCCGGCAGGCTGGCACGATTAACGACCCTCGACCGGGAGAGACACACTAATGGCACTTATCAGCATGCGTCAGATGCTGGACCACGCAGCCGAGTTCGGCTACGGCGTTCCAGCCTTTAACGTCAACAACCTTGAGCAGATGCGCGCCATCATGGAAGCCGCTGACAAGACTGACTCTCCGGTGATCGTCCAGGCGTCGGCCGGCGCCCGTAAATACGCCGGTGCGCCGTTCCTGCGTCACCTGATCCTGGCGGCGATCGAAGAATTCCCGCACATCCCGGTGTGCATGCACCAGGACCACGGCACCAGCCCTGACGTCTGCCAGCGTTCCATCCAACTGGGCTTCAGCTCGGTGATGATGGACGGCTCCCTTGGCGAAGACGGCAAGACTCCGACCGACTACGAATACAACGTGCGCGTCACCCAGCAGACCGTCGCCATGGCCCACGCCTGCGGCGTGTCGGTGGAAGGCGAACTGGGTTGCCTGGGCTCGCTGGAAACCGGCATGGCCGGTGAAGAAGACGGCATCGGCGCCGAAGGCGTGCTGGATCACAGCCAGATGCTGACCGACCCGGAAGAAGCGGCCGACTTCGTCAAGAAAACCCAGGTCGACGCCTTGGCCATCGCCATCGGCACCAGCCACGGCGCCTACAAGTTCACCAAGCCACCTACCGGCGACGTGCTGGCCATCGACCGCATCAAGGAAATCCACAAGCGCATCCCCAACACTCACCTGGTGATGCACGGTTCTTCCTCGGTTCCGCAGGAGTGGCTGGCGATCATCAACCAGTACGGCGGCGACATCAAGGAAACCTACGGCGTGCCGGTTGAAGAAATCGTCGAAGGCATCAAGTACGGCGTGCGTAAGGTCAACATCGATACCGATTTGCGCCTGGCCTCGACTGGTGCCATGCGTCGTTTGATGGCGACCAACCCTAGCGAGTTTGATCCGCGTAAGTTCTTCGGCGCGACCGTGACGGCCATGCGCGACGTGTGCATCGCACGTTACGAAGCGTTCGGTACTGCCGGCAACGCCTCCAAGATCAAGCCGATCTCGTTGGAAGCGATGTATCAGCGTTATCTGAAAGGTGAGTTGAACGCTAAGGTTAACTAAGGCTTCAGCGTTGTAAGAAAACCCGCAGTGATGCGGGTTTTTTTATGTGTGGGATTTGTGTGTATATCCGTTGCTGCGGTAACGGCCACTTAGGGTTCCGCTCTTACAGCGGGTCACTTTCGAAAAGCGCGAAAGTAACCAAAGCGCTCCTGCCCCACCACTCGGTGCCTCGCTTAGGCTCGGCATGCCTGAACGAAGGCATTGCTCCGTGGGCCGCCGCGAAGGGCCATCCATGGCCCAGCGCGGCTAACCCGGCATCCATGCCGGGTTGCCCACTGCGCAATACCTTCGTTCAGCCAGCGTGGTTAACGGGGCGCCCGAGATCAACGTCCACCGCGAGGCGGCCTTATAGCCGACCTGGTTTTTGATTGATCGCGTTTCTCCTGTGGGAGCTGGCTTGCTCGCGAAGGCAGTGCCATAGTCGATGAAGATGTTGAATGTGCTGTCGTCATCGCGAGCAAGCTCGCTCCCACAATTGGATCGGAGTACTACCGGGAGAAACAGGTCGGCTATAAGGCCGCCTCGCGAGCAAGCTTTGCTCCCACAGATTTGACGGGTGTACGACCAGGAGAGCCAGGTCGGCTACTAGGCCGCCTCGCGGTGGACGTAGATTTTGGCGCCCCGTTAACCACGATGGCCGAACGCAGGCATTGTGGAGTGGGCATCCCGGCATGGATGCCGGGATAGCCGCGCTGGACCATGGATGGTCCTTCGCGGCGGGCCCACGGAGCAATGCCGGAGTGAGGGCATGCCGAGCCTAAGCGAGGCACCGAGTGGTGGGGCAAAAGCGTTTTGCTTACTTTTGCGCTTCTCAAAAGTGAGCCGCTGTAAGAGCGGAACCCTAAGTGGCCGTTACCGCAGCAACGGATATACACACAGATCTTGATAGCGCCGTGTCAGCCAACATCTCTGCCGCTGATCCAGCGCTATCGCGAGCAAGCTCGCTCCCACAGGGATCTTTATTGGTCTTCGAGGCCGCGCTGTTCAATGACGCCGAACACATCGGTGACATCCTGGACCAGGATCCGAGCCACATTGGTAAGGGTATTGAAGTCGCTGGCGGCCGAGTCTCGCAGGCTGGCGCAGGCCATGAGCGTCAGGTAATCGAGGGTGGCATGCAGACGCTCGCTGGCACAGGCGTGAAGCTCTGTCAGCGGGACGGTTTTGTCGATGAACAGAACAGGTTGGGTGGTGGCGATTGGGGTGAGAGGGGTGAAGCGGCTGATTGCTTGAGTCGTCGTCATAAGGTTTGGCTCTATTTAAGAAACATAAATTGCCACCTTCTTGCTGCGAAACAAATGGGTGGCAGTTGCGCGCGGGTTCGCAGACCGAGATAGAGACCAAACCCGGCAGACCCGAAGATCTCCCGCGCGCAACCGCCATAAAATGAACGCAGGCGAGTTTGCCTGAATTTTCATTTGACGGTGCAAAGTCTCTGTTCTGTCAGCGGGCTGCGAAACCCTTGCCCACTGACCAAGGCCAGCAGACCCACCGAACTATAGAGGAGATTTTCGAAGCCAAAATCGACCTGTAGGACGCACCGCGCCCCTGTGGCCAGGGGGGCTTGCTCCCGCTCGGGCGCGCAGCCGCCGCAAACCGGCGCATGCGGAAGGTCTGACGAAAGGAGAGGGCTGCAGCGCAGCCCAGCGAGGATAAATCCCCTCGCCACAAGGGGATGTTTCCTACGAGATTTTCGGAAGCACTTTTTAAGTGTTGTGATCGATATCCAGCTTGCTGAACGTCACTTTCCCGCCTTCGCTGGTATAGCCGCTGTTGTCTTGCACGTACACGCCAGCCTTGAAGTACAACGGCTTGACCCGCCACGTAGAGCTGATGGTGGTGTACCAGCTGCGACCCGCCGCGGTAATGCCCAGGTCGCCGGTACGATCGAGGTGGAGCCGGTAACTGAAGGACTGGGCAAGTTTCACCCCAGTGGCCACGGTGATGACTCGACCCTCGTCGTCATCGGGGCGCATGCGCACTTTAGCGACGATGTTGCCGGTCTTGCTGTCGTCCTTGTACTGGTATTCCAGCTTCACCAGGGGTTTGCTGCTGTCCTTGGCATGAATCTGACCGATCACGATCTTGCCGGTGCTGGGCACCTGGTTGACGACCAGGGTCGCGCTCAATTTATTGTCGGCATCGGGGTACAGCCAGTTGCGCAAAGTGCCGTCTTTATAGGTTTCTCGTAATTCGCTGCGCGGATAGACCGCGTTTTCAGTCTTGGTGCCGGTCACCGGTGACCAGAAATACACCGTGCTGCCTTCGGAGTTGAAGTACTTATCCTTGAACCCATCCACCAGCCGAGGCGTTTCAATGGTTTTCGGCGGGCTGCCCTCGGGGATGCTCAAGTTCCAGGTTGCAAGATCGACCATGTTCGGATCCTTTCTGTACATAAGAAATGATTTACGCCACAGCCGAAGGCTCTAGGACGCGCTTTCGCTGGCGCCAGGAGGAAGCGGGATCGAACGTTTTTCACGCGGATCCGGCGGAGGGTTGACGTCAGCAGACCGTCAGAGTGGCGTTTGCCGCTTTGGTGCCCGAGACAGGTGACCGCTAGTCGGTTAAAGCGGAATTTTTTTGAACGATGGCGATATGGCACTGCCGCATGCCCTGGGCTCGATTGAGCGTGAGATGCGAAGGCTCAAGCGTTGAGGGCGCGCCGCAAGCAGCGTCCGTGCTGCCATGGTGCGAGGAAAAAGCGCTCAGATGTTGTGATTGATTTCCAGCAGGCTGAACGTCACTTTTCCGCCTTCGGTGGTGTAGCCGGTGTTGTCCTGGACATACACCCCTGCCTTGAAATACAGCGGTTTAACCTTCCAGGCCGGATCGACGGTAGTTCTCCAGTTGTAACCTGCCGCGCTGATGCCCAATGCGCCCTTCGGGCTGAGGTGGATCATGTAGGTAAAGCTGCGGTCGAGCTTCACGCCGGTGGCGATGGTGATGACTTGGCCGGTTTCGTCGTCGGGGCGCATGCGCACCTTGGCGACGATGTTGCCGGTGGAACTATAGGTTTTGTACTGGTACTCCAGTTTCACCATGGGACTGGTGCTGTCTTTGGTGTGGATCTGACCAATCACTATCTTGCCGCTGCTGGGCACCTGGTTGACGGTTACGGCGGCACGCAAGATGTTGTCTGCCGCCGGGTACAGCCAATTACGCAGGGTGCCGTCGCTGTAGGTTTCCCGCAGTTCGCTGCGTGGATAAATCGCGTTTGCAGTCTTGGTGCCGGTCACCGGCGCCCAGAAGAACAGCGTGCCGGTGTCGGAGTGAAAATATTCATCCTTGAACCCCTGGGCCAGGCGAGGCGTTTCGATGGTGGTGGCGGGGCTGCCTTCGGGGATGCTCAAGTTCCAAGTGTTGAGATCGATCATGGTCGGATCCTGCGTAACGGGCGTAAAAGTACTAAGGACCAAAGCGGGAGGCTCTACTCCAAGCATTTGGGGTGTGTTGATCACGCAGGAAGGAATTTTTTGAATAACCATCCGGCGGATGTTTGACGTCAATTGTCCGTCGAACATGTCTTCTGCAGCATCTGGGCCGGATGGATTACCGTTAGTCGGTCGTTTCGAACTCGCCCTGAACGATTTCGAATTGATAGGGTCGCTGGGCGGGCAGCATTGCGTTGCTGCCATGGCGCCCCGCAAAACGTCTAGATGTGATCGATATCCAGCAGGCTGAAGGTCACGGTCCCGCCTTCGGTGGGATAACCGGTGTTGTCCTGCACGTACACGCCCGCCTTGAAGTACAGCGGCTTGTCGCTCCAAGTGGAGCTGATGGGGGAGCTCCACTGGTAACCCGCGCCATTGATGGTCAGGACGCCGGCGGGGCTTAGATGGATCAGGTAAGAGAAGGACTGATTGAGCTTTATGCCCGTGGCGATGGTGATGACCTGGCCTGTTTCGTCGTCCGGGCGCATGCGCACCTTGGCGACGATGTTGCCGGTGGAACTGTAGGTTTTGTATTGGTACTCCAGTTTCACCAGGGGGCTGGTGCTGTCCTTGGCATGGATCTGACCAATGACGACCTTGCCGGTACTGGGCACCTGGCTGACGGCCAAGGTGGCAGCCAGCTTGTTGTCCGCTGCCGTGTACAGCCAATTGCGCAAGGTGCCGTTGCTGTAGGTCTCACGAAGTTCACTGCGCGGATAAATAGCATTAGCGGTCGTGGCGCCGGTCACCGGTGCCCAGAAAAACACCGTGCCGGAGTCGGCATGGAAGTACTGGTCCTGGAACCCTTGCACCAGTTGAGAGGTTTCGATGGTCGTCGGTGGGCTGCCTTCGGGGATGCTCAGGTTCCAGGTGGCGAGATCAATCATGATCGGATCCTACGTAACGGGAGTGAAAATGCTGAACGCCCAGAGAGGCTCTAGCTCGCGCCTGTGGGCGTATTAATCACGCAGAAGGGAAATTTTTTGATAACCGTCCAGCGGATGATTGACGTCAATTGTCCGTCGAAGATGTCATTGCAGTTTTTGTGCCCGAGGTGGGTGACCGTTAGTCGGCTATTTCGGGCTTTGCCTGGATGATGGCGTGATGACACCTACTGCTTTTCAAAATCACGGTCTAGAGTGAGAACACAGTATTTGTCCGCTTTACTACGTAAAACGGACGTGGCGCCCGATAAGAGAAGCAGCATGGAATGCGCGCAACCAACGCTTGGCGAAGACAGCTCTGTCCTATTGATTGTTGATGATTACCCCGAAAACCTGCTCAGCATGCGAGCGTTGTTGCAGCGTCAGGATTGGAGAGTCATGACCGCAGCCTCGGGTGTCGAGGCCCTTAATCTGCTGCTTGAACACGAGATCGACCTGGTTCTTCTGGATGTGCAGATGCCCGACATGGACGGTTTCGAAGTGGCACGCCTGATGCGCGGCAGCCAGCGCACGCGGCTCACGCCGATCATTTTCCTGACCGCCAACGAACAATCCCAGGATGCGGTGATCAAGGGTTACGCCAGTGGTGCCGTGGATTACCTGTTCAAACCGTTCGATCCGCAGATTCTCAAGCCCAAGGTCCATGCGTTGCTGGAACACCAGCGCAATCGCCGGGCCTTGCAGCGCCTGAGCCAGGATCTGGAAGCGGCCAGGGCGTTCAACGCCTCGGTGCTGGACAACGCCGCCGAAGGGATTCTGGTGGTGGATGAGAGCGGTTGTATCCGCTTCGCCAACCCGTCTACGTGCCGTCTGCTCAATGCCACCGCCGAGCAATTGCAGGGCATGCCATTGCTGGACTTCCTGCAAAAGCCGCACATCCCCGAGTGGGTCGACTCCGATATCCATATTGCCTACAGCCGTGGTGAAACCTGGCGCGCGCACGATGCTGTCCTGCGCACCGCGCCTGGGCAGCAGGTGTCGGTGGCCTTGTCCTGTGCGCCACTGCCTGAGGAGCAGAAGGCGATGGTGGTGACACTGCAGGACATGTCGGTGGTTCGCCACTTGCACCAGCAGCTTGAATTCCAGGCCGTCACTGACCCGCTGACCGGTTTGCTCAACCGCAGGGGGTTCTATCAGACGGCGGAAAACCTGTTGATGCGCAGCGAGCGCCTGGAAAGCAACTGGGTGTTGCTGTACCTGGATCTCGACGGTTTCAAGCGGGTCAATGATTCCCTGGGCCATGACGCCGGTGACCGGGTGTTGCGCTGGGTGTCGGAACAATTGAAGGCGTGCCTGCGCCCGTTCGACATCCTGGCGCGGCTGGGCGGTGACGAATTCACGGCCCTGCTGGACCTGGAGCTGCCGGAGCACGCGGCCAAGATTGCGGAAAAACTCATCGAACGGGTGTCGATCTGTCAGCAGATCGAAGGCATGGACGTGGCGTTGGGCGCCAGTATCGGCATTGCGACGTATCCGGATTGCGGGTCCAATCTCGACGGTTTGCTGCGCGCCTCTGACATTGCCATGTACGAAGCCAAGCGTGCCGGCCGCCAGCAATATCGTTTTTATGATCACGAAATGAACGGTCGAGCCCGTTCACGGCTGATGCTCGAGGAAAGCGTGCGTTCGGCCATCGAAAACCGTGACTTCAATATGGTCTACCAGCCCCAGGTGTCCATCACCGATGGACGGATCCGTGGGTTCGAGGCGTTGTTGCGCTGGCAGCACCCCAGCGTCGGCGATGTTCCGCCGGGGTTGTTCCTGCCGCTACTGGAGGAGGCGCGGTTGATCAGTCGGCTGGGCAGTTGGATCTATCATCGCAGCGCGGCCCAGCGCAAAGTCTGGGAGCGCATGTTCGCCGACGACCTGGTGTTGGGGGTGAGCCTGAGCAGCACCCAGTTCGGCATGCCTAACCTGGTGACCGAATTGCGCCAGGTCCTGGACCGCCATGCCTTGAAACCCCGGCAACTGGAGGTGGAGGTGACCGAGGATGCGCTGATGCGCAACCCTGACGAAACCCACAAACAACTGCGGCTGCTGCGTCACCTCGGGGTACGGGTGGCGCTGGATGACTTCGGTTCGGGGCCATGCTCGCTGGCGCATCTGCGCGACCTTGAGCTCGATACCCTCAAGCTCGACCGGCACTTGATCGCCCGCCTGCCGGACTCGCCCCGGGATGCGGCGCTGGCTGCTTCGGTGATCGATTTGTGCATGCAACTGGGCTTGCGGGTAATCGCCGAGGGCGTCGAGACGCCGGAGCAATATCTCTGGCTCAAGGCCCATGGCTGCGAATATGTGCAAGGGTTCCTCGTGGCGCGACCGTTGATGGCCGAAGACACCGATGCCTTTGCCAAGCCATTTGACTGGAGCGCGGTGCAGGCCTGAATTCGCTACACTGGCGGCCTTTTGTGACTGTGTTGCCACCGATGACCACGCTCAAATACCTCCAGGCCTATCCCGCCGCCCTGCAAGCACAAGTGCAGCAAATGATTGCTCAGGATCGGCTGGGCGATTACCTGCGCCAGCGTTACCCCGACCGGCATGCGGTCCAGAGCGACAAGGCCCTGTACGGTTATGCGCTGGATCTCAAGCAACAATACCTGCGCAACGCGCCGGCCATCGATAAGGTGCTGTTCGACAACCGCCTGGACCTGACCCACCGCGCCCTCGGCTTGCATACGGCGGTCTCACGGGTGCAGGGCGGCAAGCTCAAGGCCAAGAAGGAAATCCGCATCGCTTCGCTGTTCAAGGAAGCGGCGCCAGAGTTTCTGAAAATGATCGTGGTGCATGAGTTGGCCCACTTCAAGGAGTCGGACCACAACAAGGCGTTCTATCAACTCTGCGAGCACATGCTGCCGGGGTATCACCAGTTGGAGTTCGACTTGCGGGTGTACCTGACCTGGCGTGATCTGCAACAACACAAGGAATGACCGGATGGACGTCAGCAAGACCAAGACCAGCTTCTACCGTCGCTTGTATGTGGCGTACTTGATCGACAGCGGCGTGGCCAGCAACGTCCCCGCCCTCACCGAAGTCACCGGCATGCCACGGCGCACCGCCCAGGACACCGTCGCGGCGCTGGCGGACCTGGATATCATTTGTGAGTTCGAGCAGGAGCAGGGCGCCCGAAATCATGCCGGGTGTTATCGGATTCGCGATTGGGGGGCGATCGATCGGGGGTGGATCGAGGGGAATCTGCAGCGGATCAAGGCGGTGCTTGAATACCCCTGAAATTCGGCTTTGTCTGGACTGGCCTCATCGCGAGCAAGCTCGCTCCCACATTTGATCGTTCACTGAAGATCCACTGTGGGAGCGAGCCTGCTCGCGATGGCGTCATCAGGGCCGATGCATGCCAATGTGTGGAATCCCATCCTCCAGATATTCCACGCCCACCGCCTCAAACCCATACCGCCCGTAATACCCCTGCAGATGTGCCTGGGCCGACAGTGAGATCGACGTCCCGGGCCAGTATTTCTCGGCGTGCTTGAGGCCATGTTCCATCAAGGCGTGGCCCAGCCCCTTGCCCCGTGCGTGTGGCGCGATGACCACGCGCCCGATCACCACGTCGCTGTTTTGCGAGTGCGGGTCGAGCAAGCGCAGGTAGGCCACCAGTTGGTTGCCCTGCCAAGCCATCAAATGGCAGGTGTCGCCCTCCAGGTCCAGGCCGTCGACGTCCGGGTAGGCGCAGTTCTGCTCGACGACGAACACTTCAGCGCGCAATTTGAGGATGGCGTACAGCTGCTCCTTGCTCAGGTCACTGTGGTGTTTGCAGACCCAGTCGATGTCCATTTTTTGAATTTCCTTAAGAACCTGATGCCGATATTAAGCGCGCTGTCTTCGGAAGTCTCTTGCTCGGTCCGGTAAAAAAACTGTGATAAATACCAAAATGCCATCATTCCCTTGTCGCAGCGTTGTCTTCTTTGTGTAATCTTCGAGCCAGAGCTGTGCTGCGGTTTCAATGAGCTAATGTTAGGACCGGATGTCCGAGGATATCCCTTGAGTATCGGCTAAAAACAAACCGGGCTTTGAACCCGTCAAGGATGTTTGGCATGCCGCGTTTGCATCGAGCTCTTGCTTTAGTCGGATTGCTGTTGCTGAGCCACAACGCCTGTGCGCAGAAGTTGCGTCTGGTCGCCGATGGCTGGCCTCCCTTTACCGACTCCACGCTGGTCAATGGTGGCCTGGCGACCGATATCGTCAGCACGGCCCTGGCGCGGGCCGGCTATGCCACGGACTTCGAACAGGTGCCTTGGGCCCGGGCGATGCTGGGCATCGGCGAGGGCCGCTATGATGTGCTGGTCAACGCCTGGTACAGCGAAGAACGCACCCATGTCGGCCAGTTCTCAGCCGAGTACCTGCTCAACCGCGTGCGCTTCCTCAAGCGCAAGGACGCGCCGATCGAGTTCGACAACCTGCAACAGTTGTATGCCTATCCCATCGCCGTGGTGCGCGGTTACGCCTACGCCAAGGAATTCGATGAAGACCAGCAAATGCAGAAGGTCCCTGTGCATAACTTCGCGATGGCCGTGCGCATGCTGGCAGCCGACCGTGTGAAGCTGACCCTGGAAGATGAATACGTCGCCCGTTATTACCTGGCCCGCGAGTCGGCCAAGGTGCGCAACGCCGTGGAGTTCCTGCCCAAGCCGTTGAGCGAAAACAGCCTGCACATCCTGGTCAGCCTGAAGAATCCGCAGCATGAGGAGATCGTGGCGGGCTTCGATCGGGAGATTGCGGCGATGAAAGCGGACGGCAGTTATGCGCGGTTGTTGAAGGCGCATGGGATGTAAGGTTGCCTGGACCGGCCCCATCGCGAGCAAGCTCGCACCCACAGTGGGTCTGCTGTTACACAAAGTCCATGCGCACCGCATTGTGGGAGCGAGCCTGCTCGCGATGAGGCCAGTATGAACACCATAGCCCTCAAGTCTCGCTGGTGTCCTTGACCAAGTGCGCCGCCAAGGTCCGCAACGGCCCCAGTTGCCGACAGATCAATCCCAATTGCGTCTGCACCAACCGCTGCCCCTCGTCAATTTCATCGGGCATCTGCTCGAGCTCATTGGCCAGGGCTTCCTCCTCGTCGCTTTGCACCACAATCGGCGTTTTGCTCGCCAGGCCCTGGGCGATTTCGTCGATGCTCGTCGCCAGTTTCGCTCCCGCGCCATCGATCAATTGTTCGCGCACCTGCGCCGGCAGCTCGGTGCCGCGGTGGGCGCCCAGGCCTGACAGGTAACTGAGCAGCGTGTGGGACAACACCAGGAAGCGGAACCCCACGTCGGCTTCCTTACGGAAATGCCCCGGCTCCATCAGCATGTTGGCCAGCGTGGTGGACAGCGCGGCGTCGGCGTTGTGGGCGTTGCGTCGGGCCAGGCGATAGGCCAGGTCGTCGCTTTTACCGGCGGCGTACTGCTGCATGATCTGACGCAGGTAAATGCTGTTGCAGGTCAGCGTGTTGGCCAGCACCTTGTTCAGTCGTCGGCCCTGCCAGTCGGGCAGGAACAGGAACACCGCCAGCCCGGCGATCAGGCTGCCGAGCAAGGTATCGAATAGCCGCGGCAGCAGCAGCCCGTAGCCGTCGCCCACCTGGTTGAAGCAGAACAGCACCATGATGGTGATCCCAGCAGTTGCCAGGGTGTAGCGGGTCGTGCGGTTGGTAAAGAACACCACCCCGGCGGCAATGGCGAAGCTCGATTGCACCAGCGGGTTGGGAAACAGATCGAACAGCGCCCAGGCCACTGTCAGGCCAATGGCGGTGCCGATGATTCGCTGGCCGAGCTTGCGCCGGGTGGCGCCGTAGTTGGGTTGGCAGACGAACAGCGTGGTGAGGATGATCCAATAACCCTGGGACGGGTGGATCAGATGCACCATGGCGTAGCCCACGCTCAGCGCCAAGGGCAGGCGCAGGGCATGACGGAACAGCAGCGAGGTTGGCGTGAGCTGCGTGCGCAAGCGTAGCCAGACGTCCTTGAGGTTGCGCGGCGAGCGGTCCAGCAGGCTGCTGTCGGTGGCGTCGGCCAGGGCGTCGGGGTTGCTGGCATCGCTGAGCAGGCGATCCATGGTGGCAAGGTTGGCCGAAAGGGCGCGTAACGATCGCAACAAGCCGCGCCAGGCCGGATTGCTCTGGATGCGCAGGTGTTCGAGGGAGGCATGCAGGTCGTTGAGGGCCTCGGCGAAGCTGGCGTCGTAGACGAACGGCTGGCGCAGTTGGATCGATTCGGCCAGCGCCTGGCAGGCCTTGCCCTGCTGGCGCAGCAGGCGTTGGCAGCGGAACATCACGTCGCTGTGGAAGAAGGCCTCGGCCAGTGCGTTGTAGGGGTAATGGGAGGAACTGGCGCGCTCATGGATGTCTTGGGCGAGGAAATACAGCTTCAGGTAACGGCTGACTTTGGAGCCTGGCCGGCCATTGCCCACGCGGTGCAGGATGATCTCCTTCGCCGCGTTCAGCGCCGCGACCACTCGGCCATTCTGTTGGGCCAGTTCCAGGCGTCGGGCTTCGACGTCCAGTTGGCGGATCGGCTCCAGGAGTGAAGATTTGAGTTTCAGGTAGCGGCCCAGCTCACGAAACAGCCGCGCCAGGCTTTGCTGCACCGGTTGATTGGAAAACAGCGCTTGCCACAGCACTGAGAGCAAGCCGTACCACGCAGCGCCAGCCACCAGCAGCAGGGGTTCGTGCCAGAAATCGGTGACCGCGCCACCGCGCTGGTCCACGCCGATCATGGTATAGACCGAAAGAATCAAGGTGGCCGAGGCAATTGCGCCATAGCGCTCACCCAGGGCGCCGAGCATGGTCAGGCCGAAGCTCGCCAGGGCCAGGGCGATGATGAACAGCACGGGATAGGGGAACAGCAGTTCCACCGACAGGGCCGCGACGGTGAAACACACCAGGGTCACGGCCAGCGCATTGAGGCGGCCTTGCCAGGTGTCATCGGTCTCGGCCAGGGCGCTGGCGATGATGCCCAGGAACAGGGGAATCAGCAGTGCCATCTCATCGAGATACCAGCACAGACCCATGCTGCCGGTCAGGGCGATGAACACCCGCACGCTATAACTGAACTTATCCAACGCCCAAAGGCGACGCAAAGACTGGCTAAACGAGTTCGATGACATGAAGTGCACGGGCCTGACGGGCAATGACGCTAAATTGAGGCAGTAATGACGCCGACGCAATGGCGGCGATCACATCGGACAGCAAAAAGTGTTCCTTCGCGTGTGAATGCGATTCAGAAAACGCCATGGACCCTCTGTGGGAGCGAGCTTGCTCGCGATGGCGTCAGGTCGGTCGCATTGATGTTGACTGAACCACCGCTATCGCGAGCAAGCTTGCTCCCACAAGGTCATTGCCTGCCTTTTATTTTTGTTGTGTCAGACGTATTGCGCCGCCGCATAACCCGACGCCCAGGCCCACTGGAAGTTGAACCCGCCCAGGTGCCCAGTGACGTCCAGCACTTCGCCAATGAAATACAGCCCGGGGCTTTTCAGCGATTCCATGGTCTTGGACGAGACCTCCCGAGTGTCGACGCCGCCCAGGGTGACTTCGGCGGTGCGGTAGCCTTCGGTGCCGGCCGGGACGACATTCCAGCTCGCCAGTTTCTCGGCAATGTCCGCCAGTTCCGCGTGGGTGTATTGCTTCATGGGTTTGGAGACGAACCAGGTATCGGCCAGCAGGTTGGCCATTTTCTTGGTGAACAGCTCGCCCAGCAGGGTTTTCAGCTCGCTGTTGGGGCGTTCGGCCTGTTGCTGTTGCAGCCATTGCGGCACGTCGTGGTCGGGCAGCAGGTTGATCTGCACCGTGTCCCCCGGTTCCCAGAACGACGAAATCTGCAAGATCGCCGGGCCGCTGAGGCCGCGGTGGGTGAACAGGATGTTCTCGCGAAAACTCTGCTCGTTGCAGCTCACCAGGCAATCGACCGAAGTGCCCGAGAGTTCGGTGCACAGCGTCTTGAGTTGATCGGTGATGGTGAACGGCACCAGCCCGGCGCGGGTTGGCAGCAGTTGATGGCCAAACTGTTTCGCCACCTGATAGCCGAAGCCGGTAGCGCCCAGGGTGGGGATCGACAGTCCGCCGGTGGCGATCACCAAGGATTGGCAACTGACGGCCCCAAGGGTGGTTTGCAGCAGGTAGCCGCTGTCGGTTTTTTCGATCTGTGTGATCGAGGTATCCAGGTGCAGCTTGACGCCAGCCTGGTCACACTCCTCCAGTAGCAGGCCGAGGATGTCGCTGGACTTGTTATCGCAGAACAACTGGCCGAGTTTTTTCTCGTGATAGGGCACGCCGTGCTTGGCCACCAGGGCGATGAAATCCCATTGGGTGTAGCGGGCCAGGGCCGATTTGCAGAAATGCGGGTTCTGCGAGAGAAAATTGCCCGGCTCGGTGTACATGTTGGTGAAATTGCAGCGTCCACCGCCCGACATGAGGATTTTCTTGCCGGCTTTGTTGGCGTGGTCCAGCAACATCACCTGCCGTCCGCGCGCGGCAGCGGTCAGTGCGCACATCAACCCTGCGGCGCCAGCGCCAATGATCACGACTTCGGTAGAGCGCAAAACGGTGTCCTCTCAGCTTTTCCACATAACTGAATGTGGGAGCGAGCTTGCTCGCGATTGCGGTGTGTCAGTCGACATCAATGCCGCTGATCCTCCGCTATCGCGAGCAAGCTCGCTCCCACAGTTTGATCTCTGTTTGTCAGGCAATTGGATTACAGAATCCGCACCCGCAACGACCGGCCCTTGATCTTGCCATCGTTCAGGCGTTGCAGTGCCTGTTTGGCAATGCCGCGCTCCACGGCCACATAGGCCTGGAAATCGAAAATCGCGATCTTGCCAACCTGGGCGCCGGGGATGCCAGCGTCGCCGGTCAGGGCGCCGAGGATGTCGCCGGGGCGGACTTTGTCTTTGCGCCCGGCACCGATGCACAGCGTGCTCATGGCCGGCAGCAGCGGGCCGCCGCCCTGGGACTTGAGGTTGTCCAGTTGGTCCCAGCTCAACGGCGACTTCTGCAGTTGCTCGATGGCCTGGGCGCGGTGGGCTTCGGACGGCGCCACCAGGCTGATGGCGATGCCTTTTTCCCCGGCGCGGCCGGTGCGGCCGACGCGGTGGATGTGGATTTCCGAATCCCGGGCCAGTTCGACGTTGATCACCATGTCCAGGGCATCGATGTCCAGGCCGCGTGCCGCTACATCGGTAGCCACCAGCACCGAGGTGCTGCGGTTGGCGAACATCGCCAGCACCTGGTCACGGTCGCGCTGTTCCAGGTCGCCATGCAGGCCGACGGCGGAGATGCCTTTGGATGTCAGGTGATCGACGGTTTCCTGGACCTGTTGCTTGGTGAAGCAGAACGCCACGCAGGAGGCCGGGCGGAAGTGCGCCAGCACCTTGACCACCGCGTCCATGCGTTCTTCAGGAGAGATCTCGTAGAAGCGCTGCTCGATCTGCGCGTCGGAGTGAAACGCTTCGGCTTTGACTTGCTGCGGGTTGCGCATGAACTTGGACGACAGCTGCTTGATGCCCACCGGGTAGGTGGCGGAGAACAGCAGTGTCTGGCGGCGTTCCGGGGTCTGCTGGATGATGTCTTCGATGGCATCGTAGAAGCCCATGTCGAGCATGCGGTCGGCTTCGTCGAGGATCAGCGTGTTGAGGCCATCGAGCACCAGCGAGCCTTTGCGCAGGTGTTGCTGGATGCGCCCTGGCGTGCCGACGATGATGTGGGCGCCGTGTTCAAGGGAGGCGATCTGCGGGCCGAAGGACACACCACCGCACAGGGTCAGGACCTTGATGTTGTCTTCGGCGCGGGCCAGGCGACGGATTTCCTTGGCGACCTGGTCGGCCAGTTCGCGGGTCGGGCACATCACCAGTGCCTGGCAGCCGAAGAAGCGCGGGTTGATCGGGTTCAGCAGGCCAATGCCGAAAGCCGCAGTCTTGCCGCTGCCGGTCTTGGCCTGGGCGATCAGGTCCATGCCCTTGAGGATCACCGGCAAGCTTTGCGCCTGGATCGGCGTCATCTGGGCATAACCGAGTGATTCGAGGTTAGCCAGCATGGCGGCGGACAGCGGCAAAGTATTAAAAGCGGTGGCGATGGTGGTCACGGGACTGGCCTGCAAAACAAAATGTCGCGCAGTGTAGCAGCCTCGTGCCACTTTCTTCGAAAGTTCTGGACGAGCTGTGGCGCTCTCGGGGTGATCAATCTGTGGCGAGGGGATTTATCCCCTCGCCACAATAGCTCCTCAAATCTACTGGAGCCTGGTCAGTGCTCGATATGCTCATCCGGCCGCTTGACCCGCCGTCCATCCTGCTTCGACAACTGGGAAAAAATCGTCGCCGCCAGCATCGCCATGATCCCCACCGTGACGAACGTCAACTGGAACGCTCCCAGCACCGTCTCGACCCCATCGTTGCCAACCTGGGCTGTGAAGCCGCCGAGCAGGGCACCGGCGCAGGCCACGCCGAGGCTCAGGGACAGTTGTGCCACCACCGACAGCAGGCTGTTGCCGCTGCTGGCGCTGGCGTCGTCCAGGTCGATCAGGGTCACGGTGTTCATCGCGGTGAATTGCAGCGAGTTGATCGCCCCCAGCACGGCCAGTTGTACCAGCAGCAACCAATATGGCGTTTGCTCGCTGACCAGGCCCATGCTCGCCAGCATCAGGCCCAGGGCCAGGGTGTTGCCGGTCAGGACGATGCGATAGCCCAGGCGTTCGATCAACGGTCGGGCCACGGACTTGGCGAACATGGCCGCCGCCGCCAGCGGCAGCATGCTCATGCCGGCCTGGGACGGCGAGTAGCCCAGGGCCACTTGCAACAGCAACGGCACCAAAAATGGCAGGGCGCCGCTGCCCAGACGGGCGAACAGGTTACCGAGGATGCCCACGGCAAAGGTCCGGGTCTTGAACAGCGACGGTGCGAACAGCGGGTTCTCGACATGCCCGGCCCGCAGCCAATAAGCCGCCAGGCAGGCCATGCCACCGAACAACAGCAACATCACCCGCAAGTGCGGCAGGTGCAGTTCCCCCAGGCCTTCCATGGCAATGGTGATCAACACCATTGCCGCGCCGAACAGCAAAAAGCCCAGGCCATCGAACCGGGTGCGCTCGCTGCCGCGCAGGTCGGGGATGAACTTCCATACCGCATAGCAGCCAATCACGCCCACCGGCAGGTTGATCAGGAAGATCCAGTGCCAGGTCAGGTACTCCACCATCCAGCCGCCCATGGTCGGGCCGATCAGCGGGCCGAGCAGGCCGGGAATGGTGATGAAGCCCATGATCCGCACCAGCTCCGAGCGGGGGTAGGCCCGCAGTACCACCAGCCGACCGACCGGGATCATCAGCGCGCCCCCCAGGCCTTGGATCACCCGCGCGCCGATCAGCATGCCCAGCGAGTGGGACAAGGCGCACAGCAGCGAGCCGAAGCTGAACAACAGGATCGCGCCGAAGAAAATCTTCTTGGTGCCGAAGCGGTCGGCGATCCAGCCCGAGGCCGGGATCAGCAGCGCCACGGTGAGCATGTAGGCAATGATCACGCCCTGCATGCGCAGCGGGTTTTCCGCCAGGTCGCTGGCCATGGCGGGCAGGGCGGTGTTGAGGATGGTCCCGTCCAGGGACTGCATGAAGAAGGCAATCGCCACGACCCACGGGAGCCAGCGGGCGGTGACAGCATCGAGCGGTGCGCGGTTGGGCATGGGGCCTCTTGTATGACAGGTTGATCAAGTGCGAACGCCGTTGTGGCGAGGGGATTTATCCCCTCGCCACAAGTAACCCCCTTTACAGGTGTGCGTAGGGTTGGGTTTACAGCGTTAAAGTCACCCGCTTGACCAGTGCCCCCGGCAACAGCATCGAGGCCGTGGCGCGCTGGCTGTAGGTGCTGGCCGAAAGCAGCAGTTCGCGCTCCCGGGTCAGGCCTTCGAGCTGCGAGCCGAGCAGGCTGTAGACGCTGTCGTCGAAGCGCATGGTACTGACCGGCGCCACGATCTGGCCGTTCTCGACCCAGAACGTGGCGAAGCGGGTCATGCCGGTCAGGCGTGCGGCGGGTTGGTCCGAGTAGTTCAGGTACCAGAGGTTGCTGATGTACAGCCCGGTGCCCAGTTGTTCGAGGATGTCTTTGTGCTCCAGTTGTCCGCCCTTCATGTCCAGTGCCGTGGGGTATTCGTAGCTGCTGGCACCATTGGCGGTAAGGCCGTATTCGGCGGCGCTGCGGGAATTGACCAGCCGCGCATTGGCCGTGCCCTTGGCGATCAGATCCAGGTCGTCACGGGGATAACCTTCGTCGGAAAACGCCGGGCTCAAGGAGCCACTGACCTGCTCGCTCAACCATACGTTGGGGCTGAAACTGGCTTCGTTGGCGTAGAACTTCTGCAACGGGCTCTGCTTGCTGGCAATTGCCCGGGCCGAGAACCCGCCCCAGCTGAGCATGCCCATGATTTCTTCCAGGGCCGCCGGTGCCAGGTAGGCGCGGTATTCGCCGGGCGGCAACGTGCGCAGTGGCCGGCCGAGGAACGCCAGTTGCTCGCGGGCCTGCGCGAAGCGCTGGGCAAACCCTTCGTCGCTCCATTCATGCCCGGCGTAACTGGCCTTCACCGCCTGGCCGTTCTCATGAAACAGGCTGAAATCGAAGTTGAAGCTGTTGGCCTGGTGCCAACCGAACGCCCCTGAAGAGCTGGCGAAGCCACGGCTGATGGGCCCGGCGGCGTAGAAGCCGACCAGGTCCAGGCCTTCGGCGGCGCGGGTGATTTGAGCAACGGCCTGCTCGGTTTCCGGCAGCGGGTGGTCTTGCACGTTGTTGCTCTGCCAGTGGTTGTGGTTGAGCAGCAGGTACGGATCACGGGGCAGCAACGGCAAGGTTTCGCGCAGTTGTTGCAGGCCTTCGGCCAGGCGTTGCACATCCGTCTTGGCTTCACCGGACAAGGTGATCTGCAAGTCGGCGTGGCACCCGTCGTCGATCAGTTTGAAACTGACATTGGCTTGTTGCACCTGCCCGGCCTGGCGGACCTTGCCGTGGTTGAAGCGCACGAAGGCAGAGGATTCGGCGGCGTAGCTGAGGGTGAACTGTTCGGGCTCGCGCAGGGCATCGCCCAGCCAGTCGACCAACGCCTTGAACGCTACGGCCTGATTATTGACGGTGCTCATCAGGCATCTCCCCCAAACACATCAACGTTGCTGAACACGCACGCCGGCGACGCATGGCCGACACGGATGACCTGGTTCGGCTCGCCCTTGCCACAGTTCGGGGTGCCCAAGACCTGGAAGGTACTGGCATCGCCCACGGCGCGCAGGCTCTTCCAGAACTGTGCGGAAATGCCCCGGTAGTTGGGGTTTTTCACCACGCCCTTGAGCTCGCCGTTCTCGATCAATTGGCCCCACTCGCAGCCGAACTGGAATTTGTTGCGGGC
This sequence comes from Pseudomonas sp. Tri1, assembly GCF_017968885.1. Lineage (NCBI taxonomy): Bacteria > Pseudomonadati > Pseudomonadota > Gammaproteobacteria > Pseudomonadales > Pseudomonadaceae > Pseudomonas > Pseudomonas sp. Tri1. Next base: position 6,229,640 of record NZ_CP072913.1, on the reverse strand, counting down.
ATCGTCAATGGACCAGGAGCGGTTGGTGCGCATCAGCACACCGTGCTCGATGCCTTGGATCAGTTGTTCCAGGGACTGGTCGCCGGGCTCGATGTTCAGGTTCGCCATGCGATCGATGGGTGGGCGGTTCCAACCGCAGGCGCGACTGTTGGCGACACCATCGAGGCCGGCACGGAACTGCGAGAGTGCTCCGCCCAGCGGACGCAGCAGCAGGCCTTCGCGAATCAGCAACTGCTTGCTGGCGGCCGTGCCGTCGTCGTCATGGCTGTAGCTGGCCAGTTCCTCGGGAATGTTCGGGTCGAAGGTCACGTTCAACAGGTTGGAGCCGTATTGCAGGTGTCCGAAGTCGCTGGTCTTGACGAAGCTGGTGCCGGCGTAATTGCGCTCGTCTCCCAGGATGCGGTCCAGCTCCAGTGGGTGGCCGATGGACTCGTGGATTTGCAGCATCATCTGGTCGGGCATCAGCAGCAGGTCCCGTGGGCCTTGCGGCGTGTTCGGCGCCATCAGCAGTTGCAGGGCCTGGTCGGCGATCCTGGGGGCGGCGCCGATCAGGCCGCAGCGGCTGATCACATCGAAGCCGCCTTGCTGGCCGAAATTCTCGCGGCCCAGGGTGCGGGTCTGGCTGTCTTGACCGTCGAAAGCGGTGACATCCAGGGCCGGATAGATAAAACGCTGGGCCTGGCGCAGTTCGGCGCCGGCGCTGTTGAGGTAAATCTGCTCGACCTGGGTCAGGCCGATGCTGACTTGCCAGTTCACCAGGCGCTCGTCCACGGGCACTGCGGCCGATTCGTCACTGAGCAATTGGTAACAGTCGCTCAGGGAAGGGAAGGCTTGGTCGAAATCAGGTGAGAGGTAATCGGCGCGGTCGCTGGACACCCCTTGCTCGCGCAGGTCGAGCAGGGCGTGGGGCTGGAGCTGGCGGGCTTGCTGCTCGGCCCGCTCCAGCGCTGCCTGTAGGCCGGCCTGGGACAGATCGTTGGTGGAGGCATACGCCTCGACACCATTGACTCGCGCAGTGAGCATCGCGCCTTCATCGCGGGCCAGGCTGGGCGGTTCGGCGACGTTCTTGCGCACCGACAAGTGCTGGCCGGACTCGCGTACATAACGCAGGGAAAAAAATTCAGCGCCCGTGCGCAAGGCAGCAAAGCGCTGCTTGAGCTGGGGGTGGAAGTCGAACATGGAACCTCCTTGTCTGGAGTGGCGGTGCAGCGAGGTGCGGCGCGTTGACGCGGCGGCCCTAGATTAGGCCTGGGGCGGGGGCGGGATCAAGGTAGATGAGGATTTAGGGTGTCAGGTCGGACGCCATCGCGAGCAAGCTCGCTCCCGCAGTTGACGGCTGTCGGGCACCAAAGTCTGTGCTCGTCGCAGATCCCTGTGGGAGCGAGCTTGCTCGCGATAGCGGTAGAGGTCTTACTGCGCCATAGGCCCCACTTCGCGCATTGGCTTACCACGCACCGGCGCGTCACCGGCCACGTAGTACGGCGCGGTGCTGCGTGGCAATGGTTGGCGCCCGCGGATCTTGTCGGCGATTTTCTCGGCGATCATGATCGTTGGTGCGTTCAGGTTGCCAGTGGTGATGATTGGCATGATCGAGGCGTCGACCACCCGCAGCCCTTGCATGCCATGCACGCGACCTTCGCCGTCCACCACCGCCATGTCGTCAGTGCCCATCTTGCACGAGCAGGATGGGTGGAATGCGGTTTCGGCATGTTCGCGGATGAACTGGTCCAGTTGCTCGTCGGTCTGCACGTCGATGCCGGGGCTGATCTCGCGACCGCGGAATTGGTCCAGCGCCGGCTGCTGCATGATCTCTCGGGTCAGGCGGATGCCGTCGCGAAACTCCTGCCAGTCCTGCTCGGTGGCCATGTAGTTGAACAGGATGCTTGGGTGCTGGCGCGGGTCCTTGGACTTGGCCTGGATCCGGCCACGGCTTGGCGAACGCATGGAGCCCATGTGTGCCTGGAAACCGTGCTCCTTCACACCGTTGCTGCCGTTGTAGTTAATCGCCACCGGCAGGAAGTGATACTGAATATTCGGCCAATCGAAATCCGGGCGGGTGCGGATGAAACCGCCGGCCTCGAATTGGTTGCTGGCGCCGATGCCCGTGCCGTTGAACAGCCATTCGGCGCCGATGGCCGGCTGGTTGTACCAGAGCAGCGATGGGTACAGCGAAACCGGTTGAGTGCAGGCGTATTGCAGGTACAGCTCGAGGTGATCCTGCAGGTTTTCACCAACGCCCGGCAGATCATGGACCACTGGGATGTCGAGGCTTTCCAGCAGTTTGGCCGGACCGACGCCGGAACGTTGCAGGATCTGCGGCGAGGCGATGGCGCCAGAGCACAGCAGCACTTCCTTGCGCGCCCGGGCCTCGACGCGCTCCTCGGCGGCGCCTACCAGATAACGCACGCCCACTGCCCGTTTGCCTTCGAAGATGATCTTGTCGGTCAGGGCGTGGGTGATGATGGTCAGTGTCGAACGCTTCTTGGCGATGTCCAGGTAACCGCGCGCGGTACTGGCACGACGACCGTTCGGCGTGACGGTACGGTCCATCGGGCCAAAACCTTCCTGCTGGTAGCCGTTGAGGTCTTCGGTACGTGGGTAACCGGCCTGCACGCCGGCTTCGACCATGGCGTGGAACAGCGGGTTGTTGCCAGCCTTGGGTGTGGTCACGCTGACCGGGCCATCACCGCCGTGGTAGTCGTTCGGGCCGATGTCGCGGGTTTCGGCTTTGCGGAAGTACGGCAGGCAGTCCAGGTAGGTCCAGTCTTCCAGGCCCGGTAGCTTGGCCCAGTTGTCATAGTCCAGGGCGTTGCCGCGGATGTAGCACATGCCGTTGATCAGCGAAGAGCCGCCCAGGCCCTTGCCGCGACCGCACTCCATGCGACGGCCGTTCATGTGCGGCTCCGGGTCGGTCTCGTAGGCCCAGTTGTAGCGCCGGCCCTGCAACGGGAACGCCAGGGCGGCGGGCATTTGTGTGCGGAAGTCCAGGCGGTAGTCCGGACCGCCGGCTTCGAGCAACAGGACGGTGACGCCTTCATCTTCGGTCAGGCGAGTGGCCAGGGTGTTACCGGCCGAACCGGCACCGATGATGATGTAATCGAATTCTTGGGACATGAAATGCACCCTCTTGTTGAATTGGGTTCAGGTTGGCGAGTGCTCGCACTCGATCGCGAGCAAGCTCGCTCCCACAGGAGACTCAGTCCAATGTGGGAGCGAGCTTGCTCGCGATGGCGGCCTGGCGGGCGAAGCAAATGCCAGATCAGAACACCGACGCGTAATCGCCCAGTTCGACCTGCACCGATTTGATGCGTGTGAAGTTGTTCAGCGAGCTGATCCCGTTCTCACGGCCTACGCCCGATTGCTTGTAGCCGCCGACTGGCATTTCAGCGGCGGATTCACCCCAGGCATTGATCCAGCAGATGCCGGCCTCGAGCTGGTGGATCACGCGGTGGGCGCGGTTCAGGTCGCGGGTGACGACGCCGGCGGCCAGGCCGAAGTCGGTATCGTTGGCGCGGCGGATCACCTCTTCTTCGGTTTCGTAGGTGAGGATGCTCATTACCGGGCCGAAGATTTCCTCACGCACGATGGTCATCTCGTCGGTGCAGTCGGTGAACACGGTCGGGGCGACGAACGCGCCCTTGGCCAATTCGCCGTCGGTCAAGCGCCCGCCGCCGCACAGCAGGCGCGCGCCCTCGGCCTTGCCTTTCTCGATGTAGCCCAACACGCTTTCCATGTGGGCGAAGCTCACCAGTGGGCCGAAGTTGGTGTTTTCGTCTTCTGGATTTCCGATGCGGATGCGCGCCACGCGTTCGGCGATCTTGGCTTCGAACGCCGCCTTGAGATGGCTCGGTACGAACACGCGGGTGCCGTTGGTGCAGACCTGGCCGGAGCTGTAGAAGTTGGCCATCATCGCGGTGTCGGCGGCGCGATCCAGGTCGGCGTCATCGAAGATGATCAGCGGCGACTTGCCGCCCAGTTCCATGGTCACGTCTTTGAGCGAAGAACTCGAGGCGCTGGCCATGACTTTCTTGCCGGTGTCGGTGCCACCGGTGAAGGAAATTTTCTCGATGCGCGGGTGCTCGGTCAGCCAGGTGCCGACTTCGCGGCCACTGCCGGTCAGTACGTTGAACACACCTGCCGGGACGCCGGCCTCGGTATAGATCTCGGCCAGTTTCAAGGTGGTCAGCGAGGTGACTTCGCTCGGCTTGAAGATCATCGCGTTACCGGCTGCCAGGGCCGGGGCGGATTTCCATAGGGCGATCTGGATCGGGTAGTTCCACGCGCCGATACCGGCCACCACGCCCAGCGGCTCGCGGCGGGTATAGACGAACGAAGTGGTGCGCAGCGGAACCTGTTCGCCTTCGATGGCCGGCACCAGGCCGGCGTAGTATTCCAGCACGTCGGCACCGGTGACGATGTCGACGTAGCGGGTTTCGGAGTAGGCCTTGCCGGTGTCGAGGGTTTCCAGGGCAGCCAGCTCATCGTTGCGCTCGCGCAGGATCTCCACGGCACGGCGCAGGATGCGCGAGCGCTGCATGGCGGTCATGGCGGCCCAGACTTTCTGGCCCTTCTCGGCGCTGACCACGGCACGCTCGACGTCCTCGAACGTTGCACGCTGCACTTGGGCAAGAACTTCACCGTTGGCAGGGTTGATGGCTTCGAAAGTGGCGTCGCCGCTGGCATCGCTGTACGCGCCATCGATGTAGAGTTTTTGCAGTTCGAAACGGGCCATAAAGTCCTCGCAAGTGCATAAGTGGTTGGCTGACCACCGGGCGTGTCGTCTATAGCTGACTACGCGGTTCGGCGGCGGTTCAGGAATCGAGCGGTTCTGTGGGCTCTGGTACCCCTGCTTTAGCCAGTTGGAAATCCATGTATTCGTAAGCGATCCGGTGCGCCTGGGCGGTATCGAACGCGTCTCCCGACAGCGCCCCGCGCAACCATAAACCGTCAATCAGAGCGGCCAGGCCCCGAGCTGCGCTGCGGGCCTCATCGAGGGGCAGCACGCGGCGGAACTGGCAACACAGGTTGGAATACAGACGGTGATCGTTGATCCGCTGCAACCTGTGCAGTGACGGGTGGTGCATGCTGGTGGCCCAGAAGGCCAGCCAGGTTTTCATTGCCGGGCCATTGACCTGGCTGGCGTCGAAGTTGCCTTCGATGATCACCTTGAGGTGAGCCCGTGGGCTCGAATCCTCGAGCGCCTGGCGGCGAGCGGTGACGTTCTCGCTCAGGACAGTCATCAGGTACTGGGCCGTGGCCGCGATCAGGCCGTTCTTGTCCTGAAAGTAGTGACTGATGATGCCGTTGGAGACACCGGCCAAACGGGCGATCAGCGCAATGCTGGCGTCCCCCATTCCGACCTGATCGACCGCTTGCAACGTGGCTTCGATCAGTTGTTGGCGGCGGATGGGTTGCATACCGACCTTGGGCATCTAGCACATCTCCTTAGGCCATCCGGCGCACGAATGTCGTCTGCCGGAACGAAAGCCAGTCTATTTTGTTTTGATTGAACGTTCAATCAACAAAAAATAAGTTCTGCGACGACTCGTCGCTGTTTGCCGAAACTCCTATGCGCAAATGGGCATGTGGCACCTGAGAAAGCGTGACCTCGCTGCGTAGGGCGAGGTTTTTCGGGATGTCTTTATAACACCCGTTGATGGGATGCCCACTGATCGATTGACTGAAATGGGGCGAGGTGCCACGGGGGCTTTATGGGCTTGAGATAGGCCCAAACAAAAACGCCGCGTTCATCTCGCGGCGTTTTTGCTGGTGTTGGCTCAGCCCAGGTTCTTGCCGAGCAATGCGTGGTACAGCTCGCTGTCGCCCAGGATCCCGACGACTTTCTGGTTATCGTGAAGCACCAGTTTGTTGCCGGTCTGGTAGCGGATCTGCAAGGCGTCGCGCATGCCGATGTTGGAGTCCACCAAGGTCGGGCGGCGGCCCAGGTCTTCGACGGCTTGGCCCGGTACCCAGTTTTGCAGGTCCAGCGCCGCGCCGTTCTGCCGGGCGCCCTTGATGGTGTTGCCTTCGGCCAGGTCGAGCCAGGAATCGCCGCCTGGGTCCAGGCACACCGAACCGTTGATGCGCTTGCAGTTGTCCAGGGTGCGCATCAGGCTGCGACCGCAGAGGACGTTGAGCGGGTTGGTGTGGGCGACGAAGGTACGCACGTAATCGTCCGCCGGGTTCAATACGATTTCTTCCGGCTTGCTGTACTGGATGATCCGGCCGTCTTTCATGATCGCGATGCGGCTGCCCAGCTTCAGGGCTTCGTCCAGGTCATGGCTGACGAACACGATGGTCTTGCTCAGTTTGCGTTGCAGCTCCAGCAGTTCGTCTTGCAGGCCCTGGCGGATCAGCGGGTCGAGGGCCGAGAAGGGTTCGTCCATCAGCAGGATGTCGGCGTCCATCGCCAGGGCGCGGGCCAGGCCGACCCGTTGTTGCATGCCGCCGGACAACTCGTCGGGTTTCTTGTTGCGCCATTGGGTCAGGCCCACCAACTCAAGCTTTTCGTCCACCAGCTTGCGGCGTTCCTTTTCCGGTCGACCCTGCATTTCCAGGCCGAAGCTGATGTTCTCGCGCACCGTCAGCCAAGGCATCAGGGCGAACTTCTGGAACACCATGGCGATGCGTTTGGTGCGCATCATCTTCAGTTCGGCGGGGGTGCAAGAGGCGATGTCGATCTGCCGGCCGTCGTGCTCGACGAACAGCTTGCCGCGACTCACGGTGTTCAAACCGTTGATGCAACGCAGCAGGCTGGATTTGCCGGAGCCGGACAGGCCCATCAACACGCAGATTTCGCCTTTTTCGATGTCCAGGCTGGCTTTTTCAACGCCGACGATTTGCCCGGTCTTCTTCAGGATTTCGTTGCGGGTCATGCCCTGGTCGAGCAGTTTGAGGGCCTCACGTGGATCCCTGGAGAAGATCACGTCGACCTGGTCGAAGCGGATTATGCTCATGCGTCACCCCCTACTTTGGCGTCGGGTTGCTTGCAGATTCGGTCGAGCATGATCGCCAGCAGTACGATTGCCAGGCCAGCTTCGAAGCCCAGGGCGATATCGGCGGTGTTCAGTGCGTTGACCACGGGTTTGCCCAGGCCATCGGCACCCACCAGTGCGGCGATCACCACCATCGACAACGACAGCATGATGCACTGGGTGATACCGGCCGCGATGCTCGGCATCGCATGGGGCAGTTCAATGCGCGACAGGAGCTGGCGACGGGAGCAGCCGAAGGCTTTGCCAGCGTCCATCAGTTCGTCCGGAACGTCGCGGATGCCCAGGTAAGTCAGGCGGATGGGCGCGGCAATCGCGAACACCACCGTGGAGATCAGGCCTGGGACCACACCCAGACCGAAAAGGGTCAGGGTAGGAATGAGGTACACGAAGGTCGGTACGGTCTGCATCAGATCGAGTACCGGACGCATCAGGGTGTAGAACATCGGCTTGTGCGCGGCAACAATGCCCAGCGGCACGCCGATCAGTACGCAAACCAGGGTCGCGAACAGCACCTGGGCCAGGGTTTCCATGGTTTCCTGCCAGTAACCCAGGTTAAGGATCAGCAGGAAGGACGCGATGACGAATATGGTCAGGCCCCATTTGCGCTGGATGAAGTGCGCCAGCAAGGCGATGAGGCCGATCAAGGCCAGCGGGTTGAACCAGGTCAGCGCAAACGTCACGCCGTGAATCATCGTTTCCAGAAACAGCGCGATTGCATCGAAGGTGTTGGCGCCGTGTTGCGTCAACCATTCGACGAAGCCCGCGATGTACTGGCCCAAGGGTATTTTCTGATCAATGAGCATGGTAGTGAACGTCCGCATGCAAGGGATAAACAGCCCGGGCGAGCGAACCCGCCCGGCATAACATAAGCAGTTATTGCGCGAGCTTGGCTTTCACGGCCTCCAGGCCTGGTTTACCGTCAATGGTGGTCACGCCAGCGAGCCAGGTATCGAGCACCTGTGGGTTCTTCTTCAGCCAGGCCTTGGCGGCGGCTTCAGGTTTCATCTTGTCGTCGAGCACGTTACCCATCAGCGAGCTTTCCATGTCGACGGTGAACTCAAGGTTTTTCAACAGTTGGCCGACGTTGCTGCATTCCTGGCTGTAGCCCTTGCGGGTGTTGGTGGCCACGGTTGCAGCGCCGAAGTCCGGGCCGAAGAAGTCGTCGCCGCCGGTCAGGTACTGAATCTTGAAACGGGTATTCATTGGGTGTGGCGCCCAGCCGAGGAACACCACGTCGGTGCCGCGTTTCGCTGCGCGATCGACCTGCGAGAGCATGCCCGCTTCACTCGACTCGACGACCTTGAAGCCGGCGTCCTTCAGGCCGAAGGCGTTCTTTTCGATCATGCTCTGGATCAGGCGGTTGCCGTCGTTGCCGGGCTCGATCCCGTAGATCTTGCCGTCCAGTTCTTTCTTGAATTTGGGGATGTCGGCGAAGTCGTGCAGGCCTTTGTCGTACAGGGCCTGAGGCACCGCGAGGGTGTACTTGGCGCCCTTGAGGTTGGTACGCACGGTCTCCACGGTGCCAGCCTCACGGTAGGCTTTGATGTCGTTTTCCATGGTCGGCATCCAGTTGCCGAGGAACACGTCCATGTTCTTGCCGTCGGCCAGGGACTTGTAGGTCACCGGCACGGAAATCATCGTGGTCTTGGTCTTGTAGCCCAGGGCGTCGAGTACCACGCTGGTGGTGGCGGTGGTCACGGTGATGTCGGTCCAGCCGACGTCGGAGAAGTTAACGGTGCTGCATTGTGCGGGTTCTGCAGCGTTGGCCAGCATTGGAAGACTCAGCATGGCGGCCAACAACAACGGCGTGGAACCTTTCATGGGTGGACTCCTGGTGTTTTATTGGCAGTGTCCGGTCGGGACAACCGCGCTTATGGATGTTGCGGTTGGTGGCGCGTGGGCACTCTCAGACACGCGGCCTTGCAAACGAGCCGTAACCGATCATGTACCAGTGCAAATCTGACGCCTACAGGGTGAGTCGTATCCAGTACAGGGAGGGTCGCATCCAGTGTCGGTGACGTCGTTTATAGATTTTTTCCGCCCTCGGCAGGCCCCTGATCTGCAAAAAAACGGCGTAAAACCTGGGCAAAAGCTGGGCGACGTTGCTGGGCATGATTGCGTCGGTGTCAGACGTCGCCCCCCAAGGTAAAAGCCGGATGATGCGGCCATCCCGGCGTTGAGCGTAGCAGCTCCGTCACCGGGCGCTCCTGCGCCCGGATGTGCTCGTTCTGGAGATTTTCGGCAATGGCAATCAGCGTGTTCGACCTGTTCAAAATCGGTATCGGTCCGTCCAGTTCCCACACCGTGGGGCCCATGCGCGCCGCGGCGCTGTTTGTTGAAGCGTTGCGTGCCAAAGCACTGCTGCACGACGTGCGGCGAGTCGAGGTGCAATTGTTCGGCTCACTGTCGGCCACAGGCATCGGCCATGGCAGTGACAATGCGGTGATCATGGGCTTGATGGGCGAGTGGCCGGACGCTATCGATCCGTCGCAGATCGGTTCGCGCATCGAACAACTGCGTGAGAGCCAGACCCTGCTGCTGGACGGTCGCTTGCCGGTGCCTTTCGTCTGGTCCCGGGACATGCGCCTGATCGACGAAAACCTGCCGTTCCACCCCAACGCCATGACGCTGGTGGCTGAGGGCGCCAGCGGCGAGCTGCACCGTGATACCTATTATTCAGTCGGCGGTGGTTTCGTCGTCGACCAGGCCCAGGCCTCCAGCGGCGTGGTAGACCTGGACCGCACCGAGCTGCCCTACGATTTTTCCAGCGCCGAAGAACTGCTTGAGCTGTGCCGCAGCCACAACCTGCGGGTGGCCGAGTTGATGATGGCCAACGAAAAGGTCTGGCGTTCGGAAGACGAGATTCGCAGCGGCCTGATGAAGCTCTGGCGGGCCATGCAGGATTGCGTCGAGCAGGGCCTCAAGCACGAAGGCATCCTGCCTGGCGGTTTGAATGTACGTCGGCGTGCGGCCAAATTGCACCGCAGCCTGCAGGAGTTGAACAAGCCGAATGTCATCGGCTCGACCCTCAGCGCCATGGAGTGGGTCAACCTGTATGCCCTGGCGGTCAATGAAGAAAACGCCGCCGGCGGGCGCATGGTCACGGCGCCGACCAACGGCGCGGCGGGGATCATTCCGGCGGTGCTGCATTACTTCATGAAATTCAGCGAGGCGGTCACCGACGCCAACGTCGTGGATTATTTCCTTGGTGCGGCGGCGGTGGGGATCCTGTGCAAGAAGAACGCTTCGATCTCCGGTGCCGAAGTCGGTTGCCAGGGCGAGGTGGGTTCGGCTTGCGCCATGGCGGCGGCGGGCTTGGCGGAAATCCTCGGCGCCACGCCGGAGCAACTGTGCAACGCGGCGGAAATCGGCCTGGAACACAACCTCGGCCTGACCTGCGACCCGGTAGGCGGCCTGGTGCAGGTGCCCTGCATCGAACGTAACGCGATTGCCGCGGTGAAAGCCATCAATGCTGCGCAAATGGCGCTGCGCGGTGATGGCCAGCATTTCATCTCCCTGGACCGGGTGATTCGTACCATGCGCGATACCGGTGCCGATATGCATGACAAATATAAAGAGACTTCGCGCGGTGGCTTGGCGGTCAGTGCGGTGGAATGCTGATCCTTGTGGCGAGGGGATAAATTCCCTCGCCACAAGGGCTCGCATATTGCTCATAAAATGCACACCGGTCCGTAAACGCGCCACCTTTTAGCGCGTCGCAAACAGATAAGACGCCTATTGTCGCGTTCGCCTCGGCATGCCGCTCGACCGTCCGTCATCCGCGCCTGTGGTGATACCCGTTGCGCAAGCCCCGCAGCCCTGTTCCCACAAGTGCTACCGATCTGCTCACAGCTCGCTGTGGCAGGTGTCTGCCGCCATTGATGGCGCTTATAACCGCACTCGCCGCGCGCCTTATATAGACAGGCCGCGATGTCGTTTTCAGGATTTATTGAACGCGCATTCAATTTAGGCATGGCAATTGCTCTATCGCTGTAAAGCCCGTCTCCCTCGTGAGAACGATGGCAATAACCAATAAAAAGAGCCTCCGCCTGAGGCCATCACCCGCTTTGTGTGAGGAGATACCGCGATGACGACGTCCAACTCAGGGGCCCAACCCCAGAACCGTGCGCCTCAATCCATCGGCTTTTTGCTGCTGGACAATTTCACGCTGATTTCCCTGGCGTCCGCGGTAGAACCGCTGCGCATGGCCAACCAGCTGTCCGGTCGCGAGCTGTATCGCTGGACCACGCTCACCGTCGATGGCGGGCAAGTCTGGGCCAGTGACGGTTTGCAGATCACCCCGGATGCTTCCATGCACAAAGCGCCGGCACTGGACACCGTCATCGTTTGTGGCGGCATCGGCATCCAGCGCACCGTCACCCGTGAACACGTATCCTGGCTGCAAGGCCAGGCCCGTCAATCCCGTCGCCTCGGTGCGGTCTGCACCGGCAGCTGGGCCCTGGCGTGCGCCGGCCTGCTCGACGGGTTCGATTGCAGCGTGCACTGGGAATGCCTGGCCGCGATGCAGGAAGCTTTCCCGCGGGTGTCGATGAGCACCCGCCTGTTCACCCTCGACCGCAACCGCTTCACCAGCTCTGGCGGCACCGCGCCGCTGGACATGATGCTGCACCTGATCAGCCGCGATCACGGTCGTGAATTGTCGGCCGCGATCTCGGAAATGTTTGTCTACGAGCGCATCCGCAACGAGCAGGATCACCAGCGTGTGCCGCTCAAGCACATGCTCGGCACCAACCAGCCGAAGTTGCAGGAAATCGTCGCGCTGATGGAGGCCAACCTCGAAGAGCCGATCGACCTGGATGAACTGGCGGTGTACGTCGCCGTATCCCGCCGGCAGTTGGAGCGGTTGTTCCAGAAATACCTGCACTGCTCGCCGTCGCGCTATTACCTCAAGCTGCGGCTGATTCGTGCCCGGCAACTGCTCAAGCAGACGCCGATGTCGATCATCGAGGTGGCCTCGGTGTGCGGTTTCGTCTCCACCCCGCACTTCTCCAAGTGCTACCGCGAATACTTCGGCATTCCACCGCGCGACGAGCGCGTAGGCTCCAACACCACGCAACAGGTGGCGATGATGCCGCTGCCCCAGGCGCTGGTGCTGTCGCCACTGTCCGGCCCGCTGTCGGCGTTGAGCCAGGCGCGCAATGAGTCGACGTTTGCCAGTGTAAGGCTCTAGACCTAGGCGCCTTCATCGCGAGCAGGCTCGCTCCCACAGGTTTTGTGATCGACACAGAACCCTTGTGGGAGCGAGCTTGTTCGCGATTTGGTTTTATCAGCCGCTATGGGTCTGCTGATATTGCGTCAACGCCGGCAACAGCTGCTCATTGATCGCCTGGCGCACGGCCGGCAGGACGGTGGCGCCGCTGGTATACATGTCCTTGACCATCTTGCGCAGTTCATTGGCGCGGGCCCTGTCCAGTCCACGTACCGCGCACTCGCACGCTTGTTCGGCGGTGGAGCCGCTGGGTATTTGCAGTCCCAGGGCCTTGAGCTGGCCCAGCAGGTCTTCCTGGTCGATCAAATCGGCGTGCATCATGACGCTTTTCCTTATTCAGGGATTGGGGTCGTGACTCGATTCTGGTAGCCGCCCGAAGCGGCGGCAAGGGCAAATGGTCGCTATGTCATGAATGACTATGGAGGCGTCGTTTTCGGCTAACTTGCACGGGTCTGGACTGGGCACACTGATCCCAAGCTGAATCACGATGGTTTGGTCACCCTCGCGCGACAGCTCCTCCAGTAACGCAACCTGCCCCGATCCTGTCACGGCTTGATCGGGGATTTTTTTGCCTGGGTGAATCCGGTGGCGATGGGGTGTTGGGCAGACCGCTATCGCGAGCAAGCTCGCTCCCACAGGTTTTGTGAACGACACAGAACCACTGTGGGAGCGAGCTTGCTCGCGATGAACGATGACGCGGTCTAACGCTGTAACACCAGAATTCGCGACAACAACTCATCCCGATCCACATAGCATCCCTGGAAATGCCGGGCCCCGGTGGCCGGGTCGAAGGCATTGCGGGCGTGGAGGGTGCGGCGGTTGTCGAAGCACCAGAGTTGGCCGGGTTCGAGTCGCTGCATCAGGCGCAACTGTGGCTCGCGGGTCAAGGCGATGAAGCGCCGGTAGGCGCGGTAAAGCCTGGGCATCTGCTCGACCGAGGTGTCGAATGGCCCGCGCAGAAAGTTTGCCAGGCGAATTTCCGCGACCTGTCCCAGGGCATCCAGGGCGATGATCGGCGCCAGGCAGCGGTAATCGCTGTGGCGGTCCTTGTTGCGAAATTCCACCGGGATTTCACACAGCGCGGCAAAGGCCTCGGGATCTTCCTGGCGCAGCGCTTCGGCGATGGCGAAGCCGTCGACAAAAATGCTCTCGCCACCGTCGGCGTCGTTCACCAGGCAATGCAGGAACTGCAGCCCCGGTTGCAGCTCCCGAGTCGGCAAGTCGGTGTGCAACGGCAAGTTGAACGCGGTGTAGGCGTTGCTATCGGCATCGGCTTTGGATTGCACGTTGAACAGCACGCCAAAGTTGCTCTCGCGAATGAAGGAAATGCGCTGGGCAATCTGTTTCAGCGAGCCCGGCTCGGTGGGAACGCCGCGCACCTGGGTCAAGCCGATGTCGCGTACCGCCAGCAGCCATTGCAGCAGCGCATCGGCATCGTCCATCAGCGCCTGGTAATCGAACACCGGTAATTGCAGATCGTGGCGCCATAGTTGGCTTTTGGGCTTGTTCGCCAAGCGTTCGGCCCGGGATTGGTCGTCGTAGGCATGGGCGCGCAACCAGCCCGGGTCGAAACGACTGTTGTGGCCGTCCTGCCAATCCACGCACAGGCAGCCTTCTTCGTCGAGGTAGGTTGCGCGAGGCGCCAGGTCTTCAGGTACGTCGATGATTTCCAGCACTTGTTCGCGGGTGACGGTGTAGACGCACTGCGGGCAAGGGCAGTTGTCCCGCAGCCACGGGTGATGAAAGGGGCTGATTCGACCATCGGCCCAGGTCACTTGCAATCGGTCGGCCAGGGACGTTACAGCACTCAGCGCGCAGACCAGGGGATAACGGCGGAAATCGGCAAAAGCGGCGGCGGTGTTCATGGCGGTCTCCTGTTCGAGGCTATCGGGCGGGCGGCAGTGCGATGACCCGGCCGATGTACGCGGGAGGTGGCAGGTCCGATTGTTGGTCGAGCAGGGCTTTGAGACGGTCCAGCGTCGGTTCCGTGAAGGGCGCCGAGCGCGGTCCGGCCAGGTCGACGTGCAGCAGCATTTGCTCATTGCCGGCCAGCTCTTTGTCGCCGCCGGCCAGGTGCAGGCTGTGGTAGAGGTGCAGGCGCTTGGCGTCGTGGCCGATGATTTGCGTGCGCACCTGCACCTCGGCATCGAGTTTCACTTCGTGCAGGTAATTGAGGTGCAGTTCCAGGGTGAACAGCGAGTGGCCACTGGCCTCGCGGTTCTGGCTGTCCATGCCGAGGCTGTCCATCAGCGCGTCGGTGGCGTAGCTGAAAATCAGCAGATAGAAGGCATCGCGCAGGTGGCCGTTGTAATCGACCCATTCCGGGAGGATGCGGGTTTGGTAGGTGGTGAGGGTGGGCATGGTTGTCTCCGAGCATGATCGCTCCCACGCTCTGCGTGGGAACGTCTCTTGTGACGCTCTGCGTCACGCTTCTTTCGGAACGCGGGGCGTCCCAGGCTGCATTCCCACGCAGAGCGTGGGAATGATCAGTTACTCGGTGAAGGCCATGCCATGCTTGGCCTTGGTGGTTTTCACCGCCTCCAGTACCGCCAGCAGGCAATCATCACGATAGCGCTCCAGGGCCGAAATGCTGTGGCTGCCCAGTTGCGCGCTGGTCCCGTCCACCACATCGTCGATCAGCTTTTCCGTCAGTTCCGGTGCCGGCAGGTAAGTCCACGGCAACTGCAATGCCGGGCCGAACTGGGCCATGAAATGGCGCATTCCGGCATCGCCGCCGGCCAGGGTGTAGGTCAGGAACGTGCCCATGAACGACCAGCGCAACCCGGCACCGAAACGGATCGCGTCATCGATTTCCCCGGTGGTGGCCACACCGTCGTTGACCAGGTGCAGGGCTTCGCGCCACAGCGCTTCGAGCAGGCGGTCGGCGATGAAACCGGGTACTTCCTTACGCACATGCAGTGGCCGCATGCCGAGGGATTCATACACCTGCATCGCCGCCTGTACCGCTTCGGGTGCAGTGTTTTTGCCGCCGACCACTTCTACCAGTGGCAACAGGTAGACCGGGTTGAACGGGTGCCCGACCACGCAGCGTTCCGGGTGGGTGGAGCCTTCGTAGAATTCACTTGGCAGCAGCCCCGAAGTGCTGGAGCCGATCAGCGCGTTCGGCTTGGCGGCGGCACTGATCCGAGCGTGCAGTTCGAGTTTCAATTCCAGGCGTTCGGGAGCGCTTTCCTGGATGAAGTCGGCGTCGCGCACGCATTCTTCGATGGTCGCGACAAAGCGCAGCCGATCTTGCGAGGCACCGGGCGCCAGGCCCTGTTTTTCCAGCGCGCCCCAGGCGTTGGCGACGCGTTTGCGCAGCGCCGCTTCGGCACCGGGGGCCGGGTCCCAGGCGACGACGTCCAGGCCGTGGGCCAGGGCGCGGCTGACCCAGCCGCTGCCGATCACACCGCTGCCCAGGGCGGCGAAGGTTTTGATGTCGGTGATGAAACTCATGGGTGATTTCCTGAAAAGAGATCGCTGATCACTTGTGGGAGCAAGGCTCGCCCGCGATGGCGGCGTTGCATTCAACGTTGATGTCGACTGACACACCGTCATCGCGGGCAAGCCTTACTCCCACAGGCCTTTTTCCAAAAGGAGGAGGTGTCGGCTTAGCCGCGTTGGGTCAAGCCCATCTTCTTGCGTCCCTCAGCCGGCGTGAGCACGCGCGCCCCGAGGCGGCTGAGGATTTCGCCGGCGCGCTCCACCAGTTGGCCGTTGGTGGCGAGTACGCCTTTGTCCAGCCAGAGGTTGTCTTCCAGTCCGACCCGCACGTTACCGCCCAGCAGTACGGCCTGGGCCGCCATCGGCATTTGCATGCGGCCGATGCCGAAGCCGGCCCACACGGCGTCTGCCGGCAGGTTGTCGACCATGGCTTTCATGGTGGTGGTGTCGGCCGGCGCCCCCCACGGGATGCCCAGGCAGAGCTGGAACAGCGGGTTGTCCAGCAGGCCTTCCTTGATCAGTTGCTTGGCGAACCACAGGTGGCCGGTGTCGAAGATTTCCAGCTCGGCCTTGACCCCCAGCTCGGTGATGCGTTTGGCTCCGGCCCGCAGTTGCGCTGGGGTGGAGACGTAAATGGTGTCACCGTCGCCGAAGTTCAGGGTGCCGCAATCCAGGGTGCAGATTTCCGGCAACAGCTCCTCGACGTGGGCCAGGCGGGTCAGTGGGCCCACCAGGTCGGTGTTGGGACCGAACTCCATCGGCCGCTCACCTGCGCCGATTTCCAGGTCGCCGCCCATGCCGGCGGTGAGGTTGACGATGATGTCGACGTCCGCTTCACGGATGCGCTCCATCACTTCACGGTACAGCGCCACGTCACGGCTGAACTTGCCGGTCTGTGGGTCGCGAACGTGGCAGTGGACCACCGTGGCCCCGGCCTTCGCCGCCTCGACGGCGGCGGCAGCGATCTGTTTCGGGGTGACCGGTACGTGAGGGCTCTTGGCGGTCGTGTCGCCAGCACCGGTGAGTGCGCAGGTGATGATGACGTCGTGGTTCATGATGCGGATTCCTTCAGGCGTGGTAAGTCACTGCGCAGCCGCTTGGTGCTGCGCAGATGGATAGCGGTTATTCAGTTGCTGGTCAGTTTCAGGTTGTCGGCAGCGGGCTTGCCGTCGAAGGTGGTCACGCCTTCGAGCCAGCGTTGCTTGTCTTGCGGGTGATCCTTGAGCCATTGCCGGGCCGATTCGAGCGGATCCTTGTGGTCCAGCAGCGGCTGCATCATCCGGCTCTCATCCTCGGCAGTGAATGTCAGGTTGCTCAGCAAGCGTCCGACGTTCGGGCATTGCTGGGCGTAGTCCGGCGCGGTGACGGTCCACACGGTGGCCATGCCTTCGTTCGGGCCGAGGGCGTCGTCGCTGCCGGTGAGGTAGGTCATTTGCACGTTGACGTTCATCGGGTGCGGCGCCCAGCCAAAGAACACCACGGCTTCCTTGCGTCGTACGGCGCGATCCACGGCGGCGAGCATGCCGGCTTCGCTGGACTCGACCAATTGGAATTTGCCCAGGCCGAACTGGTTCTTGGTGATCATGGCCTTGATCTGGGTATTGGCGCCGGAGCCCGGTTCGATGCCGTAGATCTTGCCGCCCAGCTCCTTCTCGAACTTGGCGATGTCGGCGAAGGTTTTCAGGCCCTTGTCGGCCAGATACGTCGGCACGGCCAGGGTCGCGCGGGCGTCCTTGAGGCTGGGTTGCTCCAGCACCTTGACCTGCTTGGCCTCGACGAACGGGGTGATGGTCTGAGTCATCAGCGGGTTCCAGTAGCCCAGGAACAGGTCCAGGCGCTGGTCGCGGATGCCGGCGAAGATGATTTGCTGGGAGGCGCTGGTTTGCTTGGTCTTGTAGCCGAGGCCGTCGAGCATCACCTGGGTCAGGGCGCTGGTGGCGATGACGTCGGTCCAATTGACCACGCCCAGGCGCACGTTCTGGCACGCGGCGGGCTCGGCCGCCATGGCGGCGCCATTGAGGATGGTGGTACCGCAAAGTGCAAGAACGCAGGAGCTGATCAGTCGTTTCATGTCGGGTTCCTCGGCAGCTTATTGTTATGGGGCCCGGCATCTGCGCGCCGGTGATGCCAAGTTACGCAGCCCCACGCCCGGCAAAACGCACAGCGGCGACGTGCACTTGCACTGCGGCGACCTGGTGTCCTGTTTCACGAATAGGGGGCTCCAGCGCTTGAACAGCCCTTGCAACTGGCGTATCAAGATCCGCACGCTACCCGCCAACCGAGTGCGCGCCATGTCCCAGGATTTCTATTTCTTGCTGATGCCGGGTTTCTCGGCCATCGGTTTCATTTCGGCCATCGAGCCGTTGCGGGTCGCCAATCGTTTTCGGGGCGAGCTGTATCGCTGGCATGTGTTGAGTGTCGATGGTGGAGCGGTGCTGGCGAGCAATGGCATGTCGGTCAACGCCGATGCCGCGCTGGAGCCGCTGAAGAAGGGCGCGACCCTTTGGGTGGTGGCCGGGTTCGAACCGCTCAAGTTCGTGACGCCGGCGTTGGAGCGCTGGCTGCATCGGCTGGACAGCGAAGGCGTGACCCTGGGCGGCATCGACACCGGTAGCGTGGTCCTGGCCGAGGCGGGCCTGCTGGAAGGGCATCGCGTGACCCTGCACTGGGAAGCGATCGAGGCGTTCAAGGAGTCTTATCCACAGCTCAGCGTGACCCAGGAACTGTTCGAAATCGACCGTCGTCGCATCACCTGCGCCGGCGGTACCGCTTCCATCGATCTGATGCTGGATCTGATCGGCCAGGCCCACGGCGCCGAGTTGGCGATTCAGGTCAGCGAACAGTTCGTACTCGGGCGCATCCGCCCGCGCAAAGACCACCAGCGCATGGAGATCGCCAGCCGCTACGGCATTCGCAACAAGAAGCTGGTGCACGTCATCGGTGAGATGGAGACCCATAGCGAACCGCCCTTGAGCACCCTTGAACTGGCCGAGTCCATTGGCGTTACCCGCCGCCAGCTCGAGCGCCTGTTCCGCCTGCACCTGAACGACACCCCGAGCAACTTCTACCTGCGCTTGCGCCTGGAAAAGGCCCGGCAATTGCTGCGCCAGACCGACATGAGCGTGCTGGAAGTGAGCATTGCCTGCGGTTTTGAATCACCGTCGTACTTCACTCGCAGCTACCGGGCACGGTTTGCCCGCTGTCCGCGGGAGGATCGGCGGCGCCAGGGGGATGGGCGGGAGCTGGTTTGACAGGCTTTTATACCCAATTATACTCGCGACTATAAATTATACCTGTCGCCATAATTGAGTATAAAACCATGTCCAAGCACCAAGGTTTTGTCTTCCGGCGCCCCGATCTGGCCCGCAATATTGTCGATGGGCTGGTGGGCGCCGGGATTCAGGATTACACCTCAGGCCTGTTCCTGGCCGCTCCGAGACGTACCGGGAAAAGTACGTTCCTGCGCGAAGACTTGATTCCCGAATGTGAAAGCCGTGGCTGGCTCGCGGTTTACGTCGACCTGTGGGCCAACAAGGAAAAAGATCCCGCCGAGTTGATCGCCTCGGCCATCGCCGCGGCATTGGTACCTTATGAAAAGGGCATCCGCAAGCTTGCCAAGTCCATGGGGATCGACAAACTCAGCTTCTTGCGCACGCTGTCATGGGATTTCAGCGTGCCGCAATTGCCCGAAGGGGCGACGCTGACCCAAGCGCTGGAGTTGTTGCACAGCGCTGCCGCTAAAACCGTGGTGCTGGTGATCGACGAAGCCCAGCATGCGTTGACCACTGAGGCCGGGGTCAACGCAATGTTCGCCCTCAAGGCCGCCCGCGATCAGCTCAACCAGGGGCGGGAAGACGCTACCAGCGGCCTGCGCCTGGTGTTTACCGGCTCCAACCGAGACAAACTCGCGCACTTGGTGCTCAGCCGCAACCAGCCTTTCTATGGATCCAGCATCACGCCGTTCCCCTTGCTGGGCAAAGAGTTCACCAAGGCTTATGCCACTCATTTGAACGCGCATCTGGCCCAAACCAACCAGTTCAATGCCGATGACCTCGACCAGGCATTCGAGCTGGTAGGGCGCCGCCCTGAAATGTTGCGCAGCGTCATCGGCGAAATTGCCTTGGAGCTGGGTGAGGCGAGCCACCTGGGCGAATTGCTGCGTAACAGCGCCGAGATGTTGCGCGCCGGCGTCTGGACTGAGTTTGAAAGCGCCTGGAATGCCCTGACGGTGCCACAACGGGCAGTGTTGCAGGTCATGGCCGAACGCTCGCAAAACAACGAACCTTTTGCGCCCTTCACGGATTCAACGCTGGAAGCTGTGGGCAAAGTGCTCAAAACCATGGGAAGCGAGGTCGTGCCCGGCACCCAGACCATCCAATCCTGCATCGACGCTTTGCGTGACAAGGAACTGGTGTGGAAATCCAATCGGGGTGGTTATGCGCTGGAGGACAAGGCGTTTGCGGATTGGTTGAAGGGCTATCGCAAGCGGCATGGCTAATCCTGCCCGGCAAACTGCCACGCAAAGAACCTGTGGCAAGGGGATAAATCCCCTCGCCACAGCGGCGGTGTCTGGTTGGGCATCGGTAGAAAGTCTATTTCTTCACCAACGCCGAACACGCCGCCTTATAAGCCTCATGCTGATACTTGTTCAGCGTCGCCGGCAGGGCGAAGTCATGCTTTTTGCTCTGCGCATTGATGGTCTGCGGCGACAGTAGTGTCACCTCGCAACCTTCCAGCAACTGGAACACTCCTTCGATCTTGAACGTCGTCGGCCCTCCGGCGAACTCACCTTTCTTGCTGCGCTTCTTGATGGCGATGCGTTCGATACCGTTATCCACCACGAACGCCCGCACCTGAGCGGCGAAGGCCTTGACGTTGGCGGCTTCGTCATCGTCGTCCAGGGCGATTTTCTTGGTGTTGAGGGCGATATGGGTCAGCGTCTGTTGATCCAGCGAGGCAACGGCGATGATCGCTTCGCTGCCTTTGATTTCGATGCCGCAGGTTTTCATGGGAGTCCTTTTACCAGGTGGTGAGGTGCAGCCTACAGCTCCAGCTGATCGGGATGGATACCAAAGGCCGCGGCAATTTTTTCGCGTGTCGCCCGGCGAGGTCTGGCGACTGATTCCTGCTGCGCAAACGCCGGTTGAGAGATGCCCAGGCGTCTGGCGACCTCATCCTGGGTCAGGCTCAGATGTTCGCGCCAGGCGCGGATGGGCGTGGCGCCGTCGACGATACGGCTGACCACTTCATGGGGAATCAGATCGGGTTCCAGCTTCTGCGCAACGTATTGTGCATAGGGGACGACCACAATTGCTCCGTGGATAACCCCTTACTCCTGCCCAATCGACTCCAAAAACTCCGACCGATCATCGCTCACCTGGGCCATGCAGTCGTTTTCGGCGATTTTGTACGCTTCGCTGCCGGGTTTGGCTGGAAAGGCGGCGATGGCGCAGTCGGCGTCGCGCTGTTTTTGCCACAGCTGTTGGGCGGCCTTGATCTTGGCGGTGATGTCGCTGAGCTGGGCCTTGTCGCTGGCGTAGCGGGTTTGCAGACGCTCAAAGAGGCCCTGCAGGTTTTCATTGAGCAGTTGTTCGGCGGCGGTCTTGCCGTAGGCCGAACAGGCCAGGGTCTGGACGTCGTTTTCCACGGCGTCGCAGGGGTTTGGTTCGGTGTCTTCGGTCGCGTGTGCGACGGTGCTGATCAGTGCCAAAGCCAGAAAGATTGATTTCATTGCGTCGCCGCTCGAGTCCAGTGAAAGCCAGTGATGCAGCGGATTCTGGCGTAAGCCTCGGGTAAAGAACAGACGGGCAGGGTGGGTCGGTCATAGCCCTTTGTCGCAGATTGACGCTTTCGGCAATTCCCCTGTCGTTTTTGCACCCGGTCGCCACGGCCCTCAGGCATATGCTGGCCCCAAAGCGCCGGCACACGATTCGGCGCATGAATCGCTGACAAAAGGGGACTGCCTGATGAGCCCAGCCGAATTGCACGCCGACAGCATCGTTATCGACGGGCTGATCATTGCCAAGTGGAACCGCGACCTGTTCGAAGACATGCGCAAGGGCGGCCTGACCGCGGCCAACTGCACCGTGTCGGTGTGGGAAGGTTTCCAGGCCACCATCAACAACATCGTCGCCAGCCAGAAACTGATCCGCGAGAACAGCGACCTGGTGATCCCGGTGAAAACCACCGCCGACATCCGTCGCGCCAAGGAGCAAGGCAAGACCGGCATCATCTTCGGTTTCCAGAACGCACACGCTTTCGAAGACCAGCTCGGCTACGTCGAGATCTTCAAGCAGCTGGGCGTGGGTGTGGTGCAGATGTGCTACAACACCCAGAACCTGGTCGGCACTGGCTGCTACGAGCGTGACGGCGGCCTGTCGGGCTTCGGTCGCGAAATCGTCGCCGAGATGAACCGGGTCGGCATCATGTGTGACCTGTCCCACGTCGGTTCCAAGACTTCCGAGGAAGTCATCCTCGAATCGAAGAAGCCAGTGTGCTATTCCCACTGCCTGCCGTCCGGCCTGAAAGAGCACCCGCGCAACAAGTCCGATGAAGAACTGAAGTTCATCGCCGACCACGGCGGCTTCGTTGGCGTAACCATGTTCGCGCCGTTCCTGGCCAAAGGCATCGATTCGACCATCGACGACTACGCCGAAGCCATCGAATACACCATGAACATCGTCGGCGAAGACGCCATCGGCATCGGCACCGACTTCACTCAGGGCCATGGCCAGGACTTCTTCGAAATGCTGACCCACGACAAGGGCTACGCCCGTCGTCTGACCAGCTTCGGCAAGATCATCAACCCGCTGGGTATCCGTACCGTGGGCGAGTTCCCGAACCTCACCGAGACGCTGCTCAAGCGCGGCCATCCTGAGCGGGTGGTACGCAAGATCATGGGCGAGAACTGGGTCAACGTCCTGAAGGACGTCTGGGGCGAATAACCGCCACCGCACCGCCGAATCCTTTACCTGCGGCCCTCAGCGCCGCAGGCACACCACGCATTTCCGGAGTCAAGTTTTCATGGCCAAAATCGCCCCCCAACTGCCTATCGAAGTCGACAGTGAAACCGGTGTCTGGACCTCCGACGCCCTGCCGATGCTCTACGTGCCGCGTCACTTCTTCGTCAATAACCACATGGGCATCGAAGAAGTGCTGGGTGCCGAAGCCTACGCCGAGATTCTCTACAAGGCCGGCTACAAGTCCGCCTGGCATTGGTGTGAAAAAGAAGCCGAATGCCACGGCCTGGAAGGCGTCGCGGTATTCGAGCACTACATGAAGCGCTTGTCCCAGCGTGGTTGGGGCCTGTTCAAGATCCAGGACATCGACCTCGACAAAGGCACCGCTAGCGTCAAGCTCGAACACTCGGCGTTCGTCTATGTGTACGGCAAGGTCGGACGCAAGGTCGACTACATGTTCACCGGCTGGTTCGCCGGCGCCATGGACCAGATCCTCGCCGCCCGTGGCAGTTCGATCCGCACCGTGGCCGAGCAGGTCTACGGCGGTTCCGAAGAAGGCCACGACGACGGCCTGTTCATCGTCAAGCCGTTGTAAGTCGAGGATCGCACCATGGCCTTTGAAGCAATGTTCCAGCCGATCCAGATCGGCAAACTGACCATCCGCAACCGCGTGCTCAGCACCGCCCACGCCGAGGTCTACGCCACCGACGGCGGCATGACCACCGATCGGTACGTGAAGTATTACGAAGAGAAGGCCAAGGGCGGTATCGGCCTGGCGATCTGCGGGGGCTCCTCGGTGGTTGCCATCGACAGCCCGCAGGAATGGTGGAGTTCGGTGAACCTGTCCACCGACCGCATCATCCCGCATTTCCAGAACCTGGCCGACGCCATGCACAAGCATGGCGCCAAGATCATGATCCAGATTACCCACATGGGCCGGCGCTCGCGCTGGGACGGTTTCAACTGGCCGACCCTGATGTCGCCGTCCGGCGTACGTGAGCCGGTGCACCGCGCCACCTGCAAGACCATTGAGCCGGAAGAAATCTGGCGGGTGATCGGCAACTACGCCAGCGCCGCCAAGCGCGCCAAGGCCGGTGGCCTGGACGGCGTCGAGCTGTCGGCCGTGCACCAGCACATGATCGACCAGTTCTGGAGCCCACGGGTCAACAAGCGTACCGACGAATGGGGCGGCACTTTCGAAGGCCGGATGAAGTTCGGCCTGGAAGTGTTGAAAGCCGTGCGCGCCGAGGTCGGTGACGACTTCTGCGTGGGCATGCGTATCTGCGGTGACGAATTCCACCCGGACGGTCTGTCCCATGAGGACATGAAGCAAATCGCCAAGTACTACGATGACACCGGCATGCTGGACTTCATCGGCGTGGTGGGCTCGGGCTGCGACACCCACAACACCCTGGCCAACGTCATCCCGAACATGAGTTATCCACCGGAGCCGTTCCTGCACCTGGCCGCCGGTATCAAGGAAGTGGTCAAGGTCCCGGTGCTGCACGCACAGAACATCAAGGACCCGAACCAGGCCACGCGGATTCTGGAGGGCGGTTACGTCGACATGGTCGGCATGACCCGCGCCCATATCGCCGACCCGCACCTGATCGCCAAGATCAAGATGGGCCAGATCGATCAGATCAAGCAATGCGTCGGTGCCAACTACTGCATCGACCGTCAGTACCAGGGCCTGGATGTGCTGTGTATCCAGAACGCCGCGACCTCCCGTGAATACATGGGCGTGCCGCACATCATCGAGAAGTCCACCGGGCCGAAACGCAAGGTGGTGGTGGTCGGTGCCGGCCCGGCCGGGATGGAAGCGGCGCGTGTCGCCGCCGAGCGCGGGCATGACGTGACCCTGTTCGAGAAGAAGGAATTCATCGGTGGACAGATCACCACCGCTTCGAAAGCCCCGCAACGGGACCAGATCGCCGGTATCACCCGCTGGTTCCAACTGGAACTGGCGCGGCTGAAAGTCGACTTGCGCCTGGGCGTGGCGGCTGATGCGGCGACCATCATGGACTTGCGTCCGGACGTGGTGGTGCTGGCCGTCGGCGGGCATCCGAACCTGGAGCAGAACGAGCATTGGGGCGCCGCCGAAGGGTTGGTGGTCAGCAGCTGGGACGTGCTCGACGGCAAGGTTGCACCGGGCAAGAACGTGCTGGTCTACGACACCATTTGCGAATTCACCGGCATGTCGGTGGCCGACTTCCTCGCCGACAAGGGCAGCCAGGTCGAGATCGTCACCGACGACATCAAGCCGGGCGTGGCGATTGGCGGGACGTCGTTCCCTACCTACTACCGCAGCATGTACCCCAAGGAAGTGATCATGACCGGGGACATGATGCTGGAGAAGGTCTACCGCGAAGGCGACAAGCTGGTGGCGGTGCTGGAGAACGAATACACCGGTGCCAAGGAAGAGCGCGTGGTGGACCAGGTGGTGGTGGAAAACGGCGTGCGGCCGGACGAGGAAATCTACTACGCGCTCAAGGAAGGTTCGCGCAACAAGGGCCAGATCGACGTCGAAGCCCTGTTCGCGATCAAGCCGCAACCGTGCCTGGAGCAGAGCGGCGAGGGCTACCTGCTGTTCCGCATCGGCGACTGTGTGGCCCAGCGTAATACCCACGCCGCCATCTACGACGCTTTGCGGCTGTGCAAGGATTTCTAACGGCTTGCACATGATCCTGTGGGAGCGAGCTTGCTCGCGAAAGCGGTGGGTCAGTCAATGCAAATGGGACTGACAGAATGCAATCGCGAGCAAGCTCGCTCCCACAGGCACCGAGTAAGGCATCTCGACCTGCAAGACCCTGAGGTCTTTGGGAGCAACACCTATGTTGAACACCCTTCTCCCCATCCTGCTGTTCGCTGCCCTGGGCCTCGCGGTCCTTGGCGCCTTGCGGCGGGTGAACATGTGGCGCCGGGGCCGACCGTCCAAGGTCGACCTGATCGGCGGTCTCTTCGCCATGCCCAAGCGCTACATGGTGGACTTGCACCACGTAGTGGCGCGGGACAAATACATCGCCAACACCCACGTCGCCACGGCGGGCGGCTTTGTGCTGGCGGCGGTACTGGCGATTCTGGTGCACGGCTTCGGCCTGCAAAGCCGCATCCTTGGCTATGCCTTGCTGTTCGCCACGCTGCTGATGTTCAGCGGCGCGATTTTCGTCGCCCTGCGCCGGCGCAACCCGCCGTCACGGCTGTCGAAAGGCCCATGGATGCGCCTGCCGAAAAGCCTGTTCGCATTTTCCATCAGCTTCTTCCTGGTGACCTTGCCGGTGGCCGGGATCCTGCCAGCGGACTTCGGTGGCTGGGTGTTGGTGGTATTGCTGGGCCTGGGCGTGCTTTGGGGCGTGTCGGAGATGTTCTTCGGCATGACCTGGGGCGGGCCGATGAAACACGCCTTCGCCGGTGCGCTACACCTGGCCTGGCACCGTCGTGCCGAGCGCTTTGGCGGTGGCCGTTCCACCGGCCTCAAGCCGCTGGACCTGAGCGACCCCGCTGCGCCGCTGGGCGTCGAGAAACCCAAGGATTTCACTTGGAATCAATTGCTCGGTTTCGATGCCTGCGTGCAATGCGGCAAGTGCGAAGCCGCCTGCCCGGCCTTTGCCGCCGGTCAGCCGCTGAACCCGAAGAAACTCATCCAGGACATGGTCGTCGGCCTGGCCGGCGGCACCGATGCGAAATTCGCCGGTAGCCCGTACCCCGGTAAACCGGTGGGCGAACACGCTGGTAATCCCCATCAGCCAATCGTCAACGGCCTGGTGGACGCCGAGACACTATGGTCGTGCACCACTTGCCGGGCCTGTGTCGAGGAATGCCCGATGATGATCGAGCACGTCGATGCCATCGTCGACATGCGCAGGCACCTGACCCTGGAAAAGGGCGCCACGCCGAACAAGGGCGCCGAGGTCCTGGAAAACCTCATCGCCACCGACAACCCGGGTGGTTTCGCCCCGGGTGGGCGGATGAACTGGGCGGCGGACCTGAACCTCAATCTGCTCAGCGAGAAGAAGTCTACCGACGTGCTGTTCTGGGTTGGCGACGGTGCTTTCGACATGCGCAACCAACGCACCCTGCGTGCCTTCGTCAAAGTGCTCAAGGCCGCAAAAGTCGACTTCGCCGTGCTCGGTCTCGAAGAGCGCGACAGCGGCGATGTGGCCCGGCGCCTGGGCGATGAAGCGACCTTCCAGCTGTTGGCCAAACGCAACATCCAGACCCTGGCCAAGTACAGTTTCAATCGCATCGTCACCTGCGACCCCCATAGCTTCCACGTGCTGAAAAACGAATACGGCGCTTTCGATGGCAACTACCTGGTGCAGCACCACAGCACCTACCTGGCGGAGATCATCGACGCTGGTGCCCTCAGCCTCGGCCAGCACAAGGGCGACAGCGTGACCTATCACGACCCGTGCTACCTGGGCCGCTACAACGGCGAATACGAGGCGCCACGCCAAGTGCTGCGTGCGCTGGGTATCGAGGTCAAGGAAATGCAGCGTTCCGGTTTCCGCTCGCGTTGCTGCGGCGGTGGCGGCGGTGCGCCGATCACCGACATCCCGGGCAAGCAGCGGATTCCCGACATGCGCATGGAAGACATCCGCGAAACCGGCGCCGAGCTGGTGGCCGTGGGTTGTCCACAATGCACCGCGATGCTCGAAGGCGTGGTCGAGCCACGACCGATGATCAAGGACATCGCCGAACTGGTGGCCGACGCCCTGCTCGAAGACGCGCCACCGAGCAAGCCCGTGACCCCGGCCAAACGTGAACCTGCGGAGGTGCATTAATGAGCGACATCATCCGCCGCGACCCTCGCGCCGAGTGGATCGCCCGCAACCGCCTGCACCCGCTGCACGCAGCCATGCAGCCGGTGCAACACAGCTGGATGGGGCCCAACGGCGTCATCCGCAAGAATGTCCACGGTGTGGGTTTCATCGGCCCCAACGGCATCAAACGCATCGACCGCAGCGGTGCCCAGCAGGGTGGCGCGAGCAAGCGTACCGCCGCCGCAGAGGTGCAACTGCCACTGCATCAAGTGCCACAACCAGCGTTCTACATCAGTGTGGTGCCGGACATGGTTGGTGGCCGCCTCAGCAGTCACGACCGCGATCTGCTAGGCCTGGCCCATCAATTGGCCGGTGCCGACGGTGCGGTCCTGGCAGTGGTCTTCGGTGAGCACAAGGAAAACGCTTTCGCCACCGCCGGTGTCGACCGCTTGCTGGTATTGGCGGGCGAGCAATTCAGCGGTTATGCGCCGGAACAACGGGTGCAGGGCCTGCGGGCTGTGGATAACCAATTCAATCCACGCCATTGGCTGCTGCCCGACAGCCGCACCGGTGGCGGTGAGCTGGGCCGGCGTCTGGCTGCGGCTCTGGGCGAACGCCCGGCGACGCGGGTCTGGCAGGTCAAGGGCGAGGAGTGCATTGGCCGTGCCGGTGCCGGCCTGCAAGACCTGGCCCGGCCATTGGCGCGCTTGATCCTGGCGGCGGCCGAATGTGCCGAGCCGGTCAGCGAAACCCGTCACGAAGCCCTGCCGGTGGAGTTATCCACAAGTGTGGCGCGCAGTTTGTCGCGCATTGAGGATCTTGGCGCGGTGGCGGTGGACCCGGGGGCGATCCCGATGGCCGAAGCCGAATTCATTTTCTCCGGCGGTAACGGGGTCAAGGACTGGGATCTTTTCCACAAAACCGCTGCGGCCCTGGGCGCCACCGAAGGCGCCTCGCGGGTGGCGGTGGACGATGGTTTCATGGCCCGCGACCGTCAGGTCGGCGCGTCCGGCACCTGGGTCACGGCGCGGGTCTACGTGGCCGTAGGGATTTCCGGGGCGATCCAGCACCTGCAAGGCATCGGTGCCTGCGACAAGGTGGTGGCGATCAACCTCGACCCGGGCTGCGACATGATCAAACGGGCAGACCTGTCGGTGATCGGCGACAGTGCGGCGATTCTCCAGGCCTTGATCGCGGCGGTAGAGGCTTACCGCAACGAAGCCAAGCGCGATGCGGCTTAAGAAGGACAAGTTGATGAGTACCCAAGTGATCAGCCTCGTATCCATCGGCGCCCACCCCACCTCCGGTCGGCCCCGCCGTGCCGAGCAGGATGCCCGGGCTGTGGAACTGGGCCTGCAACTGGCCGGCAATGACCTGCAAGTGCTGCACGCCGGCGACGTGGCCGAACCGGCCCTGCGCGCCTATTTGGGCATGGGCCTGGACGAACTCCATGTGTTGGAAAACCCTGCGGGCGCCGACGCACTGCCGGCCCTGACCGATTACCTGCGCGACGTTGGCGCCCAAGTGGTGCTCACCGGCAGCCAGGCGGAAACCGGTGAAGGCTCGGGCATGCTCCCATTTCTGTTGGCGGAAAACCTTGGCTGGCCGCTGGTGGTGGGGTTGGCTCAGGTCGAATCCATCGACAACGGCGTGGCCTTGGTGCTGCAAGCCTTGCCCCGTGGCCAACGGCGCCGTCTCAAAGTACGCCTGCCATTCCTGGCCACTGTGGATAACGCCGCACCGAAACCTCGGCAAAGTGCCTACGGCCCGGCGCGGCGCGGCGCCTTGCACGCTGAAGAGGTTGAGGTTGTCGATGACACCTTGTTGGCAGTGGCGACCCTGCAACCGGCCAAGCCACGTCCCAAACGCCTGAAAGTGATCAAGGCCAAGAGCGGCGCGGACCGCATGAAGGCCGCCACGGCCAAGGCCAGCGGTGGAGGCGGGCAAGTGCTCAAGGGCCTGAGCCCGGAGGCGGGCGCCGAGGCGATTCTCAAGTTGCTGGTTGAGGAAGGGGTGGTTCGCTGAGTCCAGAATCACCTTGAATCCCTGTGGGGGCGAGCTTGCTCGCGATAGCGGTCTGTCGGCTGGCGATGATGGCGACTGCTGGTCCGTCATCGCGAGCAAGCTTGCCCCCACAGGGGCATTCAGGTTTATTCACAATCGCTGTGCGCGCCTCTGTGGATAACCTGTTCGGCCCTGTCCGGACACCGCGCCAATCAGGCCTTTCAAGGCCGCGTTCAAAAAATGATCAGTCTGACCTGCTGCAACATCCGGCCATAAAACCGCTGGTCCGGCGTGTTGTCGGGCCTCAGATCTGCGCGTGAAAAAATGCCTTTGATCGCTAACGGAGCTACATCGATGGAAGTTGAATTTCGCCCGGCCTTGCCCACGGATACCCGCGAGATCGCTCGTCTATTCCGGATTTCCTCAGAGGGCGCGTCGGATTACATCTGGAGCCAGTTGGCGGAGCCGGGGCAGGACCTCCTGGAGGTGGGGGCTGCTCGTTACGCCCGAGAAAATGTCGATTTTTCCTACCAGAATTGTCTTGTTGCCCAGGCCGATGGCCGGGTCATCGGCATGATGCACTGTTACGTGACGCGTGAGGATCCGCTGGCGGCTCCCGTCACTGATCCGATCCTGGCGCCCTACGCCGACATGGAGGTCCCCGATACCCTCTATATATCGAGCCTGGCCCTGCATGAAGGCTGGCGTAACAAGGGGCTCGGCGTGCGCTTTCTCGAGCGGGCGCAACAGCGTGCCGATCAACTGGCACTCAATGGCCTGAGCCTGATCGACTATGCCGCGAACACCGGTGCCCGACGCTTTTATGAGCGCCATGGCTTTGGCATCGTCAAAACCTGCCAGGTTGTCCCGCATCCGATGATTCGGGTGACGGGGGAGGCGTATCTGATGCATCGGCCTTAACCGTCACGGCGGGTTGTTCTGAAGCCAAGAGACTCCTGTGGGAGCGAGCTTGCTCGCCATAGCGGTCTGTCAGGTAACGATGAGGGTGACGGCTAGTCGATCATCGCGAGCAAGCTCGCTCCCACAGGGGTTATGCGTTTACCCACATTCCCTGTGTGCGCCTCTGTGGATAACCTGTTCGCCCCTCGCCACACCCCACGCAGATCAGGCCCTCCAAGCGAGCGCTTAAAAAACAACCAGCCTAACCCACGGTTTTTACTGGGTTTTATTTGTGAATAAGCTTGGGCGCAGCCCCATACTTGCCCCCAATCTCTGTTGGCGCTTCTGTGGATAAGATGTTCGCTGTCCTCTACAAGCCATACGGAGCGAGGCTTTCAATGAATTGATCATTAAATGATCAGTTCCTTGTTTTTACCCGATAAATCCCAGCGGAACCCCGATTTATAAGCCGTTAAAGAGGTTTTCCACAGAATCATCAGAATTACCCCCAAACACTGTTGGCGCTTCTGTGGATAAGGTGTTCGCTGTCCTCCACACCCCAGGCCTGGCAAGCCTTTCAGGCATCTGATCAATAATTGACCTGCGCGCCGTAAAAACCGTCATTGTTCATAAGTCACGGTTTTTCTTGGCTTTATCGAAAGAAAAATCCGACGGTCGAGGCACTTGTCCCCATTTGCTGTGGGTGGCCATGTGGATAACTTGTTTGCGAAAGGCTGTAGGCCCCGGCGGGCTTAGTTCAAAACGCGATAGATCAAATTTCATACACTTCTAAGTAGCTGCCTTGACGTGGGTCTGTCACCTGTCTTCACTCATGGCACAAGGACACAACGCGATTTTATCCATATCAGGTTCAGGGAGAACGCATGATGGATAGCCAGCCCCCCCGCACCTATTTGTTTTCTCCTATGACGTGCGTTCCGACGCGTCCCACCTCGCTGCCCAAGCGCCCTCGCCGACGCGCCGTCAACCAGCGTGCGCGGCTATAGCGCCCTGATCAATACCTGAGTTTCCTCCGTAATACCGCTTACTGCCGCTCGCCCCCGAGGGATAGCGGCCAGGCGTTCGTGCGCCTGTCAATTTGCAGGCAACCGCAGAGTTGCCCCATCTGCCTGAGAGGACTTGAACATGACACGAATCTCGACCCCCATCAGCGACATCCAGGAGCATTACGACGTTATCGTCATTGGTTCGGGCTATGGCGGCGGTATTGCCGCCTCACGCCTGTCCCGAGCGGGGCGCAAGGTGTGCCTGCTGGAGCGTGGCCGGGAGATCCAGCCCGGCGAATACCCCAACACCATGCTTGCGGCTACTGAGGAGCTGCAGGTGCATGATCCGGAGGGTCATATCGGTTCGCGCACCGGGCTGTTCGACCTGCACGTCAACGCCCAGCAGAACGTGGTGGTCGGTTGTGGCCTGGGCGGCACTTCGCTGATCAACGCCAACGTTTCGCTGGAGCCGGAACCTGGTGTGTTCGATGATCCGCGCTGGCCGTTGGCGGTGCGTGAACACCGCGATACGTTGCTCAAGGAGGGCTATGCGCGGGCCCGGGAGATGCTCAAGCCCAATCCGTATCCGGATTCGTCGCCGAAGTTGCCCAAGCTCGACGCCCACAAGAAGTCGGCCGATTACCTCAAGCAAGGCGCGCATTTCTACAAGCCGCCGATCAACGTGACCTTCGACAAGCTGCCCAACAACCTCAACCACGTTGGTGTCGAGCAGTTGCCGTGCAACGGCTGTGGTGATTGCGTCTCGGGCTGTAACAACAAGGCCAAGAACACCACGTTGATGAATTACCTGCCAGATGCCTGGAACCACGGTGCGGAAATTTTCTGCCAGGCCGAGGTGCGGCACCTGGAGCGTGACGGTGACGGCTGGATCGTGCACTTCCAGTACCTGGACAGCGGTCGCGAGATGTTCTCGGCGCCGACGTTGTTCGTGCGGGCCGACATCGTGGTGGTGTCCGCCGGAACTCTGGGTTCCACCGAGATCATGTTGCGTTCCCGGGATAAAGGGCTGGCGATGTCCAGCCAATTGGGCGAGAACATGAGTGGCAACGGCGACATTCTCGGCTTCGGCCACAACTGCGACCAGACCATCAACGGTATTGGCTTCGGCGCTCACTCGGCCAAGGAACTGGAGCCAGTGGGGCCCTGCATCACGTCGATCATCGACATGCGCACCGAGGGCGACCGGCGCAGCCGCATGGTCATCGAGGAAGGCTCGATCCCCGGCGCGCTCGGCCGGCCCATGGTGCCGAGCATGGCAGCGTTCGCCGAGATGATCGGCGTGCCCACCGACACCGGTTTCGGGGCCAGCCTCAAATACAAAGGCCGGGAGGCCGAAAGCTTCCTGCGTGGGCCCTATCACGGCGCGCTGCATAACATGCAGACCTACCTGATCATGAGCCATGACAACGGCGAGGGGCGCATGGTGCTCGACAACAAGGACCAATTGCGCATCGACTGGCCCGGCGTCGGCGAACAGGAAAACGTTACCCTCGGCAATGAGCGCCTGCACCAATGCACCAAGGCCCTGGGCGGGATCTGGGTCGAGAACCCGATCTGGACCAAGCTGCTCAAGCACAGCATTGTATCGGTGCACCCACTGGGCGGCTGCGTGATGGGTGAAGACGCGACGCAAGGCGTGGTCAACCACAAAGGCCAGGTGTTCAGCGGCGCCAGCGGTACGGATGTCTACCCCGGCCTGTATGTGTCCGACGGTGCGGTGATCCCGACGTCCCTGGCGGTCAATCCGTTGTTGACCATCTCGGCGGTGAGCGAGCGCAACATGGGGCTGCTGGCGGCTGACCGGGGCTGGATCATCGACTACACGCTGCCTTCGGCCCCGCGCAAACCAGTGGCGGCACCGACCCTCGGCGTGCAGTTCACCGAAACCATGAAGGGCTACTTTTCCACAGCCTTCACCCAGCCCCAGGGCACCGACCTCAAGGTCTATGAAGCGGCGGCCAAGCGCGGCAAGGCCGACAACTCGTCCATCGAGTTCACCCTGACCATTACTGCCGCCGACCTCAATCGCCTGATCAAGGAGCCGGAACACGCCGCGACCCTGGTGGGCACGCTGGATGCGCCACTGCTTTCGCCCAAGCCGCTGGTCGCCAGCAATGGGGTGTTCAACCTGTTCGAGCAATACCAGGAACAGGTCGGCGTGCGGCACATGAACTACGACATGAAACTGACCGCCGAAGACGGCAGCGACTACTACTTCAGCGCCTTCAAGACCGTGCCCGAGGATGACGGCGTGCTGAACATCTGGCCTGACACCAGCACCCTGTATGTCACGCTGTATCGCGGGCCGGACAAGAGCGGTGCGGTGATCGGCTCGGGGGTGATGCACATCCTGCCGGCCGACTTCGCCAAGCAGATGACCACCATGAAAGTGCTCAACGCCCGCAACGAGCGCGAGCGCGTGGAAGCACTGGCGCGGTTCGGCAAGTTCTTCGCCGGGATCTTGTGGGAGAGCTATGGCGGGGTGTTCGCTGGCGATATCTACTTCAACCCCGACGCGCCACCGCGGCTCAAACGGCCGCTGGACGCACCGGCGCCGACCGTGCATTTTTTCCAGACCGAAGACAACGTCGAGCTGCGCCTGACCCGGTACCAGGCGGGCACCAAGGGCCCGGTGATGTTGGTTCACGGCTTGGGCGTGGGGTCGAATATCTTCTCCACCGACACTATCCAGACCAACTTGCTGGAGTACCTGTGCAAGCACGAGTACGACGTCTGGTTGCTGGACCTGCGGGTGAGCATCCTGCTGCCGGCCAGCAAGCATGAATGGAACGGCGACCAGGTGGCCCAGTACGACTTCAAGGCAGCCATCGAGCAGATCCAGCAAGCGACCCTGGCCCGTGACGTGCAGTGCGTGGTGCATTGCTATGGCGCGACGACCTTCTTCATGTCGATGCTGGCGGGGTTGCAAGGGGTACGCTCGGTGGTCTGCTCACAGATCGCCGCCGATACGGTGGTCGCCACGGCGACCGGTTTGAAAGCCGGCCTGCACTTGCCAGGAATGCTCGACGCCATCGGCATCAAATCCCTCACGGCGTACGCCGACACCAAGGAAAACTGGTTCAACAAGCTCTACGACAAGGCTCTCAATGGGTATGCCCGGATCGAGGCCCAGGGCTACTGCACCAACCCGGTCTGCCACCGCATCACGTTCATGTATGCCTCGCTGTATCGCCACGACACCCTCAATGAAACCCTGCACGACAACCTTCATGAATTGTTCGGCGAGTCGAACATGCACACCTTCGAACACCTGGCGCTGATCGTGCGCAAGGGGCACCTGGTGGACTTCAAGGGCAACGACGTCTACATGCCGCATTTCGATCGGCTGAAGTTGCCGATCTGCTTCATCAGCGGCGCCGACAACCAGTGCTACCTGCCGCAAAGCACCCTCAAGACCTACGAGCGACTCTGCGATATGCACGGCCCGCAGTTGTTCAGCCGCCACGAGGTGCCGGGCTACGGCCACATCGACTGCATCTTCGGCAAGGATGCGGTGGTGGATGTGTATCCGCTCATCCTTGAACACCTGGAGAAGACGGCGCTCGGTTGACTCAAGACCGAGTCGACTGCATCGCGAGCAAGCTCGCTCCCACAGGGGGGTATGTGCCGCTGAATTTGGCACGCCACACATCCAGTGTGGGAGCGAGCTTGCTCGCGATGGCAATCACCAGAACGCCGTATCTCGTGAGTCAGGAATAAGGAAAAAGGATGCCCATGAATACTTACATCCGCTGGTTCCAACGCGTCATCTGGATCGGGATTGTCATGAACATGTTCTTCGCGATCCCGGCGCTGTTCGCGCCGGCGTTGCTGACGTCCATGCTCGGCCTGCCCCCCGTGCTGTCCGATCCCTGGCTGGAAAACACCGGCATGTTGCTGGTGGGGATCAGCCTGTTCTACATGCCCTCGGGGTTCAACGCGCCGCGTTTCGTGGTGCATTCGTGGTTGTGCGTGCTGTCACGGCTGGTGGCGGTGGTGTTCTGGATCTACTTGATCAACACCAACAACCAGGGCCCATTGTTCGTGCCGATGTTGATGGGCGACCTGAGCATGTTCCTGATCCTGGGCGTGTTGCTATACCTGGGCAGCCCGGTGGCCAATCGTCCGCTGGCCTTGCTCTGCGCCGGGTGGCGGGAATGGCGCGCCGGTTGGGCACGGCGCTGGCAGAGCCACGCTTTCAAGGTCGGCACGTTGGTGGTGCTGTTGCTGTTGGGCTTCATCGGCTACCAGACCTGGTACCAGATGATCCGGGAAGTGCCGCAGCCGGACTTCGCCTCCGACGAGGACCATTACAAATATGCCGCCATTGGCCTGGGCATCGAGGCGCGAATCCCCTATTACCTGTTCGCCGTACTGCCGCAGATGTGCCCGGAAAAGCTGCCCAAGCCGGGCGGCTACGAGGTGTTCGGGTTCCTCTATGAGAATGGTAACGACCTGCCCATCGGCATGGCCAAGCGGCAGCTCGGTTACCCCACCGTGGAGCCCAACTGTGCCCTGTGTCACACCGGCTCCTACCGGGCCAATGCCAGCGACGTAGCGATTCCGGTCGCCACCGCGCCGGCCAATACCTTGCAACTGCAAGCCTTCCAGTGGTTTGCCTACGATTGCGCCAGCGACCCGAAATTCACTCCAGATGCGGTGATGGCGGCGATCAACAGCAAGTTCCAACTGGGCTTTTTCGAAAAGCTGTACAACCGTTACCTGATCATCCCGATGGCCAAGAGTGCGCTGCTCAAGCAGAAGCAGGCGTACGCCTGGCAAAAACTGCGTCCGGCCCAGGGGCCTGGGCGGACCGATACCTTCAATCCGACCAAAATGGTGGTGTTCGGCTTCCCGGATGACTCCACCATCGGCACCGTGGATCTGCCGCAGGTCTGGAACCAGAAACCTCGCGAGTCGATGTATCTGCATTGGGACGGCAATAACAACAAGATCCACGAGCGCAATTACGCCGCGGCCATGGCCGTGGGCGCGACCCCGCAATCGGTGCTGCCGCCGAGTTTCAATCGGGTGACCAATTGGCTGTTGGGCCACAAGGCACCCGCCTGGCCGTTCGCCCTGGACCAGGCGAAAGTCGCCCAGGGCAAACCGATCTGGGAGAAGAACTGCGCCGGTTGCCATGACTTCGGCCGCAGCGACACTGGCCAGGTCACCACCAACATCGACCAGTTGGGCACCGACCCTCATCGCCTGAACTCCTTTACCACGGGCCTGGTGACGGCGTTCCACGGCTTCAAGAAACCACCGTTCGACTTCGGCGCCTACCGCAAGACCCAGAGTTACAGCAACACGCCCACCGACGGCGTCTGGCTGCGCGCGCCATACCTGCACAACGGTTCGGTGCCGACCCTGTGGGATTTGCTGCAACCGCCGGAGCAACGTCCGCAGGTGTTCTACACCGGCTCCGACATCTACGACCCGGAGAAGGTCGGCTTCATCACCAGCGGCGCGCAGATGAAGGCGTCGGCGGATTTCAAATACGACACCCGCCTGGAAGGCAACCACAACGGCGGCCACCTGTATGGCACCCAGCTGTCGGACGTCGACAAACGGGCCCTGATCGAATTCATGAAAACCCTGTAGCCCAGGGCATTGCGAAGGAGCGTTCACATGTCATTACTGCACCATTGGGAACATGAGTTCGACAAGGTCAAAGTCCGCCTGCACGGGTTGGTCACGCGGCTGGAGATGTCCTGGAAAAAACTGGTCAATGACTTGGAGCCCGAGGAATTCCAGGCCATCGTCAAGCTGCTGCAGCGAGGCCACGATCAAGCCCGGCACGTCATTGAACACGGCGATTTGCCGGACGACGAGCCCGCCGTGCCCTGGGAACTGGCCCACGGTCTGTCGATCCTGAAGATCGGCAACGCCACGCCCTTGCCACAAAGCGAGGACGAACTGCCGACCCGGGTACTCAAGGACGGCACCTTGCTCGGCTGCCGCAAATGGGAACTGCTGGACCTGCTGTGGAGCGAGGCGCTGCTCAAGTGGATCGAGAACCTGCGTCACCACGCGACGTTCGCCACCAACCCTGCATTGGTGAAGATGGACAGCGACGTGGTGCTGGCCATCGCCGGCGACTGGGGCACCGGGCCATTCGACAGCCATGCACCGGCGGTGGCCGTGGCCAATCAGATGCAATTGGCCCAGGCCGATTTCACCATCCATCTGGGCGATGTGTATTACGCCGGGACCCATTCCCAGGAAGACGTCGACATGGTCGGCTGGCCCCAGGGCAAGCGTGGCTCGTTCACCCTCAATTCCAACCACGAGATGTACAGTGGCGCCCATGGCTATTTCAAGGAGCTGGCCAAGCGTTTCCCGGTGCAGCAAGGCACCAGTTACTTTGCCTTGTACAACGATGACTGGCTGGTGGTCGGCCTGGACAGCGCCTATGCCTCGGATGCCATGAACCTGTACATGGACGGCACCCTCAATACACAGCAGATCGAGTGGATGAAAACCCTGCCCAAGCGCAAGAAGCTCATGGTGCTCAGTCATCACCAGGGCTTCGACATTTCCGGGCACAACAAGACCGCGCTTTACCAACCGGTGTGCGATGCCCTTGGGCGTGAGCCGGATTACTGGTATTGGGGGCATTTGCACAACGGTATCTGCTACGCGCCGCAAGGCGGATTGCACGCGCGCTGCGCCGGGCACGGGGCGATTCCCTATGGCACCACCAGTGAGCTGAACGGGCATGCCCGGGTGTTGTGGTCGGAGACTCAGTTGGCGGGGGACGAGGCGTATCCGGAGCGGGTATTGAACGGTTATGTGAAGGTGCAGTTGAAGGGGGAGGAGATTGTCGAGACGTTTTATGGGGAGGATGGCAGTGTGCGGTGGTCTTCCAAGTAGTAGGTGAATATTAGACCGCTATCGCGAGCAAGCTCGCTCCCACATTGGGTCTTCGGTGCGCAGAAGATCCCTTGTGGGAGCGAGCTTGCTCGCGATGCTTTTGATCCTAGCCCTGGACCGGAACGCCCTTGAGGTACGGTGCCGGCTCGGCCCCCAGGTTGTTGAGCATGCGCTCGCTGTACCAGTCGACGAAGTTCACCACGCCGAACTCATAGGTCTTGGAGTATGGGCCAGGCTGGTAGGCGGTGGAGTTGATACCGCGCTGGTTTTCTTCGGCCAGGCGACGGTCCTGGTCGTTGGTGGCGTCCCAGACCTGGCGCATGCGTTCGACGTCGTAGTCCACCCCTTCGACTGCGTCCTTGTGCACCAGCCACTTGGTGGTGACCATGGTTTCCTGGGCGCTGATCGGCCACACGGTGAACACGATGATGTGGTCGCCCATGCAGTGGTTCCACGAGTGCGGCAGGTGCAGGATGCGCATCGAGCCCAGGTCTGGGTTCTTGATGCGGCCCATCAGCTTGGCGCAGCCCTGCTTGCCGTCCATGGTCATCGACACGGTGCCCTTGAGCAGCGGCATGCGCACGATACGGTTACGCAGGCCGAAACTGGCGTGGGCGTAAGGGATCTTCTCGGCTTCCCAGGCGGCGGCGGAGGCGGCCACGTGGTCCTTGAACGCCTGGTCGGCGCGCGGGTCGGTGACGTCGTCCCACTCCAGCAGGGTCTTGAGCAATTCCGGGTGCGAACCACCACAGTGGTAGCACTCGCGGTTGTTTTCCAGTACCAGCTTCCAGTTGGCTTTTTCCATCAAGGTGGTTTGCACCGCCACCTTGGTGTTTTCCATGTCGTAGGGTTCCATGTAATGGGACAGGGTCGACAGGAAATCGTCAATGGCTGGCGGGTTTTCCGCCAGGCTGATGAAGATGTAGCCACCGGCGGTCTTCACGTTCACAGGCTTGAGGCCGTACTGTTTCATGTCGAAGTCGGCGCCCATCTCGGTGCCGGCGAACAGTAAGCGACCGTCCAGCTCGTAGGTCCACTGATGGTAATGGCAAACCAGCTTGGCGACCTTGCCTTTGTCGCTGGTGCACAGCCGCGAACCACGGTGACGGCAGACGTTATGGAAGGCATGCACCACGCCATCGGCGCCGCGAATCACGATGATCGGATTCTTGCCGACTTGCAGGGTCAGGTAGTTGCCCTTGGCCGGGATTTCGCAGGTCATGCCGGCGATCAACCACTCTTTCTGGAAGATTTCCTGCATGTCGATATCAAACAGACGCTCATCGGAGTAGAACGGCTGCGGTAGCGAAAAGGTGCGCTCGCGCTCTTGCAGCATTTGCGCGGTGGCCTTGCGTGCGGGTTCCAGCGGATCGCCCAGGCTCAGGGTAGTGGTGTCCATCGTTTTATCCTCGTGGCCCTCTAAGCGGAGCCGGTGAAAATGACTAATCGGTTGTGCTACGCAAGGCAGAAAACTTTGTTTATCTGTTGAGGCGAGTGTGGGGCCGCGCAGGGGCCGAACCTTATCCATGGGCGACATGGCCCAATCTGTTCCCGACGCGCAAGCCCCGGTAGTTGGGGGCTGGTCGCGATAAGTATGTGAATGTCGCAGATAGGTAAATGGTCGCCCAGGCGCCTGCGCACAATCGCCCTCATGAAGGCCGACAGTCGGCCGTGGAGATCAGCATGTCCAATAACTTCCTGAACCCGGTCACCACCCAGACCTGGGCCAATGGCCGACATATCGTACGTTGCGTCAAAGTCATCCAGGAAACCTGGGATGTGCGCACCTTCTGCTTCATGGCCGACCAGCCGATCCTGTTCTTTTTCAAGCCGGGGCAGTTTGTCACCCTGGAGCTGGAAATCGAAGGCCAACCGGTCATGCGCTCCTACACCATCTCCAGTTCGCCGTCGGTGCCCTACAGTTTCTCGGTGACCATCAAGCGTGTGCCGGGGGGCAAGGTTTCCAATTGGCTGCACGATACCCTGCACGAAGGCCAGGAGCTGGCGGTGCACGGGCCGGTGGGGTTGTTCAACGCTATCGACTTCCCGAGCCCGAAAGTTCTGTACCTGAGCGGTGGTGTGGGGATCACGCCGTGCATGTCCATGGCGCGCTGGTTCTACGACACCAACGCCAATGTCGACATGACCTTTATCCACAGCGCCCGCTCGCCCAAGGACATCATCTACCACCGCGAGCTGGAACACATGGCGTCGCGGATCGACAACTTCAGCTTGCACCTGATCTGTGAAAAGCATGGCCTGGGCGAGCCTTGGGCCGGTTATCGCGGCTACCTGAACCATAAGATGCTGGAGCTGATGGCACCGGACTTCCTGGAGCGCGAAGTGTTCTGCTGTGGCCCGACGCCGTACATGAATGCGGTCAAGCGTCTGCTGGAAGCCGCTGGCTTCGACATGAAGCGTTATCACGAGGAGTCCTTCGGCGCCACGCCACCGGAAGCCCGAGCCGATGCCGTGGAGCAGGCCGAACAGGCCGCCGACGCACCGGAAGTCGATGTCGCGGACCTGCATCTGGTGGAATTCACGGCTTCTGGCAAGAGCATTCGCGTGGGGCCGGGAGAAACCGTACACGC
Source organism: Pseudomonas sp. Tri1 (assembly GCF_017968885.1). Classification (NCBI taxonomy): domain Bacteria; kingdom Pseudomonadati; phylum Pseudomonadota; class Gammaproteobacteria; order Pseudomonadales; family Pseudomonadaceae; genus Pseudomonas; species Pseudomonas sp. Tri1. The sequence goes on along the minus strand of NZ_CP072913.1, from coordinate 6,188,850 downwards.
CGCTGCCGCCAAGCTCGGCATGATGATCCCCAAGGCCTGCGGCATGGGTATCTGCGGCACCTGCAAGGTGTTGAAGCTGGGCGGGGAAGTGGAGATGGATCACAACGGCGGGATCACCGAGGACGACGAAGCCGAGGGCTACATCCTGTCGTGCTGCAGCGTGCCGAAAGGGGATGTGCGGATCGAGTTCTGACACCTGCTTGGTGCAGGGGGAACGCGGAGCGTCCGTGGAGGCATTCCCACGCAGGAGCGTGGGAACGATCAGGTCGCGAGAGCTGTGAAATCGATCGTTCCTCACGCTCTGCGTGGGAATGCAGCCCGGGACGCTCTGCGTCCCCAAGAGCCGAACGCGGAGCGTCCGTGGAGGCGTTCCCACGCGGAGCGTGGGAACGATCGTCAGATGGACATCACTTCCCGAATATCCGCCGCCAATTCCCTTGCTCGCGCCTCTTCCGTATCCCACGAGCACATGAACCGTGCGCCGCCCTTGCCGATGAAGGTGTAGAAACGCCAGCCCCGGGCGGTGAGGGCAGCGATGGCCGGTTCCGAGAGTTGCAGGAACACGCCGTTGGCCTGGACCGGGAACATCAGTTCCACGCCGGGAATGTCGCTGACCAGTTGCGCCAGCAATTGGGCGCAGTGGTTGGCGTGGCGGGCGTGCTTGAGCCAGGCGTCGTTTTGCAGCAGGCCGACCCAGGGGGCGGAGAGGAAGCGCATCTTCGAGGCCAGTTGCCCGGCCTGTTTGCAGCGGTAGTCGAAGTCCACGGCCAGGTCGTGGTTGAAGAACAGGATTGCCTCACCCACCGCCATACCGTTTTTCGTGCCGCCGAAGCACAACACGTCCACACCGACCTTCCAGGTCAGGTCTGCCGGTGAACAGCCGAGGAAGGCGCAGGCGTTGGAGAACCGCGCGCCGTCCATGTGCAGGTTCAACCCCAGTTCCTTGCAGGTGACGCTGATGGCGCGGATTTCATCCGGGGTGTAGACGCTGCCGACTTCCGTCGCCTGGGTCAGGGTCACGACCCGTGGCTTGGGGTAATGGATGTCCTGGCGCTTGAGGGCGATCTCGCGGATCGCCTCGGGGGTCAGCTTGCCGTTTTCAGTACGTGCCAGCAGCAGCTTGGAACCGTTGGAGAAGAACTCCGGCGCGCCACATTCGTCGGTTTCGACGTGGGCGGTTTCCGAACAGATCACGCTGTGGTAACTCTGGCACAGCGAGGACAGCGCCAGGGAGTTGGCTGCCGTGCCGTTGAAGGCAAAGAACACCTCGCAGTCGGTTTCGAACAAGGCTCGGAAATCATCCGCCGCGCGGTGAGTCCACTCATCATCGCCGTAGGCGCGCTGGTGGCCCTGATTGGCTTCTTCCATGGCCGCCCAGGCTTCGGGGCAAATGCCGGAATAGTTGTCGCTGGCAAACTGTTGACTCTTGTCGGTCATGGCCTTGCTCCTGAGATAGAGAGTCCTGGGTAAAGATCCCTGGCGGAATTCCCGGGTGGGGCGTTCCCTGGTTTTCGGCGTGCTTGAGTCCACAGCGCCGTGGTCGATCATGGTTCGGCGCGCTTGGGGGCGCATCGCCGTGGCCATGTTGGTGCGCACTTTACCCAAGATTAGCGGGGGAACACACCGGATGTTTCTGTCAGAAAATCATAAAGTCATCAGGTCGCTGTACACGTGAGTCGGCGTGACGGTGCTTTGGATCTGCTCAAATGGTCGGCATTGCTGGCGATGGTGCTCGATCATCTGCGATATGTCGGTTTCTCCATCGACTGGTTGTACGTGCCGGGACGCCTGGCGTTCCCCTGGTTCTGCCTGGCGATGGCGGCGAACCTGGCGCGCACCGGGGCCGGTGCGAGCCCGTGGCGGTACCTGGGCTGGTTGCTGCTGTTCAGCGCCGTGAGCGAAATACCCTACCGGCTGTTCTTTCCCGATCCAGCCACCCTGAATGTGTTGCCGACCCTGGTCCTGGGGTTGTTGGTGGCGCGCAGTTGGCAGACGCCGACATGGCAGGCGCGGTGCCTGGCGGTGGGGGCGTTGCTGCTGGCGGCGCTGTTTTCGTCGCGGCTGATGTTCGGTTTCTTTGGTGTGCTGCTGCCGCTGGTGTTGCTGCTGGTGTTTCGTCGGCCCTGGTATTTCGCGGTGTTGCCGGGGTTGGTGTGCCTGGCGGCCAATCAATGGCAGGTGCTGTATGGCGCGGCGTGGCTGGGGGATGCGGTGGCGATCGGCGGCTTACTGGCGTGTCTGTTTGCGCCATGGCTTGGGCTTGTGCTTTTGCGCCAGGCGGGTCGCATTCATCCGCCTGCGATGCGGCGTTGGGCGTATGCGCTGTATCCCGCGCACTTTCTGATCTTGCTCGCGGTTCGCCAAGTCGCCGCATAACCCTGTGTGAGCAAGGCTTGCCCGCGATGAAAGCGACGCGGTCTCCCATGAACCGAGGTGCCTGGATCGCGAGCAAGCTTTGCTCCCACAGTGCTATCCCACAGGCCTTGCTCCCCGACTCTTTGAACACATGTCGTAAACGCACCTTTGCGTGGCGTCCATAGGCATTTGACCTGCCTGCGCCAGCCATACCATCGCATCCAAAGGGCACGACCGAACGGTGGTCAGTGCCTCACCGAGACGAAAGGCGCACCGCCGCCGCTGGGAGAGATGCGATGTTCAGCAAGCAAGACCAGATTCAAGGTTATGACGATGCACTGCTGGCGGCGATGAATGCCGAAGAGCAACGCCAGGAAGATCACATCGAGCTGATCGCGTCAGAGAACTACACCAGCAAGCGCGTGATGCAGGCCCAGGGCAGTGGCCTGACCAACAAGTACGCCGAAGGTTATCCAGGCAAGCGCTACTACGGCGGCTGCGAGCATGTCGATAAAGTCGAAGCCCTGGCCATCGAGCGCGCCAAGCAACTGTTCGGTGCCGATTACGCCAACGTCCAGCCGCACTCCGGTTCTTCGGCCAACAGTGCCGTGTACCTGGCCTTGCTGCAGGCCGGTGACACCATCCTGGGCATGAGCCTGGCCCACGGCGGTCACCTGACCCACGGCGCCAAGGTGTCGTCCTCGGGCAAGCTCTACAACGCGGTGCAATACGGCATCGACACCACCACCGGCCTGATCGACTACGACGAAGTCGAGCGCCTGGCGGTGGAGCACAAGCCGAAAATGATCGTGGCCGGCTTCTCTGCCTATTCCAAGACCCTCGACTTCCCACGCTTCCGTCAGATCGCCGACAAAGTTGGTGCGCTGCTGTTCGTCGACATGGCTCACGTGGCTGGCCTGGTCGCTGCCGGTCTGTACCCGAACCCACTGCCGTACGCCGACGTGGTCACCACCACCACCCACAAGACCCTGCGCGGTCCACGTGGCGGCCTGATCCTGGCCAAGGCCAACGAAGAGATCGAGAAAAAACTCAACGCCGCTGTATTCCCTGGCGCCCAGGGCGGTCCGCTGATGCATGTGATCGCCGGCAAGGCGGTGTGCTTCAAGGAAGCGGCGGAGCCTGGTTTCAAGGCTTATCAGCAGCAAGTGATCGATAACGCCCAGGCCATGGCTGGCGTGTTCATCAAGCGCGGCTACGATGTAGTGTCCGGCGGCACCGATAACCACCTGTTCCTGGTCAGCCTGATCCGTCAGGGCCTGACCGGCAAGGACGCCGATGCTGCCCTGGGCCGCGCCCACATCACCGTCAACAAGAACGCCGTGCCGAACGACCCGCAGTCGCCGTTCGTGACCTCGGGCCTGCGCATCGGCACCCCGGCGGTGACCACTCGCGGCTTCAAGGTTACCCAGTGCGTCACGTTGGCCGGCTGGATCTGCGACATCCTCGACAATCTCGGCGATGCCGATGTCGAGGCCAATGTCGCGCAGCAAGTGGCGGCCCTGTGCGCGGACTTCCCGGTTTATCGCTGAGTCGGTTTTGGAGTAATGACTATGCAACGCTATTCGGGCTTCGGCCTCTTCAAACACTCTCTCAGCCATCACGAAAACTGGCAGCGGATGTGGCGCACGCCGACCCCGAAAAAAGTCTACGACGTGGTCATTGTCGGCGGTGGCGGGCATGGCCTGGCGACCGCCTACTACTTGGCTAAAGAGCACGGCATCACCAATGTCGCCGTGGTCGAGAAAGGCTGGCTGGGCGGCGGTAACACCGCGCGCAACACCACCATCGTGCGCTCCAACTACCTGTGGGACGAATCGGCCCACCTGTATGAGCACGCGATGAAACTCTGGGAAGGCCTGTCCCAGGACCTGAACTACAACGTGATGTTCTCCCAGCGTGGCGTCTACAACCTGTGCCACACCCTGCAGGACATCCGTGATTCCGAGCGCCGGGTCAGTGCCAACCGCCTCAACGGCGTGGACGGCGAACTGCTCACCGCCAAGCAAGTGGCCGACGAGATCCCGTACCTGGATTGCTCGAAAAACACCCGCTACCCGGTGATGGGTGCCACCGTCCAGCGTCGCGGCGGCGTGGCCCGTCACGATGCCGTGGCCTGGGGCTTTGCCCGGGCGGCGGACGCGTTGGGCGTGGACCTGATCCAGCAGACCGAAGTGATCGGTTTCCGCAAGGAAAACGGTGTGTGCATCGGTGTGGAAACCAACAAAGGCTTCATCGGCGCCAAGCGCGTCGGCGTGGTGACCGCCGGTAACTCCGGGCATATGGCCAAGCTCGCGGGCTTCCGCCTGCCGATCGAATCCCACCCGCTGCAAGCGTTGGTGTCGGAGCCGATCAAGCCAATTATCGACAGCGTAATCATGTCCAACGCCGTGCACGGCTACATCAGCCAGTCCGACAAGGGCGACCTGGTGATCGGTGCCGGTATCGACGGCTACAACGGCTACGGCCAGCGTGGTTCGTACCCGGTGATCGAACACACCATCCAGGCCATCGTCGAGATGTTCCCGGTGCTGTCGCGGGTGCGCATGAACCGCCAGTGGGGCGGCATCGTCGACACAACGCCGGATGCCTGCCCGATCATCTCCAAGACCCCGGTGCCGAACATGTTCTTCAACTGCGGTTGGGGTACCGGCGGCTTCAAGGCCACCCCGGGCTCGGGCAACGTATTCGCTGCCAGCCTGGCCAAGGGTGAAATGCACCCACTGGCCGCGCCGTTTTCCATCGACCGTTTCCACAACGGTGCACTGATCGACGAACACGGCGCTGCTGCCGTCGCCCACTAACAGGAGAAATCCCTATGTTGCACATCTTCTGTCCTCACTGCGGCGAACTGCGCTCCGAAGAGGAATTTCATGCATCCGGCCAGGCGCACATCCCGCGTCCGCTGGACCCGAATGCCTGCACCGACGAGCAGTGGGGCGACTACATGTTCTTCCGCGATAACCCTCGCGGCCTGCACCACGAGCTGTGGATCCACGCGGCCGGTTGCCGCCAGTACTTCAACGCGACCCGCGACACCGTGACCTACGAGATTCTCGAAACTTACAAGATCGGCCAAAAGCCGCAATTCACCGACAAGGCTGACAGTCCGAAAGCGGCCGCACAGGCTCTGGGAGAGAAGGTATGAGCCAGATCAATCGCCTGTCCAACGGCGGACGGATCGACCGCAACAAAGTGCTGAGCTTCACCTTCAACGGCCAGGTCTACAAAGGTTTCGAAGGCGACTCCCTGGCCGCTGCACTGCTGGCCAACGGCGTCGACATCATCGGTCGCAGCTTCAAGTATTCCCGTCCGCGCGGCATCTTCGCCGCCGGCGCCGAAGAGCCGAACGCGGTGCTGCAGATCGGCGCCACCGAAGCCACACAAATCCCTAACGTACGCGCCACACAACAGGCGCTGTACCAAGGTTTGGTCGCCACCAGCACCAACGGCTGGCCGAACGTGAACAACGACATGATGGGCATTCTCGGCAAGGTCGGCGGCAAGCTGATGCCGCCGGGTTTCTACTACAAAACCTTCATGTATCCGCAATCGTTCTGGATGACTTACGAGAAGTACATCCGCAAGGCTGCAGGGTTAGGTCGCTCGCCGACCGAGAACGATCCGGACACCTACGACTACATGAACCGTCACTGCGACGTGCTGATTGTCGGCGCCGGCCCAGCTGGCCTGGCTGCGGCATTGGCTGCGGCCCGCAGCGGTGCGCGAGTGATCCTGGCCGACGAGCAGGAAGAGTTCGGCGGTAGCCTGCTCGATTCCCGCGAAAGCCTGGACGGCAAGCCAGCGACCGAATGGGTCGCCGCTGTTGTCGCTGAACTCAAGTCGATGCCGGACGTGGTGCTGCTGCCGCGCGCCACGGTCAACGGCTACCACGACCATAACTTCCTGACCATTCACGAGCGCCTCACCGACCACCTGGGTGACCGTGCGCCGATTGGCCAGGTCCGCCAGCGCATCAACCGCGTCCGCGCCAAGCGCGTGGTGCTGGCCACCGGTGCTTGCGAGCGGCCACTGGTCTACGGCAACAACGACGTGCCGGGCAACATGCTGGCCGGCGCGGTTTCCACCTACGTGCGCCGCTACGGCGTGGCACCGGGCAAGAAACTGGTGCTGAGCACCAACAACGACCACGCTTACCGCGTGGCCCTGGACTGGTTCGACGCTGGCCTGCAAGTGGTGGCCGTCGCCGATGCCCGCAGCAACCCACGTGGTGCGCTGGTGGAAGAGGCGCGTGCCAAGGGCATCCGCATTCTCACCGGCAGTGCCGTGATCGAGGCCCGCGGCAGCAAGCGCGTCACGGCTGCACGTGTTGCCGCGATCGACGTCCGCGCCCACAAAGTCACCAGCCCCGGCGAGTGGTTGGACTGCGACCTGGTGGCCAGCTCCGGCGGCTACAGCCCAGTGGTTCACCTGGCTTCGCACCTGGGTGGCAAGCCGATCTGGCGCGAAGACATCCTCGGTTTCGTACCGGGCGAAGCACCGCAGAAGCGTGTGTGTGTCGGCGGCGTGAATGGCGTCTACAGCCTCGGCGATAGCTTGGCCGATGGTTTTGAAGGCGGCGTGCGCGCGGCCAGCGAAGCCGGCTTCAAAACCGTCGAGGGTGTGTTGCCCAAAGCCCTGAGCCGTCACGAAGAGCCGACCCTGGCGCTGTTCCAGGTGCCCCACGAAAAAGCCACCGCACGGGCGCCGAAGCAGTTCGTCGACCTGCAGAACGACGTCACGGCCGCCGCCATCGAACTCGCCACCCGCGAAGGTTTCGAGTCGGTGGAACACGTCAAGCGCTACACCGCACTGGGCTTCGGTACTGACCAGGGCAAGCTGGGCAACGTCAACGGCCTGGCCATCGCGGCCCGCTCGCTGAACGTGAGCATCCCGCAGATGGGCACCACCATGTTCCGCCCGAACTACACGCCGGTGACTTTCGGCGCGGTAGCCGGCCGGCACTGCGGGCACATCTTCGAGCCGGTGCGTTTCACCGCGCTGCATGCCTGGCATGTGAAGAACGGTGCCGAATTCGAAGACGTCGGCCAGTGGAAACGCCCTTGGTACTTCCCGAAGAACGGCGAAGACATGCATGCCGCCGTGAAGCGCGAATGCAAAGCCGTGCGCGACAGCGTCGGCCTGCTGGACGCCTCGACCCTGGGCAAGATCGACATCCAGGGCCCGGACGCACGAGAGTTCCTCAACCGCATCTACACCAACGCCTGGACCAAGCTCGACGTGGGCAAGGCCCGCTACGGTTTGATGTGCAAGGAAGACGGCATGGTCTTCGACGACGGCGTGACAGCCTGTCTGGCGGACAACCACTTCCTGATGACCACCACCACCGGCGGTGCGGCCCGCGTGCTGCAATGGCTGGAGATCTACCAGCAGACCGAATGGCCGGACCTGAAGGTGTACTTCACCTCAGTGACCGACCACTGGGCGACCATGACCCTGTCGGGGCCCAACAGCCGCAAGCTGCTGAGCGAAGTCACCGACATCGACCTGGACAAGGACGGCTTCCCGTTCATGACCTGGAAAGAAGGCTCCGTCGGCGGCGTGCCGGCGCGGGTGTTCCGGATCTCGTTCACCGGTGAGCTGTCGTACGAAATCAACGTGCAGGCCGACTACGCCATGGGCGTGCTCGAGCAGATCGTCGAGGCCGGCAAGAAATACAACCTGACCCCGTACGGCACCGAAACCATGCACGTGCTGCGGGCCGAGAAGGGCTTCATCATCGTCGGCCAGGACACCGATGGCTCGATGACCCCGGATGACCTGAACATGGGCTGGTGCGTTGGCCGGACCAAACCGTTCTCGTGGATCGGCTGGCGTGGTATGAATCGCGAAGACTGTGTGCGCGAGGACCGCAAGCAACTGGTGGGCCTCAAGCCGATCGACCCGAATGTCTGGCTGCCGGAAGGCGCGCAACTGGTGTTCAACACCAAGCAGGCGATCCCGATGACCATGGTCGGCCACGTGACTTCCAGTTACGCGCACAACTCCCTCGGCTATTCGTTTGCCATGGGCGTGGTCAAGGGCGGCCTCAAGCGCCTGGGTGAACGAGTGTTCGCGCCATTGGCCGACGGCAGCGTGATCGAGGCAGAGATTGTTTCTTCGGTGTTCTTCGATCCGAAAGGCGATCGGCAGAATATCTAGTGGCTTGAGGTCCTGTGGGAGACCGGCGATACCGCGTCGGCATCATCGCGAGCAAGCTCGCTCCCACAGTAGATCGCGTAACCCTTGTGGGAGCGAGCTTGCTCGCGATGAAGGCCTGACAGCCACCACAAGGGTTTGACTCAACAGTATTCAGACAGGTGCTCCATATGACCGCAGTCAACGTGTACCAACAACGCCCAACCACCGGGGCCAAGGCCGAGTCGTCGCTGCACCATGCCGACCTCGCCAGCCTGGTGGGCAAGGGCCGCAAGAACGCCGGCGTGACCGTGCGCGAGAAAAAACTCCTGGGTCACCTGACCATTCGTGGCGATGGCCACGACCCGGCGTTCGCCGCCGGCGTGCACAAGGCCCTGGGCCTGGAATTGCCCGGTGCGCTGACCGTCATCGTCAAGGGTGAAACCAGCCTGCAATGGCTTGGCCCGGACGAGTGGCTGCTGGTGGTGCCGAGTGGCGAAGAGTTCGCCGCCGAGAAAAAACTGCGTGAAGCCCTGGGCGACCTGCATATCCAGATCGTCAACGTCAGCGGCGGCCAGCAGATCCTCGAACTGTCCGGCCCGAACGTGCGCGACGTGCTGATGAAGTCCACCAGCTACGATGTACACCCAAGCAACTTCCCGGTGGGCAAGGCCGTGGGCACGGTATTCGCCAAGTCGCAACTGGTGATCCGCCACACGGGCGAAGACACCTGGGAACTGGTGATCCGCCGCAGCTTCTCCGATTACTGGTGGTTGTGGTTGCAAGATGCGGCGGCTGAGTATGGCTTGAGCGTGCAGGCATAACCATGATCGTTCCCACGCTCTGCGTGGGAATGCATCCCGGGACGCTCTGCGTTCCAAAAAGCGGACGCAGAGCGTCCATGGCGGCATTCCCACGCAGTACATGGGAACGATCAGAGGAGTATCACGAATGAGCCGCGCCCCAGACACATGGATCTTGACTGCCGACTGCCCCAGCGTGCTCGGCACGGTGGACGCGGTGACCCGCTTTCTGTTCGAGCAGGGCTGCTACGTCACCGAGCACCATTCCTTCGACGACCGGCTCTCGGCGCGTTTCTTCATTCGTGTGGAGTTCCGCCAGCCCGATGGTTTTGACGAGCAAAGTTTCAGGGCCGGCCTGGCCGAACGTGCGCAAGCCTTCGGCATGGTCTTCGAACTGACGCCGCCCAACTACCGGCCCAAAGTGGTGATCATGGTCTCCAAGGCCGATCACTGCCTCAACGACTTGCTCTACCGCCAGCGCATCGGCCAGTTGTCCATGGACGTGGTGGCCGTGGTCTCCAACCACCCCGACCTCAAGCCGCTGGCCGACTGGCACCAGATTCCCTACTACCATTTCCCCCTGGACCCGAACGACAAACCCTCCCAGGAGCGGCAGGTGTGGCAGGTGATCGAAGACACCGGCGCCGAGCTGGTGATCCTTGCCCGCTACATGCAAGTGCTGTCGCCGGAGCTGTGTCGCAAGCTCGACGGCAAGGCGATCAACATCCATCACTCGCTGCTGCCGGGCTTCAAGGGCGCCAAGCCGTATCACCAGGCCTACAACAAAGGCGTGAAACTGGTCGGTGCCACGGCGCACTACATCAACAACGACCTGGACGAAGGCCCGATCATCGCCCAGGGCGTGGAAGTGGTGGACCACAGCCACTATCCCGAGGATCTGATTGCCAAGGGGCGGGACATCGAAGGGCTGACCTTGGCCCGGGCCGTGGGGTATCACATCGAGCGAAGGGTATTTCTCAACGCCAACAGAACTGTCGTTCTTTAGTTTTTTGGGGCCGCTTCGCAGCCCATTCGCGAGCAAGCTCGCTCCCACAGGATCTGCGTCGTTCTACAGATTCTGATGACACCCACCATCCACTGTGGGAGCGAGCTTGCTCGCGATGAGGCCCTTACAGACAACAAAGAAACAAGACACAAGCACTACCCGAGCAATCAACGCGCTGCCTGCCTGGGCAACGCAGTTTCATAAAAACAACAGCGAGGTGAAAGCATGTCTGGCAATCGTGGTGTCGTGTATCTCGGCAACGGTAAGGTCGAAGTACAGAAAATCGACTATCCAAAAATGCAGGACCCGCGCGGCAGGAAGATTGAGCACGGTGTCATCCTGCGCGTGGTCTCCACCAACATCTGCGGCTCCGACCAACACATGGTGCGCGGCCGTACCACCGCCCAGACCGGTCTGGTCCTGGGTCACGAAATCACCGGTGAAGTGATCGAAAAGGGCAGCGACGTCGAGAACCTGAAAATCGGTGATCTGGTGTCGGTGCCGTTCAACGTGGCTTGCGGGCGCTGCCGTTCCTGCAAAGAGCAACACACCGGTGTCTGCCTGACCGTCAACCCGGCCCGTGCCGGCGGTGCCTACGGTTACGTGGACATGGGCGATTGGACCGGCGGCCAGGCCGAATACGTGCTGGTGCCGTACGCCGACTTCAACCTGCTGAAACTACCGGACCGCGACAAGGCCATGGAGAAAATCCGCGACCTGACCTGTCTGTCCGACATCCTGCCGACCGGCTACCACGGCGCCGTCACCGCCGGCGTTGGCCCTGGCAGCTCCGTCTACATCGCTGGTGCCGGCCCGGTTGGCCTGGCGGCCGCCGCTTCCGCGCGCCTGCTGGGTGCCGCCGTGGTGATCATCGGTGACGTCAACCCGATTCGCCTGGCCCACGCCAAGGCCCAGGGTTTTGAAATCGCCGACCTGTCCAAGGACACCCCGCTGCACGAACAGATCGCCGCGCTGCTGGGCGAACCGGAAGTCGATTGCGCCGTCGACGCCGTGGGCTTCGAAGCCCGTGGTCACGGCCATGAAGGCGTCAAGCACGAAGCCCCGGCCACCGTGCTCAACTCGCTGATGGGCGTGGTTCGCGTGGCCGGCAAAATCGGCATCCCCGGCCTCTACGTCACCGAAGACCCGGGCGCCGTCGATGCCGCGGCAAAAATGGGCAGCCTGAGCATCCGCTTCGGCCTGGGCTGGGCCAAATCCCACAGCTTCCACACCGGCCAGACCCCGGTGATGAAGTACAACCGCCAACTGATGCAGGCGATCATGTGGGACCGCATCAACATTGCTGAAATCGTCGGTGTGCAGGTGATCAGCCTGGATGACGCGCCGAAGGGGTATGGCGAGTTCGATGCGGGCGTGCCGAAGAAGTTTGTGATTGATCCGCATAAGTTGTTTAGTGCGGCGTAAGTCGCCAAGGCTAATAAAAAGGGTGACTTAAAGTCACCCTTTTTATTTTCGAGTTCTAGTCGTGCGACGCGAAGAGCTAGCAAGGTAGATTTAGAGCAGAACACCAGCGACCGTTGCTGGCCTGGATGAGGAACGTACTATTTGACAAGGTAGTGGTTGAATATGCCCTGACCTTTAAAATGATGCTCTGTAACGTGGTAGTGGAAGTTCGAAGACTTCATCATAACTGGGCGGGCGTTTTGTCTCGCGGATTAAACTATTGAGAACATCTAGGTCGTGTTTGTACTGGGCTCTGTTCCTTTTTATTTGAACGGTTAATTCGGTGTAAAGGGCTTTATTGGCGCGAGTCGGCCATGATCGCTTTATCATTTTTGCAGCCGTCGTCTCGTCTGCAATGAGTTTAGTATTGCTCTCGATTATATAGCGTTCAAAATTACTGACCTCATCTATACGTTTCTCTTCAGTCCAGAAGAGATCCAATTGTGTTTCATATTTCTCGGTCGGTTCTGTGATGAAAGCCTTCAGTTTCGTATTTGTCGGGACGCGCAATTTTATCCCATGAACAGTCACGGTTTTTTTATTCGTTATAAACGCTATAAAATTCATTATTGGTTTCACGAGGCTGAAATGGCCAGTAGGGTCCACTCTATTTACAGGGTCACCTTGGCCATACGCGTAGGCATTCAACCCACCCTTTCCAAACGGGCTCATCGAGTCCGGACTATTGAAACGCATCAGCGTTGGATTGAACGCCCTATAACCATTGCCCAACAAATAGTGGCCGGTCACCGGGTCTGGTTGTTCGCCGTTGAAGCCGAGCAGGCTGAGTAAACCGTTTTCTGGAGCACGGTGACCGTAGGGTGTGTAGGCGAGAGGATGAGGCCGCGTTGCGTCGAGTGCATGTAGTACAGAGCGTTGTTGATCGGTGGCGAGCAACGTGGTTTCGACGGCGCCATCCTGGCGCTGTTGTTGCGCCAGAAGCTGGGTCTCTAGATGAAAGATAGAGCACTGTGCCATTCCCTGAATTTCTGTGGTTAGACGACCCTTGATATAGAAACGTTGCAAGTTGATCTGAGTTGTTGGTAGGCAATTGATTAGGCGATCCAAAGGGTCGTAGCTGTATCGGCAGAGCAGACTTTCGCGCTCGGATGGCATGAGCAGTACTCCATGGCGTATGAACTTTTCAGGGGCTACTGTGACGTATTTTGATAAGGTCGCCTACTAGCAGTTCTGTTAGGTTGATAGCAGTCTCCCACGCAACAGCACAGAAATAACCTTGAAAGCCAGCCAAGGATCAGTAGCGCCGATCGCGTCTTTGATAAGGGAGGCACTCCTATACTTGTCTACGTATTTGCTTTCCAATTGAGGGCGATGCTCGATTCGGTAGTGGGTTATCAGAAGTGGCGTCATGGTGAGGCGGGCGGGGCACTTCGCGAAGCAACTTCTCATAAGTCCTCAGATTTTCATTATGGCTTGATCTATCGGAGTATATCGTCTCCAAAAGGACATCGAACTTGGATTCTGTGCGGCGTCCGGCTTTTATTTCGAGTGCTGCCTGCCTCTCATGACCAATTAATATTGCGCTATTCTCGATTAGCCTGTTTTCTAGGTTTTGGATTCTTGGGTTTTGCTGTTCCGGGCTTAAACGTAGTTTCGGTATAAATTGTATTGTGGGGGCTTCAAAGAAATCCATTTCTTCGTCGCTGGGCAAAATGCGCAATTTAATATTCTGAACGTAAAGGGTTGTTTTTGGGGTTTTAAGCCCTGTCAAATTCATGAGTCCTTTGATAGGGTTGGGAAAGATAAAATGTCCAGTAGGGTCTATCGTGTTAATAGGATCACCTTGGCCATATACGTAAGCGTTCAACCCACCCTTTCCAAATGGGCTCATCGAATCCGGGCTATTGAAGCGCATCAGCGTTGGATTGAACGCCCGATAACCATTACCCAACAAGTAGTGCCCGGTCACTGGGTCCGACCGTTCGCCGTTGAAACCAAGCAAGCTGAGTAAGCCACTTGCGGGAAGGCGATGGCCGTAAGGTGTGTAGACGAGAGGATGGAGCTGCGTTGCATCAAGCGCGTGCAATACCGAGCGTTGTTTATCGGTGGCGAGCAACGTGGTTTCGACGGCGTCATCCTGGCGCTGTTGTTGCGCCAGGAGTTGGTCGTCCTGCTGGAAAACCGACCGCTGTACCGGACCCTGGATTTCGCTGGCCAGGCGCTCTTTCAGGTAGAAGCGCTGGGTGCGGACCTCGGTCGATGGTGTGTAATCAGCCAAACAATCTAGCGGGTCGTAATGGTAGCGGCAGAGCAATGTTGTCCGGTTCGTTGACATGGTTAGCTCCCCGATAGGCCGGCTGTTATCCCAGCGCCATTATTGGGCTTGTAATCCGTTGATCCTCCTCTCTCGAAGGAGGCGTCTAATTCAACACTTCCGTCCTTTACCGCTAATAATGAAACTGTGTGAGACGGCAGCGTCGCACTCTTTAAAGCCAGCAAAGCTAAATACGCAGTGTTACTGCTCTTGATAAGTATTGAAGACTAGCTTGTTTGTCCTTGATTGCGTATAGATGACGCATTGCGCCTGACCCATTCAAACGATGGAGGGGCGGGGTTTGATGTGTTTGTAGAGGTATTTTCATTTATCCAGTCGACGGTCATGTTGAAATCCGCAAGTTCTTGTTGGTAAGTTACCTTCATTTTTTGTGCCGTATCCATTATTTTTTGGAATCCCGGCGATCTAAGTTTTGGGCTGATTTTTAATTCATTAGCTAAATGCTCTTCGAATATAATTATTTTCCTATTGTTCGTTTTGAGTATCGCTTCACGCTCGGAAAGGCTTACGCTACCGGGGGGGTGTAAATTTCATGTTCTGGGTCAAATATATTTCTCGTTATAAAAGGTTTCGTAGGCTTTTCGAAAAACTTTATGTCTTCCCTGTCACGAGGCAGGCGCAATTTTATACCATGGACATTGAGCTCCATCTCAGGTGTTTTAAATTTAAACCATTTAAAGGGGTTGAACGCGAAGGGGTTTAAAGTGGAGAGGTTGAAATGTCCAGTGGGATCTAAGGTGTTAATAGGGTCACCTTGGCCATATACATAAGCATTCAAACCACCTTTTCCGAATGGGCTCATCGAGTCCGGACTGTTAAATCGCATCAACACCGGATTGAACGCTCGATAACCATTACCCAACAAGTAGTGCCCGGTCACTGGGTCCGATCGTTCGCCGTTGAAACCAAGCAAGCTGAGTAAGCCACTTGCGGGGAGGCGATGGCCGTAAGGTGTGTAGACGAGAGGATGGAGCTGCGTTGCATCAAGCGCGTGCAATACCGAGCGTTGTTTATCGGTGGCGAGCAAAGTGATTTCAACGGCGTCATCCTGGCGCTGTTGTTGCGCCAGGAGATGATCGTCCTGCTGGAAAATCGAGCGCTGTATTGAACCCTGTATCTCGGAGGCAAGTCGGCTTTTCAGATAGAAGCGCTGAATGCTGGCCTGAGCGGGAGGGGTGCAATTAGCCAAGCGATCCAATGGGTCGTAATGGTAACGGCAGAGCAGCGTTTCACGGTTCGTCGACATGGATTAACTCCTGAGTGAACCGATGGTTACTCCGGCGTCACTCTCGTGGCTTGCATGCCTTTGTCGCCCTTTTCGATTTCAAAGGAGACGGTTTGCCTTTCCTTCAATGTTTTATAACCCTCGCCGGATATCGCGGAGTAATGAACGAACAATTCTTCGCCTCCTTTGCCACAAGTGATGAAGCCATAGCCCTTTGCGTCGTTAAACCATTTAACGGTTCCTTTGATTCGGTCGCTCATTTTTATTCTTCCTGCTGGCCCGAATGAAGAAAGGCACAGGGACTGTGGGTTGCCCATAGCCTTGTGCCTTGTGTTCGTTGTCACAGCAGGAGCTTAGAATCGGCCCAAACGGTTGCCTACTGTCAGAGTTGACAGTAGGTAATACCCAGAGGAAATAACTGACCGCAGGTGATATTCGGATGACTGCCAGAGGCGGTCATGCCATGGCTTGGGCCTGAAAGCGCCGGCCAATCGCGTCCAAATGGGCAGCCTGAGCATCCGCTTCGGCCTGGGCTGGGCGAAATCCCACAGCTTCCACACCGGCCAGACCCCGGTAATGAAGTACAACCGCCAACTGATGCAAGCGATCATGTGGGACCGCATCACCATCGCCGAAATCGTCGGTGTGCAGGTCATCAGCCTGGATGACGCGCCGAAGGGGTATGGCGAGTTCGATGCGGGCGTGCTGAAGAAGTTTGTGATTGATCCGCACAAGTTGTTCAGTGCGGCGTAAGCGGTAAAGGGCAAGACGGGGAAAGTGCGACAGTGATGTCGCCCTTTTTATTGGCACTGGGCAACTTTTAACTGGTTGGCTGCCAAGCTGGTCGCGAGCGTCATGTTTCACGGATGGCGGACAGTCGCAGGCCGAGTTTTTCAGCCAGCTCGCTATTTAGCTCATAGGTTTCTTGGGCGGTTTTAAAGTGAAGCTGTTCAAATCGGTGTTTATATTCGGTGATGGCGATTTGATGCTCTGTCGGAGCGTCGCTATTTGAAAGAGAGTCATAGCTAAGAGTCTCTTTGATTTTTTTTATGATGTTGGTACTGTCGGTCGCATACGCATGTAGTTTTTCTTTGGTGATTTTAAGCAGCTCAATTATTTTGCTGCGATGGCCGATCAGCTTCGCATGGTGAATGGCATTGTCTGCGCTGGTGATGAGTCTTTTTGAGTTGGGTTTGTAGTGATTGATACTGTCTATAACTACTCTATCAATGCCTTCGATCTTTTGGCTAGGCAATGAAAGTGCAGGCTGGGATTGCCAGGGCTTTCGCTCAGTAAATACTGCGAACCAGGAAGATCGGAATGAAGAATAGGTAGAAAAAAATGAGCTGTAGCGACCTGTTGGGTCTTTCCGATTTACTGGGTCTCCAACGCAGTAGGTATAGGCATTCAACCCACCCTCCCCAAACGGACTCAAACTGTCCGGGCTGTTGAACCGCATCAACACCGGGTTGAACGCCCGGTACCCATTACCCAACAAATAATGCCCGGTCACCGGATCCGGTCGTTCGCCGTTGAAGCCGAGCAGGCTGAGCAAGCCGTTTTCCAGGGGGCGGTGCCCGTAGGGAGTATAGGCGAAGGGATAAAGTCGCGTAGCATCGAGAGCGTGCAATACCGAGCGTTGTTGATCGGAGGCGAGCAAGGTGGTTTCAACGGCGCCATCCTGGCGCTGTCGTTGCGCCAGAAGTTGGGCGTCCTGCTGGAAAATCGAACGCTGTATCGAACCTTGTATCTCGCTCGTCAAGCGGCTTTTCAGATAAAAGCGCTGGATACTGGCCTGGGCCGATGGCGTGCAATCGGCCAGGCGATCCAATGGGTCGTAACGGTAGAGACAGAGCGGCGTTTCACGATACGCCAACATAGACTGCCCCCTGATGGATTGTTTTCACTCCGGCGTCACCCGTGTGGCCTGCAACCCCTTGGGCCTTTCTCCACTTCAAAGGAAACGGGCTGTCTTTCTTTCAGCGTTTTATAACCCTCGCCGGCTATCGCCGAGAAATGAACGAACAGCTCCTCGCCTCCCGTGCCGCACGTGATAAAGCCATAGCCCTTTGCATCGTTGAACCATTTAACGGTTCCTTGAATTCGGTCGCTCATTTTTATTGTCCTGCCTGCCCGAATGAATAAAGGCCCTGGGCGCTTGGGTCGCCCGTGGCCTTGTTTTCGTTGTCATAGCTGGAGCTTAGAGTCGGCCCAAACGATTGCCTACTGTCAAAGTTGACAGTAGGCAATACCGAGAGGAAATAACTGACCGCAGGTGATATTCAGATGACTGCCAGGGGCGGTCATGCCATGACTTGCGCCTGCAAGCGTCGGCCGATCACGTCCAGTACGTCACAGCCATCGCGCAACGGAATCGCTAGGAGCAGGGCGAAGTCGTGGAGGACTACGGCGTCGGAACTGATCTCCTCGCGAAAAGCGATGTTTTCCAGCACCTGGGTGACGGCGCGGATGCGGTAGGCAGCGGTTTCGGAGAGGACGTCGAGGGGGGCTTGGGTGTCGATGAGCAGGGTGGCGGGGGGGCAGTCGACGCCGGTGATGGGCATGTATCGGTTCATTCGGTAGATCTCCATGGGGTTCGATGATGCCGCCACTCACTCGTCGCCAAACGAATGGGTGGCAGCTGTACGCAGGTTGGCGAACCGGACACCATGGAAGCCGGCAGACCCGAAGGCCTCCCGCGCACAACCGCCATTGAGCAGTTCTGCGAGTGCAAAAGCCCGTGCCAAAAAGCAGGGCTTCTGACCATAGTGTATCGAGTCGCCAAACCCGAGTCGCCATATGGACGACGGGACGAACTATAGGCAGCGCACATTGGGCGGCGCAAGGCTCACCACTGCGGGTGATTTCCCAAGTAGTTGTAAGATTTTTGGTCGCGAATATTCGGGCCGGAACACCGCCGATTGTGGCGAGGGGATTCAGCGAAAGGTCGCACCGCCCCGCTGGGATGCGTAGCGGCCCCAAACCAGGCAACTCGGTGTGCCAGGAAGATTGAGTTCATCGATCGTTCCCACGCTCCTGCGTGGGAATGTCGCCAGGGACGCTCCGCGTTCCGCTTTTGTAAGGTGACGTAGAGCGTCACGGGATGCATTCCTTGCTGCGCGTGGGAACGATCAAAAATCCCCTCGCCACGGTTATTGATGGGCCGTTGCGGTCCTGACCCGCTCGCAGAATTCAGGGTAGAAACCCTGGGTGCTAGGGCCTTGGCAATAGTCTCGC
Organism: Pseudomonas sp. Tri1; assembly: GCF_017968885.1. Classification (NCBI taxonomy): domain Bacteria; kingdom Pseudomonadati; phylum Pseudomonadota; class Gammaproteobacteria; order Pseudomonadales; family Pseudomonadaceae; genus Pseudomonas; species Pseudomonas sp. Tri1. The sequence goes on along the minus strand of NZ_CP072913.1, from coordinate 6,170,308 downwards.
GCTTGAGCCAAGGCGTCCTCGCTGAAATTCAGGGTGCGGGGCATGCTGGCAAAGGTGACGTAGCCCTCCTGCTGTGTCTTGATCGCGTCGAAGCCCGGCATGTCGTAGACCAGTTCCACGTCATCATCGGCCAGCAGGCGCGCCTTGACCGTCACTTGCGTGTATTGCTTGCCCCCTGGCGCGCCATTGAGCGCTGCCAGGCCATGGCCGACAACACGCAGCATGTGCGGAACCCAGGGCTCGCAGTCATTTGCGCAAGCACCTGGACGGTAAAGCACGGTTAGCGCTTGCTGATCGCGGCTGACATCGATCAGGGCCGGGTCGGAGCGCTTGATGCGGTGCTCGATGGTCAGCCAAGTCTTCTGCTCTTCACTGATGCCGTCGGCCAGTTCCGGATTCAGCGGGCCGCGCTGGCATTCGTTGACGCCCAGGGCAATGAGCATCCCCGTCAGGATGACCGCGAGGGTCGCGCCGCCGATTTTTACGTTCATAGGCAAACTCTGCTGGAGGAGCCGCACTGTACGGTAACTGTGCAGGCGATGCAGGATGCTTTGAGAGAACAGTGACCGAGTTGCCATTACCTATCAAAAATCAGGTTGAAGTAATCGTTGTCCATCAACCTGCACATTCGGGTATCCCGGCTTTCGCAGCGATTGTTCGCCCATCTTGAAAATGCCGGTTCCAGGATCTGTTGATACGCCAACTTCAGATTTATATCCCCGTACCTACAAGTGATGGTCGCTAACCTGGCTGCTTGCTTATCCTCGTCGGACTCATGGATAACGTACTCGGCCCCTTCGAATCGCAGCGAGGTCGGGTCAATCACGTCCACTAGGCTTTCGCTCGCCCATTCGTGATTTTCCTGCCCGTCGACAGAGTAAACGTCTTCCAGCGCTTCAATGTTCCTATGAATGCTTGTAGCGGCCGGACACGTTATTTCACCGGCATGGACATGGCCGATGATCAGCATGAGTAACACCGCGCCTCCAGCCGGTATTTTTTTCATTTGCCAAGCTCCTTGGCTCCGTTAAGCGATACTCGCGGCTTTGGCCGGGCGGGCTACTGTCAAGGTTGGCAGTTATTTATGTCAATTTAGAACTGTGTAGGGATGTTTGGTAACTTTTGGCGATAACAAATGACTCGATTCTCGTTAAATCAGATGTTTCCCACTGTCTTGAAAGATTTGTCTGTAATAACTGTCGGTCGAAGCGCATACAACGCCTAGGAACAATAGCTGTTCGCGCCAGTCCAAAGCACGCTTTACGCCGCTCTATATGGGCGGTTTTTTCATGTTCAAGAGGATGTCCCGGATGAAGGTTTCACGCGGTTTTGCACTGTCTTGCCTGTTGACTCTGGCCGCCAGCCCGGCTTTCGCGCAGTTCAGTCTCAGCGATGCGGCGATTGTGGTGTCGGCGATGCAGGGCAACTCAGGTGAGGAGGAGGGTGTCGTGGCCGCTGCACCGAAAGCCGCGGGGCTGCTCAATACCCTGGGCTCGGAACTCAAGATCACCCCGGAACAGGCCATCGGCGGTGCCGGTGCGATGCTGGGGCTGGCGAAGAATCGGCTCAGCGAGCCGCAGTTCTCCGAATTGAGCAAAAGTGTGCCGGGCCTGGACCAGATCGCCGGAAACAGCGCCATCGGCGGGCTCAATGGCCTGGGTGGTTTGCTCGGTGGTGGCTCGGATAAAAACGCCTTGCTCGACGGGTTGCTGGGTAACGTCAAGGACACCAATGACCTGAACAACGCATTCAGTGCGCTGGGCATGGACAGTGGGATGATTGGGCAGTTTGCCCCGATCATCCTGCAGTACCTTGGTCAGCAAGGGGTTGCCGGTTCGTTGTTGCAGTACCTGGGGGGGATTTGGGGCACGGGTGCGGGTGTTTGATGAAGGTGGCGACATCGAAAGTCCGCCACGAAACCATCAGAATCTCAAGCTGAAGTAGTCGGCGCTCGCGCGCCTGCAGGTGTTGGCGTCTCGGCTGGCGCAACGGTTGGGCACCAAGGGCAACGATGTCGGCCCTTGGAAGTCGAGGTAATCCAGCGTGAGATTGTTCTCGCCGTAATTGCAGGTGATGGTCACTCTCCTCGGTATCTGTTCATCTTCGTCGGGTTCATGGATCGCGAACTCGGCGTCGTTAAGTTGCAGTACCGCCGGGTTGGCCTCTTGTCCTAGGTCCTGGCTCTGCCATTGGCGATCATCTTGGATTTCTATTGTTTCAGTGGTGCCATGGATTTGTGTTGCCGCCGGGCAGGTGACTTCTCCGGCATGGACATGGCCGATGATCAGCAAGCACATTCCAGCGCCGCCGTCCGTTATGAAGTTTCGCATGGACTTGCCTCCGCAATATGTCCCGGCGACATGTTTGCGGCTGTGGTTGGTGAGGGCTACTGTCAGGGTTGACAGTTTTTTATGTTGATTTGGAATTAAACGAGTCGTTTTTTTCGTTCATGGGGTTTGGCGGAGGTCCGCGATTTCAGGCCCAGGATCAAAGCCTTGCTTGAATCTGGAGTTGTCTCTGGGCGTAGACAGTAAGCTGGGATGGATGTGGACGCCTTCTTTTCTAAGCGCACTTATAGATTTGTTGTCTAACGGATATGGAGCAACAAAGACATGGTCTGGTGCGTTAGGCAAGGTGATAAAGACTTTCTTATTTATGATAGTGAAGTTTGTTGGTAATGGTTTTGGTTTTGTAACCGGTCGCAGTGGTTTCGATGCATTTTTTGGGGGAATTGGTGGTGCCGGTGATTGTTGATCAGGTACAGAGATTGGTGGGGGCGGTGAGCGTTTCTCAGGTACAGAGATTGGTGGTATCGGTGAGTATTGCTCAGGTATTGATATAGAGCTTAATGAGGGCCGTTTTGCAATAAGTAATTGTGTTGACTGTGTACTTTTAAGCGCTTTTGGCCTCAAGTTGGATACCCTTCTGAAGAATTTTCCTATCCCCCAAATATGCCCTGAAGGATCTGTCCGATTCCTCGGATCTCCTCCACAATATACGTATGCATTCAGCCCGCCCCCACCAAACGGACTCCAGCTATCCGGACTATTAAACCGCATCAACACCGGATTGAACGCCCGATACCCATTCCCCAACAAATAATGTCTCGTTACCGGATCCGGCCGTTCGCCGTTAAACCCAAGCAAACTGAGCAAGCCATTTTCCGCCGGGCGATGGCCGTAAGGTGTATAGACAAGGGGATGAAGCCGGTTCGCATCGAGCACATTCAACACCGACCGCTGCTGATCGGTCGCCAACAGGGTGGTATCGATCTTCACATCCTCGCATCGAAGTTGCGCCAACAACTGGTCGTCATGCTGGAAAACGCTTCGCTGCACCGCGCCCTGTATCTCCGTAGCCAATCGACTTTTGCAATAAAAGCGCTGAATACCAGCCTCAGCGGAAGGTGCACAATCGACCAATCGATCCAGCGGGTCGTAGCGGTAGCGACACAATACGGTTCCACGAGGGGCATCAGGCATGCTCCGAACTCCGTGCCAGGTCCAAACATCCGGACCTCTAGCATCGGAGCTTTTTCAGCCGCTGCCTACTATCAGAACTGTTAGGTTCCAATCCCTTCGTTGCGCAACTCAGCGATGCGCCGGTCCTTTTCAGTCCAGAGCTTATTAACCCAGTCCTGCACGTGCTGGCGAAACACCGGGTCTTTTTCGTAATCGCCCTGCCACAGCGCCGGGTCCAGTTCGCGGGTCTGGATGTCGATGATGACCCGGGGCACCGCGCCGCTGATCAAGTCCCAGAACCCGGGAATGCGCGCTTGCGGATAAACCACGGTCACGTCCAGTACCGCGTCCAGTTGTTCACCCATGGCTGCGAGCACGAACGCCACGCCACCGGCCTTGGGCTTGAGCAGGTGGGTGAAGGGTGACTGTTGCTGTTGGCTTTTGGCGGCGGTGAAGCGCGTGCCTTCGAGGTAGTTCACCACGGTGACCGGTTGGCGCTTGAACAGCTCGCAGGCCTGTCGGGTGATTTCCAGATCCTTGCCGGCCAGTTCCGGATGCTTGGCCAGGAAGGCCTTGGTGTAGCGCTTCATGAACGGATAGTCCAGCGCCCACCAGGCGAGTCCCAGGAAGGGCACCCAGACCAGTTCTTTCTTGAGGAAGAACTTGAAAAATGGCGTGCGTCGGTTGAGGGTCTGGACGAGGGCGGGGATGTCGACCCAGGATTGGTGATTGCTGATCACCAGGTAGGAGGTGTCGCGCCGCAAGTTACCGCCGCCGCGAATGTCCCAGCGGGTGGGGATGCACAGGGCAAAGATCAGCTTGTCGATCTCGGCCCAGGTCTCGGCGATCCACATCACCGCCCACGAGGCGTAGTCGCGAAAGCGCCCGGGCAGGACCAGTTTGAGCAACGCGAACACCATCAGCGGGCCGAACAGCACCAGGGTGTTGAGTAACAGCAGCAGGGTGACGAAACAGCCGGTGAGCAGGCGGCGCATAGATGACTCTTGCAAACAGATGGGCGGGCCATGATAAGCAGCTTCGGGCGGCAGGCCAAATCGCGTGGACGAAAGTTTCACGTTGGTTCGGGTAGGCTGGACCCGCTTTTGTGGCCAGGGAGCAATCCCAGGCCACAGGTGCGCGATCAACCGAACGAATCCATCGGCCACGGTCTAAAATCCCACCCACACAGGAAGCCCTCTTGCATGAAATCCTTTCTCGCCCTGCTTTCCCTGGTGGCCCTTCCAGTGCTGGCCGCCGAGCCGACCCTGTACGGGCGCTACGAATACATCGCGTTGCCCGAAATCGGCGGCGAGGTGCTCAAGGCCAAGATGGACACCGGCGCCCTGACCGCGTCGCTGTCGGCCAAGGACATCGAAACCTTCACCCGCGACGGTGATGACTGGGTACGGTTCCGCCTGGCGACCAAGGATGCGAGCAACAAGGTCTACGAACACAAGATCGCGCGCATCAGTAAGATCAAGACCCGTTCTGAAGAAGATGAAGACGACGACGAAAAAATCGCGCCCACCAAGCGCCCCGTGGTCGACCTGGAACTATGCTTGGGCAACGTCAAGCGCACGGTGGAGGTCAACCTGACCGACCGCAGCAGCTTCAACTACCCATTGCTGATCGGCGCCAAGGCCCTGCGCGAGTTCGGCGCAGCGGTGAACCCGGCCCGCCGTTTCACGGCAGACAAACCCGACTGCTGATTTCCCCGATTGACGTGCCCCGAGGCTTGGGGCACCGTTCCGGCAACTTTACTGCCGGGCTCGCAAGCCATGCCTCATATCCTGATTGTCGAAGACGAAGCCGCCATCGCCGATACGCTGGTGTTTGCCCTGCAAGGGGAGGGATTCGACACCACTTGGCTGAGCCTCGGCGCGGCCGCCCTCGATCACCAGAAAAGCACCCCGGCGGACCTGATCATCCTCGATGTGGGCCTGCCGGATATCAGCGGATTCGAGACTTGTAAAAATCTCAGACGTTTCAGCGACGTTCCGGTCATCTTTCTGACAGCTCGGGATGGCGAGATCGACCGGGTCGTGGGCCTGGAAATCGGTGCCGACGATTATGTGGTCAAGCCCTTCAGCCCCCGCGAGGTGGCAGCCAGGGTCCGGGCGATTCTCAAGCGCGTGGCGCCGCGACCGGTGATGGAGCCAGGCATGGCGCTGTTTCAGGTCGATGCCGATCGCGTGCAAATCAGCTATCGCGGCAAACCGCTGAACCTCACCCGCCATGAATTCCGCCTGCTCAACTGTCTGTTGGAACAACCCGAACGGGTCTTCAGCCGCGAACAACTGCTCGACGCCCTGGGCGTGGCCAGTGATGCAGGCTATGAACGCAGCATCGACAGCCACATCAAGAGCGTGCGCGCCAAGTTGCGCCTGGTCCGGGCCGAGGCCGAGCCGATCCAGACCCATCGGGGCCTGGGCTACAGCTACAGTCCGGGGCACAGCTGATGTCGCTGGGGATCCGGATTTTCCTGGTGTATGTGCTGTTCATCGGTTTGACCGGCTATTTCGTGCTCAACACGGTGATGGAAGAAATCCGCCCTGGCGTGCGCCAGTCCACCGAAGAAACCCTGGTGGACACGGCCAACCTGATGGCCGAGATCCTGCGGGACGATTTCAAGGCCGGCACCCTCAACCAGAATCGTTGGCCGCAATTGCTCAAGGCCTACGGCGAGCGCCAGCCGGCGGCGACGATCTGGGGCTTGCCGAAGAACCAGGTCAGCCACCGCATCTATGTCACCGATGCAAAGGGCATTGTGGTGCTCGACTCCAGTGGCGTGGCGGTGGGCCAGGATTATTCGCGCTGGAACGACGTCTACCTGACTCTGCGCGGCCACTACGGCGCTCGTTCGACCCGCAGCGTTGCCGACGACCCGACGTCTTCGGTGATGCACGTCGGCGCGCCGATCCGCGACAACGGTCGGATCATCGGTGTGGTCACCGTGGCCAAGCCCAACAGCTCGCTGCAGCCTTATATCGATCGCACGGAGCGGCGTCTGCTGGCGTATGGCGCCGGGTTGGTCGCCTTGGGCCTGCTGCTGGGCGGCTTGCTGTCGTGGTGGCTCAGCGCGGCATTGCGGCGCTTGACGAGCTACGCCCAGGCGGTCAGCCAGGGCCGTCGGGTGGAAGTGCCGCATTATCGTGGCGGCGAGTTCGAGCAATTGGCGGGTGCGGTGGAACACATGCGCACCCAGCTCGAAGGCAAGGCTTACGTTGAGCGCTACGTGCATACGTTGACCCACGAACTCAAGAGCCCGCTGGCGGCGATTCGCGGTGCCGCCGAGCTGCTGCAGAGCGATATGCCTGCGGCCCAGCACCAGCGCTTTGTCAGCAATATCGACAGTGAAAGCGTGCGCATGCAGCAACTGATCGAACGGTTGCTCAACCTGGCCCAGATCGAGCAGCGCCAGGGGCTGGAGGAAAAAGTCGCGGTGCCGCTGGCGGCGTTGATGGAGGAGCTGCTGGAGGCTCGCGGTGGCTGGATCGAGAGTCGGCAGTTGCGGATCGAGCAACACATCGCCGCCGACCTGGTGCTGACGGGCGAGGCGTTTCTGTTGCATCAGGCCTTGGGCAATCTGCTGGACAATGCCTTGGACTTCACCCCCGTCAACGGACTGCTGCGCGTCAGTGCCGAGCGCATCGGCGATTGTGTGCAGATCCACTTGTTCAATCAGGCCGAAGCGATTCCTGACTACGCCCTGCCGCGCCTGAGCGAACGCTTCTACTCCCTGCCGCGCCCGGACAGCGGCCGCAAGAGTACCGGCCTGGGGCTCAACTTTGTGGAGGAAGTGGTGCAGTTGCATGGAGGGGCATTCCAGATTGGCAATGTCGAGGGAGGGGTTGAAGTGGTGTTGCGGTTGCCCTGAAACCGCATCTGCTATCCGACAACGCCTACCCTTTGTGGGAGCGAGCTTGCTCGCGATAGCGCAGTGTCAGCCAGCATAGCTGGCACTGATCTACCGCCCTCGCGAGCTCGCTCCCACAGTTTTTGGCTGTCAGTTTCCACACAATCTCCACACTCTCCCCATAAACGCCTCACACAGCCCCCCCAGACTCTCCCCCATACGAACAGGGAGAGCCCCACATGAACCGCAGCCTCGCCATAAAACTGGGCATGATTGCCCTACTGATTCTGTTACTGATGATCCCGCTGTTGATGATCAATGGCCTCATCGACGAGCGCCAGGAGCTGCGCGACGGTGTGTTGCAGGACATCGCCCGCAGCTCCAGCTACAGCCAGCAGCTGATCGGGCCGATGATCGTGGTGCCGTTTCGCAAGGAGGTGAAGGTCTGGAATACCAACGAGAAGACCGGTGTGCGTTTCCTGGAAACCGTCGAGCGGTCGGGCGAGTTGTATTTTTTGCCGGAAGAGTTCGAGCTCGACGGCCAGGTCCGCACTGAAACCCGTGCCCGGGGGATCTACGAAGCGCGGTTGTTCCACGCCGATAACCGGATCGATGGCCGCTTCAAGGTGCCTGAGCGCTACGGTGTGGCGGTCAAGGATTTTGCCGATTACCGCTTCGACGAACCGTACCTGAGCGTAGGTATCAGCGATATTCGTGGCATCGAGAATGCGCTGACCCTGACACTGAACCAGCAGACCGTCGACTTTTTGCCCGGTTCGCGGCTTGGCTGGCTGGGGCAGGGTGTGCATGTGCCGCTGCCGATGATCACTGCCCAGGGCAGTCCGGAGCTGACCTTCGGCTTCGACCTGCGCCTGCAGGGCACCGGCGAGCTGCAGATTCTGCCGGTGGGCAAATCCACCAAGGTGCACTTGTCCGCCGACTGGCCGCACCCCAGCTTCATCGGCAACTACCTACCCACCAATCGCGACATTAATGAGCAGGGCTTCAGTGCTGACTGGCAGACGTCGTTTTTCTCCACCAACCTGCTGGAAACGTTGCAAGCCTGCGAACCAAGCGACAGTTGTGAAGCGTTCCGCAGTCGCGCCTTCGGTGTGAGCTTCATCGACCCGGTGGACCAATACCTCAAGAGCGACCGGGCGATCAAATACGCGCTGCTGTTCGTCGCGCTGACCTTCGCCGGTTTCTTCCTCTTCGAAGTGCTCAAGAGCCTGGCGGTGCACCCGGTCCAGTACGCCTTGGTGGGTGTGGCGTTGGCGTTCTTCTACCTGCTGCTGTTGTCGCTGTCGGAGCACATCGGCTTTGCCCCGGCGTACCTGGTGTCGGCCAGTGCCTGTGTGTTGCTGATCGGGTTTTATGTCTGCCATGTGCTGCGCAGCGTGAGCCACGGCCTGGGGTTCTCGGTGGGGTTGGCGGGGTTGTACGGCTTGCTCTATGGCTTGTTGAGCGCTGAGGATTATGCGCTGTTGATGGGCTCGCTGTTGCTGTTCAGCTTGCTGGGTGTGTTCATGGTGCTGACCCGCAAATTGGATTGGTACGGGGTTGGGTCCAAGCCGGCCGCTGCCATGAGCTTTGATCTGGGAGAGGTGAAATGAGCCGGTCGTTGGGGTTGCGTGAGGATCGGCAATGGCGAGAAGTGTTAGTGATGCAGGTTGCTGAGTTGTTTCCTTTGGAGCCAGTGTGCCGCTCATCGCGAGCAAGCTCGCTCCCACAGGGGATCCCGGTCGTCCAGACAAAGCAACCCAATGTGGGAGCGAGCTTGCTCGCGATGAGGGCGGAACGGTCAATGCAAGCTAAACCCTGGGCACCGTCTCAACCATCGAAGGCCGCAAACTGACTTCGGCAAACCACGCCGCCAGTTGCGGATTGGCCTTGCGCCATTCCAGGTCAGGATGGCGCAGGTCCAGGTAGCCCAGGGCGCAGGCCACACTGATGGACGCCACGTCGAAATGACAGGCCAGTTCGGCAATCGCCTCGGCTTCGAGCATGGCCAGGGCGCGGCGAATCTTGTCCCGTTGGGCATCGAGCCATTCGTCCCAGTGTTTTTCCGCAGGGCGCAGGGCGGTTTCGTAACGGATCATCACGGCTGCATCCATGATCCCATCGGCCAGGGAGGCTAGGGTCAAGCGCCGCCAGCGGGCCGCGCCGTCCCGGGGGATCAGCGGGTTGCCGACGTGCTGGTGGTCGAGGTAGTCGAGGATGACGCGACTGTCATGGATCACGCTGCCGTTGGCCAGGCGCAGGGCCGGGATCTTGCTCAATGGGTTGTCATCGATCAGGGCCCGATCCGGTTTGACCGGCGTGAGCTGGCTGAGCTGTAGTGCCACACGGTCTTGCTGACCGGTTTCGTGCAGCAGCACCAGAACCTTGCGGACAAAGGGTGAAGCGGGGTTGTGGAACAGCGTCATGCTGGGGGTGGACATGGCAGCGTCTCGATCAGTGGGACTTGTTGCGCAGCATAGCGCGTTCAGCCGTGTACAAGGCAGGCGCGACCTGGGCGATGAGTCCCGGTCGCGCCATGCATCAGGCGGCTGGTTGAAGGGCCTGCGGCGCTGGTGCCGATGTCGTCGGTTGTTGCTTGAGTTCCCGGGCGACGGTCCAGACGATAAAGGCCGCGACCACATCGAAGATCGCTAACAGCACGAACAGTGGGCTGTAGCCGATCTTGGTCACCATCACGCCAAACAACAGGGTGAAGGCCGCCGCGCCCAGATAGCCGAACATCCCGCCCATGCCGGTGGCAGTGGCGACTTCATTCTTGCCGAAGGAATCGGACGTGATGGCGTACAGCGCGCCGGACAGGGTCTGGTGGGCAAAACCGCCGACACACAGCAGGGCGATCGCCGTGTACGGGCTGGCGACCAGGCCTATGCACGCCGGGCCGATCATGCAGGAGGCACCGAACAGCAGGACCATTTTGCGCGAGGTGAACAGCGACACCTTGCAATACTTGTGGAAGAACGGGCTCAGGTAACCGCCCAGCACGCAACCGAGGTCGGCAGCCAGGAACGGCAGCCAGGCGAACATCGCGATCTCCTTGATGTTCATGTGCCGCTCGGTCATCAGGTACAGCGGGATCCAGGCGTTGAACGTTTGCCAAGCCGGCTCGGAGAGAATCCGGGCACTGGCGATGGCGTAGAAGTTGCGGCTGGCGATGATGCGTTTCCAGCTGCCTTTCTTCGGCGTCGGATCTTGGAAGTGGGCTTCCTGGCCGCTGAGGATGTAATCGCGCTCGGTGTCGCCCAAGAGCTTTTGGTCGCGTGGATGCTTGTAAAAGATCAGCCAGAGGAACGTCCAGGCCACACCCAGGCCGCCAACGATCAGGAACGCCAGCTCCCAACCACTGTTCAGAATCGCCCAGACCACGAGTGGCGGAGCCAGTACGGCGCCGATCGAGGAACCGATGTTGAACCAGCCGATGGCCACCGAGCGTTCCTTGGCCGGGAACCATTCGGTAGAGGTCTTTACTGCAGCCGGCAGCCCGGCGGCTTCCGTCAGGCCGAGCAAACCACGGAAAAACGCCAGGCCTTGCCAGCCCGAGGCCATGGCTGCTGCGGCACAGGCGATGGACCAGGCGAAGGCGAAAATGGCGAAACCCATCTTGGTACCGATGGCATCGATGATGTAGCCGGCCACCGGTTGCATCAGCGCGTAGCAGATCTGCCAGGCCACGACGATGTGGGAATACTGCTCGGTGGAGATGTTCATTTCGCTCATCAGGGTCGGAGCGGCCACCGAGAGGGTATTGCGAGCCAGGTAGTTGACCATCAGGCCGGCCGTGACCAGGCCGACCATCCACCAGCGGATGCCTTTGATTTTCATCACTTCACCATCAATTATTTTTGGAGTTGGTGCCGCATGTCTTGTTGTAGGTTGTCGTACAACATTGGCCTTTATAGAAGTGCAAGGATTAATTTGTCAATAAATATGTCGAAGGTTGTGGGGTTTGAATTAACCGGCGGTGTCGGCGGTTATCGTATGACGAGCAGAGGAGGGCGTGCGTCTGGCCAATGCCCGCCCGAATGACTCAGCGGCGCGGGATCAAGCCCCACACCGCCACCACAGAGGGGATACCCAACCCCAGCCAACTGACGGCGTCCCACAGACCGTCACCCAGCAAGGCACTGAACAGCCCTGCCGCGCAAAGGACCCCGATCACCATGGGCACGCCAAACACTTTCCAGAAACTCGATTGCCGGGGCCTCACGAGGCGACCTCCGCACCGACGGTTGCACGCTTGGCCGCTTTACGCCGCACCAGCCACAGGTAAACGCCACTGCCAAGGACGATGATGGTCAGCACGTCGAGGGTCGCCCAGAAAATCTGCATCGGCCGGCCACCGTAGTCGCCGAAATGCAGCGGCAACGACAGGCTCATGACGTCCAAGTACCAAGGCCGTTCGGCCACGGCGGTGACGTCCAGGGTGCTGGCGTCGATCAGTACCGGGGTCAGCAAATGCGAAGTCAGGTGGGTGCTGCCTTTCATGAATACGCCGTAGTGGTGCTCACTGGAAAACAGGGTGCCGGGGAAGGCGATGAAACTCGGCGCCATGCCCGGAGCGACCTCCTTGGCGATGTCGAGCAAGCGGCTTGCCGGTGCCAGTTGCGTCAGCGGCGGGGCGTTGCGGTAGGGTTCGACCATGGCGCTGAGGCTGTCGTTGCGCCAGGCGGCGATGATCAGGTCGGCGCATGCGGCGATCACGCCGGTAACGCCAACGGTCAGCGCCCAGACCAGCGTCACCACACCGATCAGGTTGTGCAGGTCGAGCCAGCGCAGGCGCGTGGATTTGTCTTGGCGTACCGTGGCGAACCTCAAGCGGCGCATGAACGGCAGGTACAGGACCACCCCGGAGACGATGGCAATCACGAACAACAGCCCCATGAACGCCAGCAACAATTTGCCCGGCAACCCGGCGAACATGTCCACGTGCAAGCGCAGCATGACCATCATGAAACCGCCGTTGGCCGAGGGCATTGCCAGGGCCTCACCAGTGCGCGCGTCGAGCATGAAGGTGTGGGACGAATTGGGTTCAGTGCCGGGTGTTGGCGCCATGATGGTGATGACGCCGTTGGGTTCGTCCTCGTCCCAGCCAAAATACTGGACCACCTCACCCGGGCGATGGGCCTTGGCTTTTTCCACCAGTTGTTGCAGGTCCAACTGCGGCGTGTCAGTCGGCATTTGCCGAAACTCGGGAGCATCGCCGAGCAGGTGTTCGATTTCATGATGGAAGATCAACGGTAGCCCGGTGATCGCCAGCATCAGCAGAAACACTGTGCAGATCAGGCTGGTCCAGGTGTGGACAAAGGACCAGCGGCGGATGGTTTTGCTTTTCATGATTGATCCGGATGCAAAAGGGCACCTGTGGCGAGGGGATTTATCCGTGGAAACAAGGCTTGCCCGCGAAACAGGCGATGCGGCCCTTTAGAAACCGAGTCGCCTCCATCGCGGGCAAGCCTTGCTCCCGCGCGCTAACCGCCTACCACTTGTAATTCACACTGGCGACGACGTTGCGCTGATCGCCGTAGTAGCAATAAAAGCCATCGCAGGTGGACAGGTAGTCTTTGTTGAAAATGTTCTTCGCATCCACCGCCACCGAAACACCTTTGAGCGAATTGTTCAGGCGACCCAGGTCGTAATGGGCCGACGCGTCGTAAACGGTGTAGGAGCCGACATGGCCCCAGTCGGTGTTGGTGGTGTTGCCGTAGGTGTCGCCGACATAACGCACACCGGCGCCGACGCCAAAACCGTCGAGCGGGCCGTTGTGCCAGGTGTAATCGGCCCACGCGGTAGCCTGGTTACGCGGCACCTGAGCCATGCGCTTGCCTTTTTCAGCCGTCGTGCCTTTGGTGATTTCGCTGTCGTTGTAGGTGTAGGAGCCGATCAGCTTGAGGTTGTCGGTTACATCGCCGGAGGCTTCCAGCTCCAGGCCGCGAACCTGAACTTCACCCACCTGGCGGGTGACGTTGTTTTCAGTCACGGAGTTGTTCTTCTGGGTCAGGTCGAACACTGCGGCGGTCAGCAGTGTCTTGGTGCCGGGTGGTTGGTACTTGATGCCGGCTTCGTATTGTTCACCTTCGGTGGGTTTGAACGCATCGGTGCTGTTGACGGTTGAACCCGCTGCTGCCTGGAAAGACTGGGCGAAGGAAATGTATGGCGTCACACCATTATCGAAGACGTAGCTCAGCGCCGCGTTGCCGCTGAATTTCTTGTCGCGTTGGGTGTTGGTTGCATCGTTCAGGTTGTGGAAAACGGTGCCGGTGTGAATCCAGTCTTCACGACCGCCCAATGCCAGGCGCCAATTGTCCAGGGCGATCTGGTCCTGAACGTACAGGCCGGTCTGGTGGGTCTTCTGGTTGTAGTCGTACATGGTGAAGTACTGGACGTTGGAGAAGTCCTGTCCGTAGACCGGGTTGTGGATGTTGCTGGTCGGTACGCCAGTCGAACCCCAATCCCAGCGCGAATTGCTGTTGGCGCGCTGGTGATCCAGGCCCAGCAACAGGGTGTGGCTCAACGCGCCAGTCTGGAAATCGGCCTGGAAGTTGTTGTCCACGGCGAACTGACTGATGTCCTCGTCAACGACACTGGCACTGCGCTTGACCGTGCCATCGGCGCTCACCGCTTCGTCAGGACCCGCCGGCCAGAATTGCCCACCGGCGGAGATGCCTTGGGTTTCCAGGTCGCTCTTGGTGTAGCGCAGGTTCTGGCGGAACTGCCAGGTGTCGTTCAGGCGATGTTCAAAGGCATAGCCTAGGGCGTAGTAGGTGCGGTCATAGAATTCCCAGTCCGGGTCGCCCAGGTTCTTGTGATGGGAAATCCTGCCCGCCGCCGAGGCCAGTTTGGTGCCCTGCAATGGCAGGAATTGCCCGGTGATGCCAGTGTCGTCGCGGGTGTACTGGGACAGGAACGTCAGGCGCGTGTCGTCGTTGATGTTCCATGTCAGGCTCGGGGCGAGGTTGTAGCGTTTGTCCGGGATGTGATCGACCTGGGAATTGCTGTCGCGCACGGTGCCGCTGACCCGATAAAGGAACTGGCCTTCGTCATCGACCTTGCCAGTGCTGTCGAAGTTGATCTGCTTGTGTTCGTAGCTGCCGGCCTGCAACTCGACTTCGTGGCTGCTCTCGGCTTGTGGGCGCCGGCTGACCATGTCCAGCATGCCGCCCGGGGGCGTCTGGCCGTAGACCGAAGAGGCCGGGCCGCGCAGCACGGCGATGCGTTCAAGGTTCCAGGGTTCGATCTTCGGCGTGATGTAGTTGCCCTTGGGCAGTGGCAGGCCATCGAGGAACTGGGTCGGTATGAAGCCACGCACCAGCAGCCAGTCGTTGCGCGAGTCCGAGCCGTAGCCGCTGCTCTGCACACCAGCGGTGTAGCGCAGGGCGTCGTTGAGGTTGAGCACGGAGCGATCTTCCATCTGCTGGCGTGTCACCACGGACACCGAGCGTGGCAGTTCGACAATCGGCGTATCGGTCTTGGTGCCGGCGGCGGTGCGGGTGGCGACATAGCCTTCGGTCGGGCCCCACGCGGTTTCGCCGAAGCCGGCGCCAATCACGCTGGTTTCCGGCAGGACCATCACGCCTTCAGGCACGGCCACCAGGCTGTAGGTGCCGGCGCTGCTTTGTTCCAGTTGCAGGCCGGTGCCACGCAGGGCCTCACGCAGTGCCCCGGTGGCATCGAACTGGCCTTGGACCGGCGCTGAAGTTTTGCCCGAGGCCAGGGACGGATTCAGGCTCAGGGCGAGGCCGGCCTGGCTGGCGATCTGGTTCAGGGTGCTGGCCAATGGCGCGGCGGGCAGGTTGTAGGTGCGCATACTCGTGACCTGTTCGGCGGCCTGCAGCGGGCCGCTGGCGAGAGGAACGGCAAAGGCAATGGCAACGGCCAACAGGCTGGGGCGCAACAGGGTGTCTAGCGGGCGGGACATACGGCGGCTCCTGAATGGAAATATTTCTCAATTGCCTGAGTGCCGGATGAAAATTGAAAAGTGATAGAGGCTGGATGAAAATAATTTAGATTCAGTTTTCTGGCGGGTAGTCCAGCCTGGTTTTTGTGCTGAGGCGGTTGGTCCCATCGCGAGCAAGCTCGCTCGCACATTTGATCTTCAGTGAACCCCGCCTTGTGTACGCCGCGCTCTACTGTGAGAGCGAGCTTGCTCGCGATGGCGTCATCACTGACACGAGGTTCCTCAAGGCTTGGTATCGGTCCGCGCGCCCACCACCACCCACCACCGCGTGTGATGTTCGACCTGCACCGGCAAGGTCGGCAGCAGCGCGGTCAGGGCCAGGTCGGTGTCATGCAACGGAAAGCTGCCGGTGATGCGCAGGTCCGCCACCTGTGGCTCTACGCCCAAATAGCCGTGCCGGTAGCGCCCCAGTTCATGGACCAGATCTTCGAGGCGGGCGTTGTCCACCACCAGCATGCCGCGAGTCCAGGCATCGGCGCCGGGGCTCAGGGCCATCGTCGGCCCGAGACCGTCGCGGCGCATCAGCACCTGCTGGCCTTCGCGCAGGATCTGTTCGACATCCGTTGCCTGTGGATGCGCCGCAACCGCGGATTTCAACACGCTCAGGCGCGTGCCTTGGTCCTCGCGCTTGACCAGGAACCGGGTGCCGAGGGCGCGCATGCTGCCTTCGCGGGTCTCGACGATAAACGGGCGCGGGTCGTTGTGACCGGTTTCCACCAGGATCTCGCCTTCCTGCAGGACGATGCGGCGCTGCTTGTCATCGAAACGCACGTCCAGTGCACTGTGGGTGTTGAGGTTGACCAGCGTGCCGTCTGCCAGGCGCAGGGTGCGTTGCTCGCCAGTGGCGGTACGTTGGTCGGCCAGCCAGTAATCCAGCGGCAGGTAACGCTCCCCGGCAAACAGCGCCAGGCCGATGACCGCGACAAGACTGGCCAGGCCGCTGCCCACTTTGCGGACCCGGCGGCGAATGCTCACCCGTGATTGCAGCAACGCGGCCCTCGCCGGTCCACTGGCAACGCTGAAACGCTGGTCGAGCATGCCCAACTGCCGCCAGGCCCGGGCATGTTCTTCGTCCGCAGCATGCCAGCGGGCGAAGGCTTCGCGCTCCTGGGCGCTGCCGCTGCCTGAGTCCAGCGATAACTGCCAGGCTATGGCCGCATCCAGCACGCTGGCCGAGACCGGTTTGCAATGGGCCGGGCTCATGTTGGCTCACCGTAAAGCGCGATATAGCACTGCCGAATGCCCTGGGCCAGATACTGCCGTACCCGTGGCACCGAAACCCCCAGGCGCTCGGCGATTTCGGCGTGGCCGAGGCCGTCGAGGCGGTTATACAGGAACGCCGCGCGGGCTTTGCTCGACAGTTGGCCGAGCAGGCGATCGATATGCTTGAGGTCTTCGAGGATGATCTGCTGTTCTTCCACGGATGGCTGTTCGGCTTCGGGAATCAGCATCAGCTCGCTGAGGTAAGCCTGCTCCAACGCCGCACGCCGGAAATAATCGAACAGCAACCCCTTGGCGATTGCCACCAGGAACGCCCGGGGCTCGCGGGGCGCTTTGAGCTCCTCCCGGCCCAGCAGGCGCACGAAGGTGTCCTGGCTCAAGTCCTCGGCCCGTTGCGCACAGGCGACATTGCGTCGCAACCATGCCAATAGCCAACCGCGATGGTCACGGTATAACGCACCAACCAGATCGCTGTGAGGGCTAGGGACTGACGACACGGAGCATCACCGACGTTTTAAGTAACGAGAATTGTTCGCGATTGTGGCAGAGGCGAGGGAAAGAAAGCAATTGGCACTGGTCGGAGCAGCCGTGGCGGGGGAGTGTGACAAGCAACGCAGCCCCATGTGGGAGCGAGCTTGCTCGCGATAGCGGAGTATCAATCAACATCAATGCCACTGATTCACCGCTATCGCGAGCAAGCTCGCTCCCGCAGGAGGGCTTTGTGTTCTCAAGTCTTCTAAAGCGAAGGTGCCTGCTGCCGCCGTTTCCACTGGCCCAACCGCTGTTGCAGGTCAAGCGGGCTCTGGATCTGCTGTTGGCGGGCACGGCTGAACAGGATCAACGCCAGTTCGGCGGTGGCCAAGGCGTCGGCACTGGCGTTGTGGCGGTCGAAGACTTGCAGCTTGAACCAGTCGATCCACTCATCCAGGCCGGCCTTGCGCAGATTGGCCTGGGGGCAAAGCATCGGCGCCAGGTCGGCCACGTCCAGGAACGCATGCTGCAAGCGATACCCCAGGTAATCCTTCAAGGCCCGCCCGAGCATGTGGGAGTCGAATGGCGCATGAAAGGCCAGCAGCGGACTGTCGCCGACGAATTCCATGAACGTCAGCAGCGCCTCGGCCGGGTCGCTGCCGGCGGCAATGGCGCTGGGCGCCAGGCCGTGGATCAACACGCTCGGCCCGAGCTTCTGCTTGTCGCATTGCAAGGTGCGTTCGAACTGCTGGCTGAAATCGATAGCGCCGTCTTCGATCACCACTGCACCGATGGACAGCACCTGGTCCTTGTTCAGGTTCAAGCCGGTGGTTTCCAGGTCCAGCACCACCCAGCGCTGTTCCCGCAAACTGCGTTCATCCAGTGGCGAGGGGGCGGGCAGGCGTTCCAGGCGCTGCTGCAACATCGGCGGCAACATCGGCTGGGCCGGGCGTAGCCAGGAAAAAATGCTCACAACTGGTACCTCACCGCCAGGCTGCTTTGCAGGCGTTGGGCCTGGCGCAGGGATTCGCGCAGGATACGCCGGTCCAGGTGATTGAGGCTGTCAGGGTCGACACGATTGGAATAGGGCAGGTTCTCGCGGGTTTGCAATTGATGTTGTTGCATGCGGGTCTGCTGGATGAAGTGGTAGGCCTCTTCATAAGCCGCGCCATCGAGCGGTTCGATCACTTCCTTGACGACCAGTTGCCGCAAGCGCTCCAAAGTATTGATGGCTTCGATGCCATTGGCCAGCGCGAGCAAACGGGCGCCGTCGACGAAGGGCGTGAGGCCCTGCACCTTCAAGTCGAGGGTCGCTTTTTCACCATTCTTGCGGCTCAGAACGAAATCCCTGAAGCGTCCCACCGGCGGGCGATGGCGCAGCGCGTTCTCGGCCAGCATGCGCTGGAACAAACGGTTATCGGCTACTTGTGCAAGCACCTGTTGGCGCAGTTGTTCGCAGCCCTGCTCATCGCCCCAGACCACCCGCAAGTCGAAATAGATGCTCGAACCCAGCAGGTTTTCCGGTGTGGCTTCACGAATGAATGCCGCAAAGCGCCGGGCCCATTCGGCGCGGGACAGGCACAGCTCGGGGTTGCTGGCCATGATGTTGCCCTTGCACAAGGTGAAGCCACACAAGGCCAGGCTCTGGTTGATCTGCTGGGCGATGGGCAGCAGCAACCCGCGGATCTGCGCCGCATGGGCCGCGTCCCGCGCTTCGAACAGAATGCCGTTGTCCTGGTCGGTGTGCAGGGTCTGCTCGCGCCGGCCTTCACTGCCAAAGCACAACCAACTGAACGCAACGCCCGGGTCGCCCTTGTCGGCCAGGGTCAACTCGATGACCCGGCACACGGTGTGGTCGTTGAGCAGGGTGATGATGTGGGTGATCTGGGTCGACGACGCGCCGTGGGCCAGCATGCGCTCCACCAGTTGGCCGATTTCGCCGCGCAGGGCCACCAGGTTTTCCACTTTTGGTGCGCTGCGAATGGTCCGGGCCAGGTGCACCAGGTCAACCCGTTGCAGGGAAAACAGATCGCGCTCCGACACCACGCCACACAGGCGCTGATCCTTGACCAGGCAGACATGGGCGATGTGCCGTTCGGTCATGGCGATGGCGGCGTCGAAGGCGCTGTGGTCCGGCGAGAGGTAAAAAGGTGTCTGGGTCATGTGCGCCGCGATGGGCTGGGAAAAGTCCCCAGAACCGTCGGCCACTACATGCCTGAGGTCGCGCAGAGTGAAAATCCCCAGCGGGGCTTTGTGCTCATTCACCACCACGATGCTGCCAACCTGTTGCTCGTGCATCAACTTCACGCCTTCGCGCAGCGGTGTGTCCGGGCTGCAACTCACCGGATGACGCATCGCCAGTTCACCCAAGCGTGTATTGAGGGAGTATTGCGTGCCCAGGGTTTGCGCGGACTTTTGCTGGACCTGCTGGTTGACCTGGTCGAGCAGGCTGCTCACTCCGCGCAGGGCGAAGTCGCGAAACGGGCCGGACAGGGCGAACAGCTTGATGAAGGCCTGCTTGTTCAATTGCAGGCAGAACGTGTCTTCGCCGGCCCGGTGCTCGGTACGGGTGGCCCGCTCGCCCAGCAGCGCAGCAAGGGGGAAACATTCGCCGGTGGTGATTTCGAAGGTGGTCTCGGTCCCGCCCTTGGCCGTATGCGGACGTTCGCCCACCACCCGGCCCTGCTTGACGATGTAAAAGTGCTCCACTGGCCCGTCGGCCGGTTTGATGATGCTTTCGCCGGGCGCATAAAAACGCAGCAGGCATTGCTCCACCAGGTAGGCCAGGTGGGCATTTTCCATTTGATTGAACGGAGGGAAACGCTGGAGAAACTGCAGTGTCCCCTGGATGTTTTGCAACACCGCGGTTTTCCCTGCCTGGATGAAAGCGTCCGCTTTTTTCATAACTGTTACGCAGCTTTTTCGAATTGTTGTGGTCGGAACTGTTCTCCATGGTCGGCCCCTCAGCGTGGGGTGCCCATTGGACGTAAGTCTAGGTCGCCGAATAGGGGCCGAACTTACGGAAAAATCCCAGGCCAGGTGTCAGAGAAATCTTCATTAAATATTCTTGGAAAAAAATCCGACGAAGTGCACATTGAAGCGCTGCCGAACGATGTCTGACCACTGTGCCAGGGGATCGATTTAAAGAACTTAGAGAGCATCATGTCCGACCACGATATTTTGAGTGACGACGAGCGCGAGGCGCTGAGTGCCGTCATGCTGGAACCTGACCTGCCGCCGCAGCGCGTCTTGATCGTCGATGACGACAAGGACGCTCGCGAGTTGCTGTCGGAGATTCTGGCGCTGGACGGGATTCACTGCATGACCGCGGCCAGTGGCGAGACGGCACTCAAGATGCTGGAAACCAAGCCGTCGATAGGGCTGCTGATCACCGATCTGCGCATGGGTAACGTCGATGGCCTTGAACTGGTTCGCCTGGTACGCGAGTCGGAGCGGGCAGCGCTGCCGATCATCATCGTGTCCGGCGACGCCGACGTGAAGGACGCCATCGAAGCCATGCACCTGAGCGTGGTGGATTTCTTGCTCAAGCCTATCGATACCGAAAAGTTGCTGGGCTTGGTCAAGCATGAGTTGGGGGTGGATCTCTAAAATCACTTGCCGAATCGGGGCCTAGTGGCGAGGGGGTTTATCGAAACGTCGCCCCCCCCGCTGGGTTGCGTTGCAACCCTGAAGCTACCGGCTCGGTGTGTCAGATTGACTGAGTTCAGCTCTTTTAGGTTGCTGCGCAGCCAGCGGGGATAGATCCCCCGCCACAAAAACAAAAGCAGTGCTTGGCAAATACCTTCACTTGTAATGAAAAAGCCCTGATCTTTCGACCAGGGCTTTTTTCATTGCATCACTGCCGCTCAATCACAAACCATTGGCGGCCTTGAACTCGCGACGACGACGGTGCAGCACCGGCTCGGTGTAGCCGTTAGGCTGCTTCGTGCCTTCAATCACCAGTTCGACCGCCGCCTGGAAAGCGATGTTGCTGTCGAAGTCCGGCGCCAGCGGACGGTACAACGGGTCGCTGGCATTCTGGCGGTCCACCACCGGCGCCATGCGCTTGAGGCTTTCCATCACTTGGTCTTGGGTGACGATGCCGTGGCGCAGCCAGTTGGCGATGTGCTGGCTGGAGATACGCAGCGTCGCACGGTCTTCCATCAGGCCGATGTCGTTGATGTCCGGCACCTTGGAGCAGCCAACGCCCTGGTCGATCCAGCGCACCACGTAGCCAAGGATGCCCTGGGCGTTGTTGTCCAGTTCATTCTTGATCTGCTCTGGCGTCCAGCTCGGATTGACGGCCAGCGGGATGGTCAGGATGTCGTCCACCGAAGCGCGTGCTCGCTTGGCCAGTTCGGCCTGGCGAGCGAACACATCGACCTTGTGGTAATGCAGCGCGTGCAGGGCAGCAGCGGTCGGCGACGGTACCCACGCGGTGTTGGCGCCGGCCATTGGATGGGCGATTTTCTGTTCGAGCATCGCCGCCATCAGGTCCGGCATGGCCCACATGCCCTTGCCGATCTGTGCGCGACCTTGCAGGCCGGTGCTCAGGCCGATGTCGACGTTCCAGTTTTCGTACGCGGCGATCCACTTCTCGGCTTTCATGTCAGCCTTGCGCACCATCGGGCCGGCTTCCATGGAGGTGTGGATTTCGTCGCCGGTGCGGTCGAGGAAACCGGTGTTGATGAACACCACGCGCTCGCTGGCGGCCTTGATGCAGGCCTTGAGGTTGACCGTAGTCCGGCGCTCCTCGTCCATGATCCCGACCTTGAGGGTGTTGCGCGGCAGGTTCAGCACGTCTTCAACGCGACCGAACAGCTCGTTGGTGAACGCCGCTTCTTCCGGACCGTGCATCTTCGGCTTGACGATGTACACCGAACCGGTGCGGCTGTTGCGCCGCGACGTGTTGCCGTTGAGGCTGTGGATCGCCGCCAGGCTGGTGATCAGGCCATCGAGGATGCCTTCCGGCACTTCGTTGCCATGCTGGTCCAGGATCGCGTCGATGGTCATCAGGTGGCCGACGTTACGTACGAACAACAGCGAACGGCCGTGCAGGGTCACGCTCGAACCGTCGACAGTGGTGTAGACGCGGTCGGCGTTCATGGTGCGGGTGAAGGTCTGGCCGCCTTTGGCGACTTCTTCAGCCAGGTCGCCTTTCATCAGGCCGAGCCAATTGCGGTAGATCACCACTTTGTCATCGGCATCGACGGCAGCCACCGAGTCTTCGCAGTCCATGATGGTGGTCAGCGCGGCCTCCATCAGGATGTCTTTGACGCCGGCGGCGTCGGTTTGGCCAACCGGAGTGCTGGCGTCGATCTGGATTTCGAAGTGCAGGCCGTTGTGCTTCAGCAGCACGGCGGTGGGGGCCGCGGCGTCGCCCTGGAAGCCAATCAGTTGGGCATCGTCACGCAGGCCGCTGTTGCTGCCGCCCTTGAGGGCGATTACCAGTTTGCCGTCGACGATCTTGTAACCAGTGGCATCGACATGGGAGCCGGCCGCCAGCGGTGCCGCTTCGTCGAGGAAGGCGCGGGCAAAGGCGATGACCTTGTCGCCGCGAACCTTGTTGTAGCCTTTGCCTTTCTGCGCGCCGTCGGCTTCGCTGATGGCGTCGGTGCCGTACAGTGCGTCATACAGCGAACCCCAACGGGCGTTCGAGGCGTTGAGGGCGAAGCGGGCGTTCATCACCGGCACCACCAGCTGCGGGCCGGCCATGCGGGCAATTTCGTCATCGACATTTTGCGTCGTGGCCTGGAAATCCGCCGCTTCTGGCAGCAGGTATCCAATGTCTTGCAGGAAGGCTTTGTAAGCCACGGCGTCGTGGGCCTGGCCGGCACGAGCCTGGTGCCAGGCGTCGATCCGCGCCTGGAAATCGTCGCGTTTGGCGAGTAGGGCTTTGTTCTTCGGCGCCAGGTCGTGGATGACCTTGTCAGCACCGGCCCAGAACGCGTCGGCGGTGAGGCCGGTTCCGGGAATGGCTTCGTTATTCACGAAGTCGAACAGGACTTTGGCGACCTTAAGGCCACCGACTTGAACGTGTTCAGTCATTGCTTGCCTCACTCTGCTCAGCTATTTCGCTTTTCAGCTCTTCGATTTTGACAATGAAGCCTCGGGACATTTAAACCACAAACCCCGGAACCAGTACATGCCATCGCTGGCGGCTGGGTGTTAAGCCTTGCTGACGGGGCTTTTCAGGGATGCGACTGGCCTTAAGCAGACATCGCTTCAACGTTATGTAGTGCTCGCTGCGGCATACTACATGATCAATTGGGCTTGTGAAAATTAGACTAATTGCGTCGTTCCGCGACCGACTAAAGCAGTACAGTCACGACGAGGCATGGGATGTTCTCAAAAAACCAACAGATTGTTCCAGATAAATCTTGATGTTTGTACACGATGTATCTGTTGTCATCCTGTGGGAGCAAAGCTTGCTCGCGATGACAGTAACTCGATCCCACTGGAATCGAGGCGCCTGTATCGCGAGCAAGCTTTGCTCCCACAGGGGTGAGGTATAAATCCTCAGGCCCACAGTCTGCTCGCGATCACCTGCCTATACTGTTTCTTCCACAACAAGAGGGCTGCGCCATGGACCACCTCGTCATCACTGTTTTCGCCCCGGACCAGCCCGGGCAGGTCGAGCGCATTGCCGACTGCATCGCCGCGCACGGCGGTAACTGGCTGGAAAGCCGCATGTCGCACCTGGCCGGGCAATTTGCCGGGATCCTGCGCCTCAGCGTCCCGGCCGAGTCCCAGGGAGAACTGATCGAAGCCTTGCAGGGGCTGTCGACCCAGGGTATCCGCGTGTTGATCGCCGAAAGCGCCCTTGAAGAATCCTGCAGCTGGAAACCCATCGCCATGGAACTGGTGGGCAATGATCGCCCTGGCATCGTGCGCGACATTACCCGGTTGTTGAGCGAGCAGGGCGTAAACGTCGAGCGACTGGTGACCCATGTTCGCCCGGCACCGATGAGCAGTGAGTTGCTGTTCCATGCCGAAGCGATCTTGGGCGTGCCGTTGACCCTGTCGCTGGACACCCTGCAGGAGCGCCTGGAAACCCTGGCCGATGAATTGATGGTAGAGCTCAAACTCAGCGACGAAGCGTGAGGCGGGTTATCCAAGGAAAAGTTGTGCCTGCCTGTGGATAACCTGTAGAGACCCGGCGCCAGCCCAAGCCTGCCGGGCTTCGACGGGGAATGATCAAAAAACCATCAGTTTTCAAGGGCTTGTGCACAAACGGCGGGGATCACGCTGTGGATAACCTTGGGAAAGATCAGTGCAGGCCACGTCAGGCGTGGCCTGTGGAGAGTTGTGCAATATTTGATCAGGCGCGCCGACGCATGCTGATCACGGCGTCGACGCTGTACACCGCAAGCCCAGCCCAGATAAACAGGAACGCCACCAGCGTGCTGGACGACAGGTGCTCACCGAACAGCGTCACGGCAAGCAACAGCACCAGCGTCGGCGCGATGTACTGGAGAAATCCCAACGTGGTGTAGGGCAGATGCCGCGCTGCGGCGTTGAAACACACCAGCGGAACCAGCGTCACAGGGCCGGCCGCTACCAGCCACCAGGCTTCGGAGGTGGTCCAGAATGCTGGTTGGGCACTGGTGGCCGTCGGGTTGAACAGCAACCAGGCAATGGCAATCGGTACCAGCATCCAGGTTTCCACCACCAGGCCCGGCAAGGCCTTGACGGGCGCCTGCTTGCGGATCAGCCCATAGAAACCGAAGGTCAGCGCCAGCACCAGAGACACCCACGGCAGGCTGCCCACTTGCCAGACCTGCTGCGCCACGCCGACCGCTGCCAGCCCCACCGCCAGCCACTGCATGCGCCGCAGCCGCTCACCCAGGATCAACATGCCCAGCAGTACGTTCACCAGCGGGTTGATGTAATAACCCAGGCTCGCCTCAAGCATGCGCTCGTTGTTCACCGCCCACACG
The DNA here is from genome assembly GCF_017968885.1 of Pseudomonas sp. Tri1. NCBI lineage: Bacteria > Pseudomonadati > Pseudomonadota > Gammaproteobacteria > Pseudomonadales > Pseudomonadaceae > Pseudomonas > Pseudomonas sp. Tri1. The sequence continues at coordinate 6,145,387 of NZ_CP072913.1, read as the reverse complement.
TAGGTCAGCCAGTTGGCCGCGATCAGCGTGCCACTCAGGGCCAGAATCGCCAGCCGACGTGGGTTGTCCCGCAGTTCACGCCACCAGCCCGGGTGTTTCCAGACCATCAGCAATGCCGCGCCGAACAGCGCCGACCACAGCACCCGGTGGATGATGATTTCCACGGACGGCACGCTGGCGATGGCTTTGAAATAGATCGGGAACAGACCCCAGATGATGTAGGCGCTCAGGCCCAGGATATACCCGCGACGCGGGTTGGCGGCTTGCATGCAGAATCCTTGCTTAGGCAGCTAACAAAAGAGTGATTGTAAGGAGATTTGTCAGGTTGTGCTGGAGCCTTTGTGAAGGTTCCAATCGCAAATCCCTTGTGGGAGCGAGCTTGCTCGCGATAGCGGTATGCCTGCCGACAGAGGTGTCGAATGTTCAATTGCTATCGCGAGCAGGCTCGCTCCCACAGGGGCCAGGGTGCTGTTGGGGCCAAGCCCTGTCAGAACAACTTCAACGGCTCTTCATTGAGCGCCGCCAACTGCTCGCGCAACGCCAATACCTGGTCGCCCCAGTAACGTTCGCTGCCGAACCATGGGAAGCTGCGCGGGAACGCCGGATCGTCCCAGCGCCGCGCCAGCCAGGCGCTGTAATGCATCAGGCGCAGGGCACGCAGTGGTTCGATCAGTGCCAGCTCCCGCGGATCGAAGTCGTGGAATTCACGGTAGCCGTCCATCAACTCCGACAACTGCCCCAGGCATTCCTGGCGATCACCGGCGAGCATCATCCACAGGTCCTGCACCGCCGGCCCCATGCGACAGTCGTCCAGGTCGACGATGTGGAACACCTCGTCGCGGCACATCATGTTGCCGGGGTGGCAGTCGCCGTGCATGCGGATGTTCTTGTGGGGCGTGGCAGCGTAGACCTCTTCGACGCGCTTGAGCAGGTCTCTGGCGACCGATTCGTAGGCCGGCAGCAGGCTGCGGGGCACGAAACCGCTTTCCAGCACGGTGGCCAGCGAGTCGTGGCCGAAGTTTTTCACGCCCAGGGCTTCGCGATGCTCGAACGGGCGGGTCGCGCCGACCGCGTGCAGGCGCCCGAGCAATTGTCCCAGGCGATAGAGTTGATCGAGGTTGCCCGGCTCCGGTGCACGGCCGCCGCGGCGGGGAAACAGGGTGAAACGAAACCCGGCGTGTTCATGCAGGCTGGCGCCGTTGTGGATCAGCGGCGCCACCACCGGCACCTCGTATTCGGCCAATTCGAAGGTGAAGCTGTGCTCCTCCAGAATCGCTTCATTGGTCCAGCGCTGGGGGCGATAGAACTTGGCGATCAGCGGTTCGGCATCTTCGATGCCCACCTGATAGACGCGGTTCTCGTAGCTGTTGAGGGCCAGCACCCGGGCGTCGCTGAGGAAGCCAATGCTTTCAACGGCGTCGAGTACCAGGTCGGGTGTGAGGGTTTCAAACGGATGGGACATGCTGACTCCTGCGCAGCGGCAAAGCTGCCGCGTCCGGCCCAGCATGGTAGCGCAGACAGAGGCAGATAGGTGGCGGCTGTGCTGACGCTATCGCGAGCAAGCTCGCTCCCACAATGGATCTTCGGCGTACCGCCTATCCCTGTGGGGGCGAGCTTGCTCGCGATGAGGCCAAATCAGGCGCCGATCACTCCGCCATCCTCACGGCTAATGACCATCACCGAAGACCGCGGCTTGCCATTGGGCAGGTGCTCAGGGAAGGTCGAGCCGCCGTTTTCCCCCGGATGCTGGATCCCGACGAACAAGGTCTTCTGGTCCGGCGCAAAACTGATCCCGGTCACTTCGCAACCCACCGGCCCGACCATGAAACGGCGGATTTCGCCGCTGTTGGGGTCGGCACAGAGCATCTGGTTGTTGCCCATGCCGGCGAAGTCCCCGGCATTGCTGGAGTCGCCGTCGGTGAGGATCCACAGCCGCCCGGCCTTGTCGAAGCCCAGGCCATCGGGGCTGTTGAACATGTTCTGCGCGTTGATGTTGGACGAGCCGGCTTTTGGCGTGCCGGCGTGAACCGTCGGGTTACCGGCGACCACGAACAGATCCCAGGAGAAAGTCTTGGAAGCGTGATCGTCGCGCTCGGTTCTCCAGCGCAGGATCTGGCCATAGACGTTCTTGGCCCGAGGGTTCGGCCCGTCCACCGGCTGGCCGTCTTCGCCGCGCTTGGAGTTGTTGGTGAGGGTGCAATAGACCTGTCCGTCTTTCGGGCTGACCACGATCCATTCCGGGCGGTCCATGCGGGTGGCACCCACGGCGCTGGCGGCGAGGCGCGCATGGATCAGCACTTCGGCCTGGTCGGCGAAACCGCTGCTGGCGTCGAGGCCGTTCTTGCCGTGGGTCAGCTCGATCCACTGGCCCTTGCCTTTGGGGTGGTCCGGGTTGCCGTCGCCGGCATCGAAGCGCGCCACGTACAAGGTGCCATGGTCCAGCAGGTTGCGGTTGGCCTTGGCATTGCGCGGATTGATGCGCTCGCGGCTGACGAACTTGTAGATGAACTCGCCGCGCTCATCGTCGCCCATGTACACCACTGCGCGACCGTCATTGGTCTGCGCCAGGGCAGCGTTTTCGTGTTTGAAACGACCCAGGGCGGTGCGTTTCACCGGGGTGGATTGCGGATCGAACGGGTCGATTTCCACCACCCAACCATGGCGATTGAGTTCGTTGGGGTTCTTCGCCAGGTCGAAGCGAGGATCGTACAAGTGCCAGTTGATCTCGCGACTGGTGACGGTGGCGCCATAGCGCTTTTGCGCTTCATCGAACTGCAAATCGGATTTGCTGCTGCCGAAGCAGTCGGTGAAGTTTTCTTCGCAAGTCAGGTAAGTGCCCCACGGCGTCATGCCGTTGGCGCAGTTCTGGAAAGTACCGAGCACTTTCTTGCCGCTCTTGTCGGCGCTGGTTTTCAGCAGGTCGTGGCCGGCGGCCGGGCCGCGCAGGCGAATCGGCGTATTGCCGTGGATCCGGCGGTTGTAGCGCGATTCCTGGACGAACTGCCACTGACCACGACGACGCTGGACCTCGATTACCGATACCCCTTCGCTGGCCTGGGCCTTGTGCACGTCTTCGGCCGACTGCGGCTGGCCGCCGTGGGCAAAGAGGTAGCGATAGTTGGTGTATTCGTTGTTGATCGCCATCAGTGCCCGGTCGTTGTCGCCGGGGAATGGGAACAGGCTCATGCCGTCATTGTTGTCGCCGAACTGCATTTCCTGTGCGCGGGCGGTGCCGTTGCCACTGGGGTCGAACGCCGGTGCATTTTTCTGTAGCGGCTGGCCCCAACTGATCAGCACCGAGGACTTGTAGCCCGGCGGCAAGGTGATGGTGTCGCTCGTGGCGGCGGCAATGCTGGCAAAGCCCAGCAGCTTGCTGTTGCCTTCGCTCACGGCGGCGGCCAGGACGCTGCGACTCAGCAGGTTACCGCCCAAAAACATCGCCGCACCGCACAGGGCGCCAGCGCTGATGAAACTGCGGCGGCTCAGGCCGACGATCTTTTCCAGGTCGGTGGATTGGTTTTCTTCTAATAGGCTCATCTCAAGGCTCCCTGCTGGTTTTGGCAGTCACCTTAAAGCGAGCCGATGAAACTATTGTTGCAGCGCGCTACAGCGGTGTGCCGAGCAGCACATTTGTTGGCGAAAACCCCACTTGCACCGGTGAACCGGCTGCCAGGTTCTGCTCTTGCAACTGAAGCGGGTCGGCCAGGGCGCAGAGCGTCTGGCCATTGGGCAGGCTGATACGCACTTCACTGGGGCCGTCTTCGGCGGCGGCAACCTGCTCGATCACGCCGCGTAGTGTATTGATTTCCGATTGCTCCGCTGGCCCGACAGGGTGCAATTGCAGCCAGCCGGCCTTGATCAGGGCTACCACTTCGGTGCCGATCGTCAGTTCCAGGCGCAGTGTGCTGTCGTGGGTGATCTGAGCTTCGATGGCCAGGCCCCGGGCCAGTTCCAGGCGGACCCGGTCGTTGTGGCCCTGGGCTTCGATGCCCAGCACCTTGCCATGCAGTTGATTGCGGGCGCTGGTGCGTAGCATCAGGCGACTGAGCAGGCCCAGGTCCCCGACGTCTTCGCTGGCTTCCAGCAACTGCGACTGCAAGGCTTGCAGGCGCAGATACAGACGCAGCACGCGTTGTCCTTCGTCAGACAGCTTGGCGCCGCCACCGCCCTTGCCGCCGACGCTGCGCACCACCAATGGTTGGTCCGCCAGGTTGTTCAGCTCGTCGATGGCGTCCCACGCCGCCTTGTAGCTTAGGCCCGCACTCTTGGCGGCGCGGGTGATCGAGCCTTGTTCGGCGATGTGCTGCAGCAGCGCAATGCGTTGTGGGCGCCGAACGATGTGCTGGGTCAGAAGCGTGGGCAATGACATGTCGGAGAACTGCGCGCAGTGATTGATGGACGGACGTTGGCGCCTGGAGCGCGGCTCGTCAAGCCGGCTCACCGGGTTTCGGCGTGCGCGCCAGGCAATACACATCGACACGTGCCGCGCCGGCGTCGAGCAACAGGCGCGCCAGCGCCTGGGCGGTGGCACCTGTGGTGAGCACGTCGTCCACCAGTGCCAGGTGACGGTTGTGCAGTAACACGCCAGGCAGCATGGCAAAGGCCTGGCGCAAGTTTGTATGCCGGGCCTTGGCATCGAGTGCCTGCTGGGCGGGGGTGTCCTGGATGCGCCGCAGCAGGTGTTCCTCGCAGGGGATTCCCAACTGCCCGCTGAGCCAGCGGGCGAGCAGCGTCGCCTGGTTGAACCCCCGCTGGCGCAAGCGTCGGGCAGCCAGTGGCACCGGTACCAGCGCGTCGGGCCGCTCCAGCCCTTCGTCGAAATGATGTTGCAGCGACTGCGCCAGCAGTTCGCCCAGCAACCGGCCAAGGGGCCATTTCGCCTGGTGCTTGAAGCGGGTAATCAGACTGTCCACCGGGAAGTCGTAGGCCCAGGGCGCCAGGACCCGCTCGAAGGCCGGCGGCCGCGTGGCGCATTGCCCACAACGCAGCCCGGCCATGGGCAGCGGCAGGGCGCAGACGCTGCATTGATCGCCAAGCCACGGCAGCTCGCTTTCGCATGGCGTGCAGATAGGTTGCGGTGTATCGGTGGTTTCGCCGCACAGCAAGCATGATTGTTTGTTTTTTAACCAGATGTAAACCGGTCCTTCGTATCGTGGTTGACAGCGCATGGCTCTTCCTTAAATATGCCGAACATCCGTGTCGTGCCTGTGGGTATTGCGTACCCCAGGCGCCAGCCAAGCATAATCAAGGAAATGCCCATGAGCGCCAGCACCACTGCCAACCTGCGTCATGACTGGTCTTTGGCCGAAGTCAAAGCACTCTTCGTTCAGCCATTCAATGACCTGTTGTTCCAGGCGCAGACCGTGCACCGCGCGCACTTCGACGCCAACCGCGTCCAGGTTTCCACGCTGCTGTCGATCAAGACCGGCGCCTGCCCGGAAGATTGCAAATATTGTCCGCAGTCCGGTCACTACAACACCGGGCTGGAAAAAGAAAAGTTGCTGGAAGTGCAGAAGGTCCTCGAAGAGGCCGCGCGGGCCAAGGCCATCGGTTCGACCCGTTTCTGCATGGGCGCCGCCTGGAAGCATCCTTCGGCCAAGGACATGCCGTATGTGCTGGAGATGGTCAAAGGTGTGAAGGCCATGGGGCTGGAAACCTGCATGACCCTGGGGCGCCTCGACCAGGAGCAAACTGCGGCGCTGGCCCAGGCCGGTCTGGACTACTACAACCACAACCTCGACACCTCGCCGGAGTTCTACGGCAGCATCATCACCACCCGTACCTACAGCGAGCGTTTGCAAACCCTGGCCTACGTGCGTGATTCGGGGATGAAAATCTGCTCCGGTGGCATCCTGGGCATGGGCGAATCCCTGGACGACCGCGCCAACCTGTTGATCCAGCTGGCGAACCTGCCGGAGCATCCGGAGTCGGTACCGATCAACATGCTGGTCAAAGTCGCCGGCACGCCGCTGGAGAATGCCGAAGACGTCGATCCGTTCGATTTCATTCGCATGCTCGCCGTGGCGCGGATCCTGATGCCCAAGTCCCACGTGCGCCTGTCCGCCGGCCGCGAAGCGATGAACGAACAGATGCAGGCCCTGGCATTTTTCGCCGGTGCCAACTCGATTTTCTACGGCGACAAACTGCTGACCACCGCCAACCCGCAGGCTGACAAGGACATGCAGCTGTTCGCCCGCCTGGGTATCCAGCCCGAAGCCCGGGAAGAGCATGCCGATGAAGTGCACCAGGCCGCGATTGAACAGGCGCTGGTGGAGCAGAAGAGCAGCGAACAGTTCTATAACGCGGCTGTTTGATCACTCACCGATGTCCTGACTGGAATGCAAGGCACTGTGGGAGCGAGCCTGCTCGCGATAGCGATGGAGCCCTCAACATTTGTGTTGACTGGCACACCGCTATCGCGAGCAAGCTCGCTCCCACAAGGGGCTTTGGCCAGTCTTTAAACAGTTGAGGCCTGCATGCCCTTTGATCTCGCCGCACGCCTGGCTGCCCGTCGTGCCGAAAACCTCTATCGCCAGCGCCCGTTGCTCGAAAGCCCGCAGGGCCCGGAAGTGGTGGTGGACGGCCAGCCGTTGCTGGCGTTCTGCAATAACGATTACCTGGGCTTGGCCAATCACCCGCAAGTGATCGAAGCCTGGCGCGCTGGGGCCGCTCGGTGGGGCGTCGGTGGCGGCGCGTCTCATCTGGTGATCGGTCACAGCGCTCCACATCATGCCTTGGAAGAAGCCTTGGCCGACCTGACCGGTCGCCCGCGGGCGCTGCTGTTCACCACCGGCTACATGGCCAACCTCGGTGCCGTCACTGCGCTGGTGGGGCAGGGCGATACGGTGCTGGAAGATCGTCTGAACCATGCTTCGTTGCTCGATGCCGGGTTGTTGTCCGGTGCGCGCTTCAATCGTTATCTGCACAACGATGCCCAAAGCCTGGCCAACCGCCTGGAGAAAGCCACCGGCAATACTTTGGTGGTCACCGATGGCGTATTCAGCATGGACGGCGACATCGCCGACCTGCCGGCACTGGCCCGTGCGGCCAAGGCCAAGGGCGCCTGGCTGATGGTCGACGATGCCCATGGCTTCGGTCCACTGGGGGCCAATGGCGGCGGTATCGTCGAGCATTTTGGCTTGAGCCAGGATGACGTGCCGGTGCTGGTTGGCACCTTGGGCAAGGCCTTCGGCACCGCCGGCGCTTTTGTCGCCGGCAGTGAAGAACTGATCGAGAGCCTGATCCAGTTCGCCCGCCCCTACATCTACACCACCAGCCAACCGCCGGCCCTGGCCTGTGCGACGCTCAAGAGCCTTGAGCTGTTGCGCAGCGAGCATTGGCGGCGTGAGCATTTGCAGGTGCTGATCCGTCAGTTCCGTCATGGCGCCGAACAGATCGGTCTGCAATTGATGGACAGCTTCACGCCGATCCAGCCGATCCTGATCGGTGATGCGGGGCGGGCGATGCGTTTGTCGCAGATGCTGCGTGAGCGCGGGCTGATGGTCACCGCGATTCGCCCGCCCACCGTACCGGCCGGCAGTGCCCGTTTGCGCGTGACCCTGACCGCCGCCCACAGCGAAGCCCAGGTGCAACTATTGTTGAATGCACTGGCCGAGTGTTTTGCCCAACTGGGACCGGAGCCAAGCCATGCGTGATCGACTGATACTGCTGCCCGGTTGGGGCCTGGGTGTTTCACCGCTGGAGCCGCTGGCGGCGGCGCTGCAAGGTCTCGACGAACATCTGCGGGTGGAAATCGAGCCGTTGCCGGCCCTGACATCGAGTGACCCCGATGAATGGCTCGAAGAGTTGGATGCCGTTGTGCCTCAGGATGCCTGGCTGGGCGGTTGGTCCCTGGGTGGCATGTTGGCTTCGGCGCTGGCGGCGCGTCGGGGCGAGCGCTGCTGCGGCTTGCTGACCTTGGCGAGCAATCCCTCGTTCGTCGCCCATGAGCAATGGCCGCACGCAATGGTCGGTGAAACCTTCGATGGTTTTCTCGCCGGATGTGCCGCCGACCCTCGCCAGACCCTCAAGCGTTTCAGTCTGCTGTGCGCCCAGGGCTGCGGCGATCCGCGCGGGTTGTCACGGTTGCTGCTGGCCGGTGCGCCGAGTACTTCGCCAGAGGTCTTGATGGCCGGGCTCGAACTGCTGGCGCAACTGGACACCCGCCAAGCATTGCAAAGCTTTCGTGGCCCGCAACTGCATCTGTTTGCCGGGCTCGATGCCCTGGTTCCGGCCGAGGCGGCGGGTGAGTTGCTGGTATTGCTGCCGGATGTCGAAATCGGCCTGATCGAACAGGCCGGCCACGGATTCCTTCTGGAGGACCCGCACGGTGTGGCGGGGGCGATCCAGGCTTTTTTGCATGAGTCCGGTGATGACTGATTTGTCTCTTCCCAAATTCCCCGGCGCCTTGCCCGACAAGCGCCAGGTGGCGGCCTCGTTTTCCCGGGCTGCAACCAGTTATGACAGCGTGGCTGAACTGCAGCGCGATGTCGGCCAGCAATTGCTGCAGCGGGTGCCACCTTCACTCGTACCGGAACGCTGGATGGACCTGGGCTGCGGTACGGGTTATTTCACCCGGGCCTTGGGCGCGCGCTTTGGTGAGGCAAACGGCCTAGCGCTGGATATCGCCGAAGGCATGCTCAACCACGCTCGTCCCCAGGGTGGAGCTGCGCATTTTGTAGCCGGTGACGCCGAGCGGCTGCCCTTGCAGGCGTCGAGTTGCGATTTGGTGTTCTCCAGCCTGGCGGTGCAGTGGTGCGCGGATTTTGCCGGGGTACTGAACGAGGCCCATCGTGTATTGAAACCCGGTGGAGTGTTTGCTTTCACCAGCCTTTGCGTGGGCACTTTGTACGAGTTGCGCGACAGTTGGCGTCAGGTGGATGGCCTGGTGCACGTCAACCGTTTCCGCGCATTCGAAACCTATCAACAATTGTGCGCAGCCAGCGGGTTGCATGTTGTCAGTCTTGAAAATCGTCCCCATGTGTTGCATTACTCCGATGTGCGCAGTCTGACCCACGAGCTGAAGGCCTTGGGCGCCCACAATCTGAACCCTGGCCGGCCCGGTGGGTTGACGGGCAGGGCGAGGATCCTGGCGTTGGTTGAAGCCTACGAACAGTTTCGACAGGCGCAGGGGTTGCCCGCGACCTATCAGGTGGTCTACGCCGTCTTGGAGAAACCGCTATGAGCCAGGCCTATTTCATTACCGGCACCGACACCGATGTGGGCAAGACCACCGTTGCGGCCGGTCTGCTGCATGCCGCGCGACAGGCCGGCATGAGCACCGCAGCGGGCAAACCCGTGGCTTCTGGTTGCGAAGTAACGCCCAAGGGCCTGCGCAACGCCGATGCCTTGGCGCTGTTGGCCGAGTGCTCGGTGCCGCTTGAGTATGCGCAGGTCAATCCCGTGGCGTTCGAGCCGGCCATTGCGCCTCACCTGGCCGCCCGGGAAGCCGGCGTGGCGCTGACAGTGCAATCGTTGCTGGGCCCGATGCGTAATGTGCTGGCCCAGGAGGCCGATTTCACACTGATCGAGGGCGCGGGCGGTTGGCGTGTACCGTTGGCCGACCAGGACAACCTCTCGGACCTGGCGATAGCGCTGGGCCTGCCGGTGATCCTGGTGGTGGGCGTGCGCCTGGGTTGCATCAGCCATGCGTTGCTGACCGCCGAGGCCATCGCCCGGGACGGCCTGCAACTGGCCGGTTGGGTGGCGAACATCATCGACCCCAAGACGTCACGCCTGGAAGAAAACCTCGCCACCCTGGCCGAACGCCTCCCGGCGCCGTGCCTGGGACGAGTACCGAGGATCAAGGGTGTCACCGCCGATAGGGTGGCGGAGCATCTGCACCTGGATCTGCTGGATTAATCAGTCCGGTGAAGGTTTTGGCTATGACAAGGCACTGTGCCATTAGTGTTTTTGTCGGGCCTTTTCCGCAGGCTTCTGATTCAATGGCCACTGTCGACCCTTCAAGAAGACGAGCCCTGCCATGGAAATCTCAGGAAGCACCGCGTTCTATGCCGGTCTGAGCACTATTCAGACAGGGCAGAACCGTGTCGATCAAGCGTCCAGCGAGATCGCCAACAATACGATCGAGCGATCGGTCACCAGCCAGTCGTCCGAAGTCCAGGTAGATCGCCTGCGTTCAGTAGACCGTAGCCAGCAATCGGACCTGGCCAGCAACATGGTCGAGATGGCCCAAGGCAAGTTCCAGGTGCAACTGGGCGTTAATGTCGCCAAGGCATCCGACGAAATGCTCGGGACGTTGATCGATACCTTCGCCTGATCTGTCTTCCCGTCTTTGCGAGAACGCCGCGATTATTCGCGGCGTTTTTGTCTCTAACGTCTTCTTGCTCAACTAATCTTTTCTTACGCGCGTCGCGGATCCTTCACTGCGATGGATTTCCCGTGTCCGACTTTTTTCTCTAGCTGATGACGAATGGCAAAAGATCGGCGCTTGACAAGATTTGGGCGTAAACGTATGTTTCAAACAACTGTTTGACCGCTACAACAAATCCACGCGGTCGCTCATTCCCGGTTACATCAGCAGAGGTTTATCGCTATGCCTGACTACAAGGCCCCCTTGCGTGATATTCGCTTCGTTCGTGACGAACTGCTTGGCTATGAAGCGCATTATCAGAGCCTTCCGGCTTGCCAGGATGCAACTCCGGACATGGTTGACGCCATTCTCGAAGAAGGCGCCAAGTTTTGTGAGCAGGTGCTGGCTCCGCTGAACCGCGTGGGCGACCTCGAAGGCTGCACCTGGAGCGAGTCCGGCGTGAAAACCCCGACCGGTTTCAAGGAAGCCTACAAACAATTCGTCGAAGGTGGCTGGCCAAGCCTGGCCCACGACGTCGAGCACGGCGGTCAAGGCCTGCCCGAATCCCTGGGCCTGGCGGTCAGCGAAATGGTCGGCGAAGCCAACTGGTCGTGGGGCATGTACCCAGGCCTGTCCCATGGCGCGATGAACACCATTTCCGAACACGGCACGCCTGAGCAGCAAGAGGCCTACCTGACCAAGCTGGTTTCCGGCGAATGGACCGGCACCATGTGCCTGACCGAACCGCACTGCGGCACCGACCTGGGCATGTTGCGCACCAAGGCCGAGCCACAGGCCGACGGTACTTACAAGGTCAGTGGTACCAAGATCTTCATTTCGGCCGGCGAACACGACATGGCCGACAACATCGTCCACATCGTTCTGGCGCGCCTGCCGGACGCACCAGCCGGTACCAAGGGTATTTCGCTGTTCATCGTTCCAAAATTCCTGCCTAACGCCGACGGCTCCATCGGTCAGCGCAACGCGGTTAGCTGCGGTTCCCTGGAACACAAGATGGGTATCCACGGTAACGCCACTTGCGTGATGAACTTCGACGCGGCCACTGGTTTCCTGATCGGTCCAGCGAACAAAGGCCTGAACTGCATGTTCACCTTCATGAACACCGCACGCCTGGGCACCGCGCTGCAAGGCCTGGCCCACGCCGAGATCGGTTTCCAAGGCGGCCTGAAATATGCGCGTGACCGCCTGCAAATGCGCTCCCTGACTGGCCCGAAAGCGCCGGACAAGGCGGCCGACCCGATCATCGTGCACCCTGACGTGCGTCGCATGCTGCTGACCATGAAAGCGTTCGCCGAAGGTAACCGGGCGATGGTCTACTTCACTGCCAAGCAAGTCGACATCGTCAAGTACGGTGTGGACGAAGAAGAGAAGAAAAAAGCTGATGCGCTGTTGGCGTTCATGACGCCGATCGCCAAGGCGTTCATGACCGAAGTCGGCTTCGAATCGGCCAACCATGGCGTGCAGATCTACGGCGGCCACGGCTTCATCGCCGAGTGGGGCATGGAACAGAACGTGCGCGACAGCCGTATCTCGATGCTGTACGAAGGCACCACCGGCATCCAGGCTCTCGACCTGCTGGGCCGTAAAGTGCTGATGACCCAGGGCGAAGCGCTCAAGGGCTTCACCAAGATTGTCCACAAGTTCTGCCAAGGCAACGAAGGCAATGAAGCGATCAAAGAGTTCGTAGGACCTCTGGCTGCGTTGAACAAGGAATGGGGCGAGCTGACCATGAAGGTCGGTATGGCGGCGATGAAAGATCGTGAAGAAGTCGGCGCGGCGTCGGTGGACTACCTGATGTACTCCGGTTATGCCTGCCTGGCTTACTTCTGGGCCGACATGGCACGCCTGGCTGCGGAAAAACTTGCTGCCGGCACTACTGAGGAAGCCTTCTACACCGCCAAGCTGCAGACCGCGCGCTTCTACTTCCAGCGCATCCTGCCGCGTACCCGCACTCACGTGGCAACCATGCTGTCGGGCGCCAACAACCTGATGGACATGAAAGAAGAGGACTTCGCGCTGGGCTACTAAGCCTTACGCGTTTCTTCTGAAAAGCCGCTGCTTCCTTGGGAGCAGCGGCTTTTTCATGCCCGGCGAAGCCCCCCTGTGGGAGCAAGCTCACTCCCACAGGGCATCAAAGGCGATCCTGAAACAATATTCATCCAACTCAACCCTAAGAAAACCGCCCCCTCTGCCGTTACAGCGATGGCAGTGTGACATCTGTCACATCTCGCGTGCCTTACTGCTTCAGTTGCAGGCACAATGCCATCTTTGCTCAGCCCGGTCGGAGCTTTACCCTTGCCGCGTTCTTCCGCTGTACGTTTCAGCCATTTCCTACCGTCCTTGCTGCTGTTGCTGGCGGGGCTCGCGGCTGCGTACGTCAAGGATCTCAACGTTTTCTTCACCTCGCTGTTCAACGTCCTTCCTACGTTGGTGTTGTTGCTGGGGGGTGCGTATTGCGCCGTCTACCGACGTCAGCGTGAACTGTTTCTGATGGTCACGGTGTACATCGCCTACTTCCTGCTGGACACCCAGACTGACTTCTACCGCGATAACGGCAAGGTGCGCGAAGACGCTGCGGTGGTGTTCCACCTCGTCTGCCTGTTGTTGCCACTGTTGTTCGGGTTGTTCGCAGCGTGGCAGGAGCGCACCCACCTGTTCCAGGACATGGTGGCGCGGTTCGCCGTGCTGCTGGTGTTTGGCAGTGTGGCGCTGGCCCTGGAGCAAAGTTTTCCCCAGGCGTTGCTGCTTTGGCTTTCGGAGATCCGCTGGCCCGCGTTGCACGGTGCCTGGATGAGCCTGATCCAGTTGTCGTATCCGATGTTCGCCGCTGCATTCCTGTTGTTGGCCTGGCAATACTGGCGTCACCCTCGGCCATTGCACGCGGCGCAATTGGTGGGGTTGCTGGGGTTGTTCTGGATGTTGCCGAAAACCTTCATCCTGCCGTTCACCCTGAACATCATGTGCAGCCAGGTGATGCTGATGATCGCCGCGGCGGTCGCCCATGAGGCCTATCAAATGGCCTTCCGTGACGAACTCACCGGCTTGCCGGGACGTCGGGCGCTGAATGAGCGCATGCAGCGCCTGGGGCGCAATTATGTGTTGGCGATGAGCGACGTAGACCACTTCAAGAAATTCAACGACACCCACGGCCACGATGTGGGCGACCAGGTGCTGCGCCTGGTGGCCAGCAAACTATCGAAGATCGGCGGTGGTGGTAGGGCGTATCGCTACGGCGGCGAGGAGTTTGCCCTGGTGTTTGCAGGCAAAACCATTGATGAGTGCATGCCCCATCTGGAAGTCATCCGCCAGTCTATCGAAACGTACAGTATTCAGTTGCGCAATCCCGACAGCCGTCCCCAGGACGATCAACAAGGCCGTCAGCGTCGCTCCGGGTCTGCTGCATCCAGCGTATCGGTGACCGTCAGCATTGGCGTGGCCGAGCGCCTCGAGCAACGCACGCCTGAAGAAGTGCTCAAGTCCGCTGACCAGGCCCTCTATAACGCCAAGGGCGCGGGGCGCAACTGTGTGATTGCCTATGGGCAGAACCGGCGCGGCGCGGTGCGCATGGACGCCGCCGCGGGTTGAGTGATGACGGCGCATTCAGCGCCTGGACTGTGATTGTGGGCCTCGGTAGCCGGCAGTAGGTTGAAACGATCTGCTACCGGAGAAAACCACCATGCCCGAGTACAAAGCCCCGCTGCGCGACATGCGCTTTCTGATCGATCACGTCTTCGATTTCCATGGCCGTTATGCCGAGCTGGGGGCCAGCGATGCCAGCCCGGACATGGTCAGCGCGATCCTCGAGGAGGGCGCCAAATTTTGTGAGAATGTGCTGGCGCCACTCAATCGCTCGGGTGACGAAGAGGGCTGCCATTTCGACAATGGCGTAGTGACTACGCCTACGGGCTTCAAACAGGCTTTCGCACAATACGTGGAGGGTGGCTGGCATGGGCTGGCGGCGGATCCGACATATGGTGGCCAGGGCCTGCCCAGCTCCCTGGGGCTGGTCATCAGCGAGATGGTTGGCTCCAGCAACACTTCCTGGGGCATGTACCCGGGCCTGACCCACGGCGCGATGTCGGCCATTCATGCCCACGGCACCGAAGAACAGAAACAGACCTACCTGAGTAAACTCACCGCCGGCCAGTGGACCGGCACCATGTGCCTGACCGAAGCCCACTGCGGCACGGACCTGGGCATCATCAAGACCCGCGCCGTGCCCCAGGCCGACGGCAGCTACGCAATCTCCGGCAGCAAGATTTTCATCTCTGCCGGCGAGCACGACATGAGCGATAACATCATCCATTTGGTGCTGGCCAAGTTGCCGGACGCTCCCGCCGGGACCAAAGGCATCTCGCTGTTCATCGTGCCTAAATTCCTGCCCGATGCCACTGGCGAGGCGGGGGTGCGCAATGGCGTTTCCTGCGGCTCGATCGAGCACAAAATGGGGATCAAGGCGTCGGCCACCTGCGTGCTGAACTTCGATGGAGCCCAGGGTTTTTTGATCGGCGAGCCGAACAAAGGCCTTAATTGCATGTTCACCATGATGAATCACGCCCGACTCGGCACCGGCATGCAAGGCTTGTGTCTGGGGGAAGCGAGTTTCCAGGGCGCGATCAAATATGCCAACGACCGTTTGCAGATGCGCGCGCTGACCGGCCCCAAGGCGCCGGAAAAAGCCGCCGACCCGATCATCGTTCATCCGGATGTACGCAGGATGTTGCTGACCATGAAGGCCTTCAATGAAGGCAACCGGGCGCTGACGTATTTCACCGCGCAACTGTTGGACACCGCACACCTGAGTCAAGACGAAACCGCTCGCCAGGACGCCGAGGACCTGCTGGCGTTCCTCACCCCGATCTGCAAGGCCTTCATGACCGACACCGGGCTGGAGGTGACCAACCACGGCATGCAGGTGTTTGGCGGCCATGGTTTCATTCGCGAATGGGGCATGGAACAGTTGGTGCGCGACTGCCGCATCGCGCCGATCTATGAAGGTACCAACGGCATCCAGGCCCTGGATCTATTGGGACGCAAGGTGCTGGGCAGCCAGGGCAAGTTGCTGCGAGGCTTCACTAAAATCGTCCATAAGTTCTGCGCTGCCAACGGGCAACATCCGCAACTGAAGGACTATATCGCGCAACTCGACGGGCTCAACCAGCAGTGGGGCGAACTGACCACCCACGTCGGCATGGCCGCTATGAAGAACCCGGATGAAGTGGGCGCCGCTTCCGTGGATTATCTGATGTACAGCGGTTACATCATCTTGGCCTACCTGTGGCTGCGTATGGCGTTGGTGGCCCAGGCGCAACTCGACAGCGGTAACGGGGATGGGGATTTCTGCCGGGGCAAACTGGCGACTTGCGAGTTCTACTTCAAGCGCCTGCTGCCGCGCACGGCCGCTCACCGCGCCGCTGTCGAGGCGGGAAGCGATTGTCTGATGAAGCTGCCGGCGGAGTTGTTTGCGCTCTGACAATTGAACCGTGGCGAGGGAGCTTGCTCCCGCTTGAGTGCGCAGCATTCACAAAGAGGGGCTGCTGCGCATCCCGGCGGAGCAAGCTCCCTCGCCACGATAAATCACCTAATCTTCCTTTGTGACCAAAAATAACAAAACGGTCATTGGTTGACCCTATGTGTCGCAAAAGTTGTTGAGGTACACTCCGACCACTGCAAAAACCGTTTTCTTACGAACCAACTGTTTAGATCCTGCGAGGTTTGCCATGGCTGACTACAAAGCGCCCCTGCGCGATATGCGCTTCGTCCTCAATGAAGTGTTCGAGGTCGCCAAACTCTGGGCCGAGCTGCCGGCCCTGGCCGAGACCGTCGACGCTGAAACCGTCGAGGCGATTCTCGAGGAGGCCGGCAAAGTCACCAGCAAAAGCATCGCCCCCCTCAGTCGTGCGGCTGACGAAGAAGGTTGCCACTGGGCTGACGGAGCCGTCACCACGCCGGCAGGTTTCCCACAGGCATACAAGACTTACGCTGAAGGCGGTTGGGTTGGTGTCGGTGGTGATCCGGCATACGGCGGCATGGGCATGCCCAAGGCCGTTTCGGCCCAGGTCGAGGAAATGGTCAATTCCGCCAGCCTTTCCTTCGGTCTGTACCCGATGTTGACCGCTGGGGCTTGCCTGTCGATCAATGCCCATGCCAGCGAAGAGCTGAAAGCTGCGTATTTGCCGAACATGTACGCTGGTGTCTGGGCCGGCTCGATGTGCCTGACCGAACCTCACGCCGGTACGGACTTGGGGATCATTCGCACCAAGGCTGAACCCCAGGCCGACGGTTCCTACAAAGTCAGCGGCACCAAGATTTTCATCACCGGTGGCGAACACGACCTCACCGAGAACATCATTCACTTGGTATTGGCGAAACTGCCGGATGCGCCGGCTGGCCCGAAAGGCATTTCCTTGTTCCTGGTGCCCAAGTTCATGGTCAACGCCGATGGCAGCCTGGGCGCGCGCAACCCGGCCAACTGCGGCTCGATCGAGCACAAGATGGGTATCCAGGCATCCGCCACTTGCGTGATGAACTTCGACGAAGCCGTGGGTTACCTGGTAGGCGAGCCGAACAAAGGCCTGGCGGCAATGTTCACCATGATGAACTACGAACGTCTGGGCGTCGGTATCCAAGGCCTGGCCTCCGGTGAGCGCTCCTACCAGAACGCCATCGAATACGCCCGTGACCGCCTGCAAAGCCGTTCGCCAACCGGCGCGCAGAACAAGGACAAGGTTGCCGACCCGATCATCGTCCACCCGGATGTACGCCGGATGTTGCTGACCATGAAAGCGTCGAACGAGGGTGGCCGGGCCTTTTCCACCTACGTTGCGATGCAACTGGACACCGCCAAGTTCAGCGAAGAGCCGACTACCCGCAAACGCGCCGAAGACTTGGTGGCATTGCTGACGCCAGTGGCGAAGGCCTTCCTGACTGACTTGGGCCTGGAAACTACGGTCCACGGCCAACAGATTTTCGGCGGCCACGGCTACATTCGTGAATGGGGTCAGGAGCAACTGGTGCGCGATGTGCGTATCACGCAAATCTACGAAGGCACCAACGGCATCCAGGCGCTGGACCTGGTGGGGCGCAAGATCGTCGGCAGCGGCGGTGCGTTCTACAAACTGTTCGCCGATGAAATCCGTCACTTCACCGCCACCGCAAGCAGCGACCTGGCGGAGTTCACCAAACCGCTGAACGATGCGGTCGGTACGTTGGACGAACTGACTGAATGGCTGCTGGATCGGGCGAAGACCAACCCGAATGAAATCGGTGCGGCTTCGGTGGAGTATCTCCAGGCGTTTGGTTACACCGCTTACGCCTACATGTGGGCGCTGATGGCCAAGGCGGCCTTGGGCAAAGAAAGCCAGGATGATTTCTACGCGAGCAAACTGGGCACGGCGCGGTTCTACTTCGCTCGTTTGCTGCCGCGCATTCATTCCTTGAGTGCTTCGGTGAAAGCGGGCAGCGAGTCGCTGTTCCTGTTGGAGCCCGGACAGTTCTAAAAGCTGACATTGTGTAAGCAAACGCTTACACAATGTGCTGGCGTTTTCCCTCTATCGGCAGATTGGATCCAGGGCTAATCTACTTCACATGGACGTCGCGCAGGATGCGCAAAGCAACAACACGGACACGTAGGATTCTGCCAGGAAGGCGGAGTGAAATGGATGTCAGGGAAACAGTCTGCAAAACCCCGCTTCGGCGGGGTTTTCTTTTGCCTGCGTTTTTTGTCGTGAGTGGATTTGGCCGTTCGGCCGCCCATCCTGAATGTTTTTCACTGAACCCTGACGAGCGGTCGTGGGTCAATGAGCTATATGGCAACGTAGCCATCGCCAATCAGGAGTCATCCATGGATATCATTCGAATCATCATCGCCATTCTGCTGCCGCCGTTGGGTGTGTTCCTGCAAGTCGGTTTTGGCGGGGCTTTCTGGCTGAATATCCTGCTGACACTGCTGGGTTACATCCCGGGCATCGTGCATGCGGTGTACATCATCGCCAAGCGCTAAGGGCCTGGCGCTAGATTAGTTGAATAGTCAAAACCCTGTGGGAGCGAGCTTGCTCGCGATAGCGGTCAATCAGTCTACTGAGATGTTGACTGAACCGACGCTATCGCGAGCAAGCTCGCTCCCACCGTTTTTGCGGCTTTCTACTGCTCGCTACCCATCACCCTACGATAAAACAACCACTCATGCTCCAGCGCATGCGCCTGGTTAGCCGCCTTGCGGAAGCCGTGGCGCTCTTCCGAGTAATAGTGTGCTTGGACCATCACCCCGCTGTCTTCTAGAGCGGCGACCATGTCTCGGGTCTGCTGCGGTACGACTACGGCGTCCAGTTCGCCCTGGAAAAAGATCACCGGTACGCGGATTTGATCGGCATGCAGCAGTGGCGTACGGGCGCGGTAGCGTTGGGCATCTCGTTGCGGGTCGCCAATCAACCAGTCCAGGTAATCCGCTTCGAATTTGTGTGTGGCACGGCCCAGGGCGATCGGGTCGCTCACGCCATAAAGGCTTGCGCCGGCGCGGAAGATGTCATGGAACGCCAAGGCGCAAAGGGTCGTATACCCACCGGCACTGCCGCCGCGAATGAATGCACGACGGCCATCGACCAGGTTTTGCTCATCCAGGTACGCCACCACCGCGCAGGCATCTTCGACATCCACTATGCCCCAGTTCAAATGCAGCGCTTGTCGATAAGCCCGACCATAGCCGCTGCTGCCACGGTAGTTGAGGTCGGCGACGGCAAAGCCGCGCTGGGTCCAGTACTGGATGCGCGGATCGAACAGGGGATAACAGGCTGAGGTGGGGCCACCGTGAATGAACACCACCAATGGAGGTTTCTCTTCAGCACTCATGGCTGGATAAAAGAACCCATGGGCTTCACCTGAAGCCGAGGGATATCGCAGGGTTTGCGGACGACTGATTTGCTCGACGGGCAACGGTGCGACGCCACCGGCCAGCACCCTCACTTCATGACTTTGCCGCTCAATCGCAATCACCGCCGACGGACTGGTTGGCGAGGCAGCGACGGCGTAAATGAACTGCTCATCCAGCGCCAGGCTGCGAAAGCGGCTGTAGGTCCCGGTAAAGTCCTCGTTGCCACCGTTGCTGCGGCATAAGCCCAGACGGCCGAAACCCGCCGCGGTCCAACTCGCCAGGTAAGCGTGTTCATCCAATGGCAGCCAAGTGCTGCCACCCAATTGCCACGGCGCCGGGGCATGATCGGCTTCAGTGGCGGGCAGCGGTTCCAGGCCGTGGCCCGACTCGACCCAGGGCTGCCAGTAGCCACCGCGATCAGTCAGGCAATAAAGGCGATTGGCGCCATCGAAGCGCGGCTGTTGGATGGACTCTTCTTCACCGTTGCCCGCCACACAGCGCGGCTCACCCCACCCCGAAGCTACGCGCTCGGCCAGCATCAGCCGCGTTGCAGTCCATGGCTGATGGGGACGGCTCCACTCAATCCAGGCGAGCCGCTGACCATCGGGGCTCACGGTCGGTGAAGCATAGAAGTCCGCGCCTTCAGCCAGCAGATGCCGTTGATGATCCGTCAGTCCGATCGACACCAGCCGATGTTGATTACCCTGTTCCTCCACCGCCAGCAGCTGGCCGCAGACGAAATGAAGGTCACCGTATCGACAGTCTCCCGAGGTCAGTCTCACCGGGCGCGAATCGGCCAGTGACTGGTGATACAGCTGCTGGTCGGACTCATTGACAAACAGCACGCCGTCATCGCTCAGGCAGAACGACCCGCCGCCGTATTCGTAGACCCGGCTGCGGGCGCTGAACCCATCCGGGGTCAGGCAACGGGCCTTGGCATCCTGCCAATGCCAGATCCGGCAGGCGCCGTCTTCGGGACGGTATTCATTCCAGAACAAGCCTAGGGGACCGACCTGCAGTTCGGCGAAGTCGGTGCCGGCAGCAACGGCCTGGGCGGCGCTGAACGGATCAGCCTTTGGCGATGAGGCGCGAGTTTCGTTCATTGCGAAAGGCCAGTTGCTCAATGGTTTGGGTGGCGTGCTCGGCTTCTTCGCGAGCCTTAAGAATCATACCGTGGTGTTGCGACTTGCTGCACACCGGGTCGGCGTTGCTGGCGTCGCCCGTGAGCATGAACGCCTGGCAGCGACAGCCGCCGAAGTCCTTTTCTTTTTCATCGCAGGAGCGGCAGGGCTCGGGCATCCAGTCGTAACCGCGAAAGCGGTTGAAGCCGAACGAGTCGTACCAGATGTGCTGCATGCTGTGGTCGCGCACGTTAGGAAATTGCACGGGCATTTGTCGGGCGCCATGACAGGGCAGGGCAGTGCCGTCCGGCGTCACGGTCAGGAATATGCTGCCCCAGCCGTTCATGCAGGCTTTCGGGCGTTCTTCGTAATAGTCCGGGGTCACGAAAATCAGCTTGCACGGATGCCCTTCGGCTTCCAGTTTGGCGCGGTATTCGTTGGTGATACGCTCAGCGCGGACCAGCTGCTCCTTGGTCGGTAGCAGCCCCACTCGGTTGAGTTGCGCCCAGCCGTAAAACTGGCAGGTGGCAAGTTCGACGAAATCCGCCTCAAGGGCGATGCACAACTCGATGATGCGGTCGATCTTGTCGATGTTGTGCCGATGGGTCACGAAGTTCAGCACCATCGGATAACCGTGGGCTTTGACTGCCCGGGCCATTTCCAGTTTTTGCGCGAAGGCTTTTTTCGAGCCGGCCAGCAGGTTGTTAACTTGCTCGTCGCTGGCCTGGAAACTGATCTGGATATGGTCCAGGCCGGCCTTCTTGAAGTCGCTGATTTTCTGTTCGGTCAAGCCGATGCCGGAGGTGATCAGGTTGGTATAGAAGCCCAGCCTGCGTGCCTCGCCGATCAGGTCGGCGAGGTCCTGGCGCACCAACGGTTCGCCGCCGGAAAAACCCAGTTGCGCGGCACCCATCTCTCGGGCTTCGCGAAAGACCTTGAACCACTGCTCGGTGCTCAGCTCCTGGCCTTGCTCGGCAAAATCCAACGGGTTGGAGCAATACGGGCATTGCAGCGGGCAACGATAGGTCAACTCCGCCAGCAACCACAGCGGCAGGCCGACTTCAGGCTTGGGCGGTAGCCCGTTAGCGTCAGGCAAGTTCGATCCAGTGCTGTGCACGGGCGACCTCCATGAATTGCTCGATGTCGTCACCGAGTTCCGGTACGCCCGGGAATTGCTTGGCCAACTCGTCGATGATGGCCGCGACATCCCGTTCACCGTCGATCAGACCGCCGATCAGCGCAGCGCTGTCGTTCAGCTTGATCATGCCTTCAGGATAGAGCAGCACATGGCCCTTCTGTGCCGGTTCGTACTGGAAGCGATAGCCGGGGCGCCAGCGCGGGGTTTTGCTGCGGTCGAAACTCATAAGGCGATCCCTTTGTGCCACACCCGTTGCGCGGTCACGCTGTGGTAGGGCGGGCGGTTCAATTCATAGGCCATGCTCATGGCGTCGAGCATGCTCCACAGGATGTCCAGTTTGAACTGGAGAATTTCCAGCATGCGCTCCTGCCCTTGGCGGGTGGTGTAATGCTGCAAGGTAATCGCCAGGCCGTGCTCCACATCACGCCGGGCCTGGCTCAGACGAGTGCGGAAGTATTGGTAGCCGGCCGGGTCGATCCACGGGTAATGCTGCGGCCAGCTGTCCAGGCGCGACTGGTGGATCTGCGGCGCGAAGAGTTCGGTCAGTGAGCTGCTGGCGGCCTCCTGCCAGCAGGCCCGGCGGGCGAAGTTGACATAGGCGTCCACCGCGAAACGCACACCCGGCAGCACCAATTCCTGTGAGCGCAGTTGATCGGGGTCCAGGCCCACGGCTTGGCCCAGTCGTAGCCAGGCTTCGATGCCACCGTCTTCACCAGGCGCACCGTCATGGTCGAGTAGACGCTGAATCCACTCACGGCGGATTTCCCGATCCGGGCAGTTGGCCAGGATCGCGGCATCCTTGAGCGGGATGTTCACCTGATAGTAAAACCGGTTCGCGACCCAACCCTGGATCTGCTCGCGAGTCGCGCGGCCTTCATACATCGCCACGTGATAGGGGTGATGGATGTGGTAATACGCGCCCTTGGCGCGCAGGGCCGCTTCGAACTCGGTGGGGGACAGGGGGGTGTCAGTCATTTAGATTCTCCGGGAAATGCCCGTGGGGTCGGTGGTGTCAGGGCAGGCCCCATCGCGAGCAAGCTCGCTCCCACACTGGTTTTGCTGTGAATCAGATATCCAGTACGACTCGGACCTCTGTGGGAGCGAGCTTGCTCGCGATAGTGTCCTTTCAGGCATCATCCTGGCTGACCCACCGCAAGCTCGCCCCCAGACTCGTTCCGCTCTTCCTACAACTCAATACTCATTCCGTCGTAAGACACTTCAATCTTTCGGCGTACAAGTTCAGCCCGTTCGGGCGAGTCTTCGTCGAGGATCGGGTTGGTGTTGTTGATATGAATGAGGATCTTGCGCGGCAAGGGCAACTGCTCCAGCACTTCGATCATCCCGCCGGGACCGTTTTGTGCCAGATGGCCCATCTCCCGACCGGTGCGGGTACCGACGCCACGGCGCTGCATTTCATCGTCGTCCCACATCGTGCCGTCCACCAACAGGCAATCGCTGTCGGCCATGATCTCCAGCAACGGTCCGTCCACCTTGCCCAGGCCCGGAGCGTAGAACAGTTTGCCGCCGGAGCGCAGGTCTTCGACGATCAGGCCGATGTTGTCGCCCGGGTGCGGGTCGAAACGATGCGGGGAATAGGGTGGGGCGGCGCTGCGCAATGGCAGTGGCGTGAAGCGCAGGTTCGGACAGGCCGGGATGATGAAGCTCTGGTCGAGCTCGATGCGGTTCCAGCTCAGCCCGCCGTTCCAGTGGGTCAGCATGTTGAATAGCGGGAAACCGGTGCTCAGGTCTTCATGGACCATGTCGGTGCACCAGACTTGATGTGGGCAACCCTCACGCAAGCTGAGCAGGCCGGTGGTGTGGTCGATCTGGCTGTCCATCAGGATGATGGCGCCAATGCCGGTGTCCCGTAGCGCCCGGCCAGGCTGCATCGGGGCGAAGCTCTGGAGTTGGGCGCGAATGTCCGGAGAAGCGTTGCACAACACCCAGTTCACACCGTCATCGGAAATGGCGATGGACGATTGGGTGCGCGCCTCGGCCCGCAGGCTGCCATTGCGAAAACCTGCGCAATTGGCGCAGTTGCAGTTCCACTGGGGGAAACCGCCGCCGGCGGCGGAACCTAGAATCTGGACGAACATGGCCGCTCCCTCTGCAAACCGTAATAAAAAACGCCCCGGTAGACCGAGGCGTTGTGCTGCGTGTTTAAGCGCCTGCAGCAATCAACGGCTGGCGAAGTACATGGTGACTTCGAAACCGATACGCAGGTCGATATATGCGGGTTTGGACCAGGACATGGGAATACTCCTTTGGTTGGGATGCTTTGATTAGATGGTACGGTGCGATCTATACATATAGTCCACCTCCGTTCGGAGATGTTCAGATGCTTAGGTGGCTATGTTACTAAATCTGACCTGTTCGTTCGCCGCGATTCTCAAAGAAAGCTCATTGCAGTGGCTGCAATGATCATCCTGCCGCTTGCCAGGAGGATCCCGGGCAAGCCCCGTTGGCCAGGCAATGCCGTCCACCTTCAGCGTCAGCCAACTGCCTGGCGGCATGCAATAGCTGTTCGCGCCCCAGTAGCAAGATAGCGTCGGATAACTGCTGGAGATAATCCGACGGGCGGCCGGCCAGCTTGCCCTGCCAGAGCAGTTCTGCAGCCTGGGCGCACGGCAGGGTGGTGGTTTGAAGCTGGGCGGCGAGGGCCTGCTGCTGGCTGCTCAGGGTCGCATCGTCGATCTGCTGGATCAGCTCTGGTAATTCGTTCAGGAATTGTTCGACGTGGGCGATCAACTGTCCCGCCGAAGCGCTGGGCGATTGAACACCAAACAACACACCGGTTTGCCCATCGAGCTGTTTCAAGCCACTGAACACTGCATAGCCCAACTGCAATTCGACCCGCAGGCGCTGGTAAAACGGCGTCTGGCACAGCTGCGCCAGCAACCGCCACGCCGCTTCATCGGACAAGGCCGGGGTTGGCGTGGGGCAAAACAGCAACACGGCCTGTTCATCGCCAGGAGGTTGGAGCATGTGCCAGATACGTTGCCGGGAGGGTGTCGTCGGCTCGACTTCCTGGGCGGCGATGCCGGGCACCTGGGCCAGGGTTGGGCTGATTGCGCCTTGGGTGGCCGCTGACAGACCGATGGCCAGGCCGTCCCACTGGGCTGTCGTCCACAGGTTGTCGGCCAGTGGCGATGCCGAGGGCTGCAAGTGTTGCTGACGATAATTCGGCAACTCCCTCAGCAGGTGTCGGATCGGCATCAATGCGATTGCGTTCCTGGCCTGGACCGTCGGCAGCGGTTGGCCCAGTTTCGCCAGGATGTGCTCGAGCACCAACGGTATGGGCGCCTGCAGGCCGACCAGTTTCAGCAGCCATTGATGATTGCCGCAGGGCTCGAAAGTGACGTCTACACCGGCCTGACACGCCTCTTCACGCAGATCTTGCAGATGCCGGTCGAGCCTGGTTTGAAGGTCGAGCGGTGCTGGCGCCGCCAACCGCCAGCGCAGATACACCGCGCCCTGCGGGGTGTTGTCCACCAGCGTCTGGCTAAATTGCATCGGCGAGCGTTCCCGTCGGCCTCGGGAGCGGTCCTGGGCAAAGGTTCGTAGGCCGCGGTGGGCGCTGGTCTGGCCGCGTATCAAGCCGGCGCGGGGTGGTTCGCTTGGCGTTTGCAGGAACGGGTTGGGCGCGGGTAGTTGCCATTGCCCGGTGACGTTATCCACAGGGTGCAATTGCTTGAGGATTTCCCTGAGCCTCGCCAGATCATTTTCCGACAAGGGCCCGTTGCGTTTCTCACTGTCCCAACGGGCCAGTTGCAGCGCTGTTCCCATTTCATATCGACGTTGCAGCAGCGCAGTGAATTCCTCGCGCAATAACGCCCAGTCGTCCTGGGCGGCGAAAAATCCCAGCCAATCGTGCAGCAACGGCTGGATTTGGTTCGACGCTTGATCGTTGTCGAGCTTGAACTCGATGTGCAACAGCGCCTGCCCGGCAAACTCATACAGCGGCGTGGCCTTGAGGCTGTCAGCCAGGCCGCGCTGGCGCAACGTGGCGAGCAGGCCGCCCGGTTTGCTGGAGTTCAGCCACGTGCAGAGAAAATCCATGGCTTGTGGCGAGGCGACGGGTAAATCTTCGAAAGCCAATAGCAGATCGAGACAACCTTCGCGGGGCTGTTGATAAACGGCCGGGGACGCTTCCATCAGCGTGGGTGGCAAATCCCTGACAACCGCTTCGCCCTGCGCAATGTTGTCACCGAATCGCTCGGCCAATGCCTTCAAGGTTTCGGCGCTTTGCGGGCCGGCCAGGCTCAGGGTCATTTGAGCGCTCTGGTAAAACCGTCGATAGAAGTCGTGCAATGCCGTTTGGAATTCGGGCTGCGACACCGCAAGGCTGTCGCGATTACCCGCATGAAAACCTCTCAGCGGATGGGCCGCCGACAGTCCGTCGAGCAGGGCAACCTGTCGCTGGGCTGCCGCGTCTTGGGACCAGGCGATGAATTCTGCGTGCAGCACTTCTCGTTCGCGCAACTGATCGGCCTCATCCAGGCACGGATGTGCAAGCATGTCCGACAACCGCTCCAATCCGCCGGCAAAGGCCGTAGGTGGCAATTCGAAGAAGAAATCCGTGGTGCGTTCGCTGGTGCGCGCATTGACCTGGCCACCGTGCCTCTGCACGTAGGCCATCAAATTTTCCCCTGTGGGAAACTGCTCGGTGCCCAGGAAGAAAAGATGCTCGAGAAAGTGCGCCAAGCCTGGCCAGGCCAGGGGTACATCATGGCTGCCGGCCGCTACCCGCAGCACCGCCGCGCAGCGCTTGAGGCCGGGCATATGACGCACTGTCACCCGCAGGCCGTTGGCCAGGGTTTCAGCATGAGGATGGAGGGAGTCGGCGGCCGGCATGAGCGTTTCCAAAACAGAGAAGTGCTCATGCTAGCGGATTCGCCAGGGTCAGTGCTTGTGCAAGTCGCCGTAAAGCTCAGGCCGACGGTCGTGCAGGTAGTTATAGGCCGCACGTGAATCTTCCATCAGCTGTCGATCCAGCTCACCCACGATCAAGGCCTCGTCCAGCCCTGCAAGCGCGGGACGACTGCCATCCGGTGCGGCGATGCTGCTTTGGCCGCAATACTGCAATTCACCTTCGTGACCGCAATAATTGGCGTAAGCCACGAAACATTGGTTCTCGATGGCCCGCGCGCGCACGGTGATGTCGGCGATGAACTCGTAGGGTTGCATGTTGGCGGTCGGTACCAGGATCAACTCGGCACCGGCCAGGGCCAGGCGTCGAGCGTTTTCCGGGAACTCCAGGTCGTAGCAGATCAGGAAACCGAGTTTCCAGCCGTTGAGTTCCACGATGGGCAATGCGTCGTCGCCGGCGCTGAACATCGCGTGATCGAGGTCGCCGAACAGGTGGCTCTTGCGGTAGTTGGCGAGGCGTTCGCCCTGGGCATCGATCAGTTGCACCGAGTTGTAGATCTGTCCGTCTTCGTCGCGTTCGGGGTAGCCATAGACAATTGCCAGACTGGCCGCCTTGGCAATTCGGCCGATCTGCTGCGCCCATTCGCCGTTGTAGACCTCGGCCAATACATTCACCGCATCGACGCCGATGTTGTAGCCGGTCATGAACATCTCGGGTAGCACCAGCACATCGGCGCCCCTGGCCTCCAGCGCCACTTGGTGCAGGCGTTGCAGGTTGCCGGCCGGATCCAGTGGCAGCGGTGGGCATTGGTAAAGGGCTACACGCATCAAAAACTCCTTTTATTCGGGCAGGGCGATCGGACCGATCTCGTGGAACACATCACCTGGACCCGGGTTCTCGGCGTGAGTTTCACCGCCGAAGTGCTTCATGATTCCCCACACGGCATTGAGCGAGGTCTGTACCGCGCCTTCGACCCAGGCCGGTGTCCATGAGACGTCATCGCCAGCGATAAAGATCCCGCGCTGTTCGGCCGGCATGCCGTCCTGCATGAAATGCGCGTACATGCGCTGGTTGTAGCGATAGTGGCCAGGCAGGGCGCCTTTGAATGCACCGAGGAAATGCGGGTCGGCTTCCCAGGACACGGTGATTGGATCGCCGATGATCCGTGCGGCGATGTCCACCTTGGGGTAGATTTTTTTCAGGGCGTCGAGGGCCAGCTTCACGCGTTTTTCCACCGGATGCGGCAGCATTTTCAACGCATCGCTCATCCAGGAGTACGACAGGCAAATCACCCCGGGCTTGTCATCGCCATTGTCGAACAGATAGGTGCCGCGAGTAAGGCGGTCGGTGAGGGTCATGCTCATCAGGTCGCGGCCGGTTTCCGGGTCCTTGTCCTTCCAGAATGGCCGGTCGACCATTACGAACGTCTTCGACGATTGCATGTAGCGGGTGCGGTCCAGGGCCATCCACATTTTTTGCGAGAACAGCGCCTCTTCACATTCGATCTGGGTGGTCAGCAGCCAGCTCTGGCAGGTGACCAGCACTGCGGCGTACTCACGGGTGTTATCCCAGACGTCCGTCACACTGAACCGGCCATCGGCGGCGCGGGCGATGCGCTTCACGCCGCTGCGCGGGGCGCCCAGGTGCAACGAATTCAGGCTGGTACCTTCCGGCCAGTGCGCGCAGCGCTCCGGCACGTGGTTCCAGATGCCGTGGGGGACCTGTTCGACGCCGCCGACCACCAGGTGTTGATGATCGTCGCAGTTGGTCATCACGACGCGGAAGATCTCCAGCATCGAATTGGGGAAATCCGAATCCCAGCCGCCGGTGCCGAACCCGACCTGGCCGAACACTTCGCGGTGCTGGAACGAGAGTTTGGCGAACGCCTTGGAGGTGGCGACGAAGTCGTAGAACGTGCGGTCGTCCCACAGCGGTACCAGGGTGTTCCACAGCGCCTTGAGCCGTGGCACGTCGCGGTCGCGAATCGCTTGCTGGATCTCACCAAAACGCGAACCGTCCTCCAGCGCATCGGCCCAGGCGTCGGCAACCTCTTGGAACAATGCAGGAAGGTCGGCCAATTTCTGTGCGTAGTAGGTCTGGCCCTCCAGATCGATGACGGTGCTGCCGGAGGCCGGGGTCAGTGGGTTGGGGAACGGTTTTGTCTCCAGGCCCAGCTTGTCGACATAGTGATAGAAGGCGGTGGACGACACCGGAAAGCGCATGCCGCCTAGTTCGGCAATTACGCCTTCGGCGCCATTGAACGCTTGCGAGCGCAGGCGCCCGCCCATTTTCGACGCCTCATAGACCACGGGCTTGAGGCCCAACTTCATTAATTCGTACGCCGCCACCAGGCCAGCGATACCGGCACCGACAATCGCTACTTCCGCACCGTGATTGTGGGCCGGAATACTGCCCAGGCCAGCCGGATGCTCGATCCAGTCGTCAAAGGCGAAGGGAAAGTCCGGCCCGAAAATGGTGATGGGTTTCTTACCGTCTGCTGGGTGGCGATTGTTCTTGTTCATGACTGACCTTGATGGGCGACTCGACACGACGTTCGCGTCTGAGTATAGGAAAGATGCCAGCCATTCTAGGGAGGGTGTAACACGTTAATAAGACACAATATGTCGTCGTTTTGAGTGGTTTTAAGTCACTTTGACGTATTGATGAGTCGTAATGACGAAGCAGGTTCTCTGTGGGAGCGAGCTTGCTCGCGATAGCGGCCTGTCAGTCATGAAGATGTGGCTGAATCAACGCCATCGCGAGCAAGGTAAGTCTCAGGCCCTAGACCGGCTGGCCCCGATCGATCTTGCTGCTGAGGATGATCGAAGTGGTGGTCTTCTCCACACCGTCCACGCTGCCGATCTGGTCCAGCAACTGGTCCAACTGCTCCGGCGAGTCTGTGCGCAACCAGGCGACGTAATCGAACTCACCGCTGACCGCGCACAATTGCTGGACCTGGGCCATGGCGCTCAAGCGCCGCAGTACGTCCTTGCCGGAGCGCGGTTGAACCTTGATGCCGACATAAGCCTGCAAGCCGCCGTCTATCATCCGCTGCCCCAGGCGCACGCCGTATCCAGTAATCACCTTGGTTTTTTCCAGCCGCGCCAACCGCGAGGTCACGGTCGTGCGGGCGATGCCTAGCTGCCGGGCGAGCATGGCGACGCTTTCCCGGGCATTGATTTGCAGCGCCGCGATCAGTTGGCGGTCGATTTCGTCGAGGACGGGAGGGCGGGTGTCAGGCAAGGTGGGCTCCGGCGCGGGCATCGGTGACGGGCATGTTACAGGCTCTCAGGTTGGAAATAGTCAATGGCAGGTAAAGTCAGTGCTCGCCAGAGGGGCGCCAAGTTCACCTGCGAAGACCTGAGCCAGAAACCATCCTGGCAAACCAGCTGCTCAGCGGGCAACTGCAACAAAAGGTCCAGTGAGAACGACTGGATTGAACCTGGGTCGTCAGCGCCTTCTGCTTCCCAATCACGCTCAAAACAGCGTACATGCAGCTGTTCGTCGTCGAAGCGTTCAAACACTGGCCGGTTGCCCAGCCATTGCGAATGCACCCGCAACGTGTGCTCCTGAACATCGAGTAGTAGCAACTGCCAGCCACGATAGCTGCCACACACCTCTGTCACATTCGTTGCCATACAGGTCAGCGCCAGATAGCGGCCATCGGCCGACCAGATCATCGAGGGTGCCAGGTCGACCAAAGCGCAGCCTGACGCCGTCAGCAGGCAGCCTCCAAGCCGGGGCGTCTGCGCACGTACCCAACTGTCGGCATATTCCGTTTCGCTGCCGAATAACCAGGCGGCATCCTGATGACCGGGCGCGGGGAAGATGAAGTCACCGTCGGCGTTGGCCACTTGCGCACGATCCACCAGGCGCCAAGGGGCAACGCTGTGCAGTTGTGAGCCTGTCACCTGCAGGTCCACGGTGTTGTAGAACAGTCGGGATTGTTCGCAGGCGTGAAAGAACGAAGGGTCGCTGCCCGGCTGCGGCGCAGGGATGTTGAAGCGTTGCAGCGCGCTGCTTTCCAGGTCTTGCCCAAGACGACCGGCAATCACCGCGAGACTCAGCCGGCCATCCCGAAAATCGAGTATCCGTTCTACCCACATAGCGGGCCCTGGTAGCAGGCGTCGTTCTTGCACATCTGCAATCACTGCATGGGTTGTCACTGTCGTTGAGTCTTCAAACGGTAGCAGCGCCAGATAACGCCCGCAGTCAGAGACTCGATGGTCCAGCAACCAACTTCCTGGCAAGTGCCAGTCACCGATCTGGCAGCGATAACCGCCAAGCCCAGCGCTATTGTCGGCAAGCCAGGCCAACTGCGCGCACACCCCACCCTGCATCGGCTGCGTCTCTAGGTACGAGTCACCTCGCCGGCCCCTGTTGTCCAACGGCATGACAATGGCGGTGCGGGTCAATTTGAATTCAGCGACTTGCACGCGGCCTTGGGCGTCATGACCGGCCTGGGTTTCGGTATCGCTATGGATACTGTCCAGGCGGTAGCCATAACGGCCAGAGCCTGGTCGCGGATAATCGAGGTACGACCCGATACGCACATGGTTCGCCTCGAGGCTCAATAATTCATGCCAATAGAAAGAGGGTTCGGTGGCGCTCTTCACCCAAGGCGCGGGCAGTACGCGCCAGCCATCGTCAACGTGCCATAACCAATATTGGTCGCCATCTGCCTGACTGGCATGTTCCTGGGCCAGGCACGCCAGGGCGCGCTGATCAGTGCTCCATACCAACGGCGCATCGGCCGCCATCAGCAGGTCCGATGGTTGCCCGTTGATGCTGACGGTGTAGCGCGGCGAACGCAGGGGCTCCAGTGGCTGGGCCAGATCACGGAAGGTCGAGGGCAATGAAATGTTGCCTTGCAGGCGTTGCAGACCATCAGCGGAATGTCGTTCGAAAGTGTGCGGGACATTCTCCGGATACCCGTCGGGTTCCAGCCAGAGATCGGCGACAGGCACCAGATTGGAAACGCTGGCCGTTTGTAACAGCTCACCGAGTCGGGTTTCGCGAACGCTGTCGTCCACCAATGGGCTGTGGCGACCGCGCAATACGTCGAGATCAAACGTGTCCAGCTCCCAGAGCTCGCTATCGGCACAGCGGTACAGCTGGCGCTGTAGACGATCAAGGACCACCAGGCCCCAATTCTGCCGGGACGGTACTGGCGCAGCAAAATAACGTCCATCGCTGGAGAACACTGCTGAGGAACCGAGGCCTTGCAGGAGCACACCATCGGGAAACAGATAATCGCAATAGGTGGGGCCGCCCATCGCGATTTCACTGTGGTTGAACACCCGGATCGGCTCGCCTTCCGGGGTCAGCAGCGGCTCGTTTCCACCCCAGGCACTCGGCCCTTTGACGGAAACCACGACCAGGCCCAGACGCCGCTCCCATGCACTGACGCACGCGAGTCCACCGATGATGCTGACGATTGCGACCAGGATACCCCACCACTCGGGCAGGGCCCTGCCCAGGCTGAAGCCCAGGCCGAACACGGCACCGATCATTAGCCGGGCACAGCCTCGACCGATCGATAGCCAGCCCAGGCGCGCGGCAAGTCCCATCAGCAGGCCGAAGAACAGCACCACCAATAAAGCCAGGGGGGTGGCAGCAGCGTGACGAAAAAGGCCGGCACCAGCAGGATGCTGAGTTGCCAGAACAGGTCAAGAAACAGTCTAGAGAGGCTGGGGCTGGCGATGATGGGCGTCTCGGTGAGGAAGCTGGATGGTCTTAGGCGTGGGGATTGTGAACTTCGCAGAGTATTACTGTAGGTGAGTACAGGGACAAGGGCGGGGGAGCGGTTGGTTGCCTGAGTTGTTATGACGATCAAAAAAACGTCAGTCTTTAAAGCTCAATTCGATAAAAAACCAGACCCTGATGGGTCTGGTTTTAGGGGAGGCCGGCGTCTAGGCAACTTCATCGATCCCGAGCGCTTATGCCCGACACTGTGCAAGTAGCGATTAAAAATCGAAGAACACCGTTTCCGATTCACCTTGCACATGAATATCGAACCGATAAACCAGTTTGCCATCCAGCGTGGAACGCCTGGCCATCAGGGACTGGCGACGTGGCGGTTGCTCGATCAGACCCAGGATGGGGTCCACGGCGTTCGCCTCGGCTTCGTCGTCGAAATACAGGCGGGTCTGCAAGTGAATGTTGATCCCTCGAGCAAACAGGGCAACGTTGATATGCGGGGCCATGGGAAGCCCTGCGGTGTTTTTCACTGTGCCGGGTTTGACGGTCTTGATTATCCATTCTCCGTCATCGGCGGTGGCCGTGCGGCCAAAACAATTGAAGGGCTTTTCCAGATCGTATTCGGGGTCATAGACGCCTTCTGGATTTGCCTGCCAGAACTCCAGAAATGCATCACGAATCAAATGGCCGTTACCGTCATAAACGTGGCCCATCAGTACGATGTGCTCACCTGGCGCGCCACGCTTGGCCATTTCATTCCAGATTTCCTGTTCCCGCGACGGATTACCAGCCGCCTCTAGCGCCAAGCCTATATGCACATAAGGACCGGCCGTTTGCGAAGGGGTTTCAGGCAGAAGTTGAACGGACATTCGCATGCCTCCTCAGCGGTTTTCGAAGTGGGTCTTGCGCTGTCCGCGCAGAACAATATCAAAGCGATAAGCCAGGCAATCCATCGGATTGGCCATGCTCATATCAAGTTTGGCGATCAAACTTTGCACCGCCTCCTGATTCGCGATCGTCTTGACAATCGGGCACATGGGAATGAGCGGATCACCTTCGAAATACAACTGAGTAATCAAACGCGCAGAAATGGATGGGCCGCTGATGGAGACGTGGATGTGGGCTGGCCGCCAGTCATTGGGGCCGTTGCGCCATGGGTAGGGGCCGGGCTTGACCGTGCGGAAGCTGTAGTTGCCGTCACGGTCAGTCAGCGCACGGCCGACCCCGCCGAAATTGGGATCAAGCGGCGCCAGGTAACTGTCTTTCTTATGCCGGTAACGGCCACCCGCATTGGCCTGCCACATTTCCACCAACGTATGGGAAATTGGCTTACCGAATTGATCACAGACTCGGCCCGCGACGATGATGCGTTCGCCGATGGGCAGGCCTCCGTGATTGAAATTGAGCAGCAGATCGTTATCGTGCTGGCCCATTTTCAGATGGGAAAAATCCGGCCCGCTGGTTTCCGATAGAGACTGGGGAATACTCACCAAGGCCTGGCGCGGCGAACGCAGGATCGAAGTCTTGTAGTCAGGCGTCAGGGCTTTGGGGTGCCAATTACGGTCACGAATGACGAAGCGGCTGTCATGCGCATCAGACATGTCGATTTTTCCTATTGTTATGGTTCGTCAGAGGCAAGTGCTGCGTTGGCAGCGACTGGTAGTCCAGTTTCCTCTTGCTCGACCCAACCCAAAATTGAAAAAAACGACTTGATCCATATCCAAATGGTTATGGATATTTTCCTTCGAGGTATTCCTGACCGACTTCGCGAAGTGCCTCCATGCACCACTGCGCCTGCGGTGTTATCGGTAACGCGGGATTTGTGCATAGCCCCACGGAACCGCCTGGTTCGCGCGTCCCTAATTCCAGCTCCACCAAAGTGCCTTGTCTCAAGTCCTGCCTGACAGCATCGAAAGGCGCTACCCAAATGGCCTGGCTGCATTGTACGTAGCGCCGACTCAGCGCGACCGATAAGGTTTCCAGGCGTTGGCGCGATGGGCTAATGCCGTGTTGCACAAACAGGGCGTCGGCGAATTTACGGATCGTCGTCCCCGCCAAAGGAAGGACCCATGGATAGTCTTCGAGGCTCTTATGCCCCTGTGGATTTGCGAGCACAGGATGGTCGTTACACACCACCAGGGTCATGGATTCGCTGTAGAGGTGTTCGAACGCCAACCCATGAATCAATGGGCTATCGGTCATTCTGCCTACCACCAGGTCCAGCTCACCGACGCGCAGTTGCGATAGCAAGTATGCACTGGGGCCGGTCACCACACTGACCACCAGGGCCGGATGTCGAGCATGCAATCGACGGACAACCTCCGGAATCAACATGCTTTCAACCGTGGAGAGCACACCGACGCTAAGGGCAACGGGCTCGTGGACACCTGCGCGCAAACTATTGACCCCCTCGCGCAGCGCTTGCACGCTCGGCCCCGCATATCGCAGAAAAGCTACGCCGGCTTCCGTCAGCGTCGTCCCTTTCTTGCTGCGTTCGAACAACACGGCAGCCAACAACGTTTCCAACTCCTTGAGCGTCTTGGAAAGCGCTGGTTGGCTGATTGCCAATTTGTCTGCCGCACGGGCCAGGCTTCCCTGACGCGCCACTTCGAGAAAACACACCAGATGACGGAATTTGATGCGTGTGTCGATGTTCACTCGGGTCGCTGCCTTCAAAGTACTTGGGATGCGCAGTGTTTGTGCTGCCGGTTGCCGCGCGTGGGCTACTTTTCCAACAGTATCAGCCTTGCTTGTCTGTCTGCTCTGTGCATTACGTCCGGGCGTGCAAAATCCGCAGTCTCAAAAACGCAAAAGCCGCGCAATGCGCGGCTTTCAAGATGGTGGGCCCACACGGACTCGAACCGTGGACCAAAGGATTATGAGTCCTCTGCTCTAACCAACTGAGCTATAGGCCCTCAGTAGGTCGCGGATTATAGCGACGGTTTCTCGGCTGTGCTATCCGAAAAATCCGATACGGTCATACGAAGAAACGTTGCTGCAAACTCTTCGGCGCACAAGGGCAGGCTGACGATATAGCCCTGGATCTGTTCGCAACCTTCTTCAGTCAGGAATTGTTGCTGGGCCAGGGTTTCGACGCCCTCGGCGATGATGGTGAATTGCATGCTGCGGCCCAGGGCGATGATTGCCCGCACGATGGCTGCGTCATGAGGGTCGTCGGGCAGGCCGCGGACGAAAGACTGGTCGATCTTGAGGATGTCCAGTGGCAGACGCTTGAGGTAGCTCAGGGATGAGTAGCCGGTACCGAAGTCATCAATAGCCAGTTGTACGCCGAGTTTTTTCAGTTGGTGCAGTACCGTCAGGGCTTCTTCGGCCTGGCTCATGATGAAGTTTTCGGTAATTTCCAGTTGCAATAAGCCAGGTTCGAGTTGGTGCTCGCGCAGCAGTTGTTCGATACGCCCCAATAGGTTGGGTTGGCGCAGCTGGGCCCCGGCCAGGTTGACCGAAAGGGGGCCAAGGCTGTCGTAAGCGTCGTTCCATTCGCATAACTGTCGGCAGGCGCGCTCCAGTACCCAATCGCCGATTTGCAGGATCATGCCGTTTTCTTCCGCAAGGGGGATGAAGTGTTCCGGCGGCACGTCGCCAAACGTAGGGTGAGTCCAGCGGATCAACGCTTCGGCACCCACCAGTTGGTTGTCGGCGAGGCTGATTTTCGGTTGGAAGGACAATGACAACTCGTTGCGTTCAATCGCCCGCCGTAGCTCGTGCTCCAATGCCACTCGCTCGCTGGCCTGGGCAGTGAGGTCGCGGGTGTAGCTTTCCACCCGATTGCGTCCCTTGGACTTGGAACGGTACATCGCCGCGTCGGCATTCTTGACCAGTGTGGCGACGTCGCAGCCATCCTGCGGGTAGAGGCTGGTGCCGATGCTGGCGCTGATGAAAAATTCGTGTTCGCCGGCCTGGAAGGGCGCGGCGAAGCAGTTCAACAGTTTCTGGGCGATGTGCTCGGCGTCGCTGGGCTGCTGCAGGCCCGGTAGCAGAATGATGAATTCGTCGCCGCCCAGGCGTGCCACGGTGTCGATGTCGCGCAACTGTTCGCGCAGGCGTACGGCAATGCCTTTGAGCAGCAGGTCGCCGACCGGGTGTCCGAGGCTGTCATTGATGTGCTTGAAGCGGTCCAGGTCCAAGAATAGCACCGCCCCCTGGCCACCATTTTCCTGCTGGCTGTTCAGTGCCGTGAGCAAACGGCTTTCGAACAACGTCCGATTCGGCAAGCCGGTAAGCGGGTCGTGGTGAGCCTGGTAATCGAGCCGGGCCTGGGCGTGTTTGAGGCTGGAAATGTCGGCGAAGACCGCGACGAAGTGGGTGATCTGCTGGTTCCGGTTGCGCACAGCGCTGATAGTCAGCCAGCTGGGGTACAACTCGCCATTCTTGCGCCGATTGGAGATCTCTCCCTGCCAGTGTCCTTCTGCCGTCAACTGGTGCCACATCGCGGCGTAAAACGCGCTGTCGTGCAGGCCGGAAGCCAATAGCCGTGGCGTATGCCCCAAGGCTTCGGTTTCGCTGTAGCCGGTGATTTCAGTGAAGGCACGGTTCACCGCGCTGATGTGTTGTTGTGTATCGGTGATCAACACACCCTCGGCGGTGCTTTCGAACACCGTGGCGGCCTGCTGCAGCTTTTCCTGCATCAGATGGCGTTCGGTGATGTCCCGGGCGATGGTCAGCATGCAGTCTTCATTGCCGATGGGTAGCGGACGGCTGGACACTTCGCAGAGTCGTATCTGGCCGTCATTGCGGCGGATATGGCAGCTGAAATCCCTCACGAAGCCGTCTCGCTTCAGCAGATCGAGCATTTGTTTGCGTTCGTTGAGATTGACCCAGATACCCAGATCCAGGGTCGAGCGGTCTACCGATAAAGCGCTGTTGAAGCCGGTGATACGGCTGAAACCTTCGTTGACTTCAATCAGCAGGCCGTCGCTTTGCCGCGACAGCAGCAAGCCATCGGGGGAGGCGTGGAAAGCCTTGGCGAACTTCTCTTCGGATGTCTGCAATTGCTGCTGGGTTTCTTTGAGCTG
Organism: Pseudomonas sp. Tri1; assembly: GCF_017968885.1. Lineage (NCBI taxonomy): Bacteria > Pseudomonadati > Pseudomonadota > Gammaproteobacteria > Pseudomonadales > Pseudomonadaceae > Pseudomonas > Pseudomonas sp. Tri1. The sequence goes on along the minus strand of NZ_CP072913.1, from coordinate 6,108,323 downwards.
GCTGATGTCACGCACCACCACGACCAGGGCGGGTGTCGTGTCGAGGTCAAAGGGTTCGGCGGAGATCAGTCCGGTGAACTCCTGGCCGTTGCTGCGGCGAAAGGGCATTTCCAGATTGCGAATGCTCCCGGCCTGCAAACGCTGCAACAGGCTTGGGCCAACGCCCTGGATGCCCCAGATATTCAGTTCGGTCGCGGTCTGGCCCACTACCTCTGCGGCGCTCAGGCCAATCTGCTCTTCGAAGGCTTTATTGACCTCCAGCAGGCAGCCGTCCATCAAGCGCGCTATCACCAGGATGTCCGGGCACTGGCGGAATACCGAGGCGAACTTCTGCTCCGAAAGGCGCAACGCTTCCTCGGTGTGCTTGGCCTCACTGATGTCGATCATCAACCCTCGCATCACTGGTTCGTGACCGTGCTCGATCAGGCTGACAATGTCGCGCACCCACAGGCAGCGCCCGTCGGCGGTGATAACACGGTAATCGATGCAGTGATCGCGACCTGCCTGCACTTCATGATCGCAATAGGTCTGGGCGCGGATCAGGTCAGCCGGATGAATGATGTTGCGCCAGAAGCCCGGAATCAGCCAGTGGGCGAGGGGGTAGCCGAGCAATTCCTCGGCGTGGGGGGAGACGTAGCTGTAGGTGAAATCGCTAACCCTTGCTTCCCAGGCAATCGCCGACAAACTCTCCACCAGACCACGGTAATGGTATTCGCTGCTGCGTAGTTCCTGTTCAAGCTCGACCCGTCGGGCAATTTCCGAGCTGAGCCGACGGTTGATGCGAATCACCACTGCCAGTACGCCGATCAAGAGGAGCAGCGCGGGCAGGCCGTAAAGCAGCAAGTCTGACCAGAGCTGGCGGTAATCGTGCACATTGCCGACCCACTTCTCCTGGATCTCGTTGACTTGCGCTGGCGTCATATCCGCCAGGACCTTGTCCAGGATGCTCACCAGTATCTTGTTATCCCGAGGGACGCCCATTGCCAGTTGATAGCGATAAGGTGTTTCCCCGCTGACATAAAGGCCATCGAGCTTGAGTTGGCGCAGGCTCCAGACGCTGGAAGCGAGGTCACCTACCACCGCGTCCACTTCGTCGGTTGCCAGCGCTTGCAGGGCTGAACTGACATTCGGCAGCGCCACCAGGTTCAGATCGGGATGGTGGTTGCGCAGCAGTTCGTGGGGGGCGTAGTTCTCCACCACAGCGATTTTCAGCCCGTACAGCTCTTTAAGGTTATGCGGCTGGGCGCCGCCATGATGGGCCAGGATGACGATTGGGAAATCGAGATAGGGGCGAGTAAACGCCAGGTAATTCTGCCGTTCGGGGGTGGACATGATGCCCGGCAAAAGATCGATCTTGCCCTGTGCGGCCTGCTCCAGCACTACAGTCCAACTGACCGGCTCGATCGGTGTGAGCTGGATAGCCAGCCGTTCGCGGATGATTTCGACGTAATCAGCGGCCAAGCCCTGATAGCGGCCCTGATCATCTCGAAACTCAAACGGCGGCCATGAGGCATCGACACCCAGGCGCAGGTCGGGGTGGTCCTTGAGCCAGCGAAGCTCCTCTTCAGTGAGCGTCAACGCGCCAGCTGTTGCGGTCCAGGTTATCAAGGACAGCAAAAGCGCGGCCGTCAGTCTGGGCATCAGTGTCTCGTCATCGCTTGGGGAGGATGTTTCGAGTGTAGACGGGCAATAGGGCGGGGGGACAGCACGGGGGGATTTTATCTGTACATAACAAAACCCCCGGCAGGGCCGGGGGTTTGAAGGTCACTCGTCGAGGAAGGAGCGCAGATGCTCGCTTCGCGTCGGGTGGCGCAATTTGCGCAATGCCTTGGCTTCGATCTGACGAATCCGCTCACGGGTGACATCGAACTGCTTACCGACTTCCTCAAGGGTGTGGTCGGTATTCATGTCGATGCCGAAGCGCATGCGCAGTACCTTGGCTTCACGGGCAGTAAGGCCGGAGAGTACTTCGCGAGTCGCTTCCTTGAGGCTCTCAACGGTGGCGACATCGATCGGAGACTGCATGGTCGAGTCTTCGATGAAGTCACCCAGATGGGAATCTTCGTCGTCACCGATCGGGGTTTCCATGGAGATCGGCTCTTTGGCGATCTTCAGTACCTTGCGGATCTTGTCCTCAGGCATTTCCATGCGTTCGCCCAGCTCTTCCGGGGTCGGTTCGCGACCCATTTCCTGCAACATCTGCCGGGAAATACGGTTGAGCTTGTTGATCGTCTCGATCATGTGCACCGGAATACGGATGGTGCGGGCCTGGTCGGCGATCGAGCGAGTGATCGCCTGACGGATCCACCAGGTGGCATAAGTCGAGAACTTGTAGCCGCGACGGTATTCGAACTTGTCCACCGCTTTCATCAGGCCGATGTTGCCTTCCTGGATCAGATCGAGGAATTGCAGGCCGCGGTTGGTGTACTTCTTGGCGATGGAGATCACCAGACGCAAGTTCGCCTCAACCATCTCTTTCTTCGCGCGGCGGGCCTTGGCCTCGCCGATCGACATGCGACGGTTGATGTCCTTGATCTCAGCGATGCTCAGGCCGGTTTCGGTCTCCAGCGCGCTCAGTTTCTGCTGGCAACGAATGATGTCCGGTTGCAGGCGACCAATGGCTTCGGCGTATTTGCTTTTGCCTTTGGCCAGGGCATCGGTCCAGCTTTCGTCGACTTCGTGGCCAGGGAACTGACGCAGGAAATCGGCGCGTGGCATGCGGGCATCACGCACGCAAAGTTGCATGATCGCGCGCTCTTGCTGACGCAGACGATCCAGGGCGCTGCGAACACGCTCCACCAGGCCTTCGAACTGCTTGGGCACCAGCTTGATCGGCATGAACAGCTCGGCCAGTGCCAACAGCTCGGCGATGGCCTGCTTGTTGTTACGACCATGCTTTTTCAGCGCCTTGCGGGTGATTTCCATCTGGTCGGCCACAGCGCCGAAACGCTGTGCAGCGATGACCGGATCCGGACCGCTTTCGGCTTCTTCCTCGTCGTCGCTGGCTTCGGCGTCGTCGTCATCGGTGTCGTCGTCGGCCTTGACGGCTTTCGCGTCGATCGGCGGCGGCACTTCGGCGGCAGGCGGCGCAATGCCGTCGTCCGGGTCGATATAACCACTCAGGACGTCGGACAGGCGGCCACCTTCGGTGGTGACGCGGGTGTACTCGGAGAGAATATGGTCAACCGTGCCAGGGAAGTGCGCGATTGCGCCCATCACTTCACGGATGCCTTCTTCAATACGCTTGGCGATTTCGATTTCGCCTTCGCGTGTGAGGAGCTCTACCGTACCCATTTCACGCATGTACATGCGCACGGGGTCCGTGGTGCGACCAATGTCGGTCTCGACCGCTGCCAACGCTGCGGCCGCTTCTTCAGCGGCCGCCTCGTCGGTATCGGCGTCGGCCAGCATAAGGGCATCCTTATCTGGAGCAACCTCGAATACGTTGATCCCCATGTCGTTGATCATGCGGATGATGTCTTCCACCTGTTCCGGATCTGAAATATCCTCCGGCAGGTGGTCGTTGACCTCCGCGTAAGTCAGGTAGCCCTGCTCACGACCCAATAGGATCAACTCTTTGATACGAGACTGCTGTTGCGCTTTTCCGGACATAACACCCTATCCACTGAAGGTCTTGGCGGGCAAAAAACAAGCCGAGGATTATACCTGAGCTGTGACCTCACGCGCCAGTTGAGGTCGGGTTTGATGCGCAAACATTGCGGCTGAGTAAGTCGCGCAATTGGTTTTTCTCTTCGCTGGTCAACTCGCTCTGGCGAGCTTTTCGCAGAAGTTGTTCCAGATTTCGCTCGCGTTGGCGGGCGGACAAGCTAGTAATGGTGTCGAAAAACTGTTGTTCAAGGTTATCTCCTTCAATCAGCCATTCCTTCTCGGCCAGGGCCTTCAACAGACGCCCCTGTTCGGTGCCATGCCATCGTGCGATCAACTGGAAAGAGTTTAGCTTGGGGTTCTTCTGCACCGCTTCAAGGAGCGCGACCAGCAATTGCGTATTGCTGTGGTCCTCGGCGGCGAAGTGCCCGGCGTCCTCGACCTTTTCAGCCAGTTGCGGGTGATGCAGCAAGGTGCGCAAGGCGGCCAGTGTTGGTGGTTCGACGGCGGCCGGCACGCGCGGGGCACGTGGCTGGTCACGATCGCCGCGCTTGCCGTTCTTGTCCCAAGGCTTTTTGTCCCATTTCTTGCCGCCGCTGCCGGGTTTTTTCGGCGTCCATTCCTGCTGCGGTGCATAGTCCTGCTGCGGTTGATGATAGTCGGCGAAATCTGGCATCGCGTCGTAATCGATACCCGGGTCGTAGGTCGGTGGCGCCTCCTGAGGCGCACTGTGGACCAGTTGATTGACCGCTTCGCTGTTCAGGCCGGTGATCTCGGTCAGGCGCTGGCGCATGAGCGTGCGCAGGTTGGCGCCAGGCACCTTGTCGATCAGTGGTGCCGCGAGAGTGGCCATGTGGGCCTTGCCTTCGAGTGAGCGCGGATCGGCCTCTTCGGTCAATTGCTGGAAAAAATAATCGGCCAATGGTTGCGCGTGCTGATTGATCCGCGCGCGGAACGCATCGGTCCCCTCGGAGCGCACCAGGGTATCCGGGTCCTCGCCTTCTGGCAGGAACAGGAAGCGTGCACGCCGCCCGTCCTGCAGGCACGGCAGGGTGGCTTCCAGTGCACGCCAGGCGGCATTGCGGCCGGCCTGGTCGCCGTCAAAGCAAAACAGCACGTTGGGCACCACGCGAAACAGGCGCTTCATGTGTTCTTCGCTGGTGGCCGTGCCCAGGGTCGCGACGGCGTTGCGCAGGCCTTGCTGGGCCAGGGCGATAACGTCCATGTAGCCTTCGACGACAATGATTTCGTCGAGATTGCGGTTGTTCTTGCGCGCTTCGTACAGGCCATAGAGTTCCTGGCCTTTATGGAAGACCGGGGTTTCCGGGGAGTTCAAGTACTTGGGCTTGTCGTCACCCAGTACTCGGCCACCGAAAGCAATGATCCGCCCGCGGGTGTCGCGGATGGGGAACATTACCCGGTCGCGGAAGCGGTCGTAGCGCTTGCCGGTTTCGGCATTCTCGACCAGCAGGCCGGCGTCGATCATGGCGCGTTGCTGCAGCGTGTCGCTGCTTAGATGCTTATAGAGATTGTCCCAGCCGGGCGGGGCGAAGCCGAGGCCGAAGTCCCGGGCGATTTCGCCGGTCAGGCCGCGACCCTTGAGGTAATCCACCGCTGCCTTGCGTGCCGGATGGCTTTTGAGGGCCTGGCGATAAAAGTCGGCCGCCGCGGTCAGCAGTGGATAGAGCGGCGAGTCGGTCGGTTGGCGCGGCTTGTGTTGCCGACCGCTTTCCTCCCGGGGAATCTCCATGCCAGCGGCTTTGGCCAGTTCTTCGACGGCCTGGGGAAAGTCCAGGTTGTCGTGGTCCATGATGAAGCCGAGGGCATTGCCGCCCGCGCCGCAGCCAAAGCAATAGTAGAACTGCTTGTCGGGGCTGACGCTGAACGACGGGGTTTTTTCCTTGTGAAACGGGCAGCAGGCCGTGTAGTTCTTGCCTGCTTTCTTCATTTGCAGGCGAGAGCTGACCACGTCGACGATGTCGGTGCGGTTCAGGAGGTCGTCAATAAAGCTCTGGGGAATCAGCCCGGCCATGGCGTTCTCATCATCACTGCGCGAAATATGGACCCGAAATCAGCAGGCGTAACCGGCTCTTGGTCTTGAGGCACAGTAAAACGGTGGCTCGACCGGGTCGTCTGCATCATCGCTGTCGGGAAGTGTATCTGCCGATAATCCACTGACGTTAATAACTATCAGCATTCGACTGTTTGAATGTGTTGCGCTGAGTCCGGTAACGGCCGGTCAGGCCTCGGATAGCTCATCAAGCGGGCACGCAAGCAGGTGCCTTGGGCTGATCGTCGTTAGAGGAATCAGGGGTGTGCTCGTCAGTAGCCTTGGTAGGCTCGTCAGAAGAGACGTGCACCGCTGGCAAAAGAGCCAGGTCTGACGTGGTGAAGCAGGTTGTCTTGGTCGCGTCTGCGGCTTTGACGGTGAAGCATCAAGCGTGATTCCGCAAATGCCATAAGCCCGGCTTGAGGGCCGGGCTTGGCAGAAGCTTGCTACGGACGTCTGTGTATTAGTACAGACGTACGGCGCGGCGCTGTTCGCGCTGAACTTTCTTGGCGTGACGCTTAACAGCGGCTGCTGCTTTGCGCTTACGCTCCGAAGTCGGCTTCTCGTAGAATTCGCGGCTACGAACTTCAGCCAGAACACCGGCTTTTTCGCAGGAGCGCTTGAAACGACGCAGAGCTACGTCGAAGGGTTCGTTCTCTTTTACTTTGACGGCTGGCATCCAGAGCTACCTTCATTCATTACCGGGGTCAACATCCTCGCGGCAAAAGAGCACTTGAAGACGTCGGTTTTTAAGGGTTGCGGATGTTAACCCCTCATCGCTCGGAATGCAAAGCCTCTGATCGAAAACCGCTGGTCGGGGCACAACGCGGCGACTATTATGCGCGCCTTCGAATTCAGCCTCTACAAGGCGCAAACCCATGCTAGTACTGGGATTAGAAACCTCCTGCGACGAAACCGGCGTTGCACTTTACGACAGTGAACGCGGCCTGCTGGCCGATGCGCTGTTCAGCCAGATCGACCTGCACCGCGCTTATGGTGGGGTGGTGCCTGAGCTTGCGTCGCGCGATCACGTCAAGCGCATGCTGCCCTTGATCCGCCAGGTCCTGGCCGAAGCAGGCTGTGTACCGACCGAGATCGATGCCATTGCCTACACCGCTGGGCCGGGCCTGGTGGGCGCGTTGCTGGTAGGCGCTTCCTGCGCCCAGGCGCTGGCCTTTGCCTGGGGTATCCCGGCCCTTGGTGTGCACCACATGGAAGGCCACTTGCTGGCGCCCATGCTGGAGCCGCAACCACCGCAATTTCCGTTCGTCGCTTTGTTGGTGTCTGGCGGCCATACGCAGCTGGTTCGGGTCGATGGCATCGGCCAATACCAGTTGCTGGGCGAAACACTTGACGACGCCGCTGGCGAAGCTTTCGACAAAACCGCGAAAATGATGGGGCTCAATTATCCCGGCGGACCGGAAATCGCCCGACTTGCAGCTCAAGGCGTTGAAGGACGTTTCGTGTTTCCGCGTCCGATGTGCGATCGCCCGGGTCTTGATTTCAGTTTCAGCGGCCTGAAAACCTTCGCCCTGAATACTTGGCAGCAGTGCGTCAGCGCCGGGGACGACAGTGAGCAAGCCCGTTGCGACATCTCGCTGGCGTTCCAGCAGGCCGTGGTGGAGACTTTGACCATCAAGTGCAAGCGTGCCCTGAAGCAGGCCGGTCTCAAGCGTCTGGTAATCGCAGGTGGGGTGAGTGCGAACAAGGCGTTGCGCGTATCACTGGAGAAAATGCTCGGCGACATGAAGGGCGACGTTTACTACGCCCGGCCGGAGTTCTGTACCGATAACGGCGCGATGATTGCTTTTGCCGGCTGTCAGCGTTTGCAGGCTGGCCAGCATGAAAGCCTGGCCATCAGCGTGCAGGCGCGTTGGCCGATGGAGCAGTTGTCGCCGCTGTGAAGCGGCTTTTAAAAATGCCGTTCGCGCCCGGCGAACAGGTCGCGTAGATTGCCTCGGTGACGCCAGACGATCAGTGCGACCAAGGCTGTCATCGGCAACAAGGCCGCCGGCTCCTGCCAGGCCAGTAGTGGCAGGGTCAGCGGTGTGGCGATCAGCGCGGCCAGTGAGCTGGTGCGGGTCAGGTAGAACGTCAGCAGCCAGGCACAGACCGCCAGTAGGGCAGCGGGCGGATACAGGCCCAGCAGCATGCCGGCAGCAGTGGCGACACCCTTGCCGCCACGAAAGCGAAAGTACAGCGGAAACAGGTGGCCGATAACGGCGCAGACGCCGATCCAGGCCTGTTGCTGCAACGAGAGCCCTGCAAGGCTGGCGATCAATACCGGGAAAAGACCTTTGCAGAGGTCGCCAAGCAGGGTCAGGACGGCGAGTTTGCGTCCGGCCAGGCGCAGCATGTTGGTGGCGCCGGCATTGCCTGAGCCACTCGTTCGCGGATCCGGGCGACCGGTCAGGCGGCTAAGCAAAATGGCAAAGGACAGCGAGCCGAGCAGGTAGGCGAGAATCGCCAGTAACCAAAACATGCTAACTATTCCGGGCGAGGACGCCCTGATTCTAACGGCGCATTGCGCCCTTGTCGTGCTGCGGAGAAGAGTGCTTGGACAGAGTGTTTATCGAGGGCCTGGAAGTCGACACGGTAATCGGTGCCTACGACTGGGAACGAGGCATCCGACAGTGTCTGCGGCTTGACCTGAGTTTCGCTTGGGACAACCGCCCGGCCGCCGCAGGCGATGACCTGACTTTGGCGCTCGACTACGCCAGCGTATCGGCGCGCATCCAGTCATTTGCCGAGCAAGCGCAGTTCCAGTTGGTCGAAACGTTCGCCGAACGACTGGCCCAGGAACTGATGGACGAGTTCAAGATTACTTGGCTGCGTCTGAAGGTGACCAAGCCCGGTGCGGTGCCGGCGGCCAGCGGTGTTGGCGTGGAGATCGAGCGCGGATGTCGCTGACTCAGGTTTTTCTCGGGCTCGGCAGCAATATCGAGCGCGAAATCCATTTGCGTGCGGGCCTTGAAGCCTTGGCCGATTTCCTGGTGGACATACGCTGTTCGGCGGTCTTCGAGAGTCAGCCGGTGGGGATCAAGAGCGGGCCATTCTTCAATTTCGTCGTGTCGGCCTTCACGGATCTGCCGCTGATGGAGTTGGACCGTCGCCTCAAGTTCATCGAGGCGGACAACGGTCGTTATGCGCCGGATCGCAAGGGGCTGCCGCTGGATATCGACGTGCTGCTGTATGGCGAACAGGTTGGCAACTTCGACGGGTTGATTCTGCCTCGCGCCGAAATCCTCAAGAACGCCTTTGTTCTGTGGCCGTTGTCGTTGATCGCGCCGGATCGGATTCATCCAGGTGTGGGCAAAAGCTTCGCCACTTTGTGGGGCGAGTCGCAGATTGATCAGGTGTTGGCGCCGGTGGCTTTTGAGTGGCGAGGCCAGCAGCTTACGCCGTCGAATCTGCTGTGAGGCGCCTGCGGTCATCGCGAGCAAGCTCGCCCCCACATTGATTAGCCAGCGGACACATGTGTTGTGTTCGACTGAAGCCCACTGTAGGAGCGAGCTTGCTCGCGATGGCGGTGGCGCATCCCGCGAAGATGCAAGCCGCCCCATGCCATCCGTCAGTTCGCTGCGTCCTTGTACGCTTTCAACGCCCTGAGGCGCTCGCGCTTGATCGCCTCGCCCAACTCCGGCCCCTTGAAGCCCTTCTCCAGCAAGGGCTGCACTGCCACTCCGCGGGCCGCCGCTGCTGCACCTCGCAAATAGTCAGCCTGTGGATAACTTCTCTCTTCGAGCCCTTTGCGTCCCCGCGCATCCATCTCGCACGCCGCGATGAATTCCTCGAAGCGCTGAGGCCGGCGATACACGTCAAAACTCTGCAACAGCTCAAGCAGGGTAGAAGCCTTGAGCTCAAGTGCACGATGACCATGGGTGTGGTACTGGCCAACCAATAGCGCCAACTCCTGGCAGTCGCGCGGCACCTTGAAGCGCTCATTGACCGCTTTGATCAGTTTCAATCCCTTGTGCTCGTGAGCGATGTGTCGCGGCCATTCGTGCTCGGGTGTCAGGCCTTTCCCCAAATCATGGAGCAGGCAAGCCCAGCGGACGGTCAGAGGCTGCCGGTGTAGCGCTGCCTGTTCCAGCACGCTCAGGGTATGCAAGCCAGTGTCGATTTCCGGGTGATGGGCTTCAGGTTGTGGCACGCCGAACAGCGCATCGACCTCGGGTATCAGAACCTTGAGTGCCGTACAGTCGCGCAGCACCTGGATAAACACCTGTGGTTGATTTTCCATGAGGGCGCGGGAAATTTCTTTCCAGCTGCGTTCGGCGGTCAATGCCTCCAGCTCGCCGGAATCGCTGAGCTGACGCATCAGCTCAAGTGTTTCATCGGCCACTTTGAAGCCCAGCGGAGCATAACGTGCGGCGAAGCGAGCAACTCGCAGTACTCGGAGGGGATCTTCGGCAAATGCGGGGGAAACGTGGCGCAAAATTCTGGCTTCGAGATCGCGCTGGCCGTGGTATGGATCAGTGAGATGGCCGTTGTCGTCCTCAGCCATGGCGTTGATCGTAAGGTCTCTGCGGATCAGGTCTTCTTCGAGGGTCACTTCAGGGCTGGCATGGAACACAAAGCCGCCATAGCCTCGACCGCTTTTGCGTTCGGTACGGGCCAAGGCGTACTCCTCGCCGGTCTTCGGGTCGAGGAACACCGGGAAATCGGCCCCCACGGGGCGGAACCCCTTGGCCAGCATCTGCTCGGCGGTGGCACCCACCACGACCCGATCGATGTCGGTGACGGGGATGCCCAGCAGGCGATCGCGAACGGCGCCGCCGACTTTATAAATCTGCATAAAAAACCTCCGTTGGTCCGACAGGATAACCTTTGCGCCGGACGTTCGGAGGTGAAAACGGGATCAAAGGTGAATGACGGCCAGGTCCAGGCGGCCATAGTCTCCTTCGGCTTGTTCGGTGCGGGGCGGCACATGGTGGGTTTTCATCACCTGGTCGCCCTGCAAGGTCTCCAGATGGATGTCGAAACCCCAGAGACGATGCAGGTGCTTGAGTACCTCATCGGTGGAGTCGCCCAGCGGTTTTCGGTCATGAGCCTGGTGGCGCAGGGTCAGCGAGCGATCTCCCCGGCGGTCGATGCTGTAGATCTGCACGTTGGGCTCGCGATTGCCCAGGTTGTATTGGGCCGCCAGGGTCTCGCGGATGATGCGATAACCGCCTTCGTCATGGATGGCAGGCACCAGCAGGTCATCTTTCTGGTCATCATCGAGAATGCTGAACAGCTTCAGGTCGCGGATCACCTTGGGTGAGAGGTACTGCAGGATGAAGCTTTCATCCTTGAAGCTGCTCATGGCGAACTTGATGGCGGACAGCCAGTCCGAGCCCGCGATGTCCGGGAACCAGCGCCGATCCTCCTCGGTGGGGTTTTCGCACATGCGCCGAATGTCACGGTACATGGCAAAGCCCAGTGCATAAGGATTGATACCGCTGTAGTACGGGCTGTCGAAACCGGGCTGGAACACTACGCTGGTGTGGGATGTCAGGAACTCCATCATGAAGCCGTCGGTCACCAGGCCTTCGTCGTACAGGTCGTTCATCAGCGTGTAATGCCAGAACGTGGCCCAGCCCTCGTTCATGACCTGGGTCTGGCGTTGTGGATAGAAATACTGGGCAATCTTGCGCACGATGCGCACGATTTCCCGTTGCCAGGGCTCCAGCAGCGGCGCGTGTTTTTCAATGAAATAAAGAATGTTTTCCTGCGGTTCGGCAGGGAAGCGCGCGTTGTCTTTTTCACTGTATTTGTCGGCACCCTTGGGAATGGTGCGCCACAGGTCGTTGATCTGCTTTTGCAGGTGTTCTTCACGGTCCTTTTGGCGACGGCGCTCTTCTTCGGCAGAAATCGGATATGGCCGCTTGTAACGGTCCACGCCGTAGTTCATCAGGGCGTGGCAAGAGTCCAGCAGATCCTCCACTGCGTCGATGCCGTGGCGCTCTTCGCATTGCATGATGTACTGCTTGGCAAACACCAGGTAGTCGATGATCGAGCTGGCATCGGTCCAGGTGCGGAACAGGTAGTTGCCCTTGAAGAAACTGTTGTGGCCGTAGCACGCATGCGCCACCACCAAAGCCTGCATACAGATGGTGTTTTCTTCCATCAGGTAAGCGATGCACGGGTCGGAGTTGATCACGATCTCGTAAGCCAGCCCCATCTGGCCACGGCTGTAGGATTTTTCGGTGCTGAGGAAGTGCTTGCCGTAGGACCAGTGGTGATAACCCAGCGGCATACCGACCGACGCATAAGCGTCCATCATTTGCTCGGCGGTGATGACCTCGATCTGGTTCGGATACGTGTCCAGGGCATAACGGTCCGCGATACGGCTGATTTCGCGGTCGTAGGCCTGGATCAGCTCGAATGTCCATTCGGAGCCGGTGGAAATAGGCTGACGTTTCTGCTCTTTTTTGGCGGTCATGTCACTAACCTGCGCTGGAAGAGTTCACGGAAGACCGGATAGATATCCCCGGCCGAGACCAGTTGTTGTTGGGCAAATGTGTCGGAAAAAGCTTCGGCAATACGCTCATATTCGTACCACAAGGCCTGATGTTCGCGTGGAGTAATTTCCACATAGGTGTAGTACTGGACGAACGGCATGATCTGGTTGATCAGGATGTCACGGCAGATCGGCGAATCGTCGTTCCAGTTGTCACCGTCGGACGCCTGGGCCGCGTAGATATTCCACTCGTTGGCGGGGTAGCGCTCAGCCATGATTTCCTGCATCAGTTTCAAGGCGCTGGAAACGATAGTGCCGCCGGTTTCCCTGGAATAGAAGAATTCTTCTTCGTCCACTTCTCTCGCGCTGGTGTGATGGCGAATGAATACGACGTCGATCTTGTCGTAGTTCCGCTTCAGGAACAGGTACAGCAGGATGAAGAAGCGCTTGGCGATGTCCTTGGTCGCCTGGGTCATGGAGCCTGATACGTCCATCAGGCAGAACATCACTGCCTTGGAGCTGGGGTTAGGCTGTTTCACCAGCAGGTTGTACTTGAGGTCAAATGTATCGAGGAATGGTACGCGATGAATGCGCGCGCTGAGTTTCTCGATTTCCGCTTCGAGATCTTGAATATCGCCGAAATTATCGGGTTCTTCGCGTTTCAGGCGAGCCAGTTCCTCCTTGACCTCCCGCAGTTTGGCCCGGCTGCTTCCTGACAGCGCAATGCGTCGCGCGTGGGCCGAACGAAGTGTGCGGATGATATTGATGCGCGAAGGATTGCCTTCGTTGCTGATGCCGGCTCGCACGGTCTTGAAGGTGTCGGTGCCGGTCAGGTTGCGCTTGACCAGGTTGGGCAGTTCCAGGTCCTCGAACATGAACTCAAGGAATTCCTCCTGGGTGATCTGGAACACGAACTCGTCCATACCTTCGCCGGAGTTGCCGGCCTTACCGGGTCCCCTGCCGCCACCGCCTCCTTGTGGACGGGGAATGTGCTCGCCACTGGTGAATTCCTTGTTGCCGGGATGCACCACGGTCTGCTTGCCACCGCGGCCATGGTGAAGCACCGGCTCGTCGATGTCGCGGCCAGGAATGCTGATCTGTTCGCCATGTTCCATATCGGTAATGGAACGCCGGCTGACCGCCTCTTCGACGGCCTTCTTGATGTGATCACGGTAGCGCCGCAGAAACCGCTGGCGGTTTACCGTGCTCTTGTTCTTGCCATTAAGGCGTCGGTCGATCACATAGCTCATAGGCCCCTCCGGGGAAGCTTCAAGTCGTCAGCTCCAAGCCGCAAGGGAAACGCTGTCGAGCCTCGGGCTCAACGGCTGTCCCTCGCAGCCTGTCGCTAGAAACCTGCCGCTGCTTATTGCGATTTGCGGACCCGCAGATACCACTCGGAGAGCAGCCGTACCTGTTTGTCGGTGTAGCCACGTTCGACCATGCGTGTGACGAAGTCGTTGTGTTTTTGCTGGTCCTCCTTGCTGGCCTTGGCGTTGAAGCTGATGACGGGCAGCAGGTCTTCGGTGTTGGAGAACATTTTCTTCTCGATCACCACCCGCAGCTTTTCATAGCTGAGCCAGGTTGGGTTCTTGCCGTTGTTGTTAGCCCGGGCGCGCAATACGAAGTTGACGATTTCGTTACGGAAATCCTTCGGATTGCTGATGCCGGCCGGTTTCTCGATTTTTTCCAGTTCCTCGTTCAACGCCACGCGGTTGAGGATTTCGCCGGTTTCCGGGTCGCGATATTCCTGGTCCTGGATCCAGAAGTCGGCGTACAGCACGTAGCGGTCGAAGATGTTCTGGCCATATTCGCTGTAGGACTCCAGGTACGCAGTCTGGATTTCCTTGCCGATGAATTCGATGTAGCGCGGGGCCAGGTATTCCTTGAGGAATCGTAGATAACGCTCGCGAGTTTCCGCCTGGAACTGTTCCTGCTCGATCTGTTGCTCCAGCACGTACAGCAGGTGAACCGGGTTGGCGGCGATCTCGTGGGGGTCGAAGTTGAAAACCTTGGAGAGGATCTTGAACGCGAAACGTGTAGACAGGCCGTTCATGCCTTCATCGACCCCCGCGTTGTCGCGGTATTCCTGGATCGATTTGGCCTTCGGATCGGTGTCCTTGAGGTTTTCGCCGTCGTATACCCGCATCTTCGAATAGATATTGGAGTTTTCCGGCTCCTTGAGGCGCGATAGTACGGTGAACTGGGCGAGCATCTTCAGCGTGTCGGGCGCGCAGTGGGCCTTGGACAGCGAGCTGTTGAACAGCAGTTTGTCGTAGATCTTCACCTCGTCGGTGACGCGCAGGCAGTACGGTACCTTGACGATGTAGATCCGGTCGATGAAGGCTTCGTTGTTCTTGTTGTTGCGGAAGGTATGCCATTCCGACTCGTTGGAGTGAGCCAGCAGGATACCGGTGAACGGAATGGCCCCCAGGCCCTCGGTGCTGTTGTAGTTACCTTCCTGGGTTGCGGTCAGCAAGGGGTGCAGTACCTTGATGGGGGCCTTGAACATCTCGACGAATTCCATCAGGCCTTGGTTGGCCCGGCACAGTGCGCCTGAATAGCTGTAGGCGTCGGCGTCGTTCTGCGGAAATTCCTCCAGTTTGCGGATATCCACCTTGCCCACCAGGGCCGAAATGTCCTGGTTGTTTTCGTCCCCCGGTTCGGTCTTGGCTACTGCGATCTGGTTGAGGATCGACGGGTAGAGCTTGACCACTCGGAACTGACTGATATCGCCACCGAACTCGGCCAGGCGCTTGGTGGCCCATGGCGACATGATGGTACTGAGGTAGCGGCGTGGGATGCCGAAGTCTTCCTCGAGGATCGCGCCGTCCTCGGTGGCGTTGAACAACCCCAGGGGCGATTCGAACACCGGCGAGCCCTTGATTGCATAGAAGGGCACTTTTTCGATCAATTGCTTGAGCTTTTCGGCCAGGGACGATTTACCGCCACCTACGGGGCCGAGCAGATAGAGGATTTGCTTCTTCTCTTCCAAGCCTTGGGCGGCGTGGCGGAAATAGGACACGATCTGGTCGATGCATTCTTCCATCCCGTGGAAGTCTTCGAAGGCCGGATAGCGGCGAATCACCTTGTTGGAAAAAATCCGCGAAAGCCTCGAGTTGGTCGAGGTATCCAGCAGTTCCGGTTCTCCGATTGCCAGCAACAGACGCTCCGCGGCTGATGCGTAGGCGCTGCGGTCCTGCTTGCAGAGTTCGAGGTATTCCTGCAGCGAGTATTCCTCCTGCCGCGTGGACTCGAAACGTTGTTGGAAGTGGCTAAAAATGCTCATGACGTCACCTCGCTCGATACGTGGAGCCGGTGGCGGATCAATCAGTCGATGCTGGTCAGCCGCTGGTGGAACCCAGCTGCCGTTTACCCCCCAGAATGCTTTCAGGAATGCAGGCTCCTGAAAGCTTACTCCCGATGACCCGTGCGCCGGTGTACCGGCTCTCCCCTGTTTTGGATGGCCTGAGGCTAAGGATAGTTCGGAATCGGAGAGGTAAAGGGGGAATGCGTAATTAGTTGTGGCAGACCGTTCGTCTGCCAGCGCTCAAGCCCACGGTTCCCGCGGGCTTGGGACGACATAAAAAATTATTCGTGAACGCTTTGCGCAATTTCCGAAGGGTAAGTCGTACGCCATTGTTCGAAACCACCGTCCAGGCTGTAGACATCGGTGAAGCCCTGGCTGACCAGGTAGGCGGCTGCGCTTTGGCTGGAGTTGCCGTGATAGCAGACCACGACGGTAGGGGCGTCGAGGTCGGCGGAGCGAATGAAGTCGGCGATGGAGTGGTTATCCAAGTGTCTGGAGCCGCTGATGTGCAGGGCGGCAAATGTGGCTGGGTCGCGAACATCGACGACCACTGCGCCTTGCTCGCGCAGGGCCTGGGCCTGGTCCGGGGGGATGCGTTTGAATTCAGTCATGAAGGGCTCCTGTAGCTTGAAGCGTAGCGCCGGTCAAACGGCGGTGCCGGCCGACACTGATGCAGTGGTCGGCTTGTGGTTGGGTTTGGCATGGCCCTGTTCGTCGCAATCACAACGCAGTTGCTCGCCGGTGTCGACGTTCATCAGTGTCATCGCGCTACCCCATACGCAGCCGGTATCAAGGGCGATGACCCCGGGCTCGTCGGATTGACCTTGCAGCGCCGCCCAATGACCGAAAATGATTTTAAGGTTACGGGTCTTGCGCTCCTTGTGCTTGAACCAAGGGGCGTAGCCGGGCGGGGCCGTCTCGATGCCTTCCTTGCTCTTGAGATCAAGCTTGCCATCGCGGGTGCAGAAACGCATGCGGGTGAAATAGTTGGTGATGACGCGAAGACGGGCCACGCCGGTGAGCTCATTGTCCCATTTGACCGGATCGTTGCCGTACATACCGTCCAGGTAGGGTGCGAACAAATTGTCGTCGCGCAATGCCTGTTCGACCTCGTTGGCGCATTTGAGCGCCTTGCGTAGCGACCACTGGGGGGGGATTCCGGCATGAACCAGTGCCAGGTTGCGTTGCTCGTCATAGTGCATGAGCTTTTGCTGGCGCAACCATTCCAGCAGGTCGACGCAGTCGGGGGCGTTGAGGATTTCGCTCAAGGTATCGGATTTTTTCAGGCGCTCGATGTTCTGCCAGGCGGCCAGCAGGTGCAGGTCGTGGTTGCCGAGCACGCAGACCAGCGACTGGCGGATGCCGTAGAGGAAGCGCAAGGTCTCAAGCGATTGCGGGCCACGGTTGACCAGGTCACCGACCAACCATAGCGTGTCTCGCTGCGGGTCGAAGGCGACTCGCTCCAGCAGGCACTTGAGTGGTTCGAGGCAGCCTTGCACGTCACCCACTGCATACGTGGCCATCAGTGCAAGGCTCCGGGCACCGCCAGGCGGAAGGGTTTGATGATGGCGTCGAAGCGTTTGCCGTCCTCGGCCAGCATCTGGTAAGTGCCCTGCATGGTACCGACCTTGGTCGTCATCACCGTGCCACTGCTATAGCTGTGGCTTTTGCCGGCCTCGATCAACGGTTGCTGACCCACCACGCCTGCACCGCGCACTTCTTCGACATGCCCATCGCCGTCGGTGATGACCCAGTGCCGCGACAGCAGCCTGGCTGGCAAAGAGCCGTTATTGCGTACGGTAATGTTGTAGGCAAAGGCGAAGCGGTTTTGCTCGGGTTGCGACTGTTCTGCCAGAAAACGGGTGGTGACGCTAACGTCGACCTGGTAACGAGGATCGGACATGCAAAAAGGCCTTAGAAGCGAAGCGGGACGCGGGCGTAGCTGATGAAGTCAGTCTAGGCCAAGTATCGGGTAGTAGACCAGAGTGTCGTCCCGCCCGATAGCGATCATCGTCCGTCAGCTGGCGTCGGCTTGCGGCGCAACCTGTTCGCTGAGCTTGTCGGCCAGGCGCACGAAAGCTGCCAGGTCCAACTGTTCGGGACGCAGGCTACCGTCCACGCCGGCGGCTTCGATTTCAGCGCTGCTGAGCAGCAGTTTCAAGGTGTTACGCAGGGTTTTGCGGCGTTGGTTGAACGCTTCACGTACCACCCGCTCCAGCAACCGATGATCCTTGGCCGGGTGCGGCAGGACCGCATGGGGCACCAGGCGGACGATGGCCGAGTCGACTTTCGGCGGCGGGTTGAACGCCCCCGGGCCGACGTTGAACAGGTGTTCGACCCGGCAGTGGTACTGGACCATGATCGACAGACGGCCCCAGTCACCACCGCCAGGACCGGCAGCGAGACGCTCGACCACTTCTTTTTGCAGCATGAAGTGCATGTCGCGGATCAGGCCTGCGTTGCTTAGCAGGTGAAAGATCAGGGGTGTGGAAATGTTGTAGGGCAGGTTGCCAACCACGCGCAGGCTGCGCGGTGCTGCGTTCAAGCTATTGAAGTCGAACTTCAGCGCGTCACCCTGGTGCAGGTTGAAATTGCTCTTGCCAGCGAACTGCTGGTTGAGGATCGGGACCAGGTCCTTGTCCAGCTCCACTACGTCCAGTTGCGCGCCGCTGTCGAGCAGGCCTTCGGTCAGGGCACCCTGGCCCGGGCCGATTTCCAGCAGGCGATCGTCGGGCTTGGCATTGATGGAGCGCAGGATGCGATCGATCACGCCAGCGTCATGCAGGAAGTTCTGGCCGAAGCGCTTGCGCGCGCGGTGTTGGTATTGCTCGGTCATAAATGGGTCTCGGCCATCTGGTAGGCGGTTTCCAGTGCGACTTGCAGGCTACCGGTATCGATCCTGCCGCTGCCAGCCAGGTCCAGGGCTGTGCCGTGGTCCACCGACGTGCGGATGATCGGCAGGCCCAGCGTCACGTTGACGGCTGCGCCGAAGCCTTTGTACTTCAGTACGGGCAGGCCCTGGTCGTGGTACATCGCCAGCACCGCGTCGCAGTGCTCCAGATATTTGGGGGTAAACAGAGTGTCGGCAGGCAGCGGGCCACGCAGGTCCATGCCCTCGCTGCGCAAGCGTTCCAATGTGGGTTCTATGATGTCGAT
Source organism: Pseudomonas sp. Tri1 (assembly GCF_017968885.1). NCBI lineage: Bacteria > Pseudomonadati > Pseudomonadota > Gammaproteobacteria > Pseudomonadales > Pseudomonadaceae > Pseudomonas > Pseudomonas sp. Tri1. The sequence goes on along the minus strand of NZ_CP072913.1, from coordinate 6,089,759 downwards.
TTCTTCGCGGCCCAGGTGTCCGCCTTCACCGGCATGGGGGTTGAGCCCGCAGACGAGAATACGGGGCTGGGCGATGCCGAATTTTTCCTGCAGGTCGGCATGCAGGATCCGCGTGACCCGCTCCAGGCGTTCCGGGGTGATGGCGTCCGCGATGTCCCGCAGGGGCAGGTGAGTGGTCACCAGGGCCACGCGCAGGCCATGCGTGGCGAGCATCATCACCACTTGTGCGGTGTGAGTCAGGTCCGCCAGAAACTCAGTATGCCCGGAGAAGGCTATGCCGGATTCGTTGATCACACCCTTGTGCACCGGCGCGGTGATCATGCCCTCAAAAGCTCCGTCGAGGCAGCCTTGGCCGGCGCGGGTCAGGGTCTCGAGGACAAACGCCGCGTTGGCCTTGTTCAGTTGGCCGGTAACCACCGGCGCGCCCAGCGGCGTATCCCAGACATACAGGCTGTTGGCCGGCGCCGGGACGTCCGGCCAGGCGTGCGGCGATACTGGCAGCAGATTGACGACCACCCCCAGCTGCGCGGCCCGCTCAAGGAGCAGGTCGCGGCTGGTGATGGCAATCAGAGGGTATGGCTGGGGCCGCGAGGCGAGTAGCAGGCACAGGTCGGGACCAATGCCGGCGGGCTCGCCGGGTGTCAGCGCGAAACGCTTGGGTTTCACTGCGCTGCCTGGTCTGCACCAGGGAGTTTGATTTCAACGTAGGCCTCGTCGCGAATCTGACGCAGCCAGGTTTGCAGCTCTTCGTCGTATTTGCGATTACGCAGTACGGTCATCGCCTGTTGTTCGCGAGCCTGGGTCGTGCTGTCGGTGGCGCGGCGGCCAAGGACTTCCAGCACGTGCCAGCCATAAGGGCTCTTGAACGGCTTGGACAACTGGCCTTGTGGCGTATTGGCCATGACTTGGCGGAACTCGGGGACCAGTGCATTCGGATCGACCCAGTTCAGGTCGCCACCGTTGAGCGCCGAACCCGGGTCTTCCGAGAAGCTCTTGGCCAGTTCGGCGAAGTCTTCGCCTGCCTCGATGCGGTCGTAGAGTTTTTCCGCCAGGCGCTTGGTTTCGGCTTCGCTGCGGATTTCACTTGGCTTGATCAGAATGTGGCGAACATGCACTTCGTCGCGCACCTGGGTTCCGCCACCGCGTTTTTCCAGCACTTTGAGGATGATGAAGCCACCGGGCGTACGGGCTGGTTGGGTGATGTCACCCACCGCCATGGTGCTCAGTTCGCGGTCGAACGGGGGCGGCAGTTGAGCGGGTTTACGCCAGCCCATGTCACCGCCTTCCAGGGCGTTGTCGCTGCCCGATTTGGCAATGGCCATCTGGCTGAAATCAGCACCTTGCTTGAGCTGCTGGTAGACATCCATCGCCTGGCGATAAGCACTCTGGATCGCTTCGGAGTTGGCGCTTTCCGGGGTAGGGATCAGAATGTTCGCCAGGTGCAGTTCTTCGGAAAGCTGCATTTTTCCCAGGTCGGAAGCGAGGAAATTCTTCACTTCCTGCTCGGACACCTGGATGCGTTCGGCGACACGGCGCTGGCGCACACGGCTGATGACCATCTCGCGGCGGATCTGATCGCGGGCGTCCTCGTAAGAGAGGCCGTCGCGAGCCAGGGCGGCGCGGAACTGGTCGATGGTCATGTTGTTGCGCTGGGCAATGGTGCCGACGGCCTGGTTCAGCTCTTCATCGGTGATGCGAATGCCGGAGCGTTCGCCGATCTGCAATTGCAGGTTTTCGACGATCAGGCGTTCGAGCACTTGTTGGTCCAGCACGCCCGGCGGCGGCATGCCGCCGCCGCGCTTGGCGATGGTTTGCTGCACCTCATGGACGCGCTGATCCAGCTGGCTTTGCATGACCACATCGTTGTCGACGATGGCCACCACTTTATCGATGGACTGCACCGCGGCGTTGGCCGCGGTACCCAGGAACAGCGCGCCCAGCATCAGCGGGCGCAGACAATCAGAAAGCTTGATCTTCACGTTCACGATAACCTTGGATGCCTTTGTCGAGGAAGCTCTCTACCTTGGCGCCGGTGAGGCCGCCGAGTCCCTTCAGAACAATTTGGAGGAAGACGCCGTGGTCGCCTTTTTCGTTTTCCGGGGCGGCTTGACTGAACTCTTCATAGTCGACCCAGTAACGGTTGATCAGGCGCAGTTTCCAGCAGCAGTTGTCGTATTCGAAACCACCGAAGGCTTCCAGGGTACGGTTGCGGTTGTAGTCATACTGCCAGCGGCTGATTGCGTTCCACTGCGGCACGATCGGCCATATGACCGAGAAGTCGTGCTGCTTGATCTTGTAGTAGTCCTTCACGTAGCCAGGAGTGCCCGGGGTGCCGTAGTCGCCGCCGCCCACGGACCATTGACCTGTAGTCTGGTCGTAGCGGATCTGGTCGTTGCGGTAGCGGTAACCCGCATTGATGACCTTGTTTGGGTTGTCTGCTGGCTGATAGTGGAACATCGCACTGCCTGAGCGCGGGCTGCGGGTGTCCGGGTCCCAGTTATAGGTGGCTGTTGTACGCCAGTCACGGTTCCAGCGGTATTCGTACTCCAGCGCATAGGGCGATACATCCGACTTGGCGTCTTCGCGGGTCCGGGCGTCGATGCCTGGCAATTGGACTTCTCGGTCCTTGAAGTACAAGGCTTGGCCAACACTGACGCGTTGACGTTCGAAACCGTTTTCTTCGATCCAACGGCTGGTCACACCCAGGGACAACTTGTTCTCGTCGCCGACACGGTCGGAGCCGTAGAAGCGGTTGTCCCGGAATAGCGAGGAATAGCTGAAAGTCGATTCACTGGTATCGAAAATCGGGATGTCGCTCTGATCCTTTTCGGGTACATAAAGGTAGAACAGGCGTGGTTCCAGGGTCTGGCGATAGTTGGTCCCAAACCATTGGGTATTCCGGTCAAAGTACAGGCCGCTGTCGATGCTGGCGATTGGAATGCCACGGCTCTGGCTGCTGCTATAGGTGCCCAGGAGGCGATCCTGTTCAGCGCTTTGTCCGGCAATGTTGGTTTTGCCTCTGTTATCTAGATCGAGGTCGTACTGGGTGTATTGATACTTGAGCGACGGCTTGATGTACCCATAGGATGCGTTCATCGGCAGGCTCACGACGGGCGCCAGGTTCAAGCGATTGCCGTTAGAACGAGCAAGACCCCAAACCCTGGTGTCCAGAAATGGACTTGTGACCCCATCCTCGTTGCTATAGTCGCCAGTCCTCAGGTCACGATCAAACCGCACCAGTTCTGTTTGGTAGGCGAAGTCCAGGCCATAAGGATGTTGCGGCAGTGCACCGTTGACGGTCAGCTGTGGCAAACGGTTATATGGCGTAATGTTCGAAATCGTGGCCATCTGATAGGCCTGTGCGTTCAAGCGTGCCGTATACGTATCACCCCGATAGCTGACGGCCCCTTGCTGGTTTACATAGTCCTTGGACTCGACACCGATCTGGTCGGTCTGCAAATCCTGGAAGTAGTAAGGGTCGCTGATCTTGGTGTAGTCGACTTCCGTCAGCACGCGGGAATCGAGCCCGCCCTTGTGCTGCCAGTTGTACATGTAGCGGGTCTTGCTGTAGTCGGTCTGCTTGGCGCGTTCGTCTTCTTCGTCGTTGAGGTAAGCGGCGCCGAACTGACCTTCGCTGGACTTGGTCAGGTAGCGGAACTCGCCTTCCATCAACATGCCGCGCTTGCTCATGTAGCGCGGGTACAACGTGGCGTCGTAGTTGGGCGCCAGGTTGAAGTAGTACGGAGTGACCAGCAGGAAGCCGGTATCGGTGCCGCTGCCGATGGTCGGCGGCAGGAAGCCGGACTGGCGACGGTCATCGATCGGGAAATAAATATAAGGCGTGTACAGGACTGGAATGTCCTTGACCCGCAGCGTCACGTTGGTCGCGGTACCGAAGCCGGTGGCCGGGTTCAGGGTGATGTTGTTGCCCTTGAGCGTCCAGGCGTTGCTGTTCGGTTCGCACGTGGTGTACGTGCCGTCCTTGAGGCGGATGATCGCGTTCTCGGCGCGCTTGGCGTATAGCGCGTTACCGCGGATGCGCGACTTGTGCATCACGTATTCGGCGTTGTCGACCTTGGCTTCGCCGGTGTCCAGTTGTACATCGGCATGGTCGCCGACGATCAGTGCACCGTTGTCGCGAACCCGTACGTTGCCGCTCAGCTCACCGCGGTTCTCGGCCTGGTACAGGCTGGCCTCGTCGGCCTCGACCTGCATGCTGCCCTGGCGCATGACTACGTCGCCGGCCAGGGTCGCCACCTGTTCTTCCTGCTGATAGCGCGAAGCCTTGGCACCAAGGAACGTCGGCGCGTCACTCTTGGCCGTCTTGTCGTTCATGCCAGGACGAGTCGGTTCGATGTAGGCACCCGAGCAGTAAGGGCCGGTCTCAGCCAATTGTGCAGGCGTGAGGTTCTCGCGCGGAACCCAGTCCAGGTGACTGTAGTCTGCACTGCGCGACTTCAGGCCGCGGCCCTTGGCTTCGGTGACCAGCATCGGCTTGTCGCCGGCCTGTTCGCCCGAGCTGTTGTCGGTCGCAGCGTCGCCGCTGTCGGCAACCGCGCTGCCTTCATGCACCGGGCGCGGCGGCAATGCGGCGGCCGGTGTCTTGGGTGAGCAGTCCCAGGCACCCGAAGCGGAGACGGAGCAGTCATACTGCTGCGCCGCGACGACGAATGAAGAGGCCAGGGGTTGCAGGGCCAGCAGACTGCCGGTGACCAGCAACGGAAATTTTTTACGAAACGCGGGGGATTTCAATGCCATCTTATTAGTCCGGGCTTCCTGCGTGCCATCTGCCCGCGGTGTGGGCCGCACGCCTCTCGATGGTCTGAAAAAGATGCTGGATAATAAAGCATGACCCGCTTGACGGCTAGCGCCGTCGGAGACCCTTGCAATGCCCGACCAAGATGTACGCCTGCAACACCTGAAAGTTTGGCTCGATGAACAGCTGCCGATCCTCTTTACTCAACAGGGTTGGGGCGCCGTCCCCCCGGCCACGTTGACCGCGGCCAGCAGCGACGCGAGTTTTCGTCGTTATTTCCGTTGGAAAGGCGAGGACCGCAGTTTCATCGTGATGGATGCGCCACCGCCCCAGGAAAACTGCAAACCTTTCGTGGATATCGCGTTTTTGCTGGCGAAATCCGGTATCAATGTGCCAAAAATTTATGCCGAGGACCTCGATCGCGGATTTCTTTTGCTCAATGACCTGGGCAACCAGACCTATCTGGATGTGATCAACGCCGACAATGCCGACGATCTATTCCGCGATGCGCTGCAAGCTTTGCTGGCTTTCCAGCAACTGCCGATGGTGGCGCCGTTGCCCAGCTACGACGTCGCCTTGCTACGTCGGGAGCTGGAGTTGTTCCCCGAGTGGTACGTCAAGCGTGAGTTGGGTGTCGAGTTCGATTCGGCCCAGCAGCAGCTCTGGCAGCAGGTTTCCGATCTGCTGATCGACAGCGCCCTGGCCCAGCCCAAAGTGCTGGTGCACCGCGACTACATGCCGCGCAACCTGATGCTCAGCGAGCCGAACCCCGGCGTGCTGGATTTCCAGGATGCGGTCTATGGCCCCGTCACCTACGACGTGACTTGTCTGTTCAAGGACGCTTTCCTCAGTTGGCCCGAGGAGCGTGTGCGTGGCTGGTTGGTGGATTACTGGCAGCAGGCCGGCGCGCTTGGCATTCCAGTCCAGCCGGATGTCGAGGACTTCCTGCGGGCCAGCGATTTGATGGGTGTGCAGCGTCATCTCAAGGTCATCGGGATTTTCGCGCGCATTTGCCATCGCGACGGCAAACCGCGGTATCTGGGCGATGTGCCGCGCTTCTTTGCTTATATAGACGCGGTCATCGCTCGCCGTCCTGAACTGGCGCAGCTCGATGAGCTGCTTTGCAGCCTGCGTCAAGCGACCGGGGCGACGGCATGAAGGCGATGATCCTGGCGGCGGGCAAGGGGGAGCGCATGCGGCCCCTGACCCTCACCACACCCAAGCCGTTGATTCGCGTTGGCGGCGTTCCTTTGATCGAATATCACCTGCGGGCCTTGGCCAAGGCCGGGTTCACCGACATTGTGATCAATCATGCCTGGCTCGGTCAGCAGATCGAAGACTACCTGGGGGACGGTTCGCGCTTTGGCGTGAGCATTCATTTCTCGCCCGAAGGTGAGCCGCTGGAAACTGGCGGTGGAATTTTCCGAGCCTTGCCGCTGCTGGGCGATGAAGCGTTTGTGGTGGTCAATGGCGATATCTGGACCGACTACGATTTCAGTGCTTTGCGCCGGCCGCTCGAAGGGCTGGCGCACCTGGTGTTGGTGGACAATCCAGAACACCACCCGGGTGGCGATTTCATCCTGGCCGACGGAAAGGCTCACGATGGTGAGCCCGCTGCCGACAAACTGACCTACAGCGGCATCGCCGTCCTGCACCCACTGTTGTTCGACGGCTGCTCGGACGGTGCGTTCAAGCTTGCACCACTGCTGCGCAAGGCCATGGCCGAGGGGCGCGTCAGTGGCGAGCTGCTGAAGGGCCGCTGGGTCGATGTCGGAACCCATGAACGTTTGGCGCAGGTCGAAACCTTGATAGAAGCGAGCGGTTGATATGTGGTGGCCAGGGACTCTGATTGGAGCCGGGGCGGGCTTTGCCATAGCCAGCATTCCGGGGGCCATGCTGGGCGCGTTGTTGGGGCAGGCGTTGGATAGGCGCCTGGACCTGCAGAGCTGGGCGCAGCTACGTGAGCGCCTGGGCGGTCGTCCAGCGTTGCGCAACGATGAATTGTTATTTGTATTGCTGGGGCGGCTGGCGAAAAGCGATGGACGAGTGGTCGATGGCCACATCCAGCAGGCTCGCCAGGAGATGCGCGCCTTGGACCTGAGTGAAGCGGCTCAGCGCCGGGCCATTGCTGCGTTCAACCGCGGCAAGTCTGGAAATGATCGCTTGCGCGGTTATCTGCGTCGCCTCAGCACCCAGCCACATGCGGCTGAAGGTGTGTTACGGGCCTGCTGGCGGATGGTTTGGGCCGATGGTCGGGCGGGCGCAGGGGAGCGTGAATTGATTACCCGGTGGGGCAAGTGGCTGGGCTGGACGCAGCAACAAGTCCAAGCGTTGGCGAGCGATTACGAACCTCAGAAACTGGCGCCGCCTAGTAGCGGCATCACGTATCAGGAGGCGATGCGTTTGTTGGGGGTTTCTGCCACCAGTGAACCGTCGCAGATCAAGCGCGCTTACCGACGCCTGCTCAGTCGTCACCACCCGGACAAGATTGCTGGCAGCGGGGCGACGCCATTGCAGGTGCGTGAGGCCACCGATAAAACCCGGGAGTTGCATAGCGCCTATCGCTTGATTCGCGAGCGGCGCGATTTCCGCTAGTCACCCGCACCACCTGTGGCGAGGGGATAAATCCCCTCGCCACATTATGTCTGCAGTGACCTCACTCCCCCGGTTTCTGCGGGCTCAACCAGCCCCGAACCCGACGGAACAGCTGTTCCTGTTCCGCCGACGGGTTCGGCAGGGCTTTGAGGGAAACCTGGCTGAAGGTTGAGCCTTTCAAGCGTTTGCTCGCCTGCAAGCGTTCCAGTGCTGCGTTGCGATCCAGCGGTTTGTCCGTGTAGAAAATGTCGGCGGTCGCCAGTTTCAAAGTCGGGGTCAGTTCGGCCAGGCCGGGTTTGGCGGTGACCGGGGTCTGGGCGGCGACCATCACGAAGCGTTCGATTTGCGCGGGCTGTTTTTCATTCAGGTAACGTGCCGCCCAATAGGCACCGGTGCCGTGGCCCAGCAGCACAATGCTGCGTGCGCCCTGTTGTTCGGCGTACGCCAGCGCCGCATCGATGCGAGCGAAGATGCGCTCGGCGTCGGCCTTGGCGTGTTCCTCGCTCGTTTCGACAACGGCTGGGTCTGCCGCATCGGCCTCGCCCCCTGCAACCTGTTCGATCGGTGCTGCGGTGGTGGCATCCGGTGCCGCGGCAGCCGTGTCGGCCGGTTTGGTTTCGGCCGGTGTTTCCGCCACGCGCGGTGCGATGACGTCGCTTTGCAGGTCCGGCAGGGTGATACTCAGGCTGCTCCATTCGACGTCAGGTAATTTTTTGCGCAACGGGCCGATTACTTGAGGCCAGTCAGCGGTTTCGCCGGCACCGGGGATTATGATGACCGCGCCTTTGGGGTCGCTGGTGTTGGCCGGTTTCCAGAGCGCCAGGAACGTATCGCTGCCAGTCTGTAGCCGTTGTTGTTCCTGGACCGGGATTTGTCGTTCGAGTGCCACCGCTTCTTCCTGGCTACGCTCAAGCAAGGGTTGGCGTTCGGCCGGTTTTTCCTCGGCAGGTTGCTCCGTCGCAGCGGGTGCTGGTTCACTGGCCTGTACAGAAAAGGCACTCGGCAGGATCAGCGACAGGCACAATGCTGGCAATGCCAGGCGGTAAACAGAGGGCATCGGATATTCCATGACCAGAAGTATTTCCGGCAGCCTAATGGGTTGGTCAGTATTTGTCAGTGCATGAGACTTCGATGATGCGTTTTTGCTGCCTGTGGGTTATCGGCTGTTTATGGCTTCCCTTGATGGCGTGGGCCGCGCCCGCGCCATCGGCGCATGGGGTGCAATTGAACGCGGAACAGCGCGAGTGGCTTGCGCAACATCCGCAATTGCGGGTCGGCCTCGTATTGCAGGCGCCCTATGCGCAATACGACCGGCGCTTGCAGCGTTTGTCGGGTACCAACGTCGAGCTGATGCAATGGCTGGGCAAGGCGTTGAATGTCGAGCTGACCTGGCGCAATTTCCAGGACCTGGGGCAGTTGGAGACCGCACTGCGCGAGGGTGAGGTGGATATCGCCCCGGGCCTGAACCAGACGCCGGGCGGGCTCAGGCTCTGGCAGTTTTCCGACCCTTACATGCGGGTGCCGCAATTGATCGTCGGCGAGCAGAAGGGCGCCGAGGGCGTGGAGCTGGAAAAACTCGATGCCCGGACCCGTGTGGCGGTGCGCATGCCCAGCGCCACGGCCGATTATCTGCGCAGCAATTACCCGACGCTGAACCTGCAGGGGGTGCCGATGGAGCGCCAGGCCCTGCAATTGCTGCTGAGCCAGCAGGCCCGCTATGCCGTGGTTGACGAGGCCCAGTTGGGGCGGTTGATGGTCGAGCCTGAATTTTCCGAATTGGTGGTGGTGGGCGACATAGGTTTGCCGCAACTGCTACGGGTCGCCACGCGTCGGGACTGGCCGCAGTTGGCCGAAATCGTCGACGCCGGTTTGCAGGCGATCCCGGCCAAGGAGCTGGAGCAACTGCACAGTCGCTGGCTCAAGCCTAAATATCCGCGCCTGACCGAGACCCCCGGGTTCTGGCAAAACCTTACCCTGTTGATGCTGGCGCTGTTGTTGAGCAGCGTGGCCATCGTGTTCTGGCAACGTCGCCAGCAACGGGCGCTGGAACGGCGTCTGCGTGCCGCACGGGAGGACATTGCCCAGCGTACCGCCAGCGAAGAAGCCTTGCGCCTGACGCAGTTTTCCATCGATCAAAGCACCGTCGGCATTCTCTGGGTCAACTGGGACAGCCATGTGCGCTACGCCAACCATGCCGCCGAAACCATGCTGGGCTATGCACCGGGCGCCATCATCGACCGGCCCTTGATCGACTTCGAACCCGGCCTGCATATGGATCGCTGGCTCAACCTGTGGAAGCGCGCCCGGGCCAGTGACGAAGGGCCGCAGAGTTTCGAAACCGAGTGCGTGCGGGCCGATGGCAGTATCCTGCCGGCGGATGTGTCCTTGAGTTTCCTGCGTTTTCGCGACGCCGAATACTTGGTGGTTTACCTCAATGACGTGACCGAACGCCGGCGCGCGCTGGCGGCGTTGCGCGAAAGCGAGGCGCGCTTGCAAGGCATTGCCGCCAACGTCCCGGGGCTGGTCTTTCGTCTGGAGCGGGCGCCGGTGACCGGCCAGATCGACTTTGCCTACATCAGCGAAGGCAGCGAAAGCCTGGTGGGTTATTCCCCGGCGACCCTGGCCCGCAGCGACACCGGTCTACGCAGCCTGGTGCACCCGGACGACAAGGCCGGTTACCACCGCACCCAGGACCAGGCGCTGGACAGCGATAGCGACTGGTCATGGCAGGGCCGCATCTTGACCCGCGAAGGGCAGGAGCGTTGGGCCGAGATCAAGGCAATCACTCGTCGTCTCGAGGATGGCGCTTACGTCTGGGACGGAATTGTCTGGGACATCACCGAAAGCAAGCGCATCGAATTGGAACTGGCCAGCTCTCGGGAGCAGTTGCGCGAGTTGTCGGCGCACTTGGAAAGCGTGCGGGAAGAGGAAAAGGCGCGCATCGCCCGGGAAGTCCACGACGAGCTGGGGCAGATGCTGACGGTGTTGAAGCTTGAAACTTCCATGTGTGAGTTGGCCTACGCGCAACTGGACCCTGGTCTGCAGGAGCGGCTCAACAGCATGAAGCGCCTGATTGCCCAGTTGTTCCAGCTGGTACGGGACGTGGCGACTGCGTTGCGCCCGCCGATCCTCGATGCCGGCATCGCCTCGGCCATCGAATGGCAGGCCCGGCGTTTCGAGGCGCGTACGCAGATCCCTTGCCTGGTGCAGGTGCCGGACAATCTGCCGCCCTTGAGCGATGCCAAGGCCATCGGCCTGTTCCGGATTCTCCAAGAAGCGCTGACCAATGTGATGCGCCACGCCCAGGCGCATACTGTGGAACTGACGCTGGTTCAGGAAGGCGACGAATTGTGTCTGACAGTCAGCGATGACGGTGTAGGCTTTATTGCCAATACAGGTCGGCCAACCTCCTTTGGCCTGGTCGGCATGCGTGAGCGCGTGCTGATCATGGGCGGGCAGGTGTCCCTGGAAAGCGAGCCGGGAGAGGGTACGACCCTGTCGGTGCGGGTGCCGCTGAGTGGGGCCTGACGGTTTCGGTTACCTGGGCTGAGTCATCGCGAGCAAGCTCGCTCCCACAGGGTGTGTGTACGCCTCAATCAATGTGGGAGCGAGTTTACTCGCGATGAGATCCTGAATCTGGAGAAGAACGTGATCCGTGTACTGGTAGCCGAAGACCACACCATCGTCCGCGAAGGCATCAAGCAGTTGATCGGCCTGGCGAAGGATCTGCAGGTGGTGGGGGAGGCGAGCAATGGCGAACAGTTGCTCGAGACTCTGCGGCACGTGCCCTGCGAAGTGGTGCTGCTGGATATTTCCATGCCGGGAGTCAATGGCCTGGAGGCGATCCCGCGGATCCGTGCGCTGAACAATCCGCCGGCCATCCTGGTGCTGTCGATGCACGACGAAGCGCAAATGGCCGCCCGTGCGTTGAAAGTCGGCGCCGCTGGCTACGCCACCAAGGACAGCGACCCGGCCCTGCTGCTCCTGGCGATTCGCAAGGTCGCGGCCGGAGGGCGTTACATCGACCCGGACCTGGCCGACCGCATGGTCTTCGAAGTCGGCCTGACCGACACCCGCCCGTTGCATTCGCTATTGTCCGAGCGCGAGTTCTCGGTCTTCGAGCGCCTGGCCCAGGGTGCCAACGTCAACGACATTGCCCAGCAACTGGCCCTGAGCAGCAAAACCATCAGCACCCACAAGGCGCGGTTGATGCAGAAACTCAACATCACCTCATTAGCGGAACTGGTGAAGTACGCGATGGAGCACAAGTTGCTCTAAGCCCTTGTGGGAGCGAGCTTGCTCGCGATGGCGTCGGACCATTCAGCATCGATGTTGGCTGACACACCGCTATCGCGAACAAGCGCGCTCCCACAGGGGATAGTGTCGACATACCTATTTGCGACACGCCCCAACACCGCTTTTACCCAACACTTGCAGCTCGCCGCTTCAAACTCACCGCCGCCCTTATCCAATCCCGCCATCGCTGTAGGGCAATCCCTACCCCGACTCTTCCATCCGGCTGAGGCGATTCTCTCCTGCCTCCCGATTTGCGCAGCCCCCAGGGTCCACTAGGCTTGATTCACAAGCAGTCATCAATACAAAAGGTGCGGGTATGAGCCAGGTCGATTCAAGTGCGGGGGCCAGTGATGTGCTGGTCAGCTTTCGTGGTGTGCAAAAGAGCTACGACGGCGAAAACCTGATCGTCAAGGACCTCAACCTGGAGATTCGCAAAGGCGAATTCCTGACCCTGCTCGGGCCGTCCGGCTCCGGCAAGACCACCAGCCTGATGATGCTCGCCGGGTTTGAAACGCCAACCGCCGGTGAGATCCAGCTGGCCGGGCGTTCCATCAACAACGTGCCGCCGCACAAGCGTGACATCGGCATGGTGTTCCAGAACTACGCGTTGTTCCCGCACATGACCGTTGCCGAGAACCTGGCGTTCCCGCTGACCGTGCGAGGCCTGAACAAGAGCGATGTGAGTGATCGGGTCAAGCGCGTCTTGAGCATGGTCCAGCTGGACACCTTCGCCCAACGCTATCCGGCGCAATTGTCCGGTGGCCAGCAGCAACGGGTGGCCCTGGCCCGGGCCCTGGTGTTCGAACCGCAGTTGGTGCTGATGGACGAACCTCTCGGTGCGCTGGACAAGCAACTGCGTGAACACATGCAGATGGAAATCAAACACCTTCACCAGCGCCTGGGCGTGACCGTGGTCTACGTGACCCACGACCAGGGCGAAGCCTTGACCATGTCCGACCGCGTGGCGGTGTTCCACCAGGGCGAGATCCAGCAGATTGCCCCACCGCGCACGCTCTATGAAGAGCCGAAAAACACCTTCGTCGCCAATTTCATCGGCGAGAACAACCGCCTCAACGGCCGCCTGCACAGCCACACCGGTGACCGTTGCCTGGTTGAGCTGGGGCGCGGCGAGAAGGTCGAGGCGCTGGCGGTGAACGTCGGCAAGCCTGGCGAACCGGTGACCCTGTCGATTCGTCCGGAACGGGTGAGCCTCAATGGCGCAAGCGAACAATGTGTCAACCGCTTCTCAGGGAGGGTGGCGGAATTCATCTATCTGGGCGACCACGTCCGGGTTCGCCTGGAAGTCTGCGGCAAGAACGACTTCTTCGTGAAACAACCGATTGCCGAGCTCGATCCCGGGCTCGCCGTCGGGGACGTGGTTCCGCTTGGCTGGCAAGTCGAGCACGTGCGTGCGCTCGATCCCCTTCTAGAGGCGAATTGATCGCCCCCTGCTGTACCAACACCAACCCTGCACGTGGAGAGAACAATAAATGTTGAGATCCCTGAAGTTCACAGCCCTGACCCTGGGCATGATAGGTGCGGCAAGCGCGATGGCGGCGGGCCCGGACCTGACCGTGGTGTCTTTCGGCGGGGCGAACAAGGCGGCTCAGGTCAAAGCCTTCTACGCACCGTGGGAAGCGGCCGGTAACGGCAAGATCGTAGCTGGCGAGTACAACGGTGAAATGGCCAAGGTCAAGGCCATGGTCGACACCAAGAGCGTTTCCTGGGATTTGGTGGAAGTCGAGTCCCCGGAGTTGTCCCGTGGTTGTGACGAAGACATGTTCGAACAACTGGACCCGGCCCTGTTCGGCAAGGCTGAAGACTACGTCAAAGGTGCCATCCAGCCGTGCGGCGTCGGTTTCTTCGTGTGGTCGACCGTACTGGCCTACAACGCCGACAAACTGAAGACCGCGCCGACCAGTTGGGCAGACTTCTGGGACACCAAGCAATTCCCGGGCAAGCGCGGCCTGCGCAAGGGCGCCAAGTACACCCTGGAATTCGCCTTGATGGCCGACGGCGTCGCGCCGAAAGACGTCTACAAAGTGCTGGCCGGCAAAGACGGCCAGGACCGTGCATTCAAGAAACTCGACGAACTCAAGCCGAACATCCAGTGGTGGGAAGCTGGCGCTCAGCCGCCGCAGTACCTGGCGTCCGGTGACGTGGTCATGAGTTCGGCCTACAACGGTCGGATCGCTGCGGTCCAGAAAGAAAGCAACCTGAAAGTGGTGTGGAACGGCGGGATCTACGATTTCGATGCCTGGGCCATCCCGCGTGGCCTGGACAAGACCCGCGCCGAAGCGGCGAAGAAATTCATCGCCTTCTCGGTGGCGCCGCAGCAGCAGAAGACCTACTCGGAAAACATCGCCTACGGTCCGGCGAACACCCAGGCAGTGCCGTTGCTGGCCAAGGATGTCCTGACCAACATGCCGACCACCCCGGAAAACATCGCCAACCAGGTGCAGATCGACGTCAGCTTCTGGGCTGACAACGGTGAGCAACTGGAGCAGCGCTTCAACTCCTGGGCGGCGAAGTAACCCGACGGTCTGAAACTGGATGAGAGCCATGTGGGAGCGAGCTTGCTCGCGATAGCGGTCTGTCAGGTACCTCAGTATTGAATGTGCCGCAGCCATCGCGAGCAAGCTCGCTCCCACAGGTTCTTGTATCAACTCGGGTGTTTCAAAAGAACAGAGGCGGCCCGCCGCCCCTGTAACGATCAAAAAGATTTGCGGAGTTCGCCATGGCCATCGCCGTTCCACTGAACGCGGGCACCAGCCCCACCCTGAAGCAGCGGCTCAAGCATGCCGAGCGGGTCAACCGCTGGAAGGCTCAGGCGCTGATCGCGCCGCTGGTGCTGTTTCTGTTGCTGGTGTTCCTGGTGCCGATCGTGGCGCTGCTGTTCAAAAGCGTCAGCAACCCGGAAGTGGTGGGTGCCATGCCGCGTACTGTCGCTGCCGTCGCTGCATGGGACGGGCGCGGGTTGCCGGGTGAGCCGGTGTATAAGGCTGCCAGTGAAGACCTGGCCGAAGCCCGCAAGAATCAGACCCTGGGCGACTTGTCCAAGCGCCTGAACATGGAACTGGCCGGCTATCGCAGCCTGCTGACCAAGACCGCTCGTGCACTGCCGTTTGCCAGCGAGCCGGCCTCTTATAAAGAAGCGTTGGAAAACCTCGACGAGCGCTGGGGCGATCCAGCGTATTGGCAGGTGATCCGTCGCAACACCAGCAATGTCACCCCGTATTACTTGCTGGCGGCCGTCGATCATCGTATCGATGACCTCGGTGAACTGGCGCCGGCCACCCCCGACCAGGCGATTTACCTGGATATTTTCACCCGCACGTTCTGGATGGGTCTGGTGATCACCGCGATCTGCCTGGTGCTGGCCTATCCGCTGGCCTACCTGCTGGCGAACCTGCCGTCGCGTCAAAGCAACCTGCTGATGATCTTGGTATTGCTGCCGTTCTGGACCTCGATCCTGGTGCGGGTGGCCGCGTGGATCGTGCTGTTGCAGTCGGGCGGGCTGATCAACAGTGGCCTGATGGCCATGGGCATCATCGATAAACCCCTGGAGTTGGTGTTCAACCGTACCGGTGTCTACATCTCCATGGTCCATATCCTGCTGCCGTTCATGATTTTGCCGATCTACAGCGTGATGAAGGGCATCTCGCCAACCTATATGCGTGCGGCGATTTCCCTGGGCTGCCATCCGTTCGCCAGTTTCTGGCGGGTGTATTTCCCGCAGACTTATGCCGGTGTCGGCGCCGGTTGCCTGTTGGTGTTCATCCTTGCCATCGGCTACTACATCACGCCGGCGTTGCTGGGTAGCCCGAACGATCAGATGGTCAGCTACTTTGTCGCGTTCTACACCAACACCAGCATCAACTGGGGCATGGCCACGGCGCTCGGCGGGCTGCTGTTGCTGGCGACCGTCGTGCTTTACCTGATTTACAACCGGCTGGTGGGCGCCAGCCGCCTGCGCCTGAGCTAAGGGGAGATCGAAATGCTGAGTCCTTACATGTCTCCCGTCGAACGGGTGTGGTTCTACACCTTGCGCACCCTCTGCGGGCTGATCCTGTTGTTCCTGATTCTGCCGGTGCTGGTGATCATTCCGCTGTCGTTCAACTCCGGCAGCTTCCTGGTGTACCCGCTGCAGGGCTTTTCGCTGCAGTGGTACCACGATTTCTTCGCCTCGGCCGAATGGATGCGGGCGCTGAAAAACAGCATCATCGTGGCACCGGCGGCGACGTTGCTGGCAATGATCTTCGGCACGCTGGCGGCCATTGGCCTGACCCGTGGCGACTTCCCGGGCAAGGCGTTGGTAATGGCCCTGGTGATCTCGCCGATGGTCGTGCCGGTGGTGATCATCGGCGTGGCCAGCTACCTGTTTTTCGCGCCACTGGGGATGGGCAACAGTTTCATCTCGCTGATTGTGGTCCACGCCGTGCTGGGTGTGCCGTTCGTCATTATCACCGTGTCGGCGACCTTGCAGGGGTTCAACCACAACCTGGTTCGGGCCGCCGCCAGCCTCGGGGCTTCGCCATTGACCGCGTTTCGTCGGGTGACCCTGCCGTTGATCGCCCCCGGCGTGATCTCTGGCGCGCTGTTCGCCTTCGCGACGTCGTTCGATGAAGTGGTGGTGACCCTGTTCCTGGCCGGTCCCGAGCAGGCAACCCTGCCACGGCAGATGTTCAGCGGTATCCGCGAAAACCTCAGCCCGACCATCGCCGCCGCCGCGACGCTGCTGATCGCCTTCTCGGTGATCCTGCTGCTGACCCTGGAGTGGTTGCGTGGGCGCAGCGAGAAACTGCGTACTGCGCAAGTATAAAGGTCTGAGCCGATCACAATGTGGGAGCGAGCTTGCTCGCGATAGCGCACTGACATTCAACGTAAATGTTGAATGTGCCGCCGCCATCGCGAGTAAGCTCGCTCCCACAGGGGCCCATCCGCAGGTTCCTTTATTGCATTCACAAGCTGAATAGCAGACAACCCCCAATACCGAGCTATCCTTGTGCCAGCCCATACTCGAATAAGAGGCCGCGCACATGAGTCTTTCCTCATTCAAGATCGCCCATAAACTGATCACAGGTGCCGCTGCCATCGAGCAACTGGCGGCCGAGCTGACCCGGCTGGACGTCGACAACCCGCTGATCGTCACCGACGCCGCACTGGTCAAGTCCGGTACCGTGGAGCTGGCCCTGCAGCACCTGGGCGGGCGCGACTACGAAATTTTCGACCGGGTCATGCCGGACCCGGAAATCGCCATCGTCGAAGACTGCATGCAGGCCTACCGCGACGGCGGCCATGATGGCCTGATCGGCCTGGGTGGCGGCAGTGCCATCGACATCGCCAAATGCGTGGGGGTCTACGCCGGTTACCATGGCGAGCTGCAGGATATGTTCGGGGTCGACCAGGTCCCGCGCAAAGGCCCGCCCATGATCGCCATCCCCACCACGGCCGGGACCGGCTCGGAAGTCACCAATGTGGCGATTCTCTCCGACAAGGCCGCTCAATTGAAAAAAGGCATCGTCAGCGATTACCTGCTGCCGGACGTGGCGCTGGTCAGCCCGCAGATGACCCTCACCTGCCCACGCAGCGTGACGGCGGCCAGTGGCGTCGATGCGCTGGTGCACGCCATTGAGGCTTACCTGTCGCTCAATGCCTCGCCGATCACCGATGCCTTGGCCATCGGGGCGATCAAGCTGATCACCCGCGCACTGCCCAAGGCCTATGCCAACCCCGCGCACCTGCAAGCCCGCGAAGACATGGCCACCGCCAGCCTCATGGCCGGGATGGCGTTTGGCAACGCCGGGGTCGGGGCGGTGCATGCACTGGCCTATCCATTGGGCGGGCGCTTCCACGTCTCCCATGGCGTTGCCAACGCCTTGTTGCTGCCGTATGTCATGGCGTGGAACAAGATGGCCTGCGTCGAGCGCATGCGTGATATCGCCGAAGCCATGGGCTTGAAGACCGCTCATCTGAGTGATCTCGAGGCCGCCGATGAGGCCGTGGAGGCCATGGTTGCGCTCTGTGCTGCCGTGGAAATTCCCCAGGGCTTGAGCGGCCTGGGCGTGACCGAGGACGTGATTCCCTCGATGGCGGTGGAAGCGGCGGGGATAGAGCGGCTGATGCGCAATAACCCGCGCCAGCTGAGCGCCAGCGATATCGAGAAGATCTACCGCGCGGCGTATTGATCGACTGTCACGGTGGGCGCGCCAAATCTTGCGGTATACAATGCGCGCCATCGTGATTTCGCTCAAAACAGGTGCGTCATGCAGCCCTTCGCTATTGCTCCGTCGATTCTCTCCGCCGACTTCGCCCGCCTGGGCGAGGAAGTGGACAACGTTCTGGCCGCCGGGGCCGACATCGTGCACTTCGATGTCATGGACAACCACTACGTACCCAACCTGACCATCGGCCCGATGGTCTGCGCGGCGCTGCGCAAGTACGGCATCACCGCGCCGATCGACGCGCACTTGATGGTCAGCCCGGTGGATCGCATTGTCGGGGACTTCATCGAAGCCGGCGCCACCTACATCACCTTTCACCCTGAAGCCACGTTGCACGTCGACCGTTCCCTGCAGTTGATCCGCGAAGGCGGTTGCAAGGCTGGCCTGGTGTTCAACCCGGCCACGCCCCTGGACGTGCTCAAGTACGTGATGGACAAGGTCGACATGGTCCTGCTGATGAGCGTCAACCCGGGCTTTGGCGGGCAGAAATTCATTCCCGGTACCCTCGACAAGCTGCGCGAAGCCCGCGCGCTGATCTATGCCTCGGGCCGTGATATCCGCCTGGAAATCGACGGTGGCGTGAATGTGAACAACATCCGCGAGATCGCTGCGGCGGGTGCTGATACCTTTGTCGCAGGCTCGGCGATCTTCAATGCCCCGGACTACAAAGAGGTCATTGAAAAGATGCGCGCCGAATTGGCCCTGGCTCGCCCATGAGCGGCTTCGAGCAGCTGTTCCCCGGCAGCCTGCCGCGTCTGGTGATGTTCGACCTCGATGGCACTCTGATCGATTCGCTTCCCGATCTCGCGGCGGCCGTGGACCACATGTTGCTCGAACTTGGGCGGCCGCCCGCCGGGCTCGATGCGGTACGCCAGTGGGTGGGAAATGGCACGCCCACGCTGGTACGCCGAGCCCTGGCTAACCACATTGATGCCAAGGATGTTGATGAGACCGAGGCCGAGCGAGCGTTGGAGCTGTTCAACGCAGCCTACGAGGGTAGTCACGAGCTGACGATGGTCTACCCCGGCGTGCGTTCCACCCTCAAATGGCTGCAAAAGCAGGGCGTGGAAATGGCGCTGATCACTAACAAGCCGGAACGATTCGTCGCGCCGTTGTTGGATCACATGAAAATCGGCCGCTATTTCCGCTGGATCATCGGCGGTGACACCTTACCGCAAAGAAAACCTGATCCCGCCGCACTGTTTTTCGTGATGAAAATGGCCAATATCCCGGCCTCCCAGTCGCTGTTCATTGGCGACTCGGTCATTGATGTGCAGGCGGCGAAAGCAGCGGGGGTAAAATGCGTGGGGTTGAGTTACGGCTACAATCCTGGCCGGCCAATTGCCGAAGAGCTTCCGACGCTGGTAATCGACGATTTGCGCCTGTTAATTCCCGGTTGCCTGGACCCGGCCGCTGAGATAACGTTGCCCGACGCTGTTCAATCCTCTTCTGGAAACGCCATCGTGGTGGTCACTCGCAAACTCTGGATGAAAGTCATCAAGGCCCTGGCCCGCTGGCGTTGGCGCGCCTGACGTGATCCTGGCCGGTTATCCGGCGCGTTTGCATACCTGACTGTCAGCTCCTCTTGCCACGAGGCACCCCATGATCCGCGAAGAATTCCTGCGTCTAGCCGCTGCCGGCTACAACCGCATCCCGCTTGCCTGCGAAACCCTGGCCGACTTCGACACGCCGCTGTCGATCTACCTCAAGCTGGCCGACCAGCCCAACTCCTACTTGCTCGAATCGGTGCAGGGTGGTGAGAAATGGGGCCGTTATTCCATCATCGGCCTGCCGTGCCGCACGGTGCTGCGGGTCCATGACCATCGGATCAGCGTGACCCACGACGGCGTCGAGATCGAAAGCCTGGAAGTTGAAGACCCGCTGGCGTTCGTCGAAACCTTCAAGGCTCGCTACAACGTGCCGACCATCCCTGGCCTGCCACGTTTCAACGGTGGCCTGGTGGGGTATTTCGGCTACGACTGCGTGCGCTACGTGGAAAAACGCCTGGGCACCTGTCCGAACCCCGATCCACTGGGCGTTCCGGATATTTTGCTGATGGTGTCCGACGCCGTCGTCGTTTTCGACAACCTCGCTGGCAAGATGCACGCCATTGTCCTGGCCGACCCGTCTCAGGAAGATGCCTACGAGCAAGGCCAACAAAGCCTGCAGGCACTGCTGGAAAAACTCCGTCAGCCGATCACACCACGCCCCGGCCTGGATTTCAGCAAGCAATCGGCGGCCGACCCGGTGTTCCGCTCCAGTTTCACCCAGGACGATTACGAAAGGGCCGTAGACACCATCAAGGAGTACATCCTCGCTGGCGACTGCATGCAGGTGGTGCCGTCGCAACGGATGTCCATCGACTTCAAAGCGGCACCCATTGACCTGTACCGGGCTCTGCGCTGCTTCAACCCGACGCCTTACATGTACTTCTTCAACTTCGGCGACTTCCATGTCGTGGGCAGTTCGCCAGAAGTGCTGGTGCGGGTCGAAGACAACCTCATCACGGTGCGGCCGATTGCTGGCACTCGCCCACGTGGCGCCACGGAAGAGGCCGACCGGGCGCTGGAAGAGGACCTGCTGTCGGACGACAAGGAAATCGCCGAGCACCTGATGCTGATCGACCTGGGCCGTAACGACACCGGGCGCGTCTCGGAAGTGGGGTCGGTGAAGCTCACCGAGAAGATGGTCATCGAGCGTTATTCCAACGTGATGCATATCGTCTCCAACGTCACCGGCCAGTTGAAGGCCGGGTTGACGGCGATGGACGCCTTGCGGGCGATCCTGCCGGCGGGCACCTTGTCCGGGGCGCCGAAAATCCGCGCGATGGAAATCATCGACGAACTGGAGCCGGTCAAGCGGGGTGTGTACGGCGGGGCTGTTGGTTACTTCGCCTGGAACGGCAACATGGACACCGCCATTGCCATCCGCACCGCCGTGATCAAGGACGGTGAGCTGCACGTGCAAGCCGGCGGCGGCATCGTCGCTGACTCGGTGCCAGCGTTGGAGTGGGAAGAAACCCTGAACAAGCGTCGGGCTATGTTCCGCGCCGTGGCGTTGGCGGAGCAGACTTCAGGCGACTGAAATCCTCCACAACAACCTGTGGCCAGGGAGCTTTTTTGCTCTGAAGGCCGTATTTAAAGTCAGTGAATCCAAAGGTTGCTACGCCATGTTGCTGATGATCGATAACTACGACTCTTTTACCTACAACGTTGTGCAATACCTCGGCGAGTTGGGTGCCGAGGTCAAGGTCGTGCGCAACGACGAACTGACCATCGCTGAAATCGAAGCTCTCAAGCCTGAGCGCATTGTGGTCTCGCCCGGTCCTTGCACACCGACCGAAGCCGGCATTTCCATCGAAGCCATCAAATATTTCGCCGGCAAGCTGCCGATCCTGGGCGTTTGCCTGGGGCATCAGTCGATCGGCCAGGCGTTCGGTGGCGATGTGGTGCGTGCCCGTCAAGTCATGCACGGTAAGACCAGCCCGGTATTCCACGAGGACAAGGGCGTATTCGAAGGGCTGAATCGTCCGCTGACGGTCACCCGCTACCACTCTTTGATCGTCAAGCGCGAAACCCTGCCCGACTGCCTGGAGGTGACCGCCTGGACCCAGCTGGAAGACGGTTCGGTGGATGAAATCATGGGGCTGCGCCACAAGACGCTGAACATCGAGGGTGTGCAATTTCATCCTGAGTCTATTCTCACTGAACAGGGCCACGAACTGTTCGCCAACTTTCTCAAACAAACCGGCGGCACGCGCTAAGGACTTTTCATGGATATCAAGACAGCCCTGAGCCGTATCGTCGGCCATCTCGACCTGAGCACCGACGAGATGCGCGACGTGATGCGCGAAATCATGACCGGACAATGCACGGATGCGCAGATTGGCGCGTTCATGATGGCCATGCGCATGAAGAGCGAGAGCATCGATGAAATCGTCGGCGCGGTTTCGGCGATGCGTGAACTGGCGGACAAGGTCGAGCTCAAGACTTTGGACGGTGTGGTGGATGTCGCGGGCACCGGTGGTGACGGCGCCAATATCTTCAATGTCTCCAGCGCTGCGGCATTCGTCGTCGCGGCAGCTGGTTGCACGGTTGCCAAACATGGCAATCGCGCGGTTTCCGGAAAGAGTGGCAGTGCCGATTTGCTGGAAGCGGCCGGCATCTACCTGAACCTGACCGCGGTCCAGGTGGCGCGTTGCATCGATAATGTCGGCATCGGCTTCATGTTTGCCCAGAATCATCACGGCTCCATGAAACACGCCGCTGCGCCGCGTCGTGAGCTGGGCCTGCGCACCCTGTTCAACATGCTCGGCCCGCTTACGAATCCGGCCGGCGTAAAACATCAGGTGATCGGTGTGTTCAGCCAGGCGCTGTGCCGGCCGTTGGCAGAAGTCCTGCAGCGTCTGGGCAGCAAGCACGTGCTGGTGGTTCATTCGAAGGACGGGCTGGATGAATTCAGCCTGGCGGCGCCTACATTCGTGGCCGAACTAAAAAATGATCAGATCAGCGAATATTGGGTCGAACCTGAAGACCTCGGTATGAAGAGCCAGAGCTTGCATGGGCTGGCGGTCGATAGCCCGGCCCAGTCGCTGGAGCTGATTCGCGATGCCTTGGGCCGCCGCAAGACCGAGAATGGCCAGAAAGCCGCTGAGATGATCGTACTCAATGCCGGTGCTGCGTTGTACGCCGCCGACCACGCCAGCAGCCTCAAGCAAGGCGTGGAACTGGCCCACGATGCGTTGCACACTGGCCTGGCCAGGGAAAAACTCGAAGAATTGGGTGCATTTACCGCCGTATTCAAAGTGGAGAACGAAGGATGAGTGTGCCAACGGTTCTGGAAAAAATTCTGGCTCGCAAGGCTGAAGAAGTGGCCGAGCGCAGCGCTCGAGTCAGTCTGGCGGAGCTGGAGAACCTCGCGCGCTCAGCGGATGCACCCCGTGGCTTTGCCAAGGCGCTGATCGATCAGGCGAAGAAAAAACAACCTGCGGTGATTGCCGAGATTAAAAAGGCCTCTCCCAGCAAAGGTGTGATTCGCGAGCACTTCGTCCCGGCCGACATCGCCAAAAGCTACGAGAAGGGCGGCGCGACCTGCCTCTCGGTACTGACTGACATCGACTTTTTCCAGGGGGCCGACGATTACCTGAAGCAGGCGCGGGCGGCCTGCAAGCTGCCGGTGATCCGCAAGGATTTCATGATCGACCCGTACCAGATTGTCGAGGCGCGCGCGCTGGGCGCCGATTGCGTGTTGTTGATCGTTTCGGCCCTCGATGACGTGAAAATGGCCGAGCTGGCGGCGGTCGCCAAAGACGTGGGCCTGGATGTATTGGTGGAGGTCCATGACGGCGACGAGCTGGAGCGCGCGCTGAAGACCCTCGATACCAAGCTGGTTGGCGTGAACAATCGCAACTTGCACACCTTCGAAGTCAGCCTGGAAACCACCTTGGACCTGCTGCCGCGTATTCCGCGTGATCGCTTGGTCATCACCGAAAGTGGCATCCTCAACCGGGCTGATGTCGAGCTGATGGAAGTCAGCGATGTGTACTCGTTCCTGGTGGGCGAAGCGTTCATGCGGGCCGAAAGCCCGGGCACCGAATTGCAACGATTGTTCTTTCCTGAACGTGGTCTCCCGGTCAGCGGTTCGACACTGGACTGATTCAATGTCGCCAGTGATTTCCCTGACCGTCGAAGCCGGCCTGCAAGCCGAACAGGATCTGCTGGCCCGTATTTGCGCGGGGGATGCTGAGTTCGGCTTGTTGTTCTGGCAACCCCATGATCGTGCCTTGGTGATGCCGCGCCGCTTGAGTCGCCTACCGGGGTTTGACCACGCATGCGAAGTATCGGCCACCAACGGCTGGCCGGTACTGTTGCGCGAAACCGGTGGAGAGCCGGTGCCGCAGTCTGCCGCTACCGTCAATATCGCCCTGGTCTACGCACCACCGCGCAGCGAAGGCGATCATGGCCGGATCGAAACCGCGTATCGCCGCTTGTGTGATCCCATCTGTCAGTTGCTCGATGAGTTGGGCGGAGTCGCTTCGTTGGGGGAGGTGGACGGTGCGTTTTGCGACGGACGATTCAACGTCAATCTTGACGGTCGCAAAATGGTTGGTACAGCGCAGCGCTGGCGCCAGAGCAAGGGCGGGCAACGCCCGGTGGGCCTGGTGCATGGAGCGCTGTTGCTAGAGAACGAACGTGAAGCCATGGTGGCTGCGGTCAATCGTTTCAATGAAGCTTGTGGTCTGGAGCAGCGCGTTCGCGCCGAAAGCCATATTGCCTTGCACGAGAAGTTTCCGGCCCCTTGCGCGCTGGAGCGGCTCGATGCGTTATATCGGCAATGGCTGACCACGCTATCCGGGGGCTAGCGCGTTCCGAACACGACCATGGTCTTGCCTTTGACGCTGACCAAGTTGCGCTCCTCCAAGTCCTTGAGCACCCGGCCGACCATTTCCCGAGAACAGCCGACAATCCGGCCGATTTCCTGGCGGGTTACCTTGATTTGCATGCCGTCCGGATGAGTCATGGCGTCGGGTTGCTTGCACAGTTCCAGCAGGCAGCGGGCGACGCGACCGGTCACGTCGAAGAAGGCCAGGTCGCCGACCTTGCGAGTAGTGTTGCGCAGGCGCTGTGCGATCTGTCCGCTGAGGACGTAAAGAATGTCCGGGTCTTGCACTGACAGCTCCCGGAATTTGCTGTAACTGATTTCCGCGACCTCACACTCGATTTTCGCGCGTACCCAGGCACTGCGTTCCTGCTCCTTGCCTGCCTGTTCGAATAACCCCAGCTCGCCGAAAAAATCCCCCGAATTGAGATAGGCGATGATCATTTCCCGACCATCGTCATCCTCGATCAGGATCGTGACCGATCCCTTGATGATGAAAAACAGCGTGTCGGAGCGATCGCCCGCGCAAATGATGTTGTGCTTGGCTGGATAGCGACGGCGCTGACAGTGCATCAGGAGTTTGTCGAGGTTCTTGATCTTGAGCGTGGGAGTAATGGCAACCATGGTTGTATCCCGAAAGACTGCGCGGTGTGGTGGTTTGGTTTTCTTATGAGGCACGATGACAATCGCGATAGCTGGCAATACGCCAGCGAGCCGAGCCAGCTTAACAGAGGCATCTTCAATTGATTTGAGAATTTACCTACATGCGTGCCTCCAGGCGTCTTACGGCAGAGCCTGTCATGACGGGGGCTGTGCTAAGCTGGCGCCCCCTTTTTAACAGTGGAGTCTTGGCGATGAAGGCACGCATCCAATGGGCTGGCGAAGCCATGTTCCTCGGTGAATCAGGCAGTGGTCATGTGGTGGTCATGGACGGTCCGCCGCAAGCCGGTGGTCGCAACCTGGGTGTTCGGCCAATGGAAATGCTCCTGCTGGGCGTGGGCGGTTGCAGCAACTTCGACGTGGTCAGCATTCTCAAGAAGTCCCGCCAGGCCGTCGAAAGCTGCGAAGCCTTCCTGGAAGCGGAGCGCGCCACCGAGGATCCAAAAGTGTTCACCAAGATTCACATGCATTTTGTGGTGAAGGGGCGAGCCTTGAAGGAAGCCCAGGTCAAGCGTGCCATTGAGCTGTCCGCCGAGAAATATTGCTCGGCTTCCATCATGCTCGGCGCTGCCGGTGTTGAAATCACCCACGATTATGAAATCATCGAACTGGGTTGAATCGACATCCAACCATCATAAAAGCAGTGCAAGCTCTGGCGATCAGAAGCCGACGTCTGCATAATGCGCCACTTTTTTCAGGGCAGGGATCGGTCATGTGACCGGTCCTTGTCTGGACAGACAACCAAAATCGCCATCGCGAAGAGGTGTTAACCGTCCTACGCAGGTGCGTCGTTCGCATCTGACGGGCATGCTTGATCACGCGGCCGGGCCGCAATACATAGAGAGTTTTCAAACGGTGAAAAGCAAACTCAAGCTCCATGGGTTCAATAACCTGACAAAGACCTTGAGCTTCAACATCTATGACATCTGCTATGCGGAAACTCCGCAAGACCAGCAGGCCTACGTCGAGTACATCAATAAAGAGTACAACGCCAAGCGCCTCACGCAGATCCTCACAGAAGTTGTCGATATCATTGGTGCCAACATCCTGAACATCGCCAGTCAGGACTATGAACCCCAAGGTGCCAGCGTAACCATTCTGATCTCGGAAGAGCCGGTGACGCCGACCGACAGCCAGATCGAAGAGTCCCCGGGCCCATTGCCTGAAATCATCCTGGCCCACCTCGACAAGAGTCACATCACGGTACATACCTACCCGGAAATACACCCGGTAGATGGCATTGCGACGTTCCGTGTGGACATCGATGTGTCGACCTGTGGTGTCATTTCACCGCTCAAGGCGCTCAACTTCCTCATTCACCAGTTCGAGTCGGACATCGTGACCGTGGATTATCGCGTGCGTGGGTTTACCCGCGACGTTGAAGGCCACAAGCATTTTATTGATCACGAGATCAATTCGATCCAGAACTACCTGTCTGAAGACACGCGCGATGCGTACCAGATGACCGATGTGAACGTGTATCAGGAAAACCTGTTCCACACCAAAATGCTGCTCAAGGACTTTGAGCTGGATAACTACCTGTTTGGTGATGCCACCAGCAACCTGTCTACTGAACAGCGCGCGCAGGTGGAAGAGCGTGTGAAACACGAAATGCTGGAAATCTTCTACGCACGCAACATGCCGCGCTGAAGTTTCGAGCATAAAAAAGGCGACTCCCGGGATGGGTAGTCGCCTTTTTTATGGGAGCTGACTCCAATTTCGCCATCAGATCCGATAAGTGCTCTTGGTCATGACCTTGGCCAGCAGGCTCATACCGAACTTCACCGGTGCCGGAAAACGAAAACCACCGGCCTGGAGGGCGCTTTCGGCATGGTGTTCCTCGTCCTCGCGCATCTGCTCCAGTATCGCCCGGGATTTCTCATCCTCGGCTGGCAGTTGCTCCAGGTGCTCATTCAAATGCTTGCACACTTGATGCTCGGTCGCTGCAACGAAGCCAAGACTGACTTTGTCGCTGATCAGACCGGCCACGGCACCGATTCCAAATGACATCCCATAGAACAATGGGTTCAAGACGCTGGTATGGCTGCCCAACTGGCGAATGCGTTGCTCGCACCAGACCAGATGGTCGACTTCTTCCTCGGCGGCATGTTCCATTGCTTCGCGCACCTGGGGCAGCTTGGCTGTCAGCGCTTGGCCCTGATACAGCGCCTGGGCGCAAACTTCGCCTGTATGGTTGATGCGCATCAGCCCGGCGACGTGGCGCGTCTGCTCGTCGCTCAACTGTGCGTCCGGCTGCACGATAGCCGGTGATGGGCGGTACGGCTGGCCACTGAAGGGCAACAGCGTACGCATCGCGGTATCGGCTTGCAGCAGCAGGCGGTCAATCGGCGAGTAGTGACGTTGGGTAGTCATGCTTACCTCCGGGAAAAATCACAGCGGCCAGTTTAACCGAATCGGCCGCCGAAGATTTGCGTTGAGTCAGGGTATCAACCCGGTGGCCAGTGCATCTGGCGCTGTCCCAGCACATGCATATGAATGTGATAGACGGTCTGCCCGCCGAGTTCATTGCAGTTCATCACTACACGGAAACCGTCTTCGCAGCCTTGCTCCTTGGCCAGGCGTTGGGCTGTGAACAAAATATGCCCAGCCAGCCCTTTATCCTCTTCGGTCAGGTCGTTGAGCGTACGGATCGGCTTCTTCGGAATAACCAGAAAGTGCACCGGTGCCTGTGGGGCAATGTCATGGAAGGCCAGAACCTGGTCATCCTCGTAAATGATCTTGGCCGGAATCTCCCGGTTGATGATCTTGGTAAACAGAGTATCCACAGCTGTTTCTCCATTGGGTTAGTCGAGCTCGAGTGTACTCAAGGCGCAGCTGGCGAGCCTGGGTTTTAACTGCAAAGGGGTATTCAACGCGGACAGTAGGCCTTATTGATCATGCCGGCGACAGTTCGGACCAGCCAACGCGACCCCAGTCGCGGTAGCGTGGCGATCCAGCGATTACGGCGCCCGGGAATGATGATGGCCCTGTTTTTATCCAGTGCGCGCACGGCATACAGTGCAACTTCCTCCGGGCTCATCAGGTACTTACTGTCAGTGAGTTTTTGTTCATCGAGCTGCGCTCGGGCGAAAAAGCCGGTGCGGGTCGGGCCAGGGCAAAGCACCGATACTTTGATCGCGCACTTCTTGAGTTCGACCCGCAGGGCTTCGGAGAAGTGCAGTACATAGGCCTTGCTGGCGTAATAGGTACTCATCCAGGGCCCTGGTTGGAATGCGGCGATCGAGGCGACGTTGAGGATTTGCCCGCCGCCCTGCAGGGCCATGGTATTACCTATCGCATGACAGAGGCGCGTCAGGGCGAGGATATTGACTTCGATCAGGTCCTGTTCGGTCATCCAGTCCTGGCCCAGGAACGGGCCGCAAGTACCGATGCCTGCGCAGTTGACCAGCAGGTCGATGTGTCGCTCACCCTCTTCCAGTTCCAGCAGGAAACCTGAAAGCCTGAGGGGCTCTCCCAAATCGCAAGCTCGGAACAGCACCTCCACGCCAAACCGTTGAGTCAGTTCTATTGCAATACTTTCCAGCCGATCGCGCTGTCGAGCCACCAGTATCAGGTTGCGGCCGCGCCGGGCCAGCGCCTCGGCCATGGCCAGGCCGAGGCCGCTGGAGGCGCCAGTGATCAGAGCGTAACGGGTCATGCAGTTCTCCATCGCAACAGCCCGCCACCAGTGGACTGGGCTGTCACTGGCATCAAGCGCGCTTATTGTTCCTCTTCTTCATAGTCTACAGAAGGCGAGGCGGGCTCGGCTGCCTCTACGGCGGGTTCTTCGGCGGCATCGTCGCTGGACTCGCTGCTTTCATAGCTGCTCAAGGAACTGCTCCCGTATTCCTCGCCGATACCGCTGAAAGCGCCGGCCAACGCGCCGAGGAAAATCAGTACGATCATGACGACCCACAACCACGAAAGTACTTTGACTGCGGTGCTGTTGGGCGGTGGTGGAGGGCCGTAGCGATTCGCCCCGGCATTGCCAGGCATGCAGATGAGCACGAACGGGAAGACGCTGCCCACGAACGGAACGAGGTTGAGCAGCCACAGCCACCCGGACCAGCCCAGGTCATGCAGGCGTTGGACGCTGAACTGAATGCTCACATAGGCAAAGCCCAGTGCGATGACTACCGCCACCAGCCCGCCGACGATCATTGCAGCGATCGAGTTGGAAGTGAGCAGCCAGGACAGGCTGACCCAAAAAGCCACGCCAACCACGGGCATCATGGCCAGGGTCAAAACCATGGTCCAGGCCAGGTAGCGCAGGCGGCCGATACGCCCGTCGAAGCTGAAGGGCTTGAGCGTGCTGTATTCGGCGAGTGCTTCGCCGACGGCGGCCCGTGGCGGTGCGTAAGGCGAAACAGGCTCAATGATCGAGTCCGGGTGCCGTCCGTTCGGTTGCAGTGGCGATTCCTGTACATCGCCAAGGTTCAGCTGGAGGGCGGGCTCGGCTTCGACTCGGGCATCGATTCCGCTCTTGTTGAGCGCTTCCAGGTACTTCTGGGCTTCGCTTTGGGACAGGTTGCTTTTAAGGGCCACCTTGCGACCGCTGAACAACCGTTCGATGGCAGCGACATCGCTTTTGAACAGCTCGGCGAGATTGAGTTTTGCAGTCGTGGCATCGACACCCGGCAGCAGGGCTCCGTCGAATACAATGTTGAAGCGGGGTTCACTCATGCCAGGCATCCTTGTCTCTAAAGTTGAAATTGTTGGGTTAGTTCAGCGGGGCCATTGGCCGCCAAGCTGTACCGTCCGGGCGTGTGCCTGACGGTATTCTTCAGTCAGGCGCGCCACCAGTTGGTCGACGCTGGGCAAATCATGGATTTCACCCACGCCCTGGCCTGCGGACCACACGGTTTTCCAAGCCTTGGCCTCATCGTTCAACGGCTTGAGTTTCGAGCCGAAATTCACCTCACCTTTGCCCTGCAGGGCGTTAAGGTCGAAACCGGCGTTTTCCAGGCTCTGACGCATGAAGCTGGCCGGCACCCCGGACACCGCAGAAGTATGCACGATGTCTGCGGCTTGGGATGTGAGCAACATCTCTTTATAAGCGTCAGGCGCATGGCTTTCGGTCGTGCCGATGAAGCGCGTCCCGAAGTAGGCCAAATCCGCGCCGAGCAATTGCGCGGCCAGGATCTGATGGCCGTGGTTCAGGCATCCTGCAAGCAGCACGGTTTTATCGAAAAACTGGCGAATCTCGGCAACCAGCGAGAACGGGCTCCAGGTCCCGGCGTGTCCACCTGCGCCGGCGGCAACGGCGATCAGGCCATCGACACCGGCCTCGGCGGCTTTCTCGGCGTGACGGCGTGTAGTGACATCGTGGAACACCAGGCCGCCATAGCTGTGAACGGCGTCCACCAGTTCCTTCACCGCACCCAGGCTGGTGATGACAATCGGTACTTTGTGCTCGATGCAGATGGCCAGGTCGGCCTGAAGCCTTGGGTTACTGTGGTGGACGATGAGGTTTACGGCGTAGGGCGCCGGACTTTCCAATGCCGCCAGACCTGCTTCGATTTCCTCGAGCCAAGCCTTGAAGCCACTGCTTTCACGCTGGTTCAACGCCGGGAAGCTGCCGACGATACCGTTGCGGCAGCAGGCCAGGACCAACTGCGGGTTGGAAATCAGGAACATCGGCGCCGCCACGACCGGCAGGCGCAAACGTTGTTCAAGCAGAGCGGGTAGCGACATGGGAAGTACCCCGGATAAGGTAAGTAGTGCCGATTGGAGATTAGAACGGACGGACCACGACCAGAATTACAATAGCTAGCAATATCAGAACCGGTACTTCATTGAACCAGCGATAGAAGACATGGCTGCGGGTGTTTTCACCGCGGGCGAAGCGCTTCACCTGGGCGCCGCACATGTGGTGATAGCCGATCAGAAGCACAACCAGGGTCAGTTTGGCGTGCATCCAGCCGCCCTGGCTGAAGTACGCGCCAGCGTTGAGGCTGAGTAGCCAGATGCCGAACACCAGTGTGGCGATCATCGCTGGGCCCATGATGCCGCGATACAACTTACGCTCCATGACGCTGAAGCGCTCCTTGCTGACGGTGTCTTCGCTTTGGGCGTGATAGACAAACAGGCGGGGCAGGTAGAACAGGCCGGCGAACCAGCAGACCATGCTGACGATGTGAAGTGCTTTGAGCCACAGATAGAGCATTTTTAGTTATTCCCAGATTCACGGTAGCTCGATAGTAGAGGTTAGAGCGGCCACACGTCACCTTGGCGGTTGTCGCCGCGCCGCGTGGCCCCTATCATCGACGGCTTTCCAGTGGGTTCGTTGAGGGCAGGTTTATGGTCAAGGTCGGTATCGTCGGCGGCACGGGTTACACCGGTGTCGAACTGCTGCGTTTGTTGGCACAGCATCCGCAAGCTGAGGTGGTGGTCATTACCTCCCGATCCGAGGCCGGGCTGGCCGTCGCCGATATGTATCCGAACCTGCGCGGTCATTACGACGGCCTGGCGTTCAGCGTTCCGGACATCAAGACCCTCGGCGCCTGCGACGTGGTGTTCTTCGCCACGCCTCACGGTGTCGCCCACGCCCTGGCAGGTGAACTGCTGGCCGCCGGGACCAAGGTCATCGACCTGTCGGCGGACTTCCGCCTGCAGGACGCAGACGAATGGGCCAAATGGTACGGCCAGCCTCACGGCGCCCCGGAACTGCTGGACGAGGCAGTCTATGGGTTACCTGAAGTCAATCGCGAGAAAATCAAGCAGGCACGACTGATCGCGGTACCGGGTTGCTATCCGACTGCGACGCAGTTGGGGTTCTTGCCTCTGCTTGAGGCCGGTCTTGCCGATACTTCGCGTCTGATTGCTGACTGCAAATCCGGTGTGAGCGGTGCCGGGCGTGGCGCCAGTGTCGGTTCGTTGTACTCCGAGACATCGGAAAGCATGAAGGCGTACGCGGTCAAGGGGCACCGTCACCTGCCGGAAATTCGCCAGGGATTGCGTCGGGCAGCGGGCAAGGACGTCGGTCTGACTTTCGTGCCGCACTTGACGCCAATGATTCGTGGCATCCACTCCACCCTTTACGCAACCGTCGTCGATCGCTCCGTGGACTTGCAGGCGTTGTTCGAAAAGCGTTATGCCAACGAACCGTTCGTCGACGTAATGCCCGCCGGCAGTCATCCAGAAACCCGTAGCGTCCGTGGTGCGAACGTATGCCGGATTGCTGTGCATCGTCCGCAGGATGGCGACTTGGTGGTGGTGTTGTCGGTCATCGATAACCTGGTCAAGGGCGCGTCGGGCCAGGCGGTGCAGAACCTGAACATCCTGTTCGGGCTGGATGAGCGTCTGGGCCTGTCTCATGCGGGGATGTTGCCTTAACAGCGGCCACGGCCTCCAAGTCTGCAGCTTGGCGCTGGTCTTCTAAATAGTTGACCGATTTTGTAGGAGAAGCGGATAATGCCCGCCATTACGCATTATGGCGGCGTTAGCGCCGGGAGATATTCAGCATGAGCGTCGAAACCTTCACCCCCATGGCTTTGCAATTCACCCACGGTGCCGCGCACAAGGTGAAGAGCCTGGTCGATGAAGAGGGCAATGATCGTTTGAAGCTGCGCGTATTCGTGACGGGCGGCGGTTGTTCAGGTTTTCAGTACGGCTTCACTTTCGATGAGGAAGTGGCCGAAGATGACACCATCGTCGAGCGCGAAGGGGTCAGCCTGGTAGTCGATCCAATGAGCTTCCAATACCTGGCGGGTGCCGAGGTGGATTACCAGGAAGGTTTGGAAGGGTCGCGTTTCGTGATCAAGAACCCGAATGCCACCACAACCTGCGGTTGCGGTTCTTCGTTCTCGATCTGACAGCTTCAATAAAAAACGCCGCAGTGCCTTACGGCTCTGCGGCGTTTTTTTGTCTGAGGGTTAAGTGGTTCAGGCGGGGTAGATGGCGCCCAGTACGCGTAAGCCCCGCGCGCCTGTGACACTTGGGCGGTTTGCTGGAATGCCTTCAAGGCAGCAATGCGCCAGCCAGGCGAAGGCCATGGCTTCCACCCAATCCGGATCCACGCCGTAAGACGCGGTGCTGCTGACTTTGGCGTCCGGCAGTAAGTCAGCCAGACGCTTCATGAGCGCGTGGTTGTGCGCGCCTCCGCCGCAGACCAGCAACTCCTGAGTCGCCATCTGGGCACTTTGCAGTGATTCGACGATGGTCAGGGCCGTCAGTTCGAGCAGCGTTGCCTGTACGTTTTCAGGGGCGAAAGCTGGCAGGTGCGATAGGTGCTGGATCAGCCAGGGCAGGTTGAATACTTCGCGTCCTGTACTTTTCGGCCCCTTGGTGACAAAGAACGGGTCGCTAAGTAGCTCCTTGAGCAAAACCGGTTCGACTTGCCCGGTGGTAGCCCATTGGCCATCGCGATCGAAATGTTCGCCCCGTTGTTGGTGTATCCAGGCATCGAGCAATACGTTGCCGGGGCCACAATCGAACCCCGCTACGGGTTTTCCGGGTTCTATCAGGCTGAGATTGCTGAAGCCGCCGATATTCAGCACGGCGCGATTACCGACTCGCTCTTCGAACAACGCTTCGTGAAACGCCGGCACCAGAGGAGCGCCTTGTCCTCCGGCCGCTACGTCACGACTGCGAAAGTCACTGACGACGGTAATGCCGGTCAATTCGC
This sequence comes from Pseudomonas sp. Tri1, assembly GCF_017968885.1. NCBI lineage: Bacteria > Pseudomonadati > Pseudomonadota > Gammaproteobacteria > Pseudomonadales > Pseudomonadaceae > Pseudomonas > Pseudomonas sp. Tri1. The sequence goes on along the minus strand of NZ_CP072913.1, from coordinate 6,056,224 downwards.
TCAGCAGTGCGGGGTTGCCGATCTGCACGGTAAAGCCGCGGGCCGGCTCGTGGCGGATGGTTTGGCCATGACTGCCGATCGCCGTCACGTCTTGAGGCTTGAGTTTCTGTGCATCGAGCAAGGTGTTGACGCCCTGAGCGGCCAGCTTTACCCAGTTCTGCTGGGCAATGGCGGAACGAGCGATCTCATCGGGCCCACTGCTGCACAAACCGAGCAATTCGGTGCGTAGGGAGGCGGGCATGGGGATGTAATGCGTGGCGATCAGTCTGATCGCCGGGGTCAGTTCGATCAGTGCGATATCCAAGCCATCCAGGCTGGTCCCGGACATCACACCAATATAGCGCGCCATGGCTCAGCGTTTGCTCGAGGCCAGCATGGTGGCTTTCTCTTGATCCATGCGAGCCATTAGCGGTTGGCTTTGAGCCAGGAAGCGGGCGCGTTCGGATTTGGCGATTGGATCGGCCATCGGCAGTTTCTGGCCAAGCGGATCGACGTGAACACCGTTGACCTGGAACTCGTAATGCAGGTGCGGTCCGGTGGACAGGCCGGTAGTGCCAATGTACCCGATAACCTGGCCTTGCTTGACGCTACCGCCGGTTTTCACGCCTTTGGCGAAGCCTTGCATATGGCCGTACAGCGTGCGGTAGGTGTTGCCGTGCTGGATGATCACGGTGTTGCCATAACCGCCGCGGCGTCCGGCCAGCAATACTTTGCCATCGCCGGCGGCTTTGATTGGAGTGCCACGCGGGGCGGCATAGTCGACGCCTTTGTGAGCCCGGATCTTGTTCAGGATCGGGTGTTTTCGGCCTGCGGAAAACTTCGAGCTGATGCGGGCGAAATCTACCGGCGTGCGGATGAATGCCTTGCGCATGCTGTTGCCATCAGCGGTGTAGTAGCTGCTGTTGCCCTGTTTGTTGGTGTAACGCACCGCAGTATAGGTCTTGCCGCGGTTGGTGAAGCGCGCGGAAAGAATCGGGCCGTTGCCCACGCTCTTTCCGTTGACCACTTTCTGTTCATAAATGATATCGAACTCGTCGCCCTGACGAATATCCTGGGCGAAGTCGATGTCGTAGCCAAACACGCTGGCCATGTCCATTGTCAGACTGTGGGAAAGGCCTGCGCGCGCAGCCGACTGCGATAGCGAACTATTGATGACGCCATGGACGTACGCCGAGCGCACGGTGGGCTTGGCCGTAATGCGATTGAATACATAACCCTTGTCATTTTTGGTCAGGGTGATGCTTTCCAGGTCGCTCAGCTTGGTGTGCAGATTGGTCAGCTGTCCGTCTGGAGTGAGTTCGAATTCGAGTTTCTGGCCGCGTTGCAGCTGGGTGAACTGTTTGGCTTGCTTGTCGCTGGCCAGGATTTCGTGAACTGAAGTCGAAGGCAGGCCAACTTTTTCGAAGAGGGTAGAGAGCGTATCGCCTTTGGCGACAATGACCTCGCGGTGGTCCGGTCCTTTCTTTTCTTCTACAGCTGGAGGCACTGCTTGAGCGGCCTCCGTGGTGTCCTCAGGGCTGTCTTCAATCTGCGCAAAGGGAGAGGTGGCCGGTTCGTTTGTGGCTTGGACCGCTTCTGCAGCGTCTTGATCTTGTGTCAGTTGTTCAGCAGGACTTTCCAGTTCAAGACTCAGAGTCGTCTTTTTGGCTTCAACATCGCTGGAGGGGAACACCAGGAGCGCCAGGCTAAGGAGGGCTGCGATGCCACTTGCGGCAAGCAGGTGGGTCTTTGGGTAAAGCGGCGGCGCTTTAGACGGTTCTGTGGTCATAAGTAATTTGACTTTTGAAAAGATGAATTGGAAAAGATGAATGACATGATGAAGATGAAATAACTGTATAAAATATAACCAAATCCCCCGCGAAGCAAGCCCGCAGACGCTCTGTCTGTGGATTGGTGTCCGTGCGCCGGGCAAACCTTGTATTTGGTGCGCGATCTTGTATGGTTGGGGCCCTTTGAATCTGAGCCTTGCGGGTCTGTTATGAAGTCGGTTGAAGAGCAGCTAGCGCTGATCAAGCGTGGTGCGGAAGAACTGTTGGTCGAGTCCGAGCTGATCGAAAAGCTCAAGCGCGGGCAACCGCTGCGTATCAAGGCTGGTTTCGACCCTACGGCGCCTGACCTGCACTTGGGGCATACCGTGCTTATTAATAAGCTGCGCCAGTTCCAGGATCTGGGGCACCAGGTCATCTTCCTTATAGGTGACTTCACTGGGATGATCGGTGATCCGAGCGGCAAGAGTGCTACGCGCCCACCGCTGACTCGCGAGCAGGTTCTCGATAACGCCGAGACCTACAAGACTCAAGTCTTCAAGATTCTTGATCCGGCCAAGACCGAGGTGGCGTTCAACTCCACTTGGATGGATCAGATGGGGCCGGCGGATTTCATTCGCCTGACGTCCCAGTACACCGTGGCTCGTATGCTCGAGCGCGATGATTTCGACAAACGCTATAAAACCAATCAACCAATCGCCATTCATGAGTTCCTTTATCCGCTTGTGCAGGGGTATGACTCGGTTGCGTTGCGAGCGGACGTTGAGCTCGGCGGTACGGATCAGAAGTTCAATCTGTTGATGGGGCGTGAGCTGCAGCGCGGATATGGTCAGGAGGCCCAGTGCATCCTTACGATGCCGTTGCTGGAAGGTCTGGATGGCGTGAAGAAGATGTCCAAGTCGTTGGGCAACTACGTCGGCATTCAGGAGGCGCCGGGTGTCATGTACAGCAAGTTGGTCTCCATTCCGGATGTGCTGATGTGGCGCTACTTCGAGCTGTTGAGCTTCCGCTCCATGGACGAGATCAATACGTTCCGTGCAGATGTCGAGGCGGGAGCCAATCCGCGGGATATCAAAATCAAGCTGGCTGAAGAGATCGTTGCTCGTTTTCATGGTGAGGAGGCCGCAGCCAATGCTCACCGTGCGGCGGGCAATCGTATGAAGGATGGCGAGCTGCCGGATGATCTGCCAGAGATCGAGTTGACCGCCGCCGAGGATATGCCGATTGCGGCCGTGCTCAATAAGGCAGGTCTGGTCAAGAATGCGGCAGTGGCCCGAGACCTTCTTGGTTCGGGTGGCGTGCGTATAGATGGTGAGGTTGTCGACCGCACCTATATATATGAGTTGGGGTCGACTCATGTATGCCAGGCCGGCAAGAAGGCTTTCGCGCGAATTACGCTGAAATCCGAATAAAGCTGAAAATAGGTGTTGACGGCAAATTCTGGACGTCTATAATTCGCCCCACTTCCGGCGCAGTAGAAACGGAAAACTCCTTGAGTTTCAATGAGTTAACCATGTTTTGAAGGTGCCGGGCTTCAGTTCATCGAGGCCAGGGAACAGTTGATAAGGCAGTGTTTGTTTGGCCTTGTCAGCGATTCGATCTTCTCGGTCGAAAGCGGAGAAAAAGAGGTGTTGACAGCAGCGAGTAACGCTGTAGAATTCGCCTCCCGCTAACGAGAGATCGGAGGCGCAAGTGGTTGAAGTTGTTGATGTTTCCCAAGCGAAACTTTGAAAACTTCTTAAAATAACCGCTTGACAGATACATCGGGCGCTGTAGAATGCGCGCCTCGGTTGAGACGAAAGCTCTTAACCAACCGCTCTTTAACAACTGAATCAAGCAATTCGTGTGGGTGCTTGTGGAGTCAGACTGCTAGTCAACAGATTATCAGCATCACAAGTTACTCCGCGAGAAATCAAAGATGTAACCAACGATTGCTGAGCCAAGTTTAGGGTTTTCTCAAAACCCAAAGATGTTTGAACTGAAGAGTTTGATCATGGCTCAGATTGAACGCTGGCGGCAGGCCTAACACATGCAAGTCGAGCGGTAGAGAGGTGCTTGCACCTCTTGAGAGCGGCGGACGGGTGAGTAATGCCTAGGAATCTGCCTGGTAGTGGGGGATAACGCTCGGAAACGGACGCTAATACCGCATACGTCCTACGGGAGAAAGCAGGGGACCTTCGGGCCTTGCGCTATCAGATGAGCCTAGGTCGGATTAGCTAGTTGGTGGGGTAATGGCTCACCAAGGCGACGATCCGTAACTGGTCTGAGAGGATGATCAGTCACACTGGAACTGAGACACGGTCCAGACTCCTACGGGAGGCAGCAGTGGGGAATATTGGACAATGGGCGAAAGCCTGATCCAGCCATGCCGCGTGTGTGAAGAAGGTCTTCGGATTGTAAAGCACTTTAAGTTGGGAGGAAGGGCAGTTACTTAATACGTGATTGTCTTGACGTTACCGACAGAATAAGCACCGGCTAACTCTGTGCCAGCAGCCGCGGTAATACAGAGGGTGCAAGCGTTAATCGGAATTACTGGGCGTAAAGCGCGCGTAGGTGGTTCGTTAAGTTGGATGTGAAATCCCCGGGCTCAACCTGGGAACTGCATTCAAAACTGTCGAGCTAGAGTATGGTAGAGGGTGGTGGAATTTCCTGTGTAGCGGTGAAATGCGTAGATATAGGAAGGAACACCAGTGGCGAAGGCGACCACCTGGACTGATACTGACACTGAGGTGCGAAAGCGTGGGGAGCAAACAGGATTAGATACCCTGGTAGTCCACGCCGTAAACGATGTCAACTAGCCGTTGGGAGCCTTGAGCTCTTAGTGGCGCAGCTAACGCATTAAGTTGACCGCCTGGGGAGTACGGCCGCAAGGTTAAAACTCAAATGAATTGACGGGGGCCCGCACAAGCGGTGGAGCATGTGGTTTAATTCGAAGCAACGCGAAGAACCTTACCAGGCCTTGACATCCAATGAACTTTCCAGAGATGGATTGGTGCCTTCGGGAACATTGAGACAGGTGCTGCATGGCTGTCGTCAGCTCGTGTCGTGAGATGTTGGGTTAAGTCCCGTAACGAGCGCAACCCTTGTCCTTAGTTACCAGCACGTTATGGTGGGCACTCTAAGGAGACTGCCGGTGACAAACCGGAGGAAGGTGGGGATGACGTCAAGTCATCATGGCCCTTACGGCCTGGGCTACACACGTGCTACAATGGTCGGTACAGAGGGTTGCCAAGCCGCGAGGTGGAGCTAATCCCACAAAACCGATCGTAGTCCGGATCGCAGTCTGCAACTCGACTGCGTGAAGTCGGAATCGCTAGTAATCGCGAATCAGAATGTCGCGGTGAATACGTTCCCGGGCCTTGTACACACCGCCCGTCACACCATGGGAGTGGGTTGCACCAGAAGTAGCTAGTCTAACCTTCGGGGGGACGGTTACCACGGTGTGATTCATGACTGGGGTGAAGTCGTAACAAGGTAGCCGTAGGGGAACCTGCGGCTGGATCACCTCCTTAATCGACGACCGCAGCTGCTTCATGAGCTCCCACACGAATTGCTTGATTCATTGAAGAAGACGATAGAAGCAGCTTTAAGCTCCAAGCTGATAGCTCACGCTAACAGTTACAAGCTCGAAATTGGGTCTGTAGCTCAGTTGGTTAGAGCGCACCCCTGATAAGGGTGAGGTCGGCAGTTCGAATCTGCCCAGACCCACCAATTTTGTTATGGGGCCATAGCTCAGCTGGGAGAGCGCCTGCCTTGCACGCAGGAGGTCAGCGGTTCGATCCCGCTTGGCTCCACCATAAACTGCTTCTGAAAGCTTAGAAATGAGCATTCCATCAAGGTGATGGTGAATGTTGATTTCTAGTCTTTTGATTAGATCGTTCTTTAAAAATTTGGGTATGTGATAGAAAGATAGACTGAACGTTACTTTCACTGGTAACGGATCAGGCTAAGGTAAAATTTGTGAGTTGCTCTTTGAGCATGCATGCGAATTTTCGGCGAATGTCGTCTTCACAGTATAACCAGATTGCTTGGGGTTATATGGTCAAGTGAAGAAGCGCATACGGTGGATGCCTTGGCAGTCAGAGGCGATGAAAGACGTGGTAGCCTGCGAAAAGCTTCGGGGAGTCGGCAAACAGACTTTGATCCGGAGATGTCTGAATGGGGGAACCCAGCCATCATAAGATGGTTATCTTGTACTGAATACATAGGTGCAAGAGGCGAACCAGGGGAACTGAAACATCTAAGTACCCTGAGGAAAAGAAATCAACCGAGATTCCCTTAGTAGTGGCGAGCGAACGGGGACTAGCCCTTAAGCTTCTTTGATTTTAGCGGAACGCTCTGGAAAGTGCGGCCATAGTGGGTGATAGCCCTGTACGCGAAAGGATCTTAGAAGTGAAATCGAGTAGGACGGAGCACGAGAAACTTTGTCTGAATATGGGGGGACCATCCTCCAAGGCTAAATACTACTGACTGACCGATAGTGAACTAGTACCGTGAGGGAAAGGCGAAAAGAACCCCGGAGAGGGGAGTGAAATAGATCCTGAAACCGTATGCGTACAAGCAGTGGGAGCCCACTTTGTTGGGTGACTGCGTACCTTTTGTATAATGGGTCAGCGACTTATTTTCAGTGGCGAGCTTAACCGAATAGGGGAGGCGTAGCGAAAGCGAGTCTTAATAGGGCGTCTAGTCGCTGGGAATAGACCCGAAACCGGGCGATCTATCCATGGGCAGGTTGAAGGTTGGGTAACACTAACTGGAGGACCGAACCGACTACCGTTGAAAAGTTAGCGGATGACCTGTGGATCGGAGTGAAAGGCTAATCAAGCTCGGAGATAGCTGGTTCTCCTCGAAAGCTATTTAGGTAGCGCCTCATGTATCACTGTAGGGGGTAGAGCACTGTTTCGGCTAGGGGGTCATCCCGACTTACCAAACCGATGCAAACTCCGAATACCTACAAGTGCCGAGCATGGGAGACACACGGCGGGTGCTAACGTCCGTCGTGAAAAGGGAAACAACCCAGACCGTCAGCTAAGGTCCCAAAGTTATGGTTAAGTGGGAAACGATGTGGGAAGGCTTAGACAGCTAGGAGGTTGGCTTAGAAGCAGCCACCCTTTAAAGAAAGCGTAATAGCTCACTAGTCGAGTCGGCCTGCGCGGAAGATGTAACGGGGCTCAAACCATACACCGAAGCTACGGGTATCACGTAAGTGATGCGGTAGAGGAGCGTTCTGTAAGCCTGTGAAGGTGAGTTGAGAAGCTTGCTGGAGGTATCAGAAGTGCGAATGCTGACATGAGTAACGACAATGGGTGTGAAAAACACCCACGCCGAAAGACCAAGGTTTCCTGCGCAACGTTAATCGACGCAGGGTTAGTCGGTCCCTAAGGCGAGGCTGAAAAGCGTAGTCGATGGAAAACAGGTTAATATTCCTGTACTTCTGGTTATTGCGATGGAGGGACGGAGAAGGCTAGGCCAGCTTGGCGTTGGTTGTCCAAGTTTAAGGTGGTAGGCTGAGATCTTAGGTAAATCCGGGATCTTAAGGCCGAGAGCTGATGACGAGTTACCCTTTGGGTGACGAAGTGGTTGATGCCATGCTTCCAAGAAAAGCTTCTAAGCTTCAGGTAACCAGGAACCGTACCCCAAACCGACACAGGTGGTTGGGTAGAGAATACCAAGGCGCTTGAGAGAACTCGGGTGAAGGAACTAGGCAAAATGGCACCGTAACTTCGGGAGAAGGTGCGCCGGTGAGGGTGAAGCACTTGCTGCGTAAGCCCACGCCGGTCGAAGATACCAGGCCGCTGCGACTGTTTATTAAAAACACAGCACTCTGCAAACACGAAAGTGGACGTATAGGGTGTGACGCCTGCCCGGTGCCGGAAGGTTAATTGATGGGGTTAGCTAACGCGAAGCTCTTGATCGAAGCCCCGGTAAACGGCGGCCGTAACTATAACGGTCCTAAGGTAGCGAAATTCCTTGTCGGGTAAGTTCCGACCTGCACGAATGGCGTAACGATGGCGGCGCTGTCTCCACCCGAGACTCAGTGAAATTGAAATCGCTGTGAAGATGCAGTGTATCCGCGGCTAGACGGAAAGACCCCGTGAACCTTTACTATAGCTTTGCACTGGACTTTGAATTTGCTTGTGTAGGATAGGTGGGAGGCTTTGAAGCGTGGACGCCAGTTCGCGTGGAGCCATCCTTGAAATACCACCCTGGCAACTTTGAGGTTCTAACTCAGGTCCGTTATCCGGATCGAGGACAGTGTATGGTGGGTAGTTTGACTGGGGCGGTCTCCTCCTAAAGAGTAACGGAGGAGTACGAAGGTGCGCTCAGACCGGTCGGAAATCGGTCGTAGAGTATAAAGGCAAAAGCGCGCTTGACTGCGAGACAGACACGTCGAGCAGGTACGAAAGTAGGTCTTAGTGATCCGGTGGTTCTGTATGGAAGGGCCATCGCTCAACGGATAAAAGGTACTCCGGGGATAACAGGCTGATACCGCCCAAGAGTTCATATCGACGGCGGTGTTTGGCACCTCGATGTCGGCTCATCACATCCTGGGGCTGAAGCCGGTCCCAAGGGTATGGCTGTTCGCCATTTAAAGTGGTACGCGAGCTGGGTTTAGAACGTCGTGAGACAGTTCGGTCCCTATCTGCCGTGGACGTTTGAGATTTGAGAGGGGCTGCTCCTAGTACGAGAGGACCGGAGTGGACGAACCTCTGGTGTTCCGGTTGTCACGCCAGTGGCATTGCCGGGTAGCTATGTTCGGGAAAGATAACCGCTGAAAGCATCTAAGCGGGAAACTTGCCTCAAGATGAGATCTCACTGGGACCTTGAGTCCCCTGAAGGGCCGTCGAAGACTACGACGTTGATAGGTGGGGTGTGTAAGCGCTGTGAGGCGTTGAGCTAACCCATACTAATTGCCCGTGAGGCTTGACCATATAACACCCAAGCAATTTGCTGACCCGAAAGGGCACCAGATTGCGGTGTGTGAAGACGACATGAACCGAAAGTTCGCAGCAAACACACAAACTATCGCATACCCATTCGCTGGAACGTGACCGCAAGGCGCGCGCTGGCTACCGAATTTCTTGACGACCATAGAGCATTGGAACCACCTGATCCCATCCCGAACTCAGCAGTGAAACGATGCATCGCCGATGGTAGTGTGGGGTTTCCCCATGTGAGAGTAGGTCATCGTCAAGATTAAATTCCGAAACCCCTATCTGCTGACGCAGGTAGGGGTTTTGTTTTGCCCGCAGGAAAGGCATTTTGTGTTTCTATGCAACGGTCTTGTGCATAGCTATCATGCGGGCCTCATTATCAGGGCGCAGTTCGCATGCTCACGTTGCTAAAACTTCTGAAAGATGGCCGCTTTCATTCGGGCCAAGCGCTCGGCATTGCGCTGGGTATCAGTCGCAGTGCGGTCTGGAAGCAGCTGCAGCACCTGGAGGCGGACTTGGGGTTGTCTGTTCATAAAGTTCGGGGCAGAGGGTATCAGTTGGCCAAGCCCCTGCTGCTTTTGGATGCTGCTGAGATTGGCGCAAATGGTCTTCGTGAGTGGCCCATTCATATATTTGACTCCATCGATTCCACTAACGCAGAAGCCTTACGCTCAATAGAGCGCGGGGTGGCGGCTCCATTCATGGTGTTGGCCGAGCGACAAATGGCTGGCCGAGGTCGTCGTGGTCGTAAATGGGTCAGTCCGTTTGCTGAGAATCTCTATTGCAGCATGGTCTTGCGCATTGACGGTGGCATGCGACAGATCGAAGGGCTCAGTCTTGTTGTTGGGCTTGCTGTCATGCACGCTTTGCGGAATATGGGGATCGTGGAGGCGGGGTTGAAGTGGCCTAACGATGTCCTGGTTGGCGAGAAAAAAATCGCGGGCATTTTACTTGAGCTGGTAGGGGATCCTGCGGACGTCTGTCATGTTGTCCTGGGCGTGGGGGTCAATGTGAATATGCGGTCGACCACCGAGGTTGACCAGCAGTGGACATCCATGTGTCTCGAGGCGGGCAGGGATTTTGACCGGAATGAGTTGGTGGCGCGATTGGGAGCGAAGCTTCAGCAATATCTGAAGCTGCATCATGTGTCCGGATTTGCTGCGATCCAATCGGATTGGGAGCGGTACCACCTCTGGCAGGGGCGTGCTGTATCACTGATTGCCGGTGTCAATCAAATTGACGGCGTTGTGGTGGGGGTTGATCGTCAGGGTGCTCTGCGCTTGAAGGTAGATGGTGTGGAAAAAATCTTTAGTGGTGGTGAGCTCAGTTTGAGGTTGCGTGATGATTCTTGAGCTCGACTGTGGCAACAGCTTTATCAAGTGGCGTGTCCTTCAGTCTGATGGCCTTACGCCCGTCGAGGGAGGGGTCGTCAGTTCCGATAGTGATCTATTGGCGTGCCTGAGCTGTGCTGAGAAATTCCAGCTCAAGAAATGTCGCCTGGTTAGCGTGAGAACAGCAGAAGAAACAGACGCGTTGGTCGCATCGCTGGTTGACGTATTTGGAGTTTCTGTAGCGCGTGCTTTACCCGCTAGGGAAATGGCGGGAGTGAAAAACGGCTATGAGGATTACCAGCGATTGGGGCTCGACCGTTGGCTAGCTCTGCTCGGCGGGTTTCATCTTGCTTCGGGAGCATGCCTGGTACTTGATTTTGGTACGGCGATTACAGCGGATTTCGTAGCTGCTGATGGTGGGCATCTCGGGGGGTTCATTTGCCCAGGTATGCCTTTGATGCGCAATCAATTGCGTACGCATACTCGACGAATTCGTTATGACGATACGGCGGCTGAGCGAGCTCATGAGAGCCTTGCTCCGGGGCGTACGACCGTGGAGGCGGTCGAGCGTGGTTGCATGTTGATGCTCAGGGGGTTTGTCCTGACTCAGCTTGAGTTGGCCCGGGAATATTGGGGGGAGGATTTCGTAGTGTTTCTCACTGGTGGGGATGCCAATTTGGTTTCCGGGGTTGTTCCTGGTGCCAGAATGGTGCCTGACCTGGTTTTTGTTGGTTTGGCGATGGCCTGTCCTTTGTCCTGAGGTTCCTATGCGGTGGCTGTTCCTATTGTTGCTGGTTTTGAATGTCTTCTATTACGTCTGGCATCAACAGGAGGCCCCCCTTCGCGCGAAGGATGTTACGCCGCTAAGTTTGTACCGCGGCTCGCAGCAGGATATCCACCTATTGAGTGAGACGGCGGATGCGCTTGTGAAGCGTGATTCGGGCAAATCCAGTGAGGCGCCAAAAACATGTGTCTACTTGGGTGGCTTTGCTCGCCCGGAAATGGCGAAGCAGCTAGAGCAACGACTAGCAGTATTGGGTGTTGTGGTTCGTCCCGCTACGCTGGGTTCGCCGAACTCACCTGAGGTGGGAGGTTTTTGGGTTCAGGTTTCTCCGGAGGGCTCCGGAAAGGTGAATGAAACGCTGCTTCAAAACCTTTCTAAAGAATTCAATGAGTTAAAACATAAAATAATGCCTTGCGAAGGGGTTGCGCCCGCAGGGTAGTTTGCATAGAATGGCGCCCGCTTCGCAGTGAAGGCCTTTAACGGTTAACGATGCGAGGCGTAGTCAACGCAGCTAACCTCAGGTTTTTTATGAGAAAATGCTTGACAGAAGGCTGGCATAATATAGAATGCCGGCTCGCTTAGGAGGGGTTCCCGAGCGGCCAAAGGGATCAGACTGTAAATCTGACGTCTACGACTTCGAAGGTTCGAATCCTTCCCCCTCCACCATTTTTAGCGTGAGCTGCAAGCTCCGCGGGTATAGTTTAGTGGTAGAACCTCAGCCTTCCAAGCTGATGATGCGGGTTCGATTCCCGCTACCCGCTCCACGTTTGCAGGTTGTGCAGAGTGTTTTGCTCTTGTAGCTCAGTTGGTAGAGCACACCCTTGGTAAGGGTGAGGTCAGCGGTTCAAATCCGCTCAAGAGCTCCATATATAACAAGGCAGATATGAAAATATCTGCCTTTGTTTTAATGGCTTGTGTGACTTGTTAAATTCTTCTCCTAGGGGTGATTGCGATGGCTAAGGAAAAGTTCGAACGTAATAAGCCGCACGTCAACGTTGGTACTATTGGTCACGTTGACCATGGCAAGACCACGCTGACTGCTGCTCTGACCCGGGTCTGCTCCGAAGTTTTCGGTTCGGCCAAGGTTGACTTCGACAAGATCGACAGCGCCCCAGAAGAGAAGGCTCGCGGTATTACCATTAATACTGCTCACGTTGAGTACGATTCGGCTGTGCGTCACTATGCGCACGTTGATTGCCCGGGTCACGCTGACTACGTGAAGAACATGATCACCGGTGCTGCCCAGATGGATGGTGCGATCCTGGTTTGCTCGGCCGCTGATGGTCCGATGCCGCAAACTCGTGAGCACATCCTGCTGTCTCGTCAGGTAGGCGTTCCGTACATCGTTGTCTTCCTGAACAAGGCTGACATGGTTGACGACGCCGAGCTGCTTGAGCTGGTTGAGATGGAGGTGCGTGATCTGCTGAGCACCTACGACTTCCCAGGTGATGACACTCCAATCATCATTGGTTCGGCTCTGATGGCGCTGAATGGTCAGGACGACAACGAAATGGGTACCACCGCTGTCAAGAAGCTGGTGGAAACTCTGGATAGCTACATCCCAGAGCCGGAGCGTGCTATCGACAAGCCGTTCCTGATGCCAATCGAAGACGTATTCTCGATCTCCGGTCGCGGTACTGTTGTGACTGGTCGTGTTGAGCGTGGCATCGTCCGTATCCAGGAAGAAGTTGAGATCGTCGGTCTGCGCGACACTCAGAAAACTACCTGTACCGGCGTTGAAATGTTCCGCAAGCTGCTCGACGAAGGTCGTGCAGGTGAGAACTGCGGCGTGCTGCTGCGCGGTACCAAGCGTGACGATGTTGAGCGTGGCCAGGTTCTGGTCAAGCCAGGTACTGTCAAGCCGCACACCAAGTTCACTGCAGAAGTTTATGTTCTGAGCAAGGAAGAGGGCGGTCGTCATACGCCGTTCTTCAAGGGCTACCGTCCGCAGTTCTACTTCCGTACGACTGATGTGACCGGTAACTGCGAGCTGCCAGAAGGCGTTGAAATGGTAATGCCAGGTGACAACATTCAGATGACTGTTACCCTGATCAAGACCATTGCGATGGAAGACGGTCTGCGTTTCGCTATCCGTGAGGGTGGTCGTACCGTTGGCGCTGGCGTCGTAGCCAAAGTTATCGAGTAAACAGTTGTAATGTCTTTTTCGGGCCGGCATAATGGTCGGCCTGATTTTGTTTTAGGTCAGTAGCTCAATTGGCAGAGCGACGGTCTCCAAAACCGTAGGTTGGGGGTTCGATTCCCTCCTGACCTGCCAGATTCACTTGGTGTATCTGGCTTTCTTTTCACAGGATCTTCATAGATGACTCCTAAAGCTGAAGCTCAAGGCTCTCGCTTCGATCTGCTCAAGTGGCTAGTGGTAGTCGCTTTGGTGGTTGTTGGCGTTGTCGGCAATCAGTATTACTCTGCTTCGCCGATCCTGTACCGTGTACTCGCATTGCTTGCCATTGCTGCTGTTGCTGCCTTTGTTGGTCTGCAAACAGCCAAGGGCAAGTCTTTCTTTGTACTCGCTAAGGAAGCTCGCACCGAGATTCGTAAAGTCGTATGGCCGACTCGCCAAGAAACCACGCAGACCACGTTGATCGTTGTGGCTGTTGTTCTGGTAATGGCGTTGCTGTTGTGGGGGCTTGATTCCCTGCTCGGCTGGCTTGTTTCCTTGATTGTTGGCTAAGGGTGTCCCGTGGCTAAGCGTTGGTACGTTGTGCATGCTTACTCGGGTTACGAGAAGCATGTTATGCGCTCGCTGATAGAGCGCGTCAAGCTGGCTGGCATGGAAGATGGCTTTGGCGAAATTCTGGTCCCCACTGAAGAAGTGGTTGAGATGCGTAATGGCCAGAAGCGCAAAAGCGAACGCAAGTTCTTTCCAGGCTATGTGCTGGTACAGATGGACATGAACGAAGGGACTTGGCACTTGGTCAAGGATACCCCTCGGGTGATGGGTTTCATCGGCGGTACCGCTGATAAGCCTGCACCGATCACGGACAAAGAGGCAGAAGCAATTCTGCGTCGCGTCGCTGATGGTAGCGACAAGCCGAAGCCAAAAACGCTGTTTGAACCAGGTGAAGTTGTACGCGTCACTGATGGTCCATTCGCCGACTTTAACGGCACGGTTGAAGAAGTTAACTACGAAAAGAGCCGGATCCAAGTGGCAGTGCTCATTTTCGGTCGCTCTACTCCGGTAGAGCTAGAGTTCAGTCAGGTCGAAAAGGTCTGATTGAGCAGGCATCCCAACCCCGCAGCCCTAGGCTGTGGGGTTTTGTCGTCACTGGGATAAACGCGCAAGTAACCGGGGAGCCTTTCGAGGCGTTCGAACCCGTAATTGGAGTGCCTCATGGCCAAGAAAATTACCGCTTACATCAAGCTGCAAGTGAAGGCCGCTCAGGCTAACCCAAGCCCACCTGTTGGTCCTGCCCTGGGTCAGCACGGCGTGAACATCATGGAATTCTGCAAAGCCTTCAACGCCCGTACCCAGGGTATTGAGCCAGGCCTGCCGACTCCAGTGATCATCACTGTCTACAGCGACCGTAGCTTCACCTTCGAAACAAAAAGCACCCCTGCTTCGGTTCTGCTGAAGAAGGCTGCAGGTTTGACCAGCGGTTCCGCTCGTCCAAACACCGTTAAGGTTGGCACCGTTACCCGTGCTCAGCTGGAAGAAATCGCGAAAACCAAAAACGCGGATCTGACTGCAGCTGATATGGATGCAGCCGTGCGTACTATCGCCGGTTCTGCTCGTAGCATGGGCCTTAACGTGGAGGGTGTGTAATGGCTAAGCTGACCAAGCGTCAAAAGGCTATCGCCGGCAAAATCGAAGCAGGCAAGGCCTACAACTTTGTAGACGCCGCCGCTCTGCTGGCCGAGCTGTCGACTGTCAAGTTCAGCGAGTCGTTCGACGTTGCTGTAAACCTGGGCGTTGACCCACGTAAATCCGACCAGGTCGTTCGTAGCGCTACCGTGCTGCCACACGGCACTGGCAAGACCGTTCGTGTTGCTGTTTTCACCCAGGGCCCAGCAGCTGAAGCTGCTCTGGCTGCTGGTGCTGATCGCGTAGGCATGGACGATCTGGCTGCCGAAATGAAAGGCGGCGACCTGAACTATGACGTCGTTATCGCATCGCCTGATGCCATGCGTGTTGTAGGTCAGTTGGGTCAGATCCTCGGTCCACGTGGCCTGATGCCTAACCCTAAAGTCGGCACCGTAACGCCAGACGTAGCTACCGCGGTTAAAAACGCCAAGGCTGGTCAGGTTCGTTATCGCACCGACAAAAACGGCATCATTCACACCTCCGTTGGCAAGATTGGCTTCGACGCCGTCAAGCTGAAGGAAAACGTTGAAGCCCTGATCGCTGATCTGAAGCGTATCAAACCAGCTTCTTCGAAAGGTATCTACGTCAAGCGCGTTACCCTGAGCACCACCATGGGCCCAGGTCTGGTCATCGATCAGAGCTCGCTGGACGCGTAAGACGCGGATTGGCGCAAGTAATTGCGCCAGTCGAAAAATTGGGGTCCCTGCCTGGCGGGGGCTGTCCAAGACCGTAGGCGACGCAAGTCTTAAACCACAAGCCTACGCAGATGGTGCTCCCGGTTCCTTACCGAATCAGACACCAAAACGACATCCGATTTCGATTGGATGAAACGGTAACAAGCAGGAGTTAAACCCGTGGCAATTAAACTCGAAGACAAGAAGGCCATCGTCGCTGAAGTCAACGAGGCTGCCAAAGCTGCTCTGTCCGCTGTCGTGGCTGATGCCCGTGGCGTAACAGTAGGCGCTATGACCGGACTCCGTAAAGAGGCTCGTGAAGCTGGCGTTTACGTACGTGTTGTACGTAACACCCTGCTCAAGCGCGCTGTTGCTGACACTGAATACAGTGTCCTCAACGACGTGTTCACCGGCCCGACCTTGATTGCATTCTCGAAAGAACATCCGGGCGCTGCTGCTCGTATCTTCAAAGAGTTCGCAAAAGGTCAGGACAAGTTCGAGATTAAGGCAGCTGCGTTCGAGGGCAAGTTCCTCGCAGCTAACCAGATCGACGTACTGGCAACTCTGCCGACCCGTGACGAAGCAATTTCTCAGCTGATGAGCGTGATTCAAGGCGCAACCAGCAAATTGGCTCGTACCCTGGCGGCACTGCGCGACCAGAAAGAAGCTGCCGCAGCCTAAGGCTGAGCACCTCTTTTCGCGTTTTTTGTTTATTTCGATGGTCGCGTAGGCCGTCCCCCAATTCAGGAATTTAGAGTCATGTCTATCTCTCAAAACGATATCCTCGAAGCCGTTGGCAACATGTCCGTAATGGAAGTTGTTGAGCTGATCAAAGCTTTCGAAGAAAAATTCGGTGTTACCGCTGCTGCCGCTTCGGCTGGTCCAGCTGTTGCTGTTGCTGCTGCTGAAGAGCAAACCGAATTCAACGTCATGCTGACCGAAGCTGGCGAGAAGAAAGTTAACGTGATCAAGGCAGTACGTGAACTGACCGGTCTGGGCCTGAAAGAAGCCAAGGCTGTAGTTGACGGCGCTCCTGCCATGGTTCTGGAAGCTGTTGCCAAAGACGCAGCTGACAAAGCCAAAGCTGTTCTGGAAGAAGCAGGCGCTAAAGTCGAGCTGAAGTAAGCATCGACTTTGCGTCTCCAGCCCGAGCGTTAAGCGACAGGCTGATGGCTGGTGGCTCTTGCCACCGGCCTTTTTCCGTTACTGGCAGCCGACTGGGTCGGTGCTGATAGCGAGCTGTAACCACCCGATGTGGTGGCGCAAACCATGGGGTTTGCACGATTTTCTGGCTGCTCCCGTCGGGAGGGGCCAAACAAGCAGGTGACCAAGCTGGGGAACGCTGATGGCTTACTCATATACTGAGAAAAAACGTATCCGCAAGGACTTTAGCAAGTTGCCGGACGTCATGGATGTGCCGTACCTCCTGGCCATCCAGCTGGATTCGTATCGTGAATTCTTGCAAGCGGGAGCGACTAAAGATCAGTTCCGCGACGTGGGCCTGCATGCGGCCTTCAAATCCGTTTTCCCGATCATCAGCTACTCCGGCAATGCTGCGCTGGAGTACGTCGGTTATCGCCTGGGCGAACCGGCATTTGATGTCAAAGAATGCGTATTGCGCGGTGTAACTTACGCCGTACCTTTGCGGGTAAAAGTGCGCCTGATCATTTTCGACAAAGAATCGTCGAACAAAGCGATCAAGGACATCAAAGAGCAAGAAGTCTACATGGGTGAAATCCCCCTGATGACTGAGAACGGTACCTTCGTAATCAACGGTACCGAGCGTGTAATCGTTTCCCAGCTGCACCGTTCTCCAGGCGTGTTCTTCGACCACGACCGTGGCAAGACGCACAGCTCCGGCAAACTGCTCTACTCCGCGCGCATCATTCCTTACCGCGGCTCGTGGTTGGACTTCGAGTTCGACCCGAAAGATTGCGTATTCGTGCGTATCGACCGTCGTCGCAAGCTGCCTGCCTCGGTACTGCTGCGTGCGCTCGGCTATACCACCGAAGAAGTACTGGACGCGTTCTACACCACCAACGTTTTCCACGTGCAGGGTGAAAACCTCAGCCTGGAGCTGGTGCCTCAGCGTCTGCGCGGTGAAATCGCTGTCCTCGATATCCAGGATGACAAGGGCAAGGTTATTGTCGAGCAGGGTCGCCGTATCACCGCTCGCCACATCAACCAGCTGGAAAAGGCCGGGATCAAAGAGCTGCAGGTGCCTCTGGACTACGTCCTGGGTCGCACCACCGCCAAGGTCATCGTGCACCCGGCTACCGGCGAAATCCTGGCAGAGTGCAACACCGAGCTGAACACTGAGATCCTGGCAAAAATCGCCAAGGCCCAGGTCGTTCGCATCGAAACTCTGTACACCAACGATATCGACTGCGGTCCGTTCATCTCCGACACGCTGAAGATCGACTCCACCGGCAACCAACTGGAAGCCCTGGTCGAGATCTATCGCATGATGCGTCCTGGCGAGCCGCCAACCAAGGATGCAGCCGAGACTCTGTTCAACAACCTGTTCTTCAGCCCTGAGCGCTATGACCTGTCTGCGGTCGGCCGGATGAAGTTCAACCGTCGTATCGGTCGTACCGAGATCGAAGGTTCGGGCGTGTTGAATAAAGACGACATCGTCGCGGTACTCAAGACTCTGGTCGACATCCGCAACGGTAAAGGCATCGTCGATGACATCGACCACCTGGGTAACCGTCGTGTTCGCTGCGTAGGCGAAATGGCCGAGAACCAGTTCCGTGTTGGCCTGGTGCGTGTAGAGCGCGCGGTCAAGGAACGTCTGTCGATGGCTGAAAGCGAAGGCCTGATGCCGCAAGACCTGATCAACGCCAAGCCAGTGGCTGCGGCAGTGAAGGAGTTCTTCGGTTCGAGCCAGCTGTCTCAGTTCATGGACCAGAACAACCCGCTGTCCGAGATCACCCACAAGCGTCGTGTTTCCGCACTCGGCCCGGGCGGTCTGACCCGTGAGCGCGCAGGCTTCGAAGTTCGTGACGTACACCCGACTCACTACGGTCGTGTATGCCCGATTGAAACGCCGGAAGGTCCGAACATCGGTCTGATCAACTCCCTGGCCGCCTATGCGCGCACCAACCAGTATGGCTTCCTCGAGAGCCCGTACCGTGTGGTGAAAGACGCTCTGGTCACCGACGAGATCGTGTTCCTGTCCGCCATCGAAGAAGCCGATCACGTGATCGCTCAGGCTTCGGCCACGATGAACGACAAGAAAGTCCTGATCGACGAGCTGGTAGCTGTTCGTCACTTGAACG
This sequence comes from Pseudomonas sp. Tri1, assembly GCF_017968885.1. Lineage (NCBI taxonomy): Bacteria > Pseudomonadati > Pseudomonadota > Gammaproteobacteria > Pseudomonadales > Pseudomonadaceae > Pseudomonas > Pseudomonas sp. Tri1. The sequence continues at coordinate 6,037,633 of NZ_CP072913.1, read as the reverse complement.
AGTTCACCGTCAAGGCGCCGGAAGACGTCACCTTGATGGACGTATCGCCGAAGCAGGTAGTTTCGGTTGCAGCGTCGCTGATCCCGTTCCTCGAGCACGACGACGCCAACCGTGCGTTGATGGGTTCGAACATGCAGCGTCAGGCTGTACCCACTCTGCGTGCCGACAAGCCGCTGGTAGGTACCGGCATGGAGCGTAACGTAGCCCGTGACTCCGGCGTTTGCGTCGTGGCTCGTCGTGGCGGCGTGATCGACTCCGTCGATGCCAGTCGTATCGTGGTTCGTGTTGCCGATGACGAAGTTGAAACTGGCGAAGCCGGTGTCGACATCTACAACCTGACCAAATACACCCGCTCCAACCAGAACACCTGCATCAACCAGCGTCCGCTGGTGAGCAAGGGTGATCGGGTTCAGCGTAGCGACATCATGGCCGACGGCCCGTCCACCGACATGGGTGAACTGGCACTGGGTCAGAACATGCGCATCGCGTTCATGGCATGGAACGGCTTCAACTTCGAAGACTCCATCTGCCTGTCCGAGCGTGTTGTTCAGGAAGATCGCTTCACCACGATCCACATCCAGGAACTGACCTGTGTGGCCCGTGACACCAAGCTTGGCCCAGAGGAAATCACTGCGGACATCCCGAACGTGGGTGAAGCTGCACTGAACAAGCTGGACGAAGCCGGTATCGTTTACGTAGGTGCTGAAGTTGGCGCAGGCGACATCCTGGTCGGCAAGGTCACTCCGAAAGGCGAGACCCAGCTGACTCCGGAAGAAAAACTGCTGCGTGCCATCTTCGGTGAAAAAGCCAGCGACGTTAAAGACACCTCCCTGCGCGTGCCTACCGGCACCAAGGGTACTGTCATCGACGTACAGGTCTTCACTCGTGACGGCGTTGAGCGTGATGCTCGTGCACTGTCCATCGAGAAGACTCAACTCGACGAGATCCGCAAGGACCTGAACGAAGAGTTCCGTATCGTCGAAGGCGCAACTTTCGAACGTCTGCGCTCTGCTCTGGTCGGCCACAAAGCCGAAGGCGGCGCCGGCCTGAAGAAAGGTCAGGAAATCACCGACGAAGTTCTCGACGGTCTTGAGCATGGCCAGTGGTTCAAGCTGCGCATGGCTGAAGATGCTCTGAACGAGCAACTCGAGAAGGCTCAGGCCTATATCGTTGATCGCCGTCGTCTGCTGGACGACAAGTTTGAAGACAAGAAGCGCAAACTGCAGCAGGGCGATGACCTGGCTCCGGGCGTGCTGAAAATCGTCAAGGTTTACCTGGCAATCCGTCGTCGCATCCAGCCGGGCGACAAGATGGCCGGTCGTCACGGTAACAAGGGTGTGGTCTCCGTGATCATGCCGGTTGAAGACATGCCGCACGATGCCAATGGCACCCCGGTCGATGTGGTCCTCAACCCGTTGGGCGTACCTTCGCGTATGAACGTTGGTCAGATCCTTGAAACCCACCTGGGCCTCGCGGCCAAAGGTTTGGGCGAGAAGATCAACCGTATGATCGAAGAGCAGCGCAAGGTCGCTGACCTGCGTAAGTTCCTGCACGAGATCTACAACGAGATCGGCGGACGCAACGAAGAGCTGGACACCTTCTCCGACCAGGAAATCCTGGATCTGGCGAAGAACCTGCGCGGCGGCGTTCCAATGGCTACTCCGGTGTTCGACGGTGCCAAGGAAAGCGAAATCAAGGCCATGCTGAAACTGGCAGACCTGCCAGAAAGCGGCCAGATGCAGCTGTTCGACGGCCGTACCGGCAACAAGTTCGAGCGCCCGGTTACTGTTGGCTACATGTACATGCTGAAGCTGAACCACTTGGTAGACGACAAGATGCACGCTCGTTCTACCGGTTCTTACAGCCTGGTTACCCAGCAGCCGCTGGGTGGTAAGGCACAGTTCGGTGGTCAGCGTTTCGGGGAGATGGAGGTCTGGGCACTGGAAGCGTACGGTGCTGCATACACTCTGCAAGAAATGCTCACAGTGAAGTCGGACGATGTGAACGGCCGGACCAAGATGTACAAAAACATCGTGGACGGCGATCACCGTATGGAGCCGGGCATGCCCGAGTCTTTCAACGTGTTGATCAAGGAAATTCGTTCCCTCGGCATCGATATCGATCTGGAAACCGAATAACACGTGACGCGAATCGAGAGCGGGGCTGTTTGGCCCGCTCTCTGCTCCGCCAGGAGGAAAGGCCTTGAAAGACCTACTGAATTTGCTGAAAAACCAGGGTCAAGTCGAAGAGTTCGACGCCATCCGTATTGGATTGGCCTCGCCTGAGATGATCCGTTCGTGGTCGTTCGGTGAAGTTAAAAAGCCGGAAACCATCAACTACCGTACGTTCAAACCCGAGCGTGACGGCCTGTTCTGCGCCAAGATCTTTGGCCCGGTAAAGGATTACGAGTGCCTGTGCGGTAAGTACAAGCGCTTGAAGCACCGTGGTGTGATTTGCGAGAAGTGCGGCGTTGAAGTCGCGCTGGCAAAAGTTCGTCGTGAGCGCATGGCCCACATCGAGCTGGCCTCGCCGGTTGCCCACATCTGGTTCCTGAAATCGCTGCCGTCCCGTATCGGCCTGCTGATGGACATGACCCTGCGTGATATCGAACGTGTTCTCTACTTCGAGAGCTATGTCGTTATCGACCCGGGCATGACCACCCTTGAAAAAGGTCAGTTGCTCAACGACGAGCAGTACTTCGAAGCGCTGGAAGAGTTCGGCGACGATTTCGATGCCCGCATGGGTGCCGAAGCTGTCCGCGAGCTGCTGCACGCTATCGACCTGGAGCACGAGATTGGCCGTCTGCGCGAAGAAATTCCGCAAACCAACTCCGAAACCAAGATCAAGAAGCTGTCCAAGCGTCTGAAGTTGATGGAAGCCTTCCAGGGTTCCGGCAACCTGCCAGAGTGGATGGTGCTGACCGTTCTGCCGGTTCTGCCGCCAGACCTGCGTCCACTGGTTCCGCTCGATGGCGGTCGTTTCGCGACTTCCGACCTCAACGACTTGTATCGTCGAGTGATCAACCGTAACAACCGCTTGAAGCGCCTGCTCGATCTGTCCGCTCCGGACATCATCGTGCGCAACGAAAAGCGTATGTTGCAGGAAGCGGTCGACGCATTGCTCGACAACGGTCGTCGTGGCCGCGCTATCACCGGTTCCAACAAGCGTCCTCTGAAATCCCTGGCTGACATGATCAAGGGTAAGCAGGGTCGTTTCCGTCAGAACTTGCTCGGTAAGCGTGTTGACTACTCCGGTCGTTCGGTAATTACCGTAGGTCCGACCCTGCGTCTGCACCAGTGCGGTCTGCCTAAGAAAATGGCTCTGGAGCTGTTCAAGCCGTTCATTTTCGGCAAGCTGGAAATGCGTGGTCTCGCGACCACCATCAAAGCCGCCAAGAAAATGGTCGAGCGCGAACTGCCAGAGGTTTGGGACGTTCTCGCCGAAGTGATTCGCGAACACCCAGTGTTGCTCAACCGTGCACCGACCCTTCACCGTCTGGGTATCCAGGCGTTTGAACCGGTACTGATCGAAGGTAAGGCTATCCAGCTGCACCCGCTGGTCTGTGCTGCGTACAACGCCGACTTCGACGGCGACCAAATGGCCGTGCACGTACCGCTGACGCTGGAAGCCCAGCTCGAAGCGCGTGCGCTGATGATGTCGACCAACAACATTCTGTCGCCAGCCAACGGTGAGCCAATCATCGTTCCGTCGCAGGACGTTGTATTGGGTCTGTACTACATGACTCGTGAAGCGATCAACGCCAAGGGCGAAGGTCGTGTGTTCGCGGATCTGCAGGAAGTTGACCGTGTGTTCCGTGCCGGCGAAGCCGCACTGCACGCCAAGGTCAAGGTGCGGATCAACGAAACCGTGAACGATCGTGATGGCGGCAGCGTGACCAACACCCGTATCGTCGACACCACCGTCGGCCGTGCGCTGTTGTTCCAGGTTGTGCCAAAAGGCCTGTCCTTCGACGTCGTCAACCTGCCGATGAAGAAAAAGGCGATCTCCAAGCTGATCAACCAGTGCTACCGCGTGGTTGGTCTGAAAGAGACCGTGATCTTCGCTGACCAGTTGATGTACACCGGTTTTGCCTATTCGACCATTTCCGGCGTTTCCATCGGTGTTAACGACTTCGTTATTCCGGATGAAAAAGCCCGCATCATCGGTGCTGCCACCGAAGAAGTGAAAGAGATCGAAAGCCAGTACGCCTCCGGCCTGGTAACCCAGGGCGAGAAGTACAACAAGGTAATCGACCTCTGGTCCAAGGCGAACGACGAAGTATCCAAGGCGATGATGGCCAACCTCTCGAAAGAGAAAGTCATCGACCGTCATGGCAACGAAGTCGACCAGGAATCGTTCAACTCGATGTACATGATGGCTGACTCGGGCGCACGGGGTTCTGCTGCGCAGATCCGTCAGCTCGCCGGTATGCGTGGCCTGATGGCCAAGCCGGACGGCTCCATCATCGAGACCCCGATTACCGCGAACTTCCGTGAAGGTTTGAGCGTACTCCAGTACTTCATCTCCACTCACGGTGCTCGTAAGGGTCTTGCGGATACCGCGTTGAAAACGGCGAACTCCGGTTACCTGACTCGTCGTCTGGTAGACGTTGCGCAGGATCTGGTCGTGACCGAGATCGATTGCGGCACCGAACACGGCTTGGTAATGACTCCGCACATTGAAGGCGGTGACGTTGTAGAGCCGCTGGGTGAGCGCGTATTGGGTCGTGTCATCGCCCGTGACGTATTCAAGCCGGGTACCGAGGACGTAATCGTTCCTGCCGGCACCCTGGTTGACGAGAAGTGGGTCGAGTTCATCGAACTCAACAGCATCGACGAAGTGATCGTACGTTCGCCGATCAGCTGCGAAACCCGCTACGGCATCTGCGCCAAGTGCTACGGTCGCGACCTGGCTCGTGGTCATCAGGTGAACATCGGTGAAGCGGTCGGCGTTATCGCTGCCCAGTCCATCGGTGAGCCGGGTACCCAGCTGACGATGCGTACGTTCCACATCGGTGGTGCGGCAAGCCGGACCTCCGCTGCAGACAGCGTACAGGTGAAGAATGGCGGTACCGTCCGTCTGCACAACCTCAAGCACGTAGAGCGCGTGGACGGTCACCTGGTGGCTGTATCGCGTTCCGGTGAGCTGGCGATCGCTGACGACTTCGGTCGCGAGCGCGAGCGCTACAAGCTGCCGTACGGTGCTGTGATTTCGGTCAAGGAAGGTGACAAGGTCGACGCTGGCGCTATCGTGGCCAAGTGGGATCCGCACACCCACCCAATCGTGACCGAAATGAAAGGTACCGTGACCTACGTGGGCATGGAAGAAGGCATCACGATCAAGCGTCAGACTGACGAATTGACCGGTATGACCAACATTGAAGTACTTGACGCGAAAGATCGTCCAGCTGCGGGCAAGGACATCCGTCCGGCCGTGAAGATGGTCGACGACAACGGCAAGGATCTGTTGCTGCCAGGCACTGACGTAATCGCTCAGTACTTCCTGCCAGCCAACGCCCTGGTCGGTGTTGCGGACGGTGCGCGGATCGCGATCGGTGATGTTATCGCTCGTATCCCGCAGGAAACTTCGAAAACCCGTGACATCACCGGTGGTCTGCCGCGTGTTGCCGACTTGTTCGAAGCCCGTCGTCCGAAAGAAGCCTCGATTCTGGCTGAAGTCAGCGGCACCATCGCGTTCGGTAAAGAGACCAAGGGCAAGCGTCGTCTGGTCATTACCCCGAACGACGGTAGCGATCCGTACGAAGAGCTGATTCCGAAGTGGCGTCACCTGAACGTCTTCGAAGGCGAACAGGTAAACCGCGGCGAAGTTATCTCCGACGGCCCGAGCGATCCACACGACATCCTGCGTCTGCTGGGTGTGAGTGCGCTGGCCAAGTACATCGTGAACGAGATCCAGGACGTTTATCGTCTGCAAGGCGTGAAGATCAACGACAAGCACATCGAGACCATCCTGCGTCAGATGCTGCGTAAAGTTGAAATCGCTGAATCCGGCGATTCGAGTTTCATCAAGGGCGACCAGATGGAACTGACTCACGTACTGGTAGAAAACGAGCGCCTGGCTGCGGACGACAAGTTCGTATCCAAGTTCACTCGCGTGCTGCTGGGTATCACCAAGGCGTCGTTGTCCACCGAATCGTTCATCTCGGCGGCTTCCTTCCAGGAAACCACCCGTGTACTGACCGAGGCGGCGGTAACCGGCAAGCGCGATTACCTGCGCGGCCTGAAAGAAAACGTGGTCGTGGGTCGTCTGATCCCGGCTGGTACCGGTTTGGCCTATCACAGCGAGCGCAAGCGTCGCCGTGATGCAGACAAACCGTTGCGCGTAAGCGCCAGTGAAGTGGAAGCTGCACTGACCGAAGCGCTGAACTCGAGCGGTAACTGAGTTCTGTAGTAATTGAGTGCCTGGCCCTGGTCATCCCGCACGCCGGATCGAGACAGATTGTCGAGATCCGGCGGGCGGGGAGGTCGGGGCCTTGCCTTGACTGGGAACAAGATCCTCTTTAGACTCTTGATCCCCTAAATTTGGCGGGAATTCGTTCCTGCCATTTTGCTTTTCTTGTAAGACAATAGCGTCGCAAGACAACAGTGGAGCTAGTAGATGGCAACTATCAACCAGCTGGTACGTCAGCCGCGTAAGCGTATCGTCGAGAAATCCGACGTGCCTGCGCTGCAGAACTGCCCGCAACGTCGTGGCGTATGCACCCGTGTGTATACCACCACGCCGAAAAAACCTAACTCGGCACTGCGTAAAGTATGCCGTGTGCGTCTGACCAACGGTTTCGAGGTTTCCTCGTACATCGGCGGTGAAGGCCACAACCTGCAAGAGCACAGCGTGGTACTGATCCGCGGCGGTCGTGTAAAAGACTTGCCAGGTGTTCGTTACCACACCGTTCGCGGTTCTTTGGATACTTCCGGCGTCAAAGGTCGTAACCAGGGTCGTTCGAAGTACGGTACCAAGCGTCCGAAATAATCGGCCGTTTTACAGTTTTTCATTTTATTGAGTCGATAAGAGTAAGGTCGGGCACGCATTAGCTGTCCCGGGCTAACCTGAAGACCGTTTGAGGGCTTATCAATGCCAAGACGTCGCGTAGCAGCCAAACGTGAGATTCTGGACGATCCGAAATACGGAAGCCAGATCCTCGCCAAGTTCATGAACCACGTAATGGAAAGCGGCAAGAAAGCCGTTGCCGAGCGTATTGTTTATGGCGCACTGGACAAAGTTAAGGAACGCAAGAACAGCGATCCCCTGGAAATCTTCGAGAAAGCTCTCGACGCCATCGCTCCGCTGGTCGAAGTGAAGTCGCGCCGTGTAGGCGGTGCTACTTACCAGGTTCCGGTCGAAGTTCGTCCGTCCCGTCGTAACGCCCTGGCAATGCGCTGGTTGGTAGACTTCGCCCGCAAGCGCGGTGAGAAGTCCATGGCTCTGCGTTTGGCTGGCGAACTGTTGGACGCTGCTGAAGGTAAAGGTGCTGCAGTTAAGAAGCGTGAAGACGTGCACCGCATGGCTGAAGCCAACAAGGCTTTCTCGCACTACCGCTTCTAATTCTAGCGTCACTAATTTTGCGAGGGCTTTATGGCTCGTACTACACCGATTAACCGCTACCGTAACATCGGTATCGTTGCCCACGTGGATGCTGGTAAAACCACCACCACTGAGCGCGTCCTTTTTTACACCGGCAAAAGTCACAAGATGGGCGAGGTGCATGATGGCGCCGCGACCACCGACTGGATGGTGCAGGAGCAGGAGCGTGGTATTACCATTACTTCTGCTGCTATTACCGCTTTCTGGAAGGGTTCCGAGAAGCAGTACCCGCACGAGCATCGCTTCAACGTTATCGATACCCCGGGCCACGTAGACTTCACCATCGAAGTTGAGCGTTCCCTGCGTGTACTCGACGGCGCTGTCGTCGTGTTCTGCGGTACTTCGGGTGTTGAGCCTCAGTCGGAAACCGTGTGGCGTCAGGCCAACAAGTACGGTGTTCCTCGTCTTGTTTACGTAAACAAGATGGACCGTGCTGGTGCCAACTTCCTGCGCGTGATCGGTCAGATCAAGCAGCGCCTGGGTCACACTCCGGTGCCGATCCAGCTGGCTATCGGTTCCGAAGACAACTTCCAGGGTCAGATCGATCTGATCAACATGCAAGCTGTCTACTGGAACGATGCTGACAAGGGTATGGTTCCTGTTCGCAAGGACATCCCGGCAGAGTTGCTGGAAGAAGCCGAGAAGTGGCGCGGCAACATGGTTGAGGCTGCGGCCGAAGCCAACGAAGAGCTGATGAACAAGTACCTCGAGGGTGAAGAACTCACCAACGAGGAAATCAAGGCTGCTCTGCGTCAGCGTACCATCGCTGGTGAGATCGTCCTGGCTGTTTGCGGTTCTTCCTTCAAGAACAAGGGTGTTCCCCTGGTTCTCGACGCTGTGATCGACTTCCTGCCTGCTCCAACCGACATTCCTGCTATCAAGGGTACCAACCCTGATAACGAGGAAGAGGAAATGGAGCGTCATGCAAGCGATGACGAGCCTTTCGCGGCTCTGGCGTTCAAGATCGCTACCGACCCATTCGTGGGTACCTTGACCTTTGTTCGGGTTTACTCGGGCGTGTTGAACTCCGGCGACGGCGTGATCAACTCTGTTAAAGGCAAGAAAGAGCGTGTGGGTCGTATGGTGCAAATGCACGCAAACGCCCGCGAAGAGATCAAGGAAGTGCGCGCTGGCGACATCGCGGCCTTGATCGGCATGAAGGACGTCACCACTGGCGAAACCTTGTGCAACGCTGACAAGCCAATCATCCTGGTTCGCATGGACTTCCCGGAGCCGGTTATTTCGGTTGCCGTTGAGCCAAAAACCAAGGATGACCAGGAAAAAATGGGTATCGCTCTGGGCAAGCTTGCTCAGGAAGATCCATCTTTCCGCGTCAAGACTGATGAAGAGACTGGTCAAACGATCATCTCTGGCATGGGCGAGTTGCACCTGGACATCCTGGTTGACCGGATGCGCCGTGAGTTCAACGTCGAAGCCAACATCGGTAAGCCTCAGGTTTCCTATCGTGAGCGCATCACGAAGAACTGTGAAATCGAAGGTAAGTTCGTTCGCCAGTCTGGCGGCCGTGGTCAATTCGGTCACTGCTGGATCCGTTTTGCACCGGCTGATGAAGGTCAGGAAGGTCTGCAGTTCGTGAACGAAGTCGTGGGTGGTGTGGTTCCTAAGGAATACATCCCGGCGATCCAGAAGGGTATCGAAGAGCAGATGAAGAACGGCGTTGTTGCCGGCTATCCGCTGATCGGCCTGAAGGCAACTGTGTTCGATGGTTCTTACCACGACGTCGACTCCAACGAGATGGCGTTCAAGGTGGCTGCTTCCATGGCAACCAAGCAACTGGCCCAGAAGGGCGGCGGTGAGTTGCTCGAGCCGATCATGGCGGTAGAAGTCGTAACGCCTGAAGACTACATGGGTGATGTCATGGGCGACCTTAACCGTCGTCGTGGCATGATTCTGGGTATGGAAGATACGGTTTCCGGCAAGGTTATTCGTGCCGAGGTTCCGTTGGGTGAAATGTTCGGTTACGCGACCGACGTTCGTTCCATGTCTCAGGGTCGCGCAAGCTACTCTATGGAATTCAAAAAATACAATACAGCTCCGTCGCATATCGTCGAAACTGTTACCAAAAAACAAGGCTGATTCAGCCCCTTTAGGCTAGGAGTTAATTGTCGTGGCTAAAGAAAAATTTGATCGTTCCCTACCGCACGTCAACGTTGGCACCATTGGTCACGTTGACCACGGTAAAACCACTCTGACTGCTGCTCTGACTCGTGTCTGCTCCGAAGTTTTCGGTTCGGCCGTTGTTGCTTTCGACAAAATCGACAGCGCTCCGGAAGAGAAGGCTCGTGGTATCACCATCAACACCGCGCACGTTGAGTACAACTCTTCGATTCGTCACTACGCTCACGTTGACTGCCCAGGTCACGCTGACTATGTGAAGAACATGATCACCGGTGCTGCCCAGATGGACGGCGCGATCCTGGTTTGCTCGGCCGCTGATGGTCCGATGCCACAAACTCGTGAGCACATCCTGCTGTCCCGTCAGGTAGGCGTTCCGTACATCGTTGTCTTCCTGAACAAGGCTGACATGGTTGACGACGCTGAGCTGCTGGAACTGGTTGAGATGGAAGTGCGCGACCTGCTGAGCACTTACGACTTCCCAGGTGATGACACTCCGATCATCATCGGTTCGGCTCTGATGGCTCTGAACGGCCAAGACGACAACGAAATGGGTACCACCGCTGTTAAGCGCCTGGTAGAAACTCTGGACAGCTACATCCCAGAGCCAGTTCGTGTTATCGACAAGCCATTCCTGATGCCAATCGAAGACGTGTTCTCGATCTCGGGTCGCGGTACTGTTGTAACTGGCCGTATCGAGCGCGGTATCGTCAAGGTTCAGGATCCACTGGAAATCGTTGGTCTGCGTGACACTACCGTCACCACCTGCACCGGTGTTGAAATGTTCCGTAAGCTGCTCGACGAAGGTCGTGCTGGCGAGAACTGCGGCGTTCTGCTGCGTGGTACCAAGCGTGACGACGTTGAGCGTGGCCAGGTTCTGGTCAAGCCAGGTTCGGTCAAGCCGCACACCAAGTTCGAAGCTGAAGTGTACGTTCTGAGCAAGGAAGAAGGCGGTCGTCACACTCCGTTCTTCAAAGGCTACCGTCCACAGTTCTACTTCCGTACCACTGACGTGACCGGTAACTGCGAACTGCCGGAAGGCGTTGAAATGGTAATGCCAGGCGACAACATCAAAATGGTTGTCACCCTGATCAAAACCATCGCAATGGAAGACGGTCTGCGTTTCGCTATCCGTGAAGGCGGTCGTACCGTCGGCGCTGGTGTCGTAGCCAAAATCATCGAGTAAGCTCTTTTTTGAGTTAGCTTTGATGAGTTGAAAAAGCCTCCGCTTAGCGGGGGCTTTTTTATTGGGTTGACACCTATATGGGGCGTCTATAGAATTGCGCCTCCTTTTAACGGGCGTATTGCGCTCGGTGGGAATAGCAGCCGGAGTCTGAAATCCAATGCAAAATCAGCAAATCCGTATCAGGTTGAAGGCTTTTGACCATCGCCTGATCGACCAATCCACCCAGGAAATCGTGGAAACCGCGAAACGTACTGGTGCTCAAGTGCGTGGTCCAATTCCACTGCCTACCCGTAAAGAGCGGTTCACCGTTCTGGTCTCCCCGCACGTCAACAAAGACGCGCGTGACCAGTACGAGATCCGTACTCATAAGCGCGTTCTGGACATCGTCCAGCCAACGGATAAAACCGTTGATGCTCTTATGAAGCTCGATCTTGCGGCCGGTGTGGAAGTGCAGATCAGCCTCGGCTAAGACTCGGTCTTAGTCGTGTAACGCTCTGAAATGGGCGGCCATAGCGGGTGAAAGCCCCGTACACTCATGAGGTTTACAACATGACTATTGGTGTAGTCGGTCGTAAATGCGGTATGACCCGTATTTTCACCGAAGAAGGTGTCTCCATTCCGGTCACGGTCATTGAGATCGAGCCGAATCGCGTCACCCAGTTCAAAACTGAAGAGACCGATGGCTATCGTGCAGTGCAAGTCACTGTCGGCGAGCGTCGTGCTTCGCGTGTAACAGCTGCTCAGGCTGGCCACTTCGCTAAAGCGAACGTTGCCGCTGGTCGTACCGTAATGGAATTCCGTCTTGAAGAAGGCGAGTACCAGGCCGGCGATCTGATCAACGCTGAAATCTTCGCTGCTGGTCAACTGGTTGATGTAACCGGTCAGTCCAAGGGTAAAGGCTTCCAGGGTACGATCAAGCGTTGGAACTTCCGCGGGCAAGATAACACCCACGGTAACTCCGTATCCCACCGCGTTCCAGGCTCTATCGGCCAGTGCCAGACTCCTGGTCGTGTATTCAAGGGCAAAAAAATGTCCGGTCATATGGGCGCTGAGCGCGTGACCGTGCAGTCCCTCGAAGTAGTGCGCGTGGACGCTGAACGCAATCTGTTGTTGGTCAAGGGCGCTGTTCCTGGCGCTACTGGCGGCAACTTGGTTGTACGTCCAGCAGCCAAGGCTCGCGGTTAAGGGGAAGCTGACATGCAATTAAATGTAAATGACGCTCAAGCGATCGAAGTTTCCGAACTGACATTTGGCGGCGAATTCAACGAGACGCTGGTTCACCAAGCAGTCGTGGCCTACATGGCCGGCGGCCGTCAGGGTAGCAAGCAGCAAAAGACCCGTTCCGACGTTTCTGGTGGCGGTAAGCGCCCATGGCGTCAGAAAGGTACTGGCCGTGCTCGTGCCGGTACTATCCGTAGCCCAATCTGGCGTGGCGGCGGTACCACTTTCGCAGCTCGTCCTCAGGATCACTCCCAGAAGCTGAACAAGAAGATGTATCGCGCAGCAATGCGTTCCATCCTTGCTGAGCTGGTGCGTACTGATCGTCTGGTCGTGGTTCAGGACTTCGCTGTTGAAGCACCGAAAACCAAAGATCTGCTGAACAAGCTGAACGGCATGGGCCTGACTGACGTCCTGATCGTGTCTGACGCTGTTGATCAGAACCTGTACCTGGCTGCTCGCAACCTGCCACACGTTGATGTTCGTGACGTGCAAGGTTCCGATCCGGTCAGTCTGATCGCATACGACAAGGTGTTGATCACCGTGTCGGCCGTGAAGAAATTCGAGGAGCTGCTGGGATGAACCAGGAACGCGTATTTAAAGTTCTGCTTGGCCCGCACGTTTCCGAGAAGGCTACGGTTCTGGCAGACAAGAAAGGCCAGTTCGTTTTCAAGGTTGCGACTGACGCAACCAAGCTGGAAATCAAGAAGGCCGTCGAAAGCCTGTTCAGCGTGAAAGTAGAGCGCGTGACTACCCTGAATGTTCTGGGTAAAAGCAAGCGCACTGCTCGCGGTCTGGGCAAGCGTAATGACTGGAAGAAGGCAGTTATCTCCCTTCAGCCAGGCCAAGATCTCGATTTCAGCAGCAGTGCTGAGTAAGGAAGGGGTGCATCATGGCAATCGTTAAATGCAAACCGACTTCCCCTGGCCGCCGTTTTGTGGTCAAGGTGGTCAACCAGGAGCTGCATAAAGGCGCTCCTCACGCACCGCTGCTCGAGAAAAAATCGAAGTCTGGTGGTCGTAACAACAATGGCCGTATTACCACTCGTCACATCGGTGGTGGTCATAAGCAGCATTATCGTCTGGTCGACTTCCGTCGCAACGACAAGGATGGCATCGCTGCCACCGTCGAGCGTATCGAATACGATCCAAACCGTACTGCTCACATCGCTCTGCTGTTGTACGCAGATGGCGAGCGTCGCTACATCATCGCCCCTAAAGGCGTGAGCGCTGGCGACCAGCTGATCGCAGGTGCCCTGGCACCGATCAAGCCGGGCAACGCTCTGCAACTGCGTAACATTCCAGTTGGTAGCACCGTACACGGCATCGAATTGAAGCCAGGTAAAGGCGCGCAAATCGCTCGTTCCGCTGGTGCTTCGGCTCAGCTGATCGCTCGTGAAGGTGTCTACGTGACCCTGCGTCTGCGTTCTGGTGAGATGCGTAAAGTACTGGCTGAATGCCGTGCGACCCTGGGCGAAGTCTCGAACTCCGAGCACAGCCTGCGTTCGTTGGGTAAAGCTGGTGCCAAGCGCTGGCGTGGCGTTCGCCCAACCGTTCGTGGTGTTGCCATGAACCCGGTTGACCACCCACATGGTGGTGGTGAAGGTCGTACCTCTGGTGGTCGTCATCCGGTATCGCCATGGGGCTTCCCGACTAAGGGCGCGAAGACTCGTGGTAATAAGCGTACCGACAAAATGATCGTCCGTCGTCGCAAGTAAATAGAGGGATACGACAGTGCCACGTTCTCTGAAAAAAGGTCCTTTTATTGATCTTCACCTACTGAAGAAGATCGAAGTGGCGGCGGAAAAGAACGATCGCAAACCAGTTAAGACCTGGTCGCGTCGTTCGATGATCCTGCCACAAATGGTCGGTCTGACCATCGCAGTACACAACGGTCGTCAACACGTCCCAGTTCTCGTGAACGAAGACATGGTCGGCCACAAACTGGGCGAGTTTGCCGGTACCCGCACATACCGTGGGCACGTGGCTGACAAGAAAGCCAAGCGTTAAGGGGTTAGGAAATGGAAGTAGCCGCTAAGTTGTCGGGCGCTCGAATCTCCGCCCAGAAAGCCCGCTTGGTCGCCGACCAGATCCGCGGGAAGAAGGTGGGCGAAGCGCTCAACCTGTTGGCTTTCAGCAGTAAGAAAGCCGCCGAGATCATGAAGAAAGTGCTGGAGTCGGCCGTAGCCAACGCCGAGCATAACGAAGGCGCAGACGTTGATGACCTGAAGGTCAGCACCGTTTTCGTCAACGAAGGGCGTTCGCTGAAGCGCATCATGCCACGTGCCAAAGGCCGTGCTGATCGCATCGTCAAGCGGTCTTGCCATATCACTGTCAAGGTTGCTGACAAGTAACGGAGTCGAAGAGATGGGTCAGAAAGTACATCCCATTGGCATTCGCCTGGGAATCGTCAAGGAGCACACCTCCGTCTGGTACGCAGACGGTCGGACTTATGCGGACTACTTGTTCGCTGATCTGAAGGTGCGTGAGTATCTCCAAGACAAACTAAAAAGCGCGTCCGTAAGCCGTATCGATATCCATCGTCCGGCGCAGACTGCACGTATCACCATCCACACCGCTCGTCCAGGTATCGTTATCGGGAAGAAAGGTGAAGATGTTGAGAAACTGCGTCAGGACCTGACCAAGCAAATGGGTGTGCCTGTGCACATCAATATCGAAGAGATCCGCAAGCCGGAGCTCGACGGTATGCTGGTTGCGCAGAGCGTAGCTCAGCAGCTGGAGCGTCGCGTAATGTTCCGTCGCGCTATGAAGCGCGCTGTACAGAACGCAATGCGCATTGGTGCCAAAGGCATCAAAATCCAAGTGAGCGGTCGTCTCGGCGGTGCTGAAATCGCACGTACTGAATGGTATCGCGAAGGTCGTGTGCCACTGCACACCCTGCGTGCCGACATCGACTATGCCAACTACGAAGCTCACACCACCTACGGTGTGATCGGTGTAAAGGTTTGGATCTTCAAAGGCGAAGTAATTGGTGGTCGCCAAGAAGAGCTGAAACCACAAGCACCAGCGCCTCGTAAAAAAGCTGCTAAGTAAGGGGTACGCCAAATGTTGCAACCAAAGCGTACGAAGTTCCGCAAGCAGATGACCGGTCACAACCGTGGCCTGGCATTGCGCGGTAGCAAAGTCAGCTTCGGCGAGTTCGCGCTGAAGTCTGTTGCTCGTGGTCGTCTCACCGCTCGTCAGATCGAGTCAGCGCGTCGTGCTCTGACCCGTCACGTAAAACGTGGCGGCAAGATCTGGATCCGTGTATTCCCGGACAAGCCTGTCACCAAGAAGCCACTCGAAGTTCGGATGGGTAAAGGTAAGGGTAACGTGGAGTACTGGGTTGCCCAGATTCAGCCAGGCAAAGTCCTGTATGAAATCGAGGGTGTTTCTGAAGAGCTGGCGCGTGAGGCTTTCGCCCTGGCTGCTGCAAAGCTGCCGCTCGCCACCTCCTTTGTTAAACGGACGGTGATGTGATGAAAGCGAATGAACTTCGTGAAAAATCAGCACAGCAGCTGAACGAGCAACTGCTCGGCCTGCTGCGCGACCAGTTCAATCTGCGTATGCAGAAGGCAACTGGCCAGTTGGGGCAGTCTCATCTGCTCTCGCAAGTTAAGCGTGACATCGCTCGCGTGAAAACTGTGCTCAACCAGCAGGCAGGTAAGTAATCATGGCTGAAGCCGAAAAAACTGTCCGTACGCTGACTGGCCGTGTTGTCAGCGACAAGATGGACAAAACCATCACCGTTCTGATCGAGCGTCGCGTTAAGCACCCGATCTACGGTAAATACGTTAAGCGTTCGACTAAGCTGCACGCGCACGACGAAACCAATCAGTGCCACATCGGCGACAAAGTCACTATTCGTGAAACTCGTCCTTTGGCCAAGACCAAGTCTTGGGCGCTGGTTGATGTTCTCGAACGCGCTGTGGAAGTCTAAGGACTAGGGGTCGGAGAAATTATATGATTCAGACTCAATCCATGCTCGATGTGGCCGATAACAGCGGCGCTCGCCGCGTTATGTGCATCAAGGTGCTGGGTGGCTCCCATCGTCGTTACGCTGGTATTGGTGACATCATCAAAGTTACCGTGAAGGAAGCAATTCCTCGCGGTAAGGTGAAAAAAGGCCAAGTGATGACTGCTGTTGTAGTCCGCACTCGTCACGGCGTTCGCCGTGCAGATGGCTCCATTATCCGCTTTGATGGCAACGCTGCTGTTCTTCTGAACAACAAGCAAGAGCCGATCGGCACCCGTATCTTTGGGCCAGTGACCCGTGAACTTCGTACTGAGAAGTTCATGAAGATCGTCTCGCTCGCCCCAGAAGTGCTGTAAGGAGATCCGACATGCAAAAGATTCGTCGTGACGACGAGATCATCGTGATCGCCGGCAAAGACAAAGGTAAGCGCGGTAAGGTGCTGAAGGTTCTTGCTGACAACCGTCTGGTTGTTGGTGGTCTGAACCTGGTCAAGCGTCATACCAAGCCTAACCCGATGTCGGGCGTACAGGGCGGTATCGTCGAGAAAGAAGCGCCACTGCACGCTTCCAACGTCGCCATTTTCAACGGCGAAACCAACAAGGCTGACCGCGTTGGTTTCAAAGTAGAAGACGGTAAGAAAATTCGTGTCTTCAAGTCGACCCAAAAAGCGGTTGATGCTTGAACACTGCTAGGTAGAAGACCATGGCACGACTAAAAGAGATTTACCGGAAGGAAATCGCACCGAAACTTAAGGAAGAACTTAAGCTTTCGAACGTGATGGAAGTTCCGCGCGTTACCAAAATCACCCTGAACATGGGTCTGGGCGAAGCGATCGGCGACAAAAAAGTCATCGAGCACGCTGTTGCTGACCTGGAAAAGATCACCGGTCAGAAAGTCGTTGTGACTTACGCTCGGAAATCCATCGCTGGCTTTAAAGTCCGTGAAGGTTGGCCGATCGGCGTCAAAGTGACCCTGCGCCGTGAGCGTATGTACGAGTTCCTGGATCGTCTGCTGTCGATCTCCCTGCCTCGGGTTCGCGACTTCCGCGGCCTGAATGCCAAGTCCTTCGATGGTCGTGGTAACTACAGCATGGGCGTTAAAGAGCAGATCATTTTCCCGGAAATCGATTACGACAAGATCGACGCTCTCCGCGGTCTGGACATTACCCTGACCACCACTGCTCGGACGGATGACGAAGGTCGCGCACTGCTGCGCGCTTTCAAATTCCCGTTCCGCAACTGATTGGAGTAGGAAAATGGCCAAGAAGAGCATGAAAAACCGTGAGCTGAAGCGTCAGCTCACCGTTGCCAAGTACGCCACCAAGCGTGCAGCGCTGAAAGCTATCATCGTAGATCTGAACGCAAGTCCAGAAGCACGTTGGGAAGCTACCGTAGCACTGCAGAAGCAGCCACGTGACGCAAGCGCCTCGCGCATGCGTAACCGCTGCCGCCTGACTGGTCGTCCGCACGGCGTGTACCGCAAGTTCGGCCTCGGCCGTAACATGCTGCGTCAAGCTGCAATGCGTGGTGACGTTCCAGGTCTGGTTAAAGCCAGCTGGTAAGCCTGATCAAAGTCGCGGTGTTCCGGGTCGCAAGATCCTGACCACCGGTGACCTTGAACTTGAATCAAGCCCCTTTTGGGGCTTGATTCATTTGTGGGGTGTGTCTAGAATACCCGGCTCGCCTGAGCCCGTGCTTTTTTTGCGCGGATGCGCTCGGCGACACGTACTAGCCGCAAGGCTAATTTTTTGTGTATTAGGAGCGTCTAGCCCATGAGTATGCAGGACCCGTTAGCGGACATGCTAACTCGTATCCGTAATGCCCAGATGGCTGAAAAGTCCGTCGTAAGCATGCCATCTTCTACGTTGAAGGTAGCTGTTGCCAAAGTCCTGAAGGACGAAGGTTACATTGCGGGTTATCAGATCAGCAGCGAAATCAAGCCTCTGCTGTCCATCGAGCTGAAGTACTTCGAAGGCCGTCCGGTCATCGAGGAAGTGAAGCGCGTTAGCCGTCCAGGCCTGCGTCAGTACAAGTCCGTCGATGATCTGCCAAAAGTTCGTGGCGGTCTCGGTGTGTCTATCGTCTCCACCAACAAAGGTGTGATGACGGATCGTGCTGCGCGCGCTGCCGGTGTCGGCGGCGAAGTTCTTTGCACTGTGTTCTAAGGGGGGATAAGCATGTCACGCGTCGCTAAGAACCCCGTTAAGCTGCCAGCCGGTGTCGAAGTCAAATTCGCAGGCCAACAGCTTTCGGTGAAGGGTGCCAAGGGCACTCTGCAACTGAACATCCATTCGTCCGTTGAGATCGTTGAAGAAGCTGGTGAGCTGCGTTTCGCTGCTCGCAATGGCGATCAACAGACTCGCGCAATGGCTGGTACCACTCGTGCGTTGGTAAACAACATGGTCCAAGGCGTAAGCCAAGGCTTCGAGCGTAAGCTCCAGCTGGTCGGTGTTGGTTACAAAGCGCAAGCAAAAGGCACAGTGCTGAACCTGGCTCTTGGCTTCTCGCACCCAGTGGATTATGAACTGCCGGAAGGCATCACCGCTGAGACTCCTAGCCAGACCGATATCCTGATCAAGGGCATCGACAAGCAGCTGGTAGGTCAAGTGGCCGCCGAGATCCGCGACTTCCGTCCACCAGAGCCGTACAAAGGCAAAGGTGTGCGCTACGCGGACGAAGTCGTCCGTCGTAAAGAAGCCAAGAAGAAGTAGGGCATAGCAAATGACCGACAAAAAAGTTACTCGACTGCGTCGCGCTCGCAAAGCACGCCTGAAAATGCACGAACTCGAAGTCGTGCGTCTCTGCGTGTTCCGCTCGTCGCAGCACATCTACGCCCAGGTCATTTCGGCCGACGGCAACAAAGTCCTGGCAAGTGCCTCGACTTTGGATAAAGAACTGCGTGATGGCGCCACTGGCAACATCGACGCGGCCACTAAGGTTGGCCAGCTGGTCGCTACGCGTGCAAAAGCCGCTGGCGTCTCGCAGGTGGCTTTCGACCGCTCTGGCTTCAAGTACCACGGCCGCGTCAAGGCGCTGGCTGATGCTGCTCGTGAAGCTGGGCTGGAGTTCTAAGTTATGTCAAATAACGACCAAAAGCGCGACGAAGGCTACATCGAGAAGCTGGTTCAAGTTAACCGCGTAGCCAAAACCGTTAAAGGCGGCCGTATCTTCACTTTCACCGCGTTGACCGTGGTAGGTGATGGTAAGGGCCGTGTTGGCTTCGGCCGTGGCAAGTCGCGTGAAGTGCCTGCTGCGATCCAGAAGGCAATGGAAGCTGCTCGCCGCAACATGATCCAGGTTGATCTGAACGGCACCACTCTGCAGTACGCAATGAAGTCTGCCCATGGCGCTTCGAAGGTGTACATGCAGCCTGCTTCTGAAGGTACCGGTATCATCGCTGGCGGCGCTATGCGTGCTGTCCTCGAAGTTGCTGGCGTTCAGAACGTTCTGGCCAAGTGCTACGGCTCGACTAACCCGGTAAACGTGGTTCACGCCACTTTCAAGGGTTTGAAAGCAATGCAGTCTCCTGAATCCATTGCCGCCAAGCGTGGCAAAAGCGTCAAGGAGATCTTCTGATCATGGCTACCGTAAAAGTTACGCTGATCAAAAGCATGACCGGCCGCATCCCTAACCACAAATTGTGCGTTAAGGGTCTGGGTCTGCGTCGCATCGGTCACACTGTAGAAGTCCTGGATACTCCCGAGAATCGCGGGATGATCAACAAGGCTTACTACATGCTGCGTGTCGAGGGTTAATCGATGAAACTCAATGATCTGAGTCCAGCGCCGGGTTCCCGTCGCGAAAAGCATCGTCCGGGCCGTGGTATCGGTAGTGGTTTGGGCAAGACCGGTGGCCGTGGCCACAAAGGTCAGACCTCCCGCTCCGGTGGCACTATTGCTCCAGGCTTTGAAGGCGGTCAACAGCCGCTGCATCGTCGCCTGCCGAAGTTCGGTTTCGTTTCCCTGAAGGCCATGGACCGCGCAGAAGTGCGTCTGTCCGAGCTGGCTAAAGTGGATGGCGACATCGTCACCGTGCAGTCCCTGAAGGATGCCAACGTGATCAACCAGAACGTACAGCGTGTGAAAATCATGCTGTCGGGCGAAGTTGCTCGTGCTGTCACCATCGGAAAGGGAATCGGCGCCACCAAAGGTGCGCGTGCGGCTATCGAAGCAGCTGGCGGCAAGTTCGAGGAATAAATGGCTAAGCAAGGTGCTCTCTCTGCGCTCGGCAAAGGCGGTATGTCTGAACTCTGGGCTCGTCTGCGTTTTCTGTTCCTGGCGATTATCGTCTACCGAATAGGCGCACACATCCCGGTTCCAGGTATCAACCCGGACCGACTCGCGGACCTGTTTCGACAGAATGAGGGGACCATTCTTAGCTTGTTCAACATGTTTTCCGGCGGCGCGCTGGAACGGATGAGCATCTTTGCACTGGGGATCATGCCGTACATCTCGGCATCGATCATCATGCAACTGATGACCGCCGTCAGCCCGCAGCTGGAGCAGTTGAAGAAGGAAGGTGAAGCTGGCCGTCGCAAGATCAGCCAGTACACCCGCTACGGCACTGTCGTCCTCGCCCTCGTTCAAGCCATTGGCATGTCCATTGGCCTGGCGGGGCAGGGCGTATCGTTCACTGCTGACTTTAGCTTCTATTTCGTTGCGGTAACCACTTTTGTGGCGGGCGCGATGTTCATGATGTGGCTGGGTGAGCAGATTACTGAGCGTGGTGTTGGCAACGGTATCTCGATGTTGATTTTCGCAGGTATCGTCGCCGGTCTTCCGAGAGCGATCGGGCAGTCTTTCGAGTCTGCGCGTCAGGGTGATATCAACATTTTCGCCCTGGTTGCCATCGGTTTGCTGGCAGTAGCGATTATCGGTTTCGTGGTGTTCATTGAGCGTGGTCAGCGTCGTATTGCTGTTCACTACGCCAAGCGTCAGCAGGGCCGCAAGGTCTTTGCTGCGCAGACCAGCCACTTGCCGTTGAAGGTGAACATGGCCGGCGTAATTCCGGCTATTTTCGCGAGCAGCATCCTGCTGTTCCCGGCTTCGTTGGGTGCCTGGTTCGGCCAGTCTGAAGGTATGGGCTGGTTACAGGACATCTCGCAGTCGATCGCTCCTGGTCAGCCGTTGAATATTCTGCTGTTTAGTGCAGGGATTATTTTCTTCTGCTTCTTCTATACGGCGTTGATGTTCAATCCGAAAGACGTAGCGGAAAACCTGAAGAAGTCCGGTGCCTTTATTCCGGGCATCCGTCCAGGTGAGCAGTCTGCGCGCTACATTGATGGCGTTCTGACTCGCTTGACCATGTTCGGTGCTCTTTACATGACGGCCGTCTGTCTGTTGCCCCAGTTCCTGGTGGTTGCGGCAAACGTACCGTTCTACCTTGGCGGGACCTCGTTGCTGATCGTGGTCGTGGTTGTGATGGACTTCATGTCCCAAGTACAATCGCACCTCGTTTCGCACCAGTACGAATCCCTGATGAAGAAAGCCAACCTGAAGGGCTACGGCAGCGGCATGTTGCGCTGAGTAGCGTCCATAAGGTTCGAGGAGTTGGTGATGAAAGTTCGTGCATCGGTGAAAAAGCTGTGCCGTAACTGCAAGATTATTCGCCGCGAAGGTGTTGTTCGGGTAATTTGCAGCGCGGAACCGCGTCACAAACAGCGCCAAGGCTGAGTGTGATTGTGCTTTAAGCCCGGCAGCTAGTGCGCTGCCGGGTTGATTATTTGTTATTACAGCGATATTATCTCGCGCCCTATTTCTTGGCTTCCGGGGCGTAGGTAGCTGTCAATTGGAGTCCCACTGAATGGCCCGTATTGCAGGCGTTAACATTCCAGATAACAAGCATACTGTTATCTCGCTGACCTACATCTATGGTGTTGGTCGCACTACTGCACAGAAAATTTGTGCAGTGACTGGGGTCAACCCAGCGGCAAAGATCAAAGATCTGAGCGACGAGCAGATTGAACAGCTGCGTGGCGAAGTGGCGAAGTTCACCACTGAAGGTGACCTGCGTCGCGAAATCAACATGAAAATCAAGCGCTTGATGGACCTCGGTTGCTATCGCGGTCTGCGTCATCGTCGTGGTCTTCCAGTACGCGGTCAGCGTACCAAGACCAACGCGCGTACCCGTAAAGGTCCGCGTAAGCCGATCCGCAAGTAATCGCCCCAGCGAATCGACAGGAATTTAATCATGGCAAAACCTGCTGCTCGTCCTCGTAAAAAAGTTAAAAAGACAGTGGTTGATGGCATCGCCCACATCCATGCTTCTTTTAACAACACCATCGTGACCATTACCGACCGTCAAGGTAACGCTCTTTCCTGGGCTACCTCCGGTGGTTCGGGTTTCCGCGGTTCCCGCAAGTCCACCCCGTTCGCTGCTCAAGTAGCTGCTGAGCGTGCTGGTCAAGCTGCGCTGGAATACGGCCTGAAAAACCTCGACGTCAACGTCAAAGGTCCAGGTCCAGGTCGTGAATCCGCAGTCCGCGCTTTGAACGGCTGTGGCTACAAGATCGCCAGCATCACCGACGTGACGCCAATCCCGCACAACGGGTGCCGTCCGCCGAAGAAGCGCCGCGTGTAATCCAGGAGATTGTAAAGAATGGCTCGTTACATTGGTCCAAAATGCAAACTCGCTCGTCGCGAAGGCACCGATCTCTTTCTGAAGAGCGGCGTGCGCGCGATCGAATCGAAGTGCAACATTGAAGCAGCACCTGGTATCCACGGCCAACGCCGCGGTCGCCAGTCCGATTACGGCACCCAACTGCGTGAAAAGCAGAAGGTCCGTCGTATCTACGGCGTTCTCGAGCGTCAATTCAGCGGCTACTACAAAGAAGCTGCTGGCAAGAAAGGCGCAACCGGTGAAAACCTGCTGCAGCTGCTCGAATGCCGTCTGGACAACGTTGTATACCGTATGGGTTTCGGTTCTACTCGTGCCGAATCCCGTCAGCTGGTATCGCACAAGTCGATCAGCGTTAACGGTCAAACCGTAAACGTTCCGTCCTACCAGGTTCGTGCTGGTGACGTGGTTGCTGTTCGCGAGAAAGCAAAGAACCAACTTCGCATTGTCCAAGCTCTCGATCTGTGTGCCCAACGTGGCCGCGTAGAATGGGTAGAAGTAGACACTGAGAAGAAGTCGGGCGTTTTCAAGAACGTTCCTGCTCGCAGTGATCTGTCCGCCGACATCAACGAAAGCCTGATTGTCGAGCTCTACTCCAAGTAAGGGCTAGAAAATAGGTGCATCCATGCAGATTTCGGTAAATGAGTTCCTGACACCCCGCCATATTGATGTGCAGGTTGTCAGTCCAACCCGCGCCAAGATCACACTCGAGCCTCTCGAGCGTGGTTTCGGCCACACCCTGGGCAACGCGCTGCGCCGCATCCTGTTGTCCTCAATGCCCGGCTGTGCAGTAGTCGAGGCCGAGATTGACGGTGTGCTCCACGAGTACAGCGCCATCGAAGGTGTACAGGAAGATGTAATTGAAATCCTGTTGAACCTTAAAGGTCTGGCTATCAAGCTGCACGGTCGTGACGAAGTTACGCTGACCTTGTCGAAGAAGGGTTCGGGGGTGGTTACCGCTGCCGATATTCAGCTGGATCATGATGTCGAGATCGTTAACCCCGATCACGTAATCGCTAACCTGGCGTCTAACGGCGCCCTGAACATGAAGCTCACTGTAGCTCGTGGTCGTGGTTATGAACCGGCAGACTCGCGTCAGAGCGATGAAGACGAAAGCCGCAGCATCGGTCGCTTGCAGCTTGACTCTTCGTTCAGCCCAGTTCGCCGTATCGCATACGTGGTGGAAAACGCCCGTGTCGAGCAGCGTACCAACCTGGACAAGCTGGTTATTGATCTGGAAACCAACGGTACCCTGGATCCTGAAGAGGCTATTCGCCGCGCTGCAACCATCCTGCAACAGCAGTTGGCTGCGTTCGTCGACCTCAAAGGTGACAGTGAGCCAGTGGTTGTCGAGCAGGAAGACGAGATCGATCCGATCCTGCTTCGCCCGGTTGACGATCTGGAACTGACTGTACGTTCGGCTAACTGCCTTAAGGCGGAAAACATCTACTACATCGGCGACCTGATTCAGCGTACCGAAGTAGAGCTGTTGAAGACTCCGAACCTTGGCAAGAAATCCTTGACTGAAATCAAGGACGTTCTGGCCTCCCGCGGTCTGTCCCTCGGCATGCGCCTCGACAACTGGCCGCCTGCAAGTCTTAAGAAGGACGACAAGGCGACTGCCTGATCGTCGTAATCACCGAACGTTGTGTTTGGTAAGGAATGAACCATGCGTCATCGTAAAAGTGGTCGTCACCTGAGCCGCACCAGCTCGCACCGCAAGGCCATGTTCCAAAACATGGCGGTGTCGCTGTTCGAGCACGAGCTGATCAAAACTACACTGCCGAAAGCCAAAGAACTGCGCCGCGTTGCTGAGCCGCTGATCACTCTGGCCAAGACAGATAGCCTGGCTAACCGCCGTCTGGCTTTCGACCGTACTCGTTCGAAAGCTATCGTTGGTAAGCTCTTCAACGACCTGGGCAAGCGTTACGCTACCCGTGAGGGTGGCTACCTGCGCATTCTCAAGTGCGGTTTCCGCGCTGGCGACAACGCGCCTATGGCGTACGTCGAGTTGGTTGATCGTGCTACTGCCGGCGAAGCTGTAAGCGCCGAGTAAGACGACAGTCTGTAACGAAGAACCGGGCCTAGCGCCCGGTTTTTTGTGGGCGTAAGAAAGCTCTATTCGTACAAGTTTCCGCTGGAGGTTAGGCGGCACTATTGGCACAGAGGGTGTTGGTAGATATTTTCTATGGGTGTCTGCAGTTTAATGAATTTGTAGGTGTCATGATTGTTGATCAATACTCCCTTCCAGCCGATTAGCCGGCAGTTCAAAGACCGACCTAGGAAGATAGAGCATGAGCCAGACCAAAACGCTTACGACCGCAAGCGGCGCTCCTGTCGCCGATAACCAGAATTCTCGCTCCGCCGGCCCGCGCGGCCCGCTGTTGCTCGACGATTTCCACCTCATCGAGAAGCTTGCTCACTTCAACCGCGAGAACATTCCTGAGCGTCGAGTGCACGCCAAGGGGTCGGGGGCCTACGGTACATTCACCGTCACCCGGGACATCACTCAATACACCAGCGCCAAGCTGTTCGAGTCGGTCGGTAAGCAAACGCCAACCTTCCTGCGGTTTTCCACTGTAGGTGGTGAGCGTGGTTCTGCCGACACTGAGCGCGATCCGCGCGGCTTTGCCTTGAAGTTCTATACCGAGGAAGGAAACTGGGACATTGTTGGCAACAACACGCCGGTCTTTTTCATCCGTGACCCGCTGAAATTTCCAGACTTCATCCATACCCAGAAGCGTCTGCCGCAAAGCAACCTGAAAAGTGCCCAGGCGATGTGGGATTTCTGGTCGCACTCGCCTGAGGCGTTGCATCAGGTCACCATTTTGTTCTCTGACCGGGGCATTCCGGATGGCTACCGGCATATGCACGGCTTCGGCAGTCACACCTACAGCCTGATCAGCGCCCAGGGTGAGCGGCACTGGGTGAAGTGGCACTACAAGACCAAGCAGGGGATCAAGAACCTGGCTCCCGCCGAAGCGGCACGCCTGGCCGGCACCGATCCGGACTACGCTCAGCGCGACCTGTTCAATGCGATTGAGCGTGGTGATTTCCCGAAATGGAGTGTCTGCATCCAGATCATGACCGAGGCCCAGGCCGCTGCTCATTACGAAAACCCGTTCGACGTGACCAAGACCTGGTCACAGAAAGAGTTTCCGCTGATTGAAGTGGGGGAGCTCGAACTCAACCGTAACCCGCTGAACTACTTTGCTGAGGTCGAGCAGGCGGCATTCGGACCGAGCAACATGGTGCCGGGTGTTGGTCTTTCGCCCGATCGCATGCTGCAAGGCCGTGTATTCGCTTACGCTGATGCACACCGCTACCGTGTAGGCACCAACCACCAGCAATTGCCAGTGAATGCCCCACGCAGCCCGGTCAACACCTACCAGCGCGATGGAGCCATGGCTTTTGGCAGCAACGGCGGTGCGGCACCGAACTACGAGCCCAATAGCTATGTCGAAGCGCCGAAGCAAGCTCCACGCTATGCCGAGCCAGCGCTGGAGCTCAGTGGTGCGGCGGATCGTTATGATCATCGCGAAGACACCGATTACTACAGCCACGCCGGCGCGCTGTTCCGCCTGATGAACGTCGAGCAGAAAGCTCTGCTGATCAACAATATCGCCGGTGCGATGGCCGGTGTATCGGCAGATGTCGTTGACCGTCAGTTGCAGCATTTCTTCAAGGCGGACGTCGCTTACGGGGAAGGCATTGCCAAGGCGTTGGGCGTACAGCTTAACTAAGTCTAAACGAGAAGCAGAACCGCCCGCATTAGGGCGGTTTTTGCGTTATTTCACCTGCTTTTCTCGGATTTTCTTCGCTTTTATTGCGATGAGCCAGTGACCTCGCGTTCAGCTTGGTTCAAACTACAGCCTTTCAAAGCTTGTGGAGATGTGGGCGATGCAAGGTCACCCAGACGTAATCGATTACCTCAACACGTTGCTGACAGGTGAGCTGGCAGCCCGTGATCAATATTTCATCCACTCGCGGATGTACGAGGATTGGGGTTTTACCGAGCTCTACGAACGTATCAACCATGAGATGGAAGAAGAAGCACAGCACGCCGATGCATTGATGCGCCGGATCCTGATGCTCGAAGGCACGCCGCGGATGCGCCCGGACGATCTGGACATTGGGACCACGGTGCCTGACATGCTTGCCGCCGACTTGCGCCTGGAATACAAAGTACGCGCTGCGCTGTGCAAAGGCATCGAGCTTTGCGAACAGCACAATGACTACGTAACCCGCGAAATCCTGCGCATCCAGCTCAACGATACCGAAGAAGACCATACCTACTGGCTCGAGAAGCAGTTGGGTCTGATCAAGTTGATAGGCCTGGAAAACTACCTGCAGTCGCAGTTCTGACGTACGCATTGTGGGAGCCAGCTCGGTCCCACAGAAAAACAAAAAGCCCCTGTCATCGATGAGATGACAGGGGCTTTTGCATGCCCGGGGGAAATCAGTCCCGATCACGCTCCAGCAACGGCTTGAGGTAGTGGCCGGTGTAGGACTGCTTCATCTCGGCCACTTGCTCAGGTGTACCTACCGCGATGATCTGTCCACCCTTGGAGCCGCCTTCCGGCCCCAGGTCCACCAGCCAGTCAGCGGTCTTGATCACATCCAGGTTGTGCTCGATCACCACCACGGTGTTGCCGTGGTCGCGCAGACGATGCAGCACGTCGAGCAATTGCTGGATATCGGCGAAGTGCAGGCCAGTGGTCGGCTCGTCGAGGATGTACAGGGTCTTGCCGGTGTCGCGCTTGGACAGTTCACGGGACAACTTGACCCGCTGGGCCTCGCCGCCGGACAAGGTCGTTGCCGACTGCCCCAGCTTGATGTACGACAGACCTACATCCATCAAGGTCTGGAGCTTGCGCGCCAGCGCCGGTACCGCGTCGAAGAACACCCGTGCTTCCTCGATGGTCATCTCGAGGGTTTCGTGGATGTTCTTGCCCTTGTACTTGATCTCCAGGGTTTCGCGGTTGTAGCGCTTGCTCTTGCACACGTCGCACGGCACGTAGATGTCCGGCAGGAAGTGCATCTCCACCTTGATCAGGCCATCGCCCTGGCAGGCTTCGCAGCGCCCACCCTTGACGTTGAACGAGAAGCGGCCAGGGCCGTAGCCCCGGGAGCGCGACTCCGGTACGCCGGCGAACAGTTCGCGGATCGGCGTGAACAGCCCGGTGTAGGTCGCCGGGTTGGAGCGCGGCGTGCGGCCGATCGGGCTCTGGTCGATATCGACGACCTTGTCCAGGTGCTCCAGGCCCTTGATGCTGTCGTGGGCGGCAGCTTCCAGGGTGGTGGCGCCGTTCAGGGCCGTGGCACTGAGGGGGAACAAGGTGTTGTTGATAAGCGTCGATTTACCGGAACCGGACACGCCGGTAACGCAGGTCAGCAGGCCGATCGGGATTTCCAGGTCGACGTTGCGCAAGTTGTTGCCACGGGCGCCCTTGAGGGTCAGCGACAGCTTCTTGTTGCGCGGTGTGCGCTTGGCGGGCACCTTGATCTTCACCCGACCCGACAGGTATTTACCGGTCAGGGAGTCGGGATGCGCCATGACTTCGGCGGCGGTGCCCTGGGCAACGATATGCCCACCATGCACTCCTGCGCCCGGGCCGATGTCCACCACATAATCGGCCAGGCGAATGGCGTCTTCGTCGTGCTCGACCACAATCACCGTATTGCCGATGTCCCGCAGGTGCTTGAGGGTGCCGAGCAGCCGGTCGTTGTCCCGCTGGTGCAGGCCGATGGACGGCTCGTCGAGGATGTACATCACCCCCACCAGGCCGGCGCCGATCTGGCTGGCCAGGCGGATACGCTGGGCTTCGCCGCCGGACAAGGTGTCAGCGCTGCGATCGAGGGTCAGGTAATCCAGGCCGACGTTCACCAGAAACTGCAGGCGCTCGCGGATTTCCTTGAGGATCTTGTCGGCAATCTCGCCCCTGCGACCGGTGAGTTTCAAACCGCCGAAATAATCGGTGGCGTCACCGATCGGCAGATTGGTCACCGCTGGCAAGGTTTTCTCGCCGACCCACACATGCCGCGCTTCTCGCCGCAACCGGGTGCCACGGCAATCGGGGCAGGGCTGGGTGCTGAGGAACTTGGCCAGTTCTTCGCGCACGCTGGCCGACTCGGTCTCGCGATAGCGACGTTCCAGGTTTGGCACGATGCCTTCGAAAGGGTGGGAGCGCTTGACGATATCACCGCGGTCGTTCAGGTATTTGAAGTCGACATTCTGCGCACCACTGCCATGCAGGATGAATTTCTGCTGGTCGGCGGGGAGCTCGTTGAACGGCTTGTCCAGGCTGAACTTGTAATGGGCCGCCAGCGACCCGAGCATCTGGAAGTAATAGACGTTGCGCCTGTCCCAGCCGCGAATCGCCCCTTCGGCCAGGGTCAGTTCGCCGTTGACCAGGCGCTTGGTGTCGAAGAACTGCTTGACCCCCAGGCCATCGCAGGTCGGGCAGGCGCCGGCCGGGTTGTTGAAGGAAAACAGCTTGGGTTCCAGCTCACTGATGGCATGACCGCAGATCGGGCAGGCGAAGCGCGCGGAGAAGATGATTTCCTCGCCGGGTTCGTCGTCCATCGGCGCGACCAGGGCGATGCCGTCGGCCAGCTTCAGTGCGGTCTCGAAGGACTCGGCCAGCCGCTGTTGCAGGTCGGCACGGACTTTGAAGCGGTCCACGACGACATCAATCGAATGCTTCTTCTGTTTATCCAGCTTCGGCAGTTCGTCCAGCTCGCACAGCTTGCCGTTGACCCGGGCCCGCACGAAGCCCTGGGCGCGCAGTTCTTCGAAGACCATCAGGTGCTCGCCCTTGCGCTCGCGAATCACCGGGGCCAGCAGCATCAGCTTGCTGCCTTCTGGCTGGGCCAGCACCAGGTCGACCATCTGGCTGACGGTCTGGGCTTCCAGGGGAATGTCGTGGTCGGGGCAGCGGGGGATGCCCACTCGTGCATACAGCAGGCGCAAGTAGTCGTAGATCTCGGTGATGGTGCCGACCGTCGACCGTGGGTTATGGGACGTCGACTTCTGCTCGATGGAGATCGCCGGCGACAGGCCTTCGATGGTGTCGACGTCGGGTTTTTCCATCATCGACAGGAACTGCCGGGCATAGGCCGACAGCGATTCGACATAGCGCCGCTGACCTTCGGCGTACAGGGTATCGAAGGCCAGGGATGATTTGCCGGATCCGGACAGGCCGGTGATGACGATCAGTTTGTCCCGTGGCAGGGTCAGGTCGATGTTCTTCAGGTTGTGGGTACGGGCCCCACGAATCAGGATCTTGTCCAAAGTGGCCTCGCTCGGCGGGCGTCGAAAACGTAGGAGTATACGGGCAAATACTGGATGGATGCACACTATTGAAAGTGAGTTTGCAGCCATACATGAAGACTGCGCGGCAAACGGTCGCCATATACCCTCTCAATCGATGGGACTGGTAGAATCGCCGCCGGTTCACATGAGGTTTTTCCATGCACGATCCCCACAGCGAACGCATGAGTAGCGCAGAGACCCGCGCGGCAAGCGGTCTTGCCCTGGTGTTCGCCTTCCGTATGCTGGGCATGTTCATGGTGTTGCCGGTGCTGGCGACCTATGGCATGGACCTGGCGGGCGCGACGCCGGCCCTCATTGGCCTGGCGATTGGCGCTTACGGCCTGACCCAGGCGATTTTCCAGATCCCGTTCGGGATCATTTCCGACCGCATCGGCCGTCGTCCGGTTATCTACCTGGGGCTGATCGTCTTCGCCCTGGGCAGTGTGCTGGCGGCCAATGCCGATTCGATCTGGGGCGTGATCGCCGGACGCATCCTACAGGGCGCCGGGGCCATTTCCGCTGCCGTCATGGCGCTGCTGTCGGACTTGACCCGCGAACAGCATCGGACCAAAGCCATGGCCATGATCGGCATGACCATCGGTCTGTCGTTCGCCGTCGCCATGGTCGTAGGTCCCTTGCTGACCCGTGCCTTTGGTTTGTCGGGGCTGTTCCTGGCCACCGGTGCCATGGCGCTGGTGGGCATCCTGATCGTGGCGTTCATGGTGCCGCATGCCACCGGGCCGTTGCAGCACCGGGAGTCCGGGGTAGCCCGCCAGGCGTTGATCCCGACGCTCAAGCATCCGGACCTGTTGCGCCTGGACCTGGGTATCTTTGTGCTCCACGCCATGCTCATGTCCAGTTTCGTCGCCTTGCCGTTGGCGCTGGTGCAGAAGGCCGGCCTGCCCAAGGAACAGCATTGGTGGGTGTACCTGACCGCGCTGCTGATTTCGTTCTTCGCCATGATCCCGTTCATCATCTATGGCGAGAAGCGACGCAAAATGAAACGAGTTTTGCTCGGCGCCGTCATGACGCTGATGCTCACTGAGCTATTCTTCTGGCAGTTCGGCGACAGCTTGCGGGCCCTGGTGATCGGCACGGTGGTGTTCTTCACCGCGTTCAACCTGTTGGAGGCGTCGCTGCCGTCGCTGATCAGCAAGGTTTCACCAGCGGGCGGCAAGGGCACGGCGATGGGGGTTTATTCCACCAGCCAGTTCCTGGGTTCGGCGTTGGGCGGGATCCTCGGCGGCTGGCTGTTCCAGCATGGCGGTTTGTCGGTTGTGTTCCTGGGATGTGCCGCGCTGGCTGCACTTTGGCTGGCCTTTGCTGTTACCATGCGCGAACCTCCCTATGTGACGAGCCTGCGCTTGCCCTTATCGCCCGAGGCGATTCGTGAGGCTGGCCTGACCGAGCGTCTGAAGGCCGTCGTTGGAGTAACCGATGCAGTGGTGGTCGCCGACGAGGCGGCCGTGTATATCAAACTCGACACCGAATTATTGGATCGCGCGACGCTCGAGCGCCTGGTGAACAACCCGGCCCCGAGCACGTGCGAAGCCTAGGAGAACGTTATGGCCCGTGGGGTTAACAAAGTCATATTGGTCGGTACTTGCGGCCAGGATCCTGAGGTTCGCTACCTGCCCAACGGCAACGCCGTGACCAACCTGAGTCTGGCGACCAGCGAACAGTGGACCGACAAGCAGACCGGCCAGAAGGTCGAGAAGACCGAATGGCACCGCGTGTCGATGTTCGGCAAAGTGGCGGAGATCGCCGGCGAATACCTGCGCAAGGGTTCGCAGGTATACATCGAGGGCAAGCTGCAGACCCGCGAGTGGGAAAAAGACGGTATCAAGCGTTACACCACCGAAATCGTGGTCGACATGCAAGGCACCATGCAACTGCTGGGCGGCCGTCCACAGGGCGACCAGCAACAAGGTGGCAACAACTACCAGCAGTCGGCTCCGCGTCAGCAGGCGCCTCGTCCACAGCAGTCGGCTCCACAGCCACAACGCGAGCGTCCGGCCCCACAACAGGCCGCGCCGCAACCGGCTCCGGATTTCGACAGCTTTGATGACGATATTCCGTTCTGAGTCTACTCAGACTTTTTATAAAGTTTGACTAAGGAACCCCCGCCATGCGGGGGTTTCGCGTTTTTGGCAGTGTAAAATCAGTCATAAATAATCTTCTGATAAACCGGCGTTTGCTTGGCGCTGTGCTTGATGCGTCGCACTGAGCTGCCGGTGATGAGTCGCCCACCGAGCAGAAGATTGCCACGAGGAGATCGCGGTTCGAAAAGCTGCTGTCTTAATACCCTTATCGCTTCTGCACCCAATTCATCGCGGGGCACGTGAAGCGTGGTGAGCGGTATATCGTTGATGTCCGCCAGGTTGAACCCGTCCATGCTCATCACTGAAACATCGTGAGGAACCCTCAGGCCAGCATTCTGGAGCGCTTTAACTGCCCCGGCTGCCATAAAGTCACCTCCGGCCAGGATGGCAGTCGGTCGGTCTTCGGCTGCGCAGTTTTCCATGAAGGCCGCCACCTGCGCTTCAGATTCAGCACTGCCGAAACCTTCGGAAATTACTAGGTGTTTCGCTTCGACAAACTCGAGATTTTGCTCCTTCCAGGCGTCACGAATTCCACGTATTCGAAGGTCCATCGTGTAGCGCCTGAGACACTGGAGGGTCAGTACATTTCGATGGCCCATCTGAAATAGATAATTCATCGAATAATGACCGATTAAAAAGTGGTCGGGCGATATCGAGGGCAGGCGCATGCTGCGATCGATGCAGTTGATTAGCACCGTCGGCTTGCTGAGGTCGGCCGCAAGTTGGTGTATGTGCGGATCATCAATACCAATCAGGATCGCCGCATCGGTGTCCTTCTGATTCATCTTTTCCAAAAACAATAATGCGTTGCTATCGACCTCTTCGAGCTCACAGTAGCGGACTCGAACATCATGCTGCGCGACTGCCTGCGTGATGCCCTGGATAACTTTGTAGTAGAAAATATCAGAGCGTACGTTGAAGGCCCGCGAGGGCGCGAAGATGGTCAGTCCGTTGAGCAGGAAACGACCATTGGCAAGGTCTTCCATCACGCCCTGCTGACGAGCCGCTGCTAATACTTTTTCTCTGGTGGCCGGGCGGGTATTTGATTTGCCAGCAAGCACCCGCGACACCGTAGCTGTGGACAGGCCAGTCTGTGCCGCGATTTCAGCAATGTGTAATTTCCCCACCGCGGCTTATCCATTGAGACAATTTATGTAAAAGCTTTCATAGCAGAAAAGGGCTAGCAAGCCTAGCGTCCTTGGGTTTTTGCCTAGCCATGGTGAAAGAGAATGTAAGTTTATACACGCTTACTTCTGTACGAGTCATGAGTCGTTGCCATAGCGTCAAGCCTCAAATAAAAACAAAACGCCGGAAAATCCGGCGACAGGCGAAGAATTGATGACTATCGATATCGAACGCAATGCTCGACTTTCGGCCAAGCGAACATTCATCCCACATTTGCGTTGGTGGATGCTTTCCCTGTTTTTGCTCGGCGTCACCGTAAACTACATAACCCGCAATTCATTAGGCATATTGGCGCCGGAACTAAAAACCACGTTCAGCATGTCCACTGAACAATACTCGTGGGTGGTCGCCTCTTTCCAACTTGCCTATACCGTTTTCCAACCCATCTGCGGATGGCTGATCGATGCGATCGGGCTCAAGCTCGGCTTTGTGGTATGCGCCGTCATATGGTCGGTGATGTGCCTTCTGCATGCCGGGGCAGCGAGTTGGGTTCATCTGGCGATTCTGCGTTTTTTTATGGGCGCTTCGGAGGCCGCGGCTACACCAGCCAATGCCAAGGCGATAGGGGACTGGTTTCCAAAAAAAGAACGACCTATCGCCGCGGGTTGGGCAGGGGTTGGCTTTTCTTTGGGGGCCATGCTCGCCCCTCCCATCATCTATCTGGCTCATGTATCTCTGGGCTGGCAGGGCGCATTTCTAATCTCCGGGGGGATCGGCCTGGTCTGGGCTGCCATCTGGGGATGGCTCTACCACGCTCCCAATATCCACCCGCGCTTATCGCCCAATGAGTTGAAGCATATTCAACAAGACGGCGAAAAAATCGGCCAGCAAATGCCATTTTTTAAAGCGTTGAAAAAGATTGGCCGGGACAAGCGGTTTTACGGTATCGCGCTTCCCGCCTTCATGGCTGAACCGGCATGGGCGGTCATGAGTTTTTGGGTGCCACTGTATCTGGCCAACGAAAGAGGAATGGACCTTAAGCAAATCGTACTGTTTGCCTGGGTTCCGTTTCTGGCCGCGGACTTGGGCAGTATCGCCAGCGGTTATCTGTCACGCGCTTACCATCGATTTTTCAAATGCACCCGGGTGAACTCGATAGTCGCCAGTTCAATCACCGGCGCGTTCCTGATGTTTTCGTTGGCCGTGATGACTCAGGTGCAAGACCCCTATGTTGCGATTGCGCTTATTTCAGTCGGCGGTTTTGGCCACCAGATTATTTCTTGCATGTTAAGTGCGTTGGTCGTCGAAACGTTTGATCGGGATGAGTTGGCGACGGTTAACGGAATGCGAGGTTCCTGCGCCTGGATTGCCAGCTTTATTTTCTCGCTGATCATCGGTGTCAGCGTGGACAAAATAGGATTCAACCCATTGTTCATTGCAATGGGGCTCTTTGATTTTATAGGTGCGTTTTTCATGATTTTGTTTATCGCAGACAGAGCGTCCAAACCTAAAGCGGTGCGTGCACAATGAAATCACTTAAAGTCTGGACGTTACAGGCCCAGGAAAAAGGCTACATCGAGCTGCTGGTTGAGGGCCGACATCTATTCCGAATCTATATTCTTGAAGACGGTTTGGCGCGTGTTCTGCTCATGCGTGCAGGCGCGTTGGCACTGGATCGGACCTGGAGCATTGCGCCCCGGGAGGACGTCGCCTGGGAGGGCCGGTCCCGCGAGTCGGTAGCGGATTTCTCTTTGCCCGCGTACCGGGTCGAAGAGTTTCAGGACCGGTTGGTGCTCACCACCAAAAAACTCCGCATCACTGTGAATCGGCCGCTGTGGTTACAGTGGGAATACCATGATGGCCAGAGCTGGAAGCCGTTGGTCTCGGATCGGCCCACCGGTGCCTATTCGCTTGACGCTCATGGTGAAGGCCTGGAGCACTACCAGCTTCGCGCGCCCGAACATCGCTACTACGGGCTCGGCGAAAAAACCGGCGATTTGAACCGCACCGGCAGACGTTTTGAAATGCGTAACCTGGACGCAATGGGATATGACGCTGCGAGCACCGACCCGCTGTACAAGCATATTCCCTTTGTCATCACGCACCAGGAACACGCCAGCTTCGGGATGTTTTATGACAACCTGAACACCAGCCTGTTTGATCTGGGTAACGAGCTGGATAATTATCACCGGCCCTACCGTCGGTACAAAGCGGAGGCCGGCGACCTCGACTACTGGGTACTCGCAGGCCCGCGCATACTGGATGTGACAAAGGCTTTCGTTCGCCTGACCGGACGCACCTTGTTTCTACCTAAATGGAGCCTGGGCTACAGCGGCTCGACCATGCATTACACCGATGCCGAAAATGCCCAGGAACAGTTGCTGGAGTTTCTTGATCTGTGCCGCCGGCACGATATTCCCTGTGACTCTTTTCAACTGTCATCGGGGTACACCTCCATTGGCGAAAAACGCTATGTGTTCAACTGGAACCATGAAAAAGTCCCGGACCCCAAGGCGCTTGCCCAGGCCTACCGTGATGCCGGTGTCAGACTGATTGCCAACATAAAGCCTTGTCTGCTGCAGGACCATCCGCGCTACGCCGAGGTGGCCAATCAAAAGATGTTCATTACCGACTCTGAGCACGACAGGCCAGAGCGGTCGGTCTTCTGGGACGATGAGGGCTCTCATCTGGACTTCACCAACCCGGACTCTGTCAGTTGGTGGCAGTCAAACGTCACGTCACAGCTGTTGGAACTGGGCATTGAGTCTACGTGGAACGATAACAATGAATTCGAAGTGTGGGACGGCGAGGCACGCTGCCAAGGCTTCGGGCGCGAGATAGCCATCAAACATATCCGGCCCGTCATGGCATTGCTGATGATGAGAGCGTCTCTAGAGGCACAACAGCGCTTCTCACCGTCAGAGCGGCCCTACCTCATCTCACGCTCAGGTTGCGCCGGCATGCAGCGCTACGTTCAGACCTGGAGCGGTGATAACCGAACCAACTGGAAAACGCTCCGCTATAACACCCGCATGGGCCTGGGCATGAGCCTGTCGGGGTTGTACAACGTGGGGCACGATGTAGGTGGGTTCTCCGGTAATAAACCGGATCCCGAGCTGTTTGTCCGTTGGGTCCAGAATGGTGTGATGCATCCGCGCTTCACCATTCACTCCTGGAACGACGATGGCACCGTCAATGAGCCATGGATGCATCCAACGGTCACCGATGCGGTCCGTGACGCTATTGGGCTCCGATACAGGTTGATGCCTTATTTCTATACGTTGCTGTGGCAAGCCAGTCACGAAGATGAGCCTATTTTGCGACCTACGTTTCTTGACCACGAGCACGACCTTCAAGCGTTCGAGGAAAACGACGAGTTTCTTCTTGGCCGAGACGTTCTCGTCGCCAGCGTTGTAGAGGAAGGCGCACGCGAGCGCGAGGTGTGGCTGCCCCTGAACGCGACAGGATGGTGCGACTGGCATACCGGTGGCTGGTACGAAGGCGGCCAATACGTTTCTCTGGATGCGCCTTTGGAACGTTTGCCATTGTTGGTGCGAGGGGGCGCTGCGATAGCGACCGGTGAATGCCACAAGCTTAATGACCCCTCGCTTGATCGGCGTCGCGAGCTGGTGATTTTTCCTGCACCTTCAGGCACCTCCAGCGGCGTGTTATTTGAAGATGACGGCATCAGTCATGGCTGGAAAAACGGCAATAGCCTGGTGATCAGATGGACCATTGAATATGGCCTGGACTTTATTGATTTGACGATCTCTAAAACGGGGGATTTTTGTCCGGCGTGGGAGCAGCTCGAGGTGTCCTTGAAGGGAACGGATGCGAGAACCCTGCGAATCAACGGCCATAGCGACTGCGCTTTAACGTTGGCCGACATTGCGAAGCATGAATTTCATTGATCCCCTGAAAAATCTGCCCTCCCAGTCCGGGAGGGCAGATCCAAGGGGCATCGGAGGCGTTCATCTCTCCTGAGAACCGTGCATACGAGTTTCCCTGCCTCGGCTCACAAATCCAGATCCAGTACCTCCTGCATCCTTTCGCCAATCGACTGTCTCAACCACGCGGCATGGAACGCCATGTCCCGCACCGTTACATCCCCAAACCGCAGTGCGATCGGCTTGCCATTGGCCCCGGCGAAGCACACCTCAAAGTGACAAACGTTGGCCGAAGCAGTCGTTATGTAAGGCCGGATGGAATGGATGTCGCTGTACGGCACGCATTCTTCGGTGGTCTGTCGGGCACGGCGTCGCTGGGTGAAGGTGAGGCGTTGCTGGCGCTCGTCAAAGCAGAAACCGAGCACTTCAGGCGCGCTGGCGAGCCATTTGAGGATGCAGACGGCCACGAATGTGCTGATGAACATGAGTGCTAAAAACAGGGGGTCTTCGATCACTCTTGTGTGAATGGGCGACAGGCTTTGGCCGACTTGAAACAGCTTCATCGATAGCACTGCCAGTCCGTAGACCGGCAAGGCCAGCAATATCACCACGGCGTACAGCATGGTGCCCAGGTATCCCGGCCTGGATACGTCGCTTGAGCAATCCCAAGTGGGAGGGTGCCATGCCGCTGAGGCGGCGGTGTCGGTCGGGAAGGGGGAGTCGACCAGGCGCGGCGGGCGTTTGCGTTTCATGCGGCAGGCTCTTGGTAAAATACCAGGCCATTCTTATCGTTATTCCTCAAGCACGCCTAGGTAAAAAACAGTTCGCCCGAGGTTGGGTTCTTCCTGGCCCCGCCAATCCAGGTTTTTCTGCCTGACCTGCCATGCCGCCATCGTCACGGCCGATAATTCGCCGGTAATTCATGGCGCGTCGGCGTTTTTTCTTCGTGATAGTGCGGTTTACCCTGGGGAGAGTTCATCAAGGTCGAATTGGCCAGGATCGTCTCCGTCAGTAAACAGTCCTCACCGTCCCCGAACCAGCAGGCCAACGCCGAATTTCGATTGCCATGCATGTCCACGACGGCCGGCCAGTTTTCGGCGCCAAGGGCATCACTGGGAGCAATGTCGGGGTAATGCTTGGGCGGCAGGACCAGCGCATCGCCGGGTTGGACCCATAGGTCTGCCAGATGAATCTCTCTCGTCGCAGGCCGCCAGCGGGCGACACTGATCACCAGCGGCAAGCGCCCATAACGGGAAAAAAACGCGTGGGGAAAGTTGTGGTATTCGAGGTCGGTCGGGTTGTATGTCAGCAGCTCGCGCTGACGTGTCGGGCCCAGGTAGGGCGACTGGTGACCCGCCCATTTACCGTAGGTGTATTGGCCCAGAATCAGTTGGTCGTACTCGAAACGCAGGCATTCGCCGTTGCCGAGCAGAGTCATGCCGAAGGCCTGCGCCGTTTCCCGGGTTGCCCAGATCGGCTCGTAGTGCACTTCGCTGGCGTGGAAATCGAACGTCTTGATCCAGTAGGAACCGCTGTTCGTTGGAACCTCACGCTCCCTCCAACTGATGCCGGAGTAGCGAGTGCCCAGGGACAGGGCCGGGTTCTCGGGGTTGAGCGGGATCAGGTTGCCACGCACCTGGGCACTCGGCTGCGCCAGTCCGTGGTCGTTGAACAGATAGGGGAAGCGACGGGGATCGAGCGCTGTTTCCACGCCGTCGCCGATAAAGGGAATACAGTTGAAGACTTGCATCGGGTCGGTACCACGCACGCAACAGGGCTACAGGGAATGGCAATCCAAACCTGTGGGAGCGAGCTCCCACAGGGGGATAACTGCCTGGTATCAACTATACGGACGATGCGGCTCGCGCAACCAATCCATGCCGTGAGGCTGGCGCCAAGGCCGGACGGCGGCGCGCTTTTCCACCTGGGTCAGGCACAAGGCGTCCATCCAGTAGTAGACCATCAACAGGTGAAACACCTCATCGCCGCGCCGGTCCCAAATGACATCGTCCTGCTGGCGACCCGGCTCGATGGGCTTGAGCCGGCAGTCGCCCTGGTCGTGCATGCCCTGCAAGCAGGCTCCCGTCTCGTAATTGATCAACAGGACCGGGTGGTTGATTTCCGGATAGGGTTTTTCCAGCTCGGGCATGTACCAGAATTGCCCGGGGTTGTGCCTGTCCGGCGTTTGCATGGCAATACGGGTTTTGTTTTGCGAATCGACCGCCAGTGCCGGTTTATCGCCAGTATTGTTACGCACGATGTACAACGCAGTGCGAGGGTCTTGCTCGGTCTTTTCGGTTTTGACCAGCTTGACCTTGCCGAACGAGTCGTGGGCAAGGCGCGCCTTGATCTTCACCGTTGGGTTGAGATCCTTGCCTGCCTGACCAAAACCGGCAATGAGCCCGTCGACACCGGGCGCCTCGAAGTCATTGCCCGCCAGCACATAAGTTAG
Organism: Pseudomonas sp. Tri1; assembly: GCF_017968885.1. Lineage (NCBI taxonomy): Bacteria > Pseudomonadati > Pseudomonadota > Gammaproteobacteria > Pseudomonadales > Pseudomonadaceae > Pseudomonas > Pseudomonas sp. Tri1. The sequence continues at coordinate 5,998,021 of NZ_CP072913.1, read as the reverse complement.
GCCGGATAACGGGTTGGGTTGCATGTGCTTGGTCAGCGTTTCCCAGCGCTTGAGCGAAACGTCACTGGCGCCATTGGACAGCAGGGCTTCACGCATGGCGTACCCCGGGTAGTAGCGTGAGTCGCGAGGCCAGCGCTCGGTGGCCAGGAGCAATTTATGCCCGCTTTTTTGTCTCAGCAGCAGGGCCAGTGCATCCCAGAACTGGTCAAATTCCGCGGTAGACGCAGTCGCTGCGGGCGGGTAGTGAAAGCTCTCGGTGGTTTCCTTGCTTTTGTTGTCGACGAACACCATTCGCAAGGCCGGGCCGGTCGCCGTGCCCTTGGGGGTGGTTTGCCGTCCGGAGCGGCCGAGGACAACCACCGACTCTTGCCAAGTCCCTTCAATTTCCGCCTTGTAGCTGGTGTACCACTGGTAGGCTTGCTCCAGGGCGGTGCGGGTCTCGCCTTCCTTGACGAAGCGATAGACCGGCGCGATTTTCAACTCCACCACCGTCGGATCGTCGGGCAGCGATTCACGCCATTTGCCGAACTCCGCGTTGCAATTGCTGGGGTCCATTGCGTTGAAAGCGATAGCGTGCGTGCCCCCTTGGGTGGTCAGGTTGGCGTTGCGATGGGCGATGTTTTTCTTGACCGTTTCCGAGATCGACGTCGTCGCGCTGCCACTGATGAATGCACCGTATTCGGCCTTGACCATTGCATCGAGGGTATTGGTCTGGCTGAGGAAGCTCTTGAGGGCGGTCATCGCATAGTTCAGCGAGCCGCCGACGGTCACTTCGCTGACGATATCGGCGCCAAAATCGACGAGGAAATTGAAGAACGGCGTCGGACTGCCTGGATCGAAGGTCTTGGGCAGTTCATCGACACGCTTCTTGAACGCTTCAGTGGCATTGGCAGGGTTGACTTCGAAGGTCAGTTTCCATAACCGCACCGTGTGACTGTAGAGCGCGGCTTCGCGCTCTTCGAGCGTCTTGATTTCACTGCCGAAGGTGGCTTTGAAGCCGGCGGAAAAGGCGCCATATTTACCGGCGGCTTCGACACTGGTCTGGGTATGTCTTTCGTATTCGTCACGGGAGGAAAACGTCTCGGTCGAGAAATTGTCGTTGGCCACGACCGTGGACATGCTGACGTTTTTCCCCACGTTGTAGGCCGTTTTCCGGTACGGCACGGCGCGTTTGCCTGACTCGGTATCACCAACCTTCTGGCACTCGTTGCTGTCGTCGGCCCAGTCGAGCCGGTTCAGTCCGCGCCCCAGCAGTTGCGAACCGCCGATATCCCGTAAATCGTCGCCTGCGTTGCCCTTCAGTCCATCGTTCATCGCCTTTCTCCCATCGCTCAGGTTGTATCAACTGGGTGCCAATTGATGGGAGTGAGTATCAGGAGGCCCGGGATAACCGGACAGTCCAGAGCGGTGTCAGTCCGGTATCAGTTTGGTATCAGGCCAAATGCCATCTTTTTGTGAACCCGGAGGAGACGCTGGAGTACACTCGATCGGCTGCCGTTGTCCCAGGGTAGAAGGGCTATCGACATGGACACCCGACACAACACCTTTGCTGCCCTGCCCAAGCGCGATGCCTCGATATCCGATGGTCGTGTCCTGCTGGACGCCGTGTCGTTGAAAGGACTGCGCAAACAGCATGGCCTGAGCCAGGAAACCCTGGCCGAGGCCTGCCTGAACCGGCATTTGTGCGTCTCGATCGCTTCCATCAAACGCGCCGAAACCGGCAAGCCGGTGCTTTATCGCACCGCTCGGCACCTGGCGACGGCCTTCGGGGTCGATGTGAGCGCGCTGCTGAGCGATCCCGCCTCGACGGCTTTGGCGCACATCCGACAGACGATGAGCGAGTTGCACCAGGCCGCCTTTGCGCAACAGGCGCTGAAACAGGTCGATGACAGCGTTATCCGTTATGTGCTTGAACTGTCCTTTCGGGTCGATGGGCTGCCCGCAACGGCGTTGATGGAGGAGATCGAGCGCCTGGTGCGTCAGTTCGGAGGCGTTCCACTGGGGCTGACGCAGGAGGTGATGATCGCCCAGTTCGGTTCTCCGCAGGCGTATCGCAGTGATAGCGAGCGGGGCCTGCTCTGCGCGCTGGCACTGAGCCGGGAACAATTCGTCACGCCCGGACATGCCTTGGTGTTGCGGCTTGTGCGCCTGAGTACCGAAACCACGGAGCCTGCGGCCGAGCCTGCCTTGCTCGCGCTAAAACCGTTGCTGGATCGTCATGGGCACGCGCCGGTGTATGTTGCGCAGAACCTGCTGGAACAACTCGCAGCACGCTTTGAGTTTTCGTCCAGCGACGATGAGTTCCGGGCCTATCGCAAATGCCTGCGCCCGCGCAGCCTCGACGAAAACGCGCCGCGCCCGTTGGTGGGACGGGCCATCGAACTATTGCAGTTCAAGGCGGTGATCGAGGCCACCCAGGAATGCCAGGATGGGCACATCGTCTATGTGCGTGGCATGGCGGGCATTGGCAAGACTCGCCTGGTCAGCGAGTTTTTCGAAATGGCCCGGCAGCGTGGTTTCGCCTGCCATCGCGGCGATGTGCTGGATTTCGGCATGAACAACAGCCTGTGGCCCTTGGGCCAACTGATGGCCAGCCTGCTCAACCTGGGCAGCGCACCGCCCATCAGCGCGTCATTGTTGGACGCTGCCTTGTCCCGCCTGAAAGTGGCCGCCGAGCATCGAATGTTCTTGCAAGTGCTGATGGGCGTGTCGTCTGCCGAGCCTCCCGTCCAATATGGCGCAATGAGCAACCAGGCCCGTACCCATGGGCTGTTCCAGGCTTTGCTCGAAGTGTTGCTGCGCGTCGCGGTGCAACAGCCCTTGTTGATCTGCCTCGAAGACCTGCATTGGGGCGACATCGCGCTGTTTACGCTGTTGGGCAAGCTGCTCGATGCCACTGACGAAGCGCCGGTCGTCTGGCTGCTGACGTCCCGTCCCGAAGGGGATCCGCTGGACGGTGAGATTCGTGCGCATTCCTCCAGCCCCATGAGCCTGCTCGACATCGCACCGATCCGGGCACGGGAGGCCACGCTCCTGGCGGAGCAATTCACCGAGGTCGAGCCGCGCTATCGGGCCGAATGTGTCGCCCGCGCCCAAGGCAATCCGCTGTACCTGACGCAACTGTTGTCCAGCCAGGAAGGTGTTTTTCCCGACAGTTTGCGGCATCTGGTCCAGACCCGCTTTGACAAACTGGCCCCCGAGCAACGTCGCGCCCTGCATTACGCCGCCGTGCTGGGCAATCGCTTCGAGTTGGCGCTTTGGCGCGAAGCGCTGGGGCAGCCTGGTTATCTGCCGACGACGGACATGCGCCAGGGGCTGCTGCGGGAAGTCGAGCCAGGCAGCTATCTGTTCGTTCACGACCTGGTCATGCACTGTCTTTACGACGCGATGCCCACGCTGCTTCGCGAGCAATTGCACGGTGAGGTGGCGAGCCTTTACCGCGAGCGCGACCGGGTGCTTTATGCCCAGCATTTGCTGCGGGCCAACGATCCGGCGGCGTTCGACGCGCTGTTGGTCGCCATGGCCGAAAAGCGCCTGGCCTGCCAGTACGACAGTGTTCTTGCGCTGGCGCGGCAATGCTCGGCGTTTGCCGAGCGTGCCCAGGGCAATTTTTCCTTTGCGTTGTTATGCGGCCAGGCGTGCTCGGGCCTGGGCCAGACGATGGAGGCACGGGCGCATTTGCAGCGGGCATTGGCATTGGCCGAGCAGCCACAGGATCAGATCGAGGCCGCGTTGGGGTTGGCAGCGGTCCTCAATACCCTCGATTGCCTGGACGAGGAAGAGCGCCTGATCGAGGCCATGCTGCCCATCGCCCAGGCCATGCAGGCCCATACGGCGTTGGCGCGGTTGAATCACTTGCGCGGGAACATCTATTTTCCACGGGGCGATTACGCCGAATGTCGCCGGCTCCATGAAGAGGCCTTGTCCTTTGCCCGCATCGGTCGGGACCTGCAAACCGAGGCCAAGGCCTTGAGTGGCATTGGTGACTCCTATTACGCACAAGGGCGCATGCAGACCGCCTACGAGGTTTTCGATCAATGCGTACGCCTGTGTGAGCGTAATGGCTGGGCACACGTGGAGGCGGGCAATCGCAGCGCCCGAGGCTCGGCGCAACTCTACCTGGGCCGGCCGGAGCAAGCCTTGCGCGATGCCATGGAGGCCATCGAATGCAGTGCCCGGCTGGGTAATCACCGGGCACAGGTGTTCTCACGGCTCACGGCAGCCTGGGTGTTGGTGGCGGGTGGCCAGGATGCCTTGGCTGAACAAGAGCTGACCTGTGCCCTGACGTTGGCGCGCAACCTTGGCGCCAGCCGTTTCGAAGCGATCCTGCTGGAAGGGTTGGCGCGGGTGGCGTTGCGCCAGGGCGAACGCGGGCTGGCGCAGACCTTGATCATGGAGGCGGCGAGCCTGGTGGAACGCTTTGAGCTGCAGCGTTACATCGGGCCATGGGTCTATGGCAGCCTGGCGATGATCAGCGAGGATGTGCCGCTCAGCCAACAGGCCTTGGCGACGGGTGAAGCCCAACTCACCCTGGCCTGCCTGGCCCACAACGCCTTGCGCTTTCGCGTGGCCGCCGCTGAAACCTGCCTGTTGGCGGGCAATCCCGAACAAGCGATCTGGCATGGGCAACAGATGGCGGCGTTGCCCGAGTCGGCGTCGTGCGCCTGGATCAACCATCACGTGCGGTTGATCGATGTGGCGGGGCAGTGGCTGCGCAGCGCCGATCGAGCCAGCGGCGAGAAGCTGAAGGGGATAGCACGCGAAGCTCAGCAAATGGGATTCGTGGCGACGATGCCGAGGTTGTTGCAGGTACTGGATATTTGATCGCTTCCAGGCACCCCGTAGAGGCTTGAGACAAAACCGCACTTCGCTGAAGCGCGGTTTTTTTTGCGTTTTTTCAGAGGTACCGGTGCTTAGCCATTGGCCGCCAGGAATTGTGCGGTGCTCACCACACTCGCATAGGCAAACCCCAGCGCGGCCATGAACGCCGCATGCACCTGGGCAGCCGGTACAACGACGCCGTTGAATTCCAGGTCGAGGGTGGCACAGGCATCGTGAATGACCGTGACGCCGTAGCCCAGGTCCGCCGCAGCACGAACGACGCCATCGACGCACATGTGGCTCATGCTGCCGACCACTACCAGTTGCTCGATGCCATGGTGGTCGAGGAGGGCCTGCAGTTCGGTCTCGCGAAACGAATTGACGAAGTGCTTGAGGACCACCGGTTCATCGGCACGGTTGAGCACCTTGGGGTGCAACTGCGCGCCTTCGGAACCTGGGGTGAAGAACGGCGCGTCTTCGGAGGTGAACTCATGGCGGATGAACACCACTTGATCCCCGGCCTGGCGAAAGGCTTCGATCAATTTTGCGGCGTTGTCGGCGGCGGCGTCGGCGCCGACCAGTGGCCATTTCCCTTGGGGGAAGTAGTCGTTCTGGATATCGACTACGATGAGCGCTTGCTTGGACATGGGGCTTCCTCGATCAGATTGGTGTGAAGCCAGTATTGGCTTTTGACGCCGCTTCGAGGATTGGCCGCAACGACAATAAGCGAGGGAAAACTGACAATGACGCAGCAAAGGGCAGTCGCCGAACTCGGGGTGCTCATCTACCCCGGCGCACAACTGGCGGCGGTGCATGGCTTGACCGATCTGTTTGCCGTGGCGCAGCGGATCGCGGCCGAGCAGGCCAGTACGCAGTTGCCGCAGCTGCGGGTCAGTCACTGGCGGGCAGAGGAGGGTAAGGCCCCGCTGCGGGTGTTCGACAGCGCCCCCGGTCCGGCGGGCAAGCTGGTTGCGTTGTTGATTCCACCGTCCCTCGCCGGCTTCAGTGAAGGCCTGGTCTCCCAAGCGCTGATGGATTGGTTGCGGGCGCAGCATGCCGACGGCACGGTGCTGGGCGGGGTTTGTGTGGGCTCGATCCTGCTGGCCGAAAGCGGCCTGCTCGACGGGCGCAGCGCCACCACCCACTGGACCTCGGCCAAGTCCTTCGCGGCGCGTTATCCGAAGGTCAAGCTTAACGCCGACAAACCTATCGTCGACGACGGCGACCTGATCACCACGGCCGGGTTGATGGCTTGGTCGGAGCTGGGGCTGCGATTGGTGGACCGTCTGCTCGGGCCGAGCATCGCCACGCGCACCGCGCAATTTCTGGTGATCGAGCACAGCGACAGTGCCAGCCAGTGCGGCAGCAACTTTGCCCCCATCCTCGGCCATGGCGACGCAGCGATTCTCAAGGTCCAGCATTGGCTGCAAAGCAGCGGCGCGGTGGAGGTTTCCCTTGGCGCGATGGCCGAACGGGCCGGCTTGGAAGAGCGCACTTTCCTGCGCCGGTTCCGCGCCGCCACCGGGCTCAAGCCCACCGAATACTGCCAGCACCTGCGCGTCGGCAAGGCCCGGGAAATGCTCGAGTTCACCAATGGCACGATCGATCACATCGCCTGGACCGTGGGCTATCAGGATCCGAGTGCGTTTCGGGCGACGTTCAAGAAGATTACCGGGCTGGCGCCGAGTGATTATCGGGCGAGGTTTGGGGTGAGTCCGCCGGGTGTTACTAGGCCGCAGTGAAGGCTTTGTGACGAGGGGATTTATTCCCACGCCACGGGGGGGCAGCGCCTGACTCAAAAGTTTCGTGCAATTTGCCGGATATCAACCGCAGGTCGTGCAGAATGAAACAGGCCAGGTGCTATCAACTCCTCGCGACATCCCCGTTTGCTCGACCGTCCTTGCTCGTCCATCGTTGGCCTGATCTCTGCACCCCTTTATTCACAGCCATCGAGCACAGATAAAGGGCAACGCATGACGTCAGTCAATCGCAACAAAATCGTAGTGGCTCACTCGATCAACCCCCACGCGCCGCTCCATGAGGTCGAGACCAATCGCGCACTGGCTCGCTGGCTGGCGCAGATCCTCGGGTTCGAGTACGGCGGCAGTTATGACCAGCAGCAACATGCCGGGCGTGATGTGTATCTGGTGCCCACGCAAACCCTGATTGGCGCCGAGGCCGCGCTGCGGTTGGGCGTCAAGGGTCCCGAGGACCTGTGGGGCGGTTACGTCGAGCATGATTTTATTTGCACCAAGGCGATCGCCCACGGTCTGTTGAATAAGCATGCCGTGGCGCCCAAGGGTTGGTCGCCACTGTTCGCCAAGCTCACCCGTGGTGCGGTGCTCGATGGCGTGAGTGTCTTTGCGCTGCAGGACGCGCGCCCGGCCGCCGAGCATTTGCTTTACACCGGGCCGATACGCCTCAAGCCGATCCATGCCTGCGCTGGGCGCGATCAACGAGTGATCAAGAGTCTTGCGCAGTTCGATGAAGTTGCCGCCGCGCCTGACGCCCAGACGCTTTTTCGCGATGGGGTGGTGCTGGAGCAAAACCTCAATGAGGTCCAGACCCAAAGCGTCGGCCAGAGCTTCATCGATGGCAAGGTGCTCAGCTATTGCGGCGTGCAACACCTGACCCGCGACAGCGAAGGCTTGGAGGTCTACGGCGGCTCGGATCTGCTGGTGGTGCAGGGCGGCTATATCGAATTGCTCAGGCTCGAGCTGCCCGACGATGTGCGTGAAGCGGTGCGTCTGGCGCAGGTGTTTGATGATGCCGCCAACCAGGCCTACCCCGGCTTCTTCGCCTCGCGGCGCAATTACGACATTGCCCAGGGCCTGGATGCCGCCGGTCAGCCCCGTGGCGGTGTACTGGAGCAGTCTTGGCGCATGGGCGGGGCCAGCAGCGCGGAGCTGGCGGCGTTGCAGGCGTTCATCGAGGAGCCTTCGACCAGCGCGGTTCGCGTGTCCTCGGTGGAAACCTACACCGACCAGCCGCTGCCTCCCGGGGCTACCGAGGTGTATCGCGGCGCGGCGCACAATGGCGACTTCCTTCTTAAATACGTAACGGTTCATTCCTATGACGGCTAGAAGCGAAACCATTCAAATCGAGATCGACGATGAACACATGAACGGGACCTTCCTGAGTCCCAAGTCAAAGGTGCCCGGCGTGTTGTTCGTGCACGGTTGGGGCGGCAGCCAGGAACGCGATCTGGAGCGGGCCAAAGGCATCGCCGGCCTGGGCTGCGTGTGCCTGACTTTTGATTTGCGCGGGCATACCGGCGGGGCGGGCATTCCGCTGTCGCGGGTGACCCGGGAAGACAACCTGCGGGATCTGCTGACCGCCTACGACCGGCTGCTCGCCCACCCGGCCCTGGACACTTCGGCGATTGCCGTAGTGGGCACCAGCTATGGCGGTTACCTGGCCGCGATCCTGACGTCGCTACGACCGGTGCGCTGGCTGGCTTTACGGGTGCCGGCACTGTACCGCGACGAGCAATGGCATACGCCCAAGCGCGACCTGGACAAGAGTGACCTGCTGGATTACCGCAGCACCCTGGTGCATGCCGACACCAACCGTGCCTTGCACGCCTGCGCGCAGTTCACCGGTGATGTGCTGCTGGTGGAGTCGGAGACCGACGACCATGTACCCCATGCCACCATCATGAGCTACCGAGCGGCGTGCCAGCAGACCCATTCGCTGACCCACCGGATCATCGACGGCGCCGACCATGCCTTGAGCGACCCAGTGTCACAACAGGCCTACACCTCGATCCTGGTGGACTGGATCACGGAGATGGTGGTGGGCGAGCGGTTGAGCATTATTCAGGAGCGGTGATTGTGTGGTGTTGGTACGGGCCTCATCGCGAGCAAGCTCGCTCCCACACTGGAACTGTTGGGAACATGATATCCCGGCTGCAATAAATCCCCTGTGGGAGCGAGCCTGCTCGCGATGGGGCCGCCACTGACGCCTCGTTATTTAAGCCCTGGCTTGACGCGCAACGCCTTGGCCTTCGCCTCGATCAGCAAATACATCACCACCGTGATCAACAACGGCAAAATGAAGTAGATCGCGCGATAAGCAATCAACCCCGCCAGCAGGCTGCCCCGTGAAACCTCGTGCTGCAGCAGTGCGATGAATACCGCCTCCAGTACCCCCAAGCCCGCCGGGATGTGGGTGATGACCCCGGCAATGCTGCTGATCAGCAACACCCCGAGCACCATCGGATAATCCAGCTTGCTTGGCAGCAAAGTGAAAATCACCGCCGCCATCAGCGACCAGTTCAGCGCCCCCAGAGCCAGTTGCAGCACGGCCATGCGCAGTGACGGCAGGTTGATTTCCATGCCTCGAATCGTCCAGGCCCGCCGCTTGGAAAAACGGCAGGCCACTAGATAACCGGCGCTCACCAGCAGCAACAGCACGCCTACGCCTTGCAGCGCATCGCTGCTCAGTTTCCAGCCCGGCGGCATCGTCACCAGGCCGCTGCTGAACACCACGCCGGCCAGGGTCATGTAGCCGAACCAGTTGGTGGCCAGGCTCAGGCCGAGGATCTTGGCGATGTTGCCAGTGCTGACGCCCAGCCGTGAATACAGCCGATAGCGCATGGCGATGCCGCCGACCCAGGCACTGAGGTTGAGGTTGAAGGCGTAGCTGATCACCCCCACCGGCAGGATCTGCCGCCAACCCAGTTTCTGGCGGATGTAGGTGCGGCCGATCAGGTCGAAGCAGGCGTAAGTGATGAAACTGGTGATGGTCAATGCTGCCGCGATGATCAGCGTGCGTACCTTGAAGTCCGCCAGGGTGGCGAACACTTCCGACCAGTCGATGCGCCGGGCCAGGGTGGTGAACAGCACGATCAGCAGGAGGAAGAAAGCCAGGGTCAGCGGTCTTTTCCAGCGGCTCCAGCGTGACTTGGGTTTACCCTGTTCGTGGACGTGGGCGTCATTGGGGGCGGTCTGCGCTTCAGAGTGGTTCATGGGGTTCGCTCCGAACCGCCGTCGGCGGCGAAAAGGGTTTCAGACGAGGTTTATGGGCTGGCAGCCAGCCGGCCCAGGCCGGAAAGTGGCGCAGGAAGTGAAACACCATGAAACCGACGGTCATGCGCCACAGTAGACCCCGGGGAGCATGGTCTGCGGGCATGGCGGTGCAGTGGTTGCGGCTCAGGTAGTCGAGGCGCTCGAACAGTTCGCGATTGAACGCCCGGTCGCGGATCAGCACGTTGGCTTCCAGGTTCAGGGACAAGCTCAGCGGGTCGAGATTGCTCGAGCCGACGGTGCTCCAGTCCTCATCCACCAGCGCGACTTTGCCGTGCAGCGGCCGTTCGCAATATTCGTAGATCACCACACCGGCCTTGAGCAGGTAGTGATAAAGCATCCGCGCCGCGAGCTTGGCGATCATCATGTCCGGCTGGCCCTGCAGGATCAGCCGCACCTCCACGCCACGGCGCGCTGCGTTACGAATTTCGCGCAGCAACCGGTAGCCGGGGAAGAAATAGGCATTGGCGATCACCACGCGGCGCTGGGCGCTGCGCAGCACTTGCAGGTAGACCTCTTCGATGTCGGTCTGATGCTCGTGGTTATCGCGATAGACCAGGCGCACCTGGCCGTCATGGTCGTTGAAGGCCAGCTCGTGGCGGCGACTGCGACGGCGTTGCCACCAGTATTTGGCCCGGGCGGGCCGACCACTCTGCAACAGCGCGAAGTGGTGGATATCCACCACCGCCGGGCCTTTGACCTCCACCGAGTAATCCTGCTTGGCCTCGGGGCCGAAATCCCCCAGGTGATCAGCGGAAAAGTTGATGCCACCGATAAACGCGATGACCCCGTCCACCACCACGATCTTGCGGTGCAGACGGCGGAACCAGTTAGTGCGGATCCCCAGGCGCCGGGGAGCGGGATCGAACATTTGCAGGCGCACTCCGACATCACTCAACGACGCGAGGAATTCGGTGGTCAGCTCACCGCAACCGAAACCGTCGAGGCTGACGGTGATGCGCACGCCACGATGGGCGGCGTCCACCAGCAGATCCCGCAGTTCGATACCGACCTTGTCCTCGAACAGGATGAAGGTCTCCAGCAGTATTTCGCTCTCGGCCCGGCGAATGGCCTCGAAAACCCGGGGGAAGTACTCCTCGCCGTTTTCCAGGAGCGTGACGCGGTTGTTGCCGTGCCAGCCGTATTCGATATCGGCCAGTGCCGGGTTGCGCTCGGTGGGCGGAACGTCAATTTGCTCCACCGTCGCCTTGTTCACCGTCGCGCTCATAATTCGATCTCCACCGACAGCGGTGCGTGGTCGGAAAGGTGCGACCAGGGGCGCACGCTCAACACCTTGGGATGATGGGCCTTGAGGTTGCGCACGTAGATGCGGTCCAGGCGCAGGATGGGCAGGCGCGCCGGAAAGCTGCGGGCCGGCTTGCCCAACCGCTCGGCGAACACTTCCCGCAGGCCGCAGGGCTTGAGCAGCTCGCTGGCCTTGCCGCGCCAGTCGTTGAAGTCCCCGGCGACGATCACGGGCGCCTCGGGCGGCAGTTCATTCAAGCGTTGGCAAAGCAGCTGCAATTGCTCGACCCGATGGCCTTCGCGCAGCCCCAGGTGGACGCAAATGGCGTGGATGTGCGGGCTGTCGGCGCCCGGCAAGCGCAGCACGCTGTGGAGCATGCCGCGGCTTTCATGGCCGCTGATGGACATGTCGATATTGTCGTGGCGGATGATCTGGAATTTCGACAGCAGTGCATTGCCGTGGTCGCCCGCCGGGTAGACCGCGTTGCGCCCGTAGGCGAACTGCGGCCAGAGACTGTCGGCGAGGAATTCGTATTGCGGCATGCTCGGCCAGTTGCTGTAGCGCTGGGGGTGATGTTCGTGGGTGCCGTGCACTTCCTGCAAAAACACCACGTCGGCGGACACGCTGCGCACCGCCTCGCGCAGTTCCGGCAGGATGAAGCGGCGGTTCAGTGCGGTGAAGCCCTTGTGGGTGTTGACCGTCAGGACGGTGAAGCGGCTGATCCGGTCAAGGTTTTGGGCCAGGGGCTGGGTTGGGTCGCGGGTCGCTTCGGGGGATTCTGGAATGCTCATGGCAATACTCCCTCGGCCGGGCGCACGCCGGGTGCGGTAGCGAGGTCTTTGTCCAGGTCGAAGTGCTCCAGCAAGTGCCGTGCGTCATAAGGCGCGCGGACTTTGATGTCGTTGTCGAAATAGCAGAACACTTCCCGGCTCTTGCGCGCCCGCGGCTTCTTTTGCGGGTCGATCAGGTGGGCGTCGCTGGGCTGCTTGCCGTGGCTCCAGGCCTCGATCCGCTCACCCCAGCGTTGCAACGCCGCGTCGGTGTAACCGCTGGCGTACAACTCCTCGGCGCCGTGCAGGCGCAGGTAGACGAAATCGCTGGTGACGTCTTCACGATAGGGCCATTTGTCGGCGGTGTCGGCGATCACCAGGGCCACGTCGTAGCGCTTGAGCAAGGTGACGAAGTGCGGGTCGATGAAGCTCTCGTGGCGGATTTCCACGGCGTGGCGCAGCGGCCGTTTTTTATCGGTCTGGGTGCTGGCGTGGCCGTCCAGGCGCGGTTCGTGCTCGCGGGCCAGGGCGGCGGCGCCTTTGGTGTCGTGGGGCAGTTGCTTGAGGAAGTCTTCGAACAGCTCGGGGTCGAATTTGAAGCTGGGGGGAAATTGCCAGAGGATTGCGCCGAGCTTCTCCTTGAGCTCCAGCACCCCGGAGGCAAAAAAATTGGCCAGCGGCTTGTGGATATCTCGCAGGCGCTTGATGTGGGTGATAAAGCGCGGGGCCTTGACGCTGAACACGAAGCCGGGCGGCGTCTCGGCGTACCACTGGGCATACCGTTCGGGACGTTGCAGGGCGTAGAACGATCCATTGATTTCGATGCTGTTGACCGCGCGCGAGGCGAATTGCAATTCCCGCTTCTGGGTCAGCCCCTTGGGGTAGAAATCCCCCCGCCAAGGCGTATAACGCCAACCGGAAATGCCAATGTGGATCGCCGTCATGTGTCCTCCCGTGCCAATGACCTCGTACAGCCTGTGTCTTTTGATGACTGTTGCGCGGCCCGGAAAGTTTCGATGGGGTGCCCGGCGGTGAAGTCATGCGCGCAGAGCATGATCGTTCCCATGCTCCGCGCGGGAATGCGGACCGAGACGCTCCGCGTCTCTTCCAGAGCCGAACGCAGAGCGTCCGTAGAGGCATTCCCACGCGGAGCGTGGGAACGAGGGGCGATGAACTTGCCGGCCCGTTATTGATCAGTTCCTTACCGATCCCGTGTGAAGGAGCCTCGTGTTTTGTCTCGATTGAGCACTGTATTGCTGCTGTTCTTGCTGGCGATGAGCGGCACCAGCGCCTACGGGACCGCTGCTGTCCCTGGCACCTCCAAGCCCGACGAACCGCCCGCCGAACCCGCGCCGCTGGTACAGGGCGGCTTGCTGGGGGCAATCAGCTCGAGCATCGATGACGTCCAGGACAAACTCGACCTCAACCAGAGCCTGGTGGACGCCTGGCGCTTGCGGGCGGATCGGGCGGCGGATGAGGTGGACCGGCTGGTGGACCAGACGTCCCGCTCGTCCTGGCGAGTGGCGGGGGATTTCCTGTTGCTTTCCGGCGTCTGGCTGGGGAGTTTTGCACTGATCTGGGCGGGTGCACGCCTGTTGGTGCGGCACCTGGGCAAAGGCCGCTGGCTGCGCACCCGCCAGCGTTTGCGGGATCTGCTGGGCTATCTGCTGCCCTACACCGTACCGGCCCTGGTCTGCCTGCCGCTGACCCTGTACGTCAGTCACTTCCTGCAGGTCTCGGTCGGTCGCGCCCTGGCGTTGTGTTTTGCCTACGCCACCAGCAGCGGTATTTTTTCCACGTCGGTGTTGCTCTGCGTGATCGTGATGTTCAACGCCGGCCACAAGCGCCGGGCGGTGGCGATGATCCGGCGCTTGAGCCCTCGGCCGCTGTTCATGATCGGTTTTCTCGCCGCCCTCAGCGATGCCCTGACCAGCCCGCAGATCGCCCGGCAACTGGGCGGCAACATCACCAGCAGCATCGCGGTGTTCACCGGTTTGTTCGCCTCGATGATCTTTGCCTGGCTGGTGATTCGCATGCGCAGGCCAGTGGCGCACCTGATCCGCAACCGCCCGCTGGCCCAGCGCCTGAAGCAACCGGCCCTGCAAGAGTCGCTGCGGATTTTTTCCGGGCTCTGGTACTGGCCGATCCTGTTGATGGTGCTGGTCTCGGCGGTGAGCCTGATCGGCGTCGGTGAGGACAACCAGAAGGCCCTGCGTTGCGCGATATTCACGACCATCCTATTGATCGCGATGGTGTTTCTGAGCACGGTGTTCCAGCACGTCTTCAAGTCGCCCAAGGTCGAGGTTATCCAGCGCAACAGCGCGTACAAGGGCCGTTTGCTGAGCCTGTTGCATGCGTTGCTGCGGATCATCATGGCGGTCGCATTCATTGAGATCCTCGGGCGGATCTGGGGGATTTCGCTGTTCGAATTCGCTTCACGCAATGCGGTGGGAAGGGCAATCAGTGATTCCTTGAGCCGCATCGGCCTGATATTCCTGGTGACCTGGCTGATGTGGGTGGTGCTCGACACGGCGATCCAGGAAGCCTTGAAACCACCGCTGAACAAACGCGGCGCACGCCAGCCCAGCACCCGGATCAAGACCATTCTGCCGCTGCTGCGCAACGCGGCGAAAATCATCCTGGTGGTGATCTGCGCGATCACCACCATGGCCAACCTGGGCATCAACGTCGCACCGTTGCTGGCCGGTGCCGGGGTGGTGGGGTTGGCGATCGGTTTTGGTTCGCAGCAACTGGTGCAGGACGTGATCACCGGGCTGTTCATCATCATCGAGGACACGCTGTCGATCGGCGACTGGGTGGTGCTCGATTCCGGTCACGCTGGCACGGTCGAGGGCTTGACCATCCGTACCTTGCGCCTGCGCGACGGCAAGGGGTTCGTACATTCGGTGCCATTCGGCCAGATCAAGGCGGTGACTAACCAATCCCGGCAATTTGCCTTTGCGTTTTTCTCTGTGCAATTCACTTACGACACCGATGTGGAGCAGGCCATCGAGCTGATCCGCGAAGCCGGGCGTTCGATCGCCGAAGACCCGTTCCTCAAGTTCAACCTGCAAGGGCCGCTGGATGTGTTCGGCGTAGACAAGATGGACCTCAACGGCGTGGTGCTCACGGCGCAGTTCCGCACGGTGTCGGGCGGGCAGTACGCGGTGAGTCGGGCGTTCAACCAGCGCTTGAAGAAACTTGTGGATAACGATCCGGCGGTGCATTTCGCGCAGACTTATCCACAGCAGGTGGTGATGCCGCGGCGGTTGGTGGAGGAGTCGAAAGAAGAGGGCGAGGAGGTGCCCAATCAACCTCAGTAGTTGAGGAGGTTTTGTGGTGGGCTGATGGCCTCATCGCGAGCAAGCTCGCTCCCACTGTGGACCGAGTTCCTTCAGAAAGAATGCGATCAAATGTGGGAGCGAGCTTGCTCGCGATGGGGCCGGGCCAAACACCCTCAATTTTTCTGAATGAGCTTACTCTTCACCTCAGCCATCCCCTGCCCATCCAACTCCACCCACAGATGCTGCTTGCCAGCAACCTGCGCCGCAACCGGCAACCCATCGCGATACACCAGCCGATTGCTCGCCAGCGCCGGCACCTTCGCCCCCGGTAGCAGGGTGCCGGCCAGGTTCAGCGGGTCGACGCCACATACCGCGACCAAGCTGCCGTCGCTGGGGCGGCGACGTACTTCGCGTAGCAACGGGATGGCTTCGGGCAGGGCGAATTGCTCGCCCGCCAGCCCACTGACGAAACGCCCTCCACGGATTTCGCCCCGTGCTTCCAGGCGATGAAAGGTCCGCAGCAACTCGCGCCAGCTCGGCAACCAATCGGCTTCCCGTTCCAGCAAACGCCAGAACACCACGCCGTAACGGCGTAGCAGGGTCATGGCGATGTGTTCCAGCGTCTCTGGCGCTGTGGGCGCGGGGCGGTTGCCTTCTTGAGGCGCAGGTGCACTGCGGCGCAACAGGGCCCAGCGCCCGGCGTCGTCCATGCCGCCGACAAACGCGCCGCGCCCACGCCGGCTGCTGCGGGCCTGGCGTTTACTGGCGGGAGTGATCAGCGCGCGCAGTCCGGCGAAGCTGTCGGCGTTCACCAACCCAGCGCCCACCAGTTCCTGCAAGGCAATTTCCAATTCGCTGCGCAGCAGATGGGCCTCATGCAGCAGTTCATCAAAAAACAGCGCGCCGTGTTCGCTGAGGGCCTGATGGACTTTTTGCGTTTTGAGGGACAATTCGCTGGGGAGTGTTTGTTCGGCCAGGCTGCTCCACAGCGTCAGCTGACTGCGCGGCAGCAACACAATCGGCGTGCTGCGCAGGGCGCTGGCAGAGGCTTTCTGGCGGGCGCTCAGGCGCGTCCACACCAGTTTGCCGTTGCGGCACAGCTCATCGAGCCAGCTCGGCGCATAGTCTTTTATCCGCGCCGGCAGCAGGTCACTGTCCCAAGCCGAGGCAGCCGCCGGGTAGCCCTCGAACTGGCTGATGATCGATGGCAGTACGGCGCTCCCGCGGCCCTGGGTGGACGGCGACAGATGCTGCCAGTCGAACAGGAAGCGCATGAAGTCCTGCAACATCACCGGCTCGATTTCCCGGCGCAGGCGCTTGACCGTGTAGCGATGGATACGCGCCAGCAAATGCCGCTCGCACCATTCCTCCTGGCCGATGCCCGGCGTGAACCGGCCACGCAATACGTAGCCTTGCTGCTCCAGGTGCGCCAGGGCCAGGGTGACTTGCGGGGTCGACAACCCCAGCGGATAGGCGATGGCCTTCAACGGCAGAGGGCCAAAAGCGCTGAGCCGGGCGCGAAGGACTTCCACAACGGCTTCGTCACTGTCCCAGGCTTCATCGAAACCAGCCAAGGGCGTCAATGCGGGTTGCCATTGGGCCTGTGGATAAACCGCTTGCAGGCACGTCAGCCGTTCCAGCGCCACCCACAGTCCGCGTTCGGCGCTGATCTGCACATGGCTGGCGCGACCGCGTTCGGCCAGGGTCTGCAACCACTCCAGCCACGACGGATGGGCGCTGGCTTCGCTGTCGGCGATGCAGGCCAGGCTCATCAGCGCTTCGTGCATTTCATCGAGATTGGCCGGCGTTGGCCAGGCTTCATTCCTCACTGACTCGATGGCCTCGGCGTCCAGCGCGCCAAGGTCGTCGGTGGACTGTGGATCGCTCCAGCGCCGGTTGATCACCGCCTGGGTCCGCCGTTCCTCCAGCGGTGCGTCGTCGAGGAAGGTGTAGGGCCGGGCGCTGAGGATTTCCGCCGCCAGGGGCGAGGGCGCCGGCAGGTCGCGGCTGATCAGGCGAACCTCGCCGGCTTCCATGCGCCGCAACAGCGTCAGCCAGCCTTCGCTGTCCATGGCTTCGTGCAGGCAATCGTCGAGGGTCTGTTCCACCAGCGGGTGGTCGGGGATCTCGCGCTCGCCGGCCAGGTTCTCCAAGCAGGCGATTTGATCCGGGAATACGCTGGCGATCAGGTCTTCGCTTTTCATCCGCTGGATCTGCGGGGCGACTTTGCGCCCGCCGCTGTAGCGCGGCAAGGCCAGGGCCACGCCGGCATTCCAGCGCCAGCGCACGCCGAACAGCGGCGCATCCAGCACAGCCTGGATCAGGATCTGCTCGGCGCTATGGCTGTTGAGGTAGCGCCAGACCTCGTCCAACTCGAAGCTGTGGCTGGTGGACAGCGACAGCACGATGGCGTCTTCGCTGGCGGCGGCCTGCAATTCGAAATTGAAGGTGCGGCAGAAGCGCTTGCGCAAGGCCAGGCCCCAGGCGCGGTTGATACGGCTGCCAAAGGGCGTGTGGATGATCAGTTGCGTGCCGCCGGACTCGTCGAAAAACCGCTCCATCAGCAACGTGTCCTGGGACGGCAGCGCGCCGAAGGCCAGGCGCGCCGGAGCCAGGTAATCCACCAGTTGCTCAGCGCTGGCCAGGTTCAGTTGCAAGGTGCCGGTGAGCCAGTCGAGGGCCGGTTGCAGATTGCCCGGCGTGGCGCCGAGTAATACGTCCAGCTGGGCTTGCAGGCGGGCGACGGCCAGGGACAATTCGGCGCTGCGCCCCGGGGCTTCACCGAGCCAGAACGGGATGGTCGGCGGCTGGCCCTGGGCGTCCTCGACCCGCACGCGCCCGGTTTCGACGCGAATGATGCGGTAGGACGTATTGCCCAACTGGAACACGTCGCCGGCAATGCTCTCCACTGCGAAATCTTCGTTGACGCTGCCAATGTTCAGCCCTTGGGGTTCGAGCAGCACGCTGTAGTCAGCGTTGTCCGGGATGGTGCCGCCGCTGGTCACGGCGGTCAGCTTGCTGCCCCGGCGCCCGCGCAAGGTGCGGGTGACGGCATCGCGGTGCAGGTAGGCGCTGCGCACGCCCTGGCGACCGTTGAGGCCTTCGGCGAGCATCTGCAGCAGGGCCTGATAGTGATCGTCGTCCAGTTCGGCGTAGGGCGAGGCGCGGCGCAAGGTCTCCAGCAGCGCCTGTTCCTGCCATTCCTGGCAACTGACCTCGGCGACGATCTGTTGGGCCAGCACATCCAGTGGCGCCTTGGGGATGTGCAATATGTCCAGCTCGCCACGGCGCACGCAATCGAGCAGGGCGGCGCATTCGATCAAGTCGTCACGACTGGTGGCGAACAACCGTCCCTTGGGTGTACCGCCCACCTGGTGCCCGGAGCGACCCACTCGTTGCAGGAACGCCGAGATCGAACGGGGCGAGGCGATCTGGCACACCAGGTCGACATCGCCGATATCGATGCCCAGCTCCAGGGACGCGGTGGCGATCAACACCTGCAATTGGCCGCGCTTGAGGCGTTGTTCGGCGTCGAGGCGAAACTCCTTGGCCAGGCTGCCATGGTGGGCGGCCACGGCGTCCTTGCCCAGGCGCTCGCTCAGATGACGGCTCAGGCGTTCGGCCAGGCGCCGGGTGTTGACGAACACCAGCGTGGTGCGGTGTTCCCGGGCCAGCTCGGCGAGGCGGTTGTAGACCAGCTCCCAGACGTCATTGGCCATCACCGCCGAGAGCGGCACGGGCGGCACCTCGATGTCCAGGTCCCGGGGGCGGGCGTGGCCGATATCGACGATTTCACAGGGCCGCCCCTGGCCCACGAGAAAACGTGACACGGCTTCGATGGGTTTTTGCGTGGCGGACAGGCCGATGCGCATCAGCGGTTCGGCGCACAGGGCTTGCAGGCGTTCCAGGCTCAAGGCCAAGTGACTGCCGCGTTTGCTGGCGGCGATGGCGTGGATTTCGTCGACGATCACCGTGCGCGTGCTGGCGAGCATTTGCCGGCCGGAATCGGAGCCGAGCAGCACGTAGAGCGACTCTGGTGTGGTCACCAGGATGTGCGGCGCGCTCTTGCGCATCGCCGTGCGTTCCTTCTGCGGCGTGTCACCGGTGCGTACGGCGGTGGTGATACACAGGGGCGGCAGGTCCATTTGTCGCAATTGTTCGGTGATGCCGGCCAGTGGGTTTTGCAGGTTGATCTGAATATCGTTGCTCAATGCCTTGAGCGGCGAAACATAGACCACCAGGGTCTGGTCCGGCAGGCCGCCTTGTTCCAGGCCGCGGTGCACCAGGTCATCGAGCACGGCGAGAAACGCCGTCAAAGTCTTGCCCGAACCGGTGGGCGCCGCCACCAGGGTCGAACGGCGCTGGCCGATCAACGGCCACGCCCGGGCCTGGGCGGCCGTCACCGCTGGGAAAGTCTGGCTGAACCAGGCGCGAACGGCGGGGTGAAAGCCTGCCATGGCGTGGTTGGCTGCAAGGGGCAGATTCATGGGGCAGTTATGCGGGTGGGAGGGGGAAGATGCAAGTACCGTCAGGAATCTCCATCGTCTGTTCGGGCCCTATCGCGAGCTCGCTCCCCACAGGGGGGCCTTTATGAGCGCAAAATCTGTGGCCACAACCAGTCAAATGTGGGAGCGAGCTTGCTCGCGATAGCGGCCTCGAGGTGCACGCAAATGCCAGATCTGCACTTTACGGATGACGGTTGCGCACTAAACCCGCAAAATGCAACGATCCCGGTGACGCCTGCGGGCGTTGTCGACCAAATTCTTGTGCCAACAGACTGGGCCTGCTGACTTTATGCGAATGCGCCTTATGTTACTGGGCGGCGGAAATGCCCTTGGGCAGGCGCTGATTCGCCTCGGTGCAGAAGAAGACATCGGTTTTCTTGCCCCCCGCCCACCCGAAGACGGTTGGGATGCCGCGAGCCTGACTCAGTTGCTCGACGACACCCGTCCGGACGCCTTGATCAACCTGGCGTACTACTTCGACTGGTTTCAGGCCGAGGCCGTCAGCGAGCAGCGCCTGGCCGGCCAGGAGCGCGCCGTCGAGCGCCTGGCCGAGCTGTGCCAGCATCACAATATCGTCTTGCTGCAACCGTCCAGCTACCGGGTGTTCGACGGTTCCCGCGCCACGGCCTATAGCGAAAAGGACGAGCCTGTACCCTTGGGCCTGCGTGGCCAGGCGTTGTGGCGAATCGAGCAAAGCGTGCGTGCCACCTGTCCGCAACATGTGTTGTTGCGTTTCGGCTGGCTGTTGGACGACAGCGCCGACGGCATCCTCGGACGTTTCCTGGCCCGGGCTGAACAGCCTGAGGAGTTGCTGCTGGCCGACGACCGTCGCGGCAATCCGACGCCCGTGGACGATGCGGCGCGGGTGATTATCTCGGTGCTCAAGCAACTCGATTGCGCGGCGCCGCTGTGGGGCACCTATCATTACGCCGGGCACGAGGCGACCACGCCGCTGGCGCTGGGCCAGGCGATCCTCACCGAAGCCCGCGCCCTGCATCCTTTGGCAATCGAGTCGCCCACCGCCCAAGCCCACGCCGCACGTCCGGACGCCGCGGAAGAACCACAGCACGCGGTACTGGCCTGCAAGAAAATTCTGCACACTTTCGGGATCAAGCCCCGCGCCTGGCGCGCGGCACTCCCGGGCTTACTGGATAGGTTTTATCGTCATGGCTGAAGGCCCTGTTTTAATCACTGGCGGCGCGGGTTTCATTGGTTCGCACCTGACCGACGCCTTGCTCGCCAAGGGACATTCGGTGCGTATCCTCGATGACCTGTCCACCGGCAAGCGCAGCAACCTGCCGCTGGACAACCCCGCCGTCGAACTGATCGAAGGCGATGTCGCCGATGCCGCGCTGGTGGCCCGGGCCATGGCCGGTTGCAGCGCCGTGGCGCACCTGGCAGCAGTGGCCTCGGTGCAAGCGTCGGTGGACGACCCGGTGCGCACCCACCAGAGCAACTTCATCGGCACCCTGAACGTCTGCGAGGCCATGCGCCAGGCCGGTGTGAAACGGGTGCTGTTCGCCTCCAGCGCTGCGGTCTATGGCAACAACGGCGAAGGCGAGTCCATCGACGAGGAAACGCCCAAGGCCCCGCTCACGCCGTATGCCTCGGACAAGCTGGCCAGCGAGTTCTACCTGGATTTCTATCGCCGCCAGCATGCCCTGGAACCGGTGGTGTTCCGCTTCTTCAACATTTATGGTCCGCGCCAGGATCCGTCCTCGCCGTATTCCGGGGTCATCAGCATCTTCAGCGAACGGGCGCAGAAAGGCCTGCCGATCACCGTGTTCGGCGACGGCGAGCAGACCCGGGACTTTGTCTACGTCGAAGATTTGGTGGACTTGCTGGTGCAGGCCATCGAGAAGCCTGAGGTGGAAGTCGGGGCGGTGAACGTCGGCTGGAACCAGGCCACGACCCTCAAGCAGATGCTCCAGGCCCTGGCCGCCGTGGTGGGCGATCTGCCGCCGATCAGCTACGCCCCGGCGCGTTCCGGCGACATCCGCCATTCCCGGGCCGACAACCATCGGCTGTTGCAGCGCTTCAGCTTTCCCCAGCAAACACCGATGAGCGTGGGGCTGGCGCGTTTGTTGGGGCGCTGAGTTTCCCAGCCACCACAAACCTGTGGGAGCGAGCTTGCTCGCGATAGCGGTAGGTCAGTCAACATCATTGCTGGCTGATCCACCGTCATCGCGAGCAAGCTCGCTCCCACAGGTGTTTTCGTATCTTTAAGCTTGGGTCAGAACTTGTAACCCAACCCCACCATGTAGATCCACGGATCCACATCGACATTCACCTTGGCCCGGGTCCCGCCAGCCACGGCGTTGTTGTCCACATAGGCGGTGGTGTCGATGTCGATATAGCGAATCTGGCCGTTGATCATGATGTTGTCGGTCAGCATGTAGTCGGCGCCCACTTGCCACGCCATGCCCCAGCTGTTGCTCGCGCGAAAGTTGCTGAAGCCGTTGGCGCTGGCTTCGCTGCCGACGTGTTCGTCGTAGATCCAGGTGTAGTTGATGCCGGCACCGACATACGGCTGGAACGCCGACTTGGCGTCGAGCGGGTAGTAGACCAGGCTCAAGGTTGGCGGCAGGTGCTTGAGGGTGCCGAGCTTGTTATTGGCCGCGCCCAGGGCGGTGCCTTTGATTTTCACGTCATGTTCGAACGGCGAGGCCGCCAGCAACTCGATCCCCAGGTTGTTGGTGATCATGTAGGCGAAGTTCAGGCCCAGTTGCGTGTCACTGCTCATGGTCGCCTTGCCGCCCAGGTCGGTGCCGGCCAGTGGACCTCGGTCAACCTTGACGCTGGAGCTGTCGGCTTCCGGATTGACGGTGATAGCACCGGCGCGAACGATAATATCGCCGGCTGTGTGGGCCTGGGCGAGTGGGGCGGCGAGCGCGAGGGCAACGAGGGAAGCGCTGAGCAAGGACTTGTTCATGAGGGCTCCAGAGGGCATCGAAATTTGATGTCTCATGATATGAAGCCGTCTGGTCCGGTCTTTTGACACAGCTCAATGAGTCAGGGGGTGTTTAATTGACTCAGCTCAATAAAAGCGCTGATGAGAAAATTTGAGGGAACCATTGCGTGAAAGCCAGCTCCCACATTGAATCGAGTTTCTTCAGAAGGAATACCGATCCAACTGTGGGAGTGAGCTTGCTCGCGATAGCGACCTCAAAAACCACATATCACCACCAGATTCACTCCGGCAGCTCATACACATAAATCTTCTGCGCCTCCATTTGATACCCGGCATCGGCCAGTTCACTGGTGGAAGGCTTGACCTGCATCGGCCCTTCAACCCAGTAGGGCTGGTACAGCTCATCGAGCTTGACCCCGACTTCGCTTTTCACATGCACGATCTGGTTCGACGGCGGTGGCGGCACGTGGATGCAGGCGCCGAAGTAGGGCACCAGCAAAAAGTCCGTGGTGCGGCCTTCTTCGCTGACTTCCAGCGGCACGATGTAGCCCGGCAGGCGGATCTGCTGGCCGTCGAGGGCCTTGACCACCGGGGCGTTGGGCAAATCCTGCTTGGCCGCCGGGGCGGATTCGGCGGCCAACGCGTCGCTCATCTTCGACAAGTCATGCAGCGGGGTCATGTTCGGCACTTCCGGCGGCGCATCCGGCGGGATCATTTCCGACCAGGCCAGGTCCCTCGGCTCGGCTGCCCACAGCGGCAGGGCGACCATCATCAACAGCGCAAGCAGGGCGCGGGGCATTTTCAAGGTCCTCATAAACGGATCGACAGGCCATCGGCCAACGATTGGCGATAGGCGCGCCAGGCCGGCACGCTGCCCATCAGCAGGGCGGCGACCAGGATGCCAGCCATCAGCGTCCATTCATATTCGCTCGGCCAGCTCAGCGGCAGGTACAAACCATAGGCTGACTGCACGTAACCCTGGGCGGCAGCGATGCCGATGTACAGCAACGCCAGCCCGGCGGTGACTCCGGCCAGGGCCAGGGCAAAGGCTTCGAGCACCAGCAGCGTCGCAATGTGCCACGGCCGGGCGCCCACCGAACGCAGGATCGCCATTTCCCGGCGGCGTTCGTTGAGGCTGGTGAGGATCGCCGTCAGCATGCCGATCAACCCGGTCAGCACCACGAACAATGAAATCACGAACAGGGCTTTTTCCGCCGTGCCCATCAGGCTCCACAACTCTTGCAGGGCCACGCCGGGCAGGATCGCCAGCAATGGCTCGCCGCGGAACTCGTTGATCTCGCGTTGCAAGGCAAAGGTGGAGATCTTGCTGTTGAGGCCGAGCATGAACGCGGTGATCGCCTGGGGCGTGAGGTCCATGTTGCGCGCCTGGTCGGCGCTGATGCGGCCGTTGCCCTGGGCCGGCACGCCGTTCTTCCAGTCGATGTGGATCGCTTCCATGCCACCGAGGCTGATGTGCAGCGTGCGGTCCACCGGGGTGCCGGTGCGTTTGAGAATGCCGACCACGGTGAAGGGTTTGTCGTCGTGCTTGACCAGGCTGACCGCCGCCACGCCGTGGGCCAGCACCAGTTTGTCGCCGAGCTTGTAATGCAGTGCCTCGGCCACTTCGGCGCCGAGCACCACTTCGAAAGGATCGGTGGCGAAGGCCCGGCCATCGGCCAGTTCCAGGTGTTGCTGGCGACCGTACTGGTAGTGTTCGAAGTAGGCCTCGGTGGTGCCCATCACTCGATAACCGCGATGGGAATCGCCGAGGGACATCGGGATCGCCCACTTCACTTTCGGGTTGCTGGCGAAGTGTTCGAAGCTGTCCCAGCGGATGTTGTTGGTGGCGTTGCCGATGCGAAACACCGAATACAGCAGCAGGTTTACCGAACCGGAGCGGGCGCCGACGATCAGGTCGGTGCCGCTGATGGTGCTGGCAAAACTGGCCCGCGCCTCGGTGCGCACCCGCTCCACTGCCAGCAACAGACAGACAGACAGGGCGATGGCAAACGCAGTGAGGATCGCGGTGAAGCGGCGGTTCGCCAGGCTGGCCATGGCTAGACGGAACAAATACATCTCAGACCTCGAGTGGCGTGGCGGCGCGATTGAGATCGGCCAGCGAGAGGTTGCGGTCGAACAGCGGCGCCAGGCTCTGGTCGTGGCTGACGAACAACAGGCTCGACCCGGCCTCGCGGCATTCGGCGAACAACAACCGCAGGAAGTTTTCCCGGGCATCGTAGTCCAGGGCCGAAGTCGGTTCGTCGGCGATCACCAACTCCGGTTGGCCGATCAGCGCCCGTGCGGCGGCGACCCGTTGTTGCTGGCCGATGGACAGCGAGTCGGCGCGGCGCTCCAGCAGGCTTGGATCGGTCAGCCCCAGGTGCGCCAGTAGCGTGGCGGCGGCTTGATCGACGCTGCCGTGGCGCTGGAGCGCCCGTTGCGCCCGCAGCTTGGAAAAGTGGCAGGGCAGCTCGACGTTCTCACGTACCGAGAGAAACGGCAGCAAATTGAATTGCTGGAAGATGTAGCCGGTGTGGTCCACGCGAAAGCGGTCGCGGCTGCCAGCACCCAGCTCGGTGAGTTCCTGGCCGAGCAGGCGAATGCTGCCACGGTCTGGCATCTGCACTCCGCCCAACAGCCCCAGCAGCGTGGTCTTGCCGCTGCCGCTCGGCCCCTTGAGGAACAAGGTTTCGCCAGCCTCCAGGCGAAACGCCGGGATATCCAGCAACGGCGGATGCCCGGGCCAGCTGAAGCCCAGGTCGGAGAGTTCGATGAGTGCTTGGGTCATGTTTGCTGACTTCAAGGTAATGGATCGTTGTTGCCCACATATTCTGTATTCACAGTCGATCAACCGTGGGCGCGAGCTTGCTCGCGGTAGCGATGTGTCAGGCGACATAAGTACTGGATGTGCCGACCTCATCGCGAGCAAGCTCGTTCCCACATTGGATCTCTGCTGCTCACGCATTTGCATTCACAACAGATCAACCGCGGGAGCCGCAGTAATAACTCAGAACTTCAGGGTAGGCACCTTGGCCGTCACTTCCACGCCTTGCTGGCCGCTCGGGCTGATCAGTTGTACCTGAATTTTCTGGGTGGCCGGGAAGGTTTTGAACAGTGTTGCCAGGTCCAGGTTCTTCAATGCACCCGGGGCGGCGCAGGTGAACTGGTAATGGGCATGGATTTCACTGTGCTCGTGGTGTTCGTCGCCGTCGGTGTCTTCATCGTGGTCTTCGTGGTCTGGCTCATCGCCGAACAGTGGGCTCTCCAGTTCCTGCTGGGCCACGGTGCATTTGGCCGCGGCGGGCAGGTTGAACAGTGCCAACGGTTTG
The DNA here is from genome assembly GCF_017968885.1 of Pseudomonas sp. Tri1. Classification (NCBI taxonomy): domain Bacteria; kingdom Pseudomonadati; phylum Pseudomonadota; class Gammaproteobacteria; order Pseudomonadales; family Pseudomonadaceae; genus Pseudomonas; species Pseudomonas sp. Tri1. Next base: position 5,972,128 of record NZ_CP072913.1, on the reverse strand, counting down.
TCCAGCTGCGCCCGTACGGCGGCGACCTTGGCTTTGTCGGCGTCACTGGTGGCGGCATGTTCGAAGCCCACCAGGTTCATCGCCGGGCTTTCCAGTTCCAACTCCAGGGTCTGGCCGTCCAGTGCCGCATTCAGCCGCCCGACCCCATGTTCGTGGGCGCCGAGGCTGCCGTGCTCGTGGTCATGATCGTGTTCGACCGCCGCATGAGCGACAGCCAATGGCAGCAGGGCGAACGGCAGGGCAAGAAGCAGACGACGCATGACGAGTCTCCAGGAAGTACAAGTTGTGTTATGTAATCTTATAACGAAAGTGCGCAGAGTTTGACCGTCTGCTTGGCGTCGCGCAAGGCCCATGGGAGCATGCGTACATGAAATATTCAGGAGCACAGTGATGTTGCGGATACGCGGAACCGTCGGCGATTGGCCGGTGGACTTGTCGATCGAAATGGATGAAGGCGACTGGGCGCAGCTTGGCGCGCAGTTACAAGTGGCCAAGGCCGAGGGCGTGGCGGCACCGGTGGGCAAACCGGCGAATCAGGACGATGCCCTGTGGCAGATCTCCAAGGAACTGCTGCGCAAGGCCGGGCAGTTGAGCGGTCCGGACCTGCTGGAACAGCTTGAAGGCCTGAGCGGCAGTGCGTCGGCAGGCAAGCGCCTGTTGGTGCGCTTGCGCCATAGCGCCGAGGTCAAGGTGTTGAGCGGCGGCGATACGCCGCTCTATAGCTGGGTCGGGCCAAAGGCTTAATACAGCGCGGCGAACAGCTTGCGGCGATAGGTCGTCACCAGCGGGTGATCGTTGCCCAGCAATTCGAACACTTGCAGCAAGGTCTTGTGGGGCAGGCCTTCGCTGTAGCTGCGGTTACGCACGAACAGCTTGAGCAACGCGTCGAGGGCCGCTTCGTACTGCTGGCGCGCCAGTTGCTGGATCGCCAGTTGATACACCGCTTCATCGTCCTGCGGGTCTTTGGCCAGGCGGGCCTTGAGGTCGGCGGCGTCCGGCAGGTGCTTGGCCAGGCCGAGGAACTGGATTTGCGCCTTGGCACCGGCGAGGGCGGCCTTGTGCTCGTCGCTTTTCACCGCATTGAGCACTGTCTGCGCTTCGTCCAGTTCGCCGCGTTCGGTCAGGCAGCGGGCATACAGGATCAGGGCCTTGGCGTTGGTGTTGTCTTCACCCAGCAGCACCTTGAGCACCGCTTCGGCGTCGGCGAAACGACCGTCGTCGAACAACGCCTGGGCTTGTTCGAACGGATCGGCAGCGGCTGGAGGGGGCATCTGCACATGGGGCTCGAGCATCGTGCGCACGGCCGATTCCGGCTGGGCTCCGGCAAAACCGTCGACCGGCTGGCCGTCCTTGAACAGCACCACGGTGGGCAGGCTGCGGATGCCGAAGCGGGCGACGATGTCTTGCTCGATGTCGCAGTTGACCTTGGCCAGCAGCAGCTCACCCTGGTAGCTCTCGGCGATGGTTTGCAGCATCGGCATCAGCGCCTTGCACGGTGCACACCACTCGGCCCAGAAGTCCACCAGCACCGGTTTGTGGAAAGAGTTGGCGATCACCGACTGGTCGAAATCGGCGGTGGTGGCGTCGAAGATGTAGGGGGTGTCCTGGGTCATGGGGAATCTCGTAGAGCGCTTGAATGGGGCAACTATACGGCTTGGTGGGGGTGGCTGAAAGCCGGGAGATCGTGAGAGATGTATTGATTGACGGGGCCTCATCGCGAGCAAGCTCGCTCCCACAGAGGGAGGCGTCTTGCGCAAAATGTCTGAACAACCGACAGCCTTGTGGGAGCGGGCTTGCTCGCGAAGCTTTTATTTAGTCACGGCGCGCGTGGTACAGGCTCACATGCCGAAATTCTTCAGGCTCGGCCAGGTCGGGCAAAGTCATGGCTTCAAGCATTTCGATGCGCCGGTACAGCGGATGCTGGAAATCCCGTACCCGGGAGTCGGCCACCAGGGCCTCGCGACCGCGGCTGAGGAAGTGATCGAGCAGTGGCAGGTTGGCGCGGTCGTAGAGCACATCGGCGACCAGGACCAGATCAAAACGATCGGCCTCGGCAAAGAAGTCCGTCGAATAACCTAGTTCCACACCATTGAGCGCGGCATTGGCCTGGCATGCGGCAATCGCCAACGGGTCCAGGTCGCAGGCCACCACTTCCAGCGCGCCGGCCTTGACCGCCGCGATGCCAGCGACACCAGAGCCGGCACCGAAATCCAACACCCGCTTACCCTCGACCCACTGTGGCTGTTCGGCCAGATAGCGGGCCATCGCCAGGCCGCTGGCCCAGCAGAAACTCCAGTAAGGCGGCTCGTGGAGGATGCGCCGGGTTTCTTCCGGGCTGAAGGCGCGGTCCATGTTGTCGCCGTCGATCAGCCACAGTTTCAAGTCCGTGCCCGGCAGTGGGCAAGCCACCAGGCGTGCGTCGCCCAGCAACTCACCCAACGCGTGTTGTAGGTCTTGCGGTGCATTCATGGCGCTTTGACGAACTGCAGGGCGCCCAGCGCCTGGGTGGTCGGTTGGCTGATGCGTTGTTCCGGCAGGTGCAGGATCAACTGGCCGGACTGGCTGGCACGACCGCGCAGTTCCACACGAGCGCCAACCGGGAAGGCATCGGGGTTGAAGCGCAGGCGGAAGGGCAGGGCCTGGTTGGTACCGATCAGGCTGGAACTGGCGAGCAGTTGCTGTGGACGGTCCTTGTCATCGATCACCAGCAGCGCCAGTTCGACCTCGGCCCCGGCCGGCACGCCTTGCAGGGTGCCGCTCAATTCCCGCTGGTACGCCGGCAGCGGCCCCAGCTCGGCGGCCTGGCGGGCTTTTTCCTGGGCCTGTTTCGGCGCCGGGGCCGGGGCGGGCGCTGCGGGCTTGGGGGCGTCGCTGCTGCACGCCATCAGCAGGCTGAAAAAACTGAGCAAAACGAGCGATCGTAGCGGCATGTGTGGCTCCAGCAAGGTAAATTCCATGGATCTGACGGTAAGCCCGTCTGTATACCGTAAACCCTATGGCTTGTCTTGCCAGTGGGATGCGCTACCATGGCCCTCCCTTTTTTTGTTGCCTGCCACCATGCACTGTCCATTCTGCGGTGCCAACGACACCAAGGTCATCGACTCGCGACTGGTCGCCGAGGGCGAACAGGTCCGCCGCCGTCGCGAATGCCTGGCCTGCGGCGAACGTTTCACGACGTTCGAGACCGCTGAGCTGGTGTTGCCGCGCCTGATCAAAACCGACGGCAGTCGCCAGCCGTTCGACGAAGAAAAACTGCGCGCCGGCATGCAGCGCGCCCTGGAAAAACGCCCAGTGAGCGTCGAGCGCCTGGAAGCGGCGCTGGTGCACATCAAGCACAAGCTGCGGGCAACCGGCGAGCGCGAGGTCAAATCCCTGGTGGTCGGTGAGCTGGTGATGGCCGAGCTGCAAAAGCTCGACGAAGTCGCCTACATCCGTTTTGCCTCGGTGTACCGGCGCTTCCAGGACTTGAACGAGTTCCGCGAAGAAATCGACCGCCTGGCTCGCGAGCCGGTGAAAGAATGAGCATTTCGGCGCAGCAGGCCGTCCTCGACGCCCACTACATGGCCCGTGCCCTGGAGTTGGCGCGGCGCGGTCACTACACCACCCACCCCAATCCCCGGGTTGGTTGTGTGATCGTGCGTGACGGGCAGATTGTCGGCGAAGGCTGGCACATTCGCGCCGGTGAGCCCCATGCCGAAGTCCATGCCCTGCGCGCCGCCGCTGAACTGGCCCGGGGCGCCACGGCCTACGTGACCCTCGAACCTTGCAGCCATCACGGGCGTACACCGCCGTGTGCCGACGCGTTGGTCAACGCCGGCGTGGCGCGGGTGGTGGCGGCGATGCAGGACCCCAACCCGGAAGTGGCCGGTCGTGGTCTGCAACGGCTGGCCCAGGCTGGTATTGCCACTGAAAGCGGCGTGCTGGAAGGAGAGGCACGCCAGCTCAATGAAGGTTTCCTCAAGCGCATGGAACACGGCCTGCCGTTCGTGCGGGTCAAGCTGGCCATGAGCCTCGATGGCCGCACAGCCATGGAAAGCGGCGAAAGCCAGTGGATCACCGGCCCGGCCGCACGCTCGGCGGTGCAACGCCTGCGTGCCCAGGCCAGCGTGGTGCTGACCGGCGCCGATACGGTGCTGGCGGACAACGCCCGGCTGACCGTGCGCGCCGATGAGCTCGGACTGGACCCGGAGCAGACCGCGCTGGTCATGAGCCGTCCGCCACTGCGAGTGCTGGTGGACGGGCGCCTGCGGGTGCCGCTGAACGCGCCGTTCTTCAAGGCTGGCCCGGCGCTGGTCGCTACTTGCATGGCGGTGGAAGAACAGTACGCCAATGGTCCCGAATGCATGATCGTGGCGGGTGATGACGGCCAGGTCGATCTGCGCCGGCTGCTGGTGGAGCTGGCCGGCCGTGACGTCAACGAGGTTCTGGTGGAAGCCGGCCCGCGCCTGGCGGGGGCATTTGCCCGGCAAGGGCTGGTGGACGAATTCCAGATTTTCATCGCCGGCAAGTTCCTCGGCTCTTCGGCGCGGCCATTGCTGGACTGGCCGCTGGCGCAGATGAAAGACGCCCCAGAGCTGAAAATCACTGAAATCCGCGCCGTGGGCGATGACTGGCGAGTCATCGCCGTTCCCGTACCCAAGGCGAGCGTATAATTCCCGGCTTTCGCGCAAGCGGCGGCCTGTTCTCGAGGAGGACTCCATGTTTACCGGCATCATCGAATCCATCGGCAGCATCCGCGCACTCACCCCCAAGGGCGGTGATGTGCGGGTCTACGTCGAAACCGGCAAGCTCGACCTGAGCGACGTCAAGCTGGGCGACAGCATTGCGGTAAACGGCGTATGCCTGACCGCCGTCGAATTGCCAGGCAATGGTTTCCTGGCGGATGTCAGCCGCGAAACCCTCGACTGCACCGCCATGAACGACCTCAAGAGCGGCAGCCCGGTCAACCTGGAAAAAGCCCTCACGCCGACCACCCGCTTGGGCGGCCATCTGGTCAGCGGCCATGTCGACGGCGTCGGCGAAGTGGTCTCGCGCAGCGATAATGCCCGGGCCGTGGAATTTCGCATCCGTGCGCCGAAGGAACTGGCCAAGTACATTGCCCATAAAGGCTCGATCACCGTCGATGGCACCAGTCTGACGGTCAATGCGGTGGATGGCGCCGAGTTCCTGCTGACGATCATTCCCCATACCCTGAGCGAAACCATCATGGCCTCGTATCGGCCGGGGCGTCGGGTCAACCTGGAAGTCGACTTGCTGGCCCGTTACCTGGAACGCCTGCTGTTGGGAGACAAGGCCGCAGAGCCTGGCTCCCCACAAAAGCCGGGTAACATCACTGAAAGCTTTCTGGCCGCCAACGGCTACCTCAAATCCTGACCCAAGGGGGTGCCGCGTGGCGCTCAATAGCATCGAAGAACTGGTTGAAGACATCCGCCAAGGCAAGATGGTCATCCTCATGGATGACGAAGACCGCGAGAACGAAGGCGACCTGATCATGGCCGCCGAGTGCTGCAAGGCCGAACACATCAACTTCATGGCCAAGCACGCCCGTGGCCTGATTTGCATGCCGATGACCCGCGAGCGCTGCGAGCTGCTGAAGTTGCCGCTGATGGCGCCGCGCAACGGCTCCGGTTTCGGCACCAAGTTCACCGTGTCCATCGAGGCCGCCGAAGGCGTGACCACCGGTATCTCCGCCGCTGACCGTGCGCGCACCGTGCAAGCCGCCGCGGCGAAAGACGCCAAGGCCGAAGACATCGTCAGCCCTGGCCACATCTTCCCGCTGATGGCCCAGGCCGGCGGTACCCTGGCCCGCGCTGGCCACACCGAAGCGGCCTGCGACCTGGCGCGCATGGCCGGTTTCGAGCCCAGCGGCGTGATCTGCGAAGTAATGAACGACGACGGCACCATGTCCCGTCGTGCGGAACTCGAAGCGTTCGCCGCCGAACACAACATCAAGATCGGCACCATCGCCGACCTGATCCACTATCGGATGATCCACGAACGTACCGTTCAGCGGATTGCCGAGCAGCCGCTGGACAGTGAGCTGGGCCAGTTCAACCTGGTGACCTACCGCGATTCGGTGGAAGGCGACGTGCACATGGCGCTGACCCTGGGCACGGTGTGCGCCGAAGAACCGACCCTGGTGCGCGTGCACAACATGGACCCGCTGCGTGACCTGCTGATGGTCAAGCAGCCCGGTCGCTGGAGCCTGCGGGCCGCCATGGCTGCAGTGGCCGAGGCGGGCAGCGGCGTGGTGCTGCTGCTCGGGCACCCGCTCGATGGCGACGTGCTGCTGGCGCACATCCGTGAAACCGCCGATCAGACGGCGGTGAAAAAACCGACCACCTACAGCATCGTCGGTGCCGGTTCGCAGATCCTTCGCGACCTGGGTGTGCGTAAAATGCGCCTGATGAGCGCACCGATGAAATTTAATGCGATATCCGGTTTCGATCTGGAAGTTGTAGAATACGTGCCCTCCGAATAATAGCCCGGGATTTTCCGGCCCTGTATTCGTGGCTAATATCACTGAGGAGCGCGTATCGAACGCGCTCTGGCTCTTTAAGAGATCTGACGAATGACCCTGAAGACCATCGAAGGTACCTTCATCGCCCCCAAAGGCCGCTACGCTCTGGTAGTGGGCCGGTTCAACAGCTTCGTGGTTGAGAGCCTGGTCGGCGGTGCGGTCGATGCCCTGGTTCGCCATGGCGTGAGCGAAAGCGACATCACCATCATCCGTGCGCCTGGCGCCTTCGAAATTCCACTGGTTGCGCAGAAAGTCGCTCAAAAGGGCGAATATGCGGCGATCATCGCCTTGGGCGCGGTCATTCGTGGCGGTACTCCGCACTTCGAATACGTGGCCGGCGAATGCACCAAGGGCCTGGCCCAGGTGTCCATGGAGTTCGGCGTGCCAGTCGCCTTTGGCGTGCTGACCGTTGATTCCATCGAGCAAGCCATCGAGCGTTCCGGCACCAAGGCCGGTAACAAAGGTGCCGAAGCTGCCCTGTCCGCCCTGGAAATGGTCAGCCTGCTGGCGCAGTTGGAGGCCAAGTGATTAGCGACGAAAGCGATCGTTTCAACCCGCGCGATCCCAAGCCCGCCGATGCCGGCAAGCCATCCAAGAGCGTCAAGCGCCGCGAAGCCCGTCAGCTCGCGACCCAGGCGCTGTATCAATGGCACATGGCCAAGCAATCGCTGAACGAGATCGAAGCGCAGTTTCGGGTCGACAACGATTTCAGTGATGTCGATGGCGCGTATTTCCGCGAGATCCTCCACGGCGTGCCGGCCCACAAGACCGAGATCGATATCGCCCTGGCCCCTTGCCTGGACCTGACCATCGAAGAGCTGGACCCGGTTGAGCTGGCAGTGTTGCGTCTGTCCACCTGGGAATTGATGCAACGCGTCGACGTACCGTACCGTGTGGTGATCAACGAAGGGATCGAGCTGGCGAAAGTCTTCGGTTCCACCGATGGCCACAAGTTCGTCAACGGCGTGCTCGACAAGTTGGCCCCACGTCTGCGTGAAGCTGAAGTGAAGGCGTTCAAGCGCTGATTGCGCTTGAAATCCCATGGGTGAGTTTGAGCTGATCCGTCATTACTTCGCCGCTGCGCCTTGCGCCCAAGGCGGCGAAGGCGTTGCGTTGGGGATCGGCGACGATTGCGCCTTGCTGGCCGTTCCTCCCGGGGAACAACTGGCAGTATCCACCGACACGCTCGTGGCCGGTGTACATTTTCCAGATCCATGCGACCCGTTCCTGCTCGGCCAGCGCTCGCTGGCCGTGGCGGTCAGTGACCTGGCAGCCATGGGCGCCACGCCTTTGGCCTTTACCCTTGCCTTGACCTTGCCGGCGGTGACTGCCGATTGGCTGCAAGCCTATGCCCGAGGGCTCAACCTCATGGCCCAGGCCTGTGGCGTGGCCCTGGTGGGCGGAGACACCACCCGCGGGCCGTTGAGCCTGACCATGACCGTGTTCGGGCGCGTACCGTCCGGCCAGGCCTTGACCCGAAGTGGCGCGCAGCCTGGTGATTGGCTGTGTGTCGGCGGCGAGTTGGGCAATGCCGCTGGCGCATTGCCGCTGGTGCTTGGCCAACGTGAAGCCGAGCCTGTCGTCGCCGAGCCGCTGCTGGCGCATTATTGGTCGCCACGACCGCAGATTGACCTGGGCTTGGCCCTGCGCGGCAAGGCCAGTGCGGCGATGGATATTTCCGATGGTCTGCTGGCCGATTGCGAGCATATTGCCCTGGCGTCTGGCGTGGCATTACAGGTTGAACGGGACCGATTGCCGTTGTCCAAAGCTTTAGTCACGTTTCTCGGCCAACCGGGAGCAGCACACGCCGCCCTGAGTGGCGGTGACGATTACGTGCTGCTCTTCACCTTGCCACCGGTCCGATTGTCGGTGTTGCAGGCCGCAGGCTGGCCAATCCATGTGATCGGCCGCGTCATGGCCGGGCAAGGGGTCAAGTTGCTCGATCAAGACGGGCGCGACATCACCCCGCAAATTCGGGGCTATCAACATTTTCGGGAGACACCGTGACAGATCATCCCAACCAGGTCCCGGCGGAGTTCGTTCCGCCCTCGGTCTGGCGCAATCCCTGGCATTTCCTGGCATTCGGCTTCGGTTCGGGTACATTGCCTAAAGCGCCGGGCACTTGGGGCTCGCTGGTTGCGCTACCCTTTATACCGTTGTGGCAGATGTTGCCGGACTGGGGCTATTGGCTGATGCTGGGCGTCACCATGCTGTTTGGCTTCTGGTTGTGCGGCAAGGTGGCGGATGACCTGCGGGTGCACGATCATGAAGGCATCGTCTGGGACGAAATGGTCGGCATGTGGATCACCCTGTGGCTGGTGCCGGAAGGCTGGTACTGGCTATTGGCGGGTTTTCTGGTGTTTCGCTTCTTCGACATTCTCAAGCCATGGCCGATTCGTTGGATAGACCGGCATGTGCATGGAGGCGTTGGCATCATGCTTGACGATGTACTGGCCGGGGTCTTTGCCTGGCTGGCAATGCAGGGGTTGGTGTGGTGTTTTACCTGAGGGAACCAGGAATGGGCGTAAGCCGCACACTGTTGCTTTTGCTGTGCTTGGGGAGCTGCCTCAGTGCCTGGGCGGCAGGGCCGACGGCGCTGCCCGGCAAGGTTCGTGCGGCCAGCGAGGAATGGGCCGATTACACCCAGGCCGATGGCCGGGGCATGGGCTGGGACATCTTGCGCGAGGTGTTCGAGCCTGCGGGCGTCAAGCTGGAGATTCGCAGCGTGCCCTACACCCGCTCGACCGGGTTGGTGCAGCGCGGCGAGGTCGATGTGCAGGTCGGCGCCTATCGTGATGAGTCCGAAGGTGTGCTTTACCCTAAGTGGCACTACGACGTCGACCACATCTATGCCCTTGGGCTGGCCTCCAAGCCGGCACCGACGCTGGCGACGGTCGGCAACTATCGGCTGGTATGGATGCGAGGGTACGAATACAACAACTATCTGCCCAACATCCGGCGTTTCAATGAAATCCACCGCTCGGTGGGTATTTTGTCGATGCTGGTCCATGATCGCGCCGATTTTTACATCGATGCGTTGATGGAAATCCAGGATGTGCTCGCCAAAGCCGATAATCCTCAGCAGTTCAAGCTCTCGCCGCTGATCAATTTGCCGCTGTACCTGGGCTTTGCCAACACCGAAAACGGACGGGCCTTGCGTGAGCTGTTTGACCAGCGCATGGAGGTGCTGGTGAGAACTGGCCAGCTCAAGCCGATTTTCGAACGCTGGAAGCAACCCTATCCTTTCGACGAGAATGGCAAGCCGCCGAAGCCGTAATCAAACTTTTCGATGGTTATGGCCGACAATTCAGCCTAAGCGTCTGTCGGGACGTGCTGTTACAATGCCCGCCTCTGCGAAACTCCAGTACTAGATCAGGAGCACACCGGTGCCTGTCGTTTTTGTTGCCGCTTCCAAGCTGCCAACGCCCTTTGCGCAATTCACCATGCATGGTTTTCTCGATGAAGCCACCGGCCGCGAGCACGTCGTGCTGAGCCTGGGTGATTTCGCCGACGGTAGCCCGGTACTCGGTCGCCTGCACTCCGAATGCCTGACGGGCGATGCCCTGTTCAGCCAGCGCTGCGATTGCGGTTCGCAACTCGAAGCCGCGTTGCAGGCCATTGCCCGTGAAGGCCGTGGCGTGCTGCTGTACCTGCGCCAGGAAGGTCGCGGCATTGGCCTGTTGAACAAGATCCGCGCCTATGAACTGCAAGACGGTGGCGCCGATACCGTGGAAGCCAACGAACGCCTCGGCTTTGCCGCCGATTTGCGTGACTACAGCATTTGCTTGCCGATGCTCGAGCACCTGGGCATCAAGTCCCTGCGGCTGATGACCAATAACCCACGCAAGGTCAAGGCGCTGACCGACATGGGCATCGTGGTCGCCGAGCGTGTGCCATTGCACACCGGCCATAATCCGCATAACAAACTCTATCTGGCGACCAAGGCCAGCAAGCTCGACCACATGATGGGCAACGAGCATCAGAACGAGGTCGACCGGGCGTGACGCGTGGCCAGGTTCGGCGGCGACTGGCCGTCAGTTGGTGGAAATACCTGGCCCTGGCCCTGGTGCCGCTGTTCGTGATCAACCTGGTGTTTGGCGAGGGCGAAGCGATTCTGCCGGTGCTGGCGATGCCGCTGTTTATTGCCGGCGTGGCGTCGATGTTTGTCAGCCTGCGATTCTTCGGGCCTTATAAACACGCCTTGGTTGCGACCCAGAAAGCCCTCGACACACCGGAAGAGCCCCAGGCCTGGATTACCCTGGCGGCCCGTCGTCGTGCAGCCTTCCTCGTTGCGGGGCTGCCGGCCTGGATCGGTGCTCTCGCGGTGTTCGTGGGCCTGGAAGCGGTGCCGCTGATGTTGCTGGCCTTGTCCTCCGCGGTACTGTTCTACCTGTATCGCATCCCGCGTCAGCTCGGCTGATGAGCCGCTGGCTGGCAGTCCTGCTGCTGGCCGCCAGTGCCTCGACGGTGGCGGCCAACCGCATCGTCAGCCTTGCGCCGTCACTCACTGAAATTGTCGTTGAACTGGACTCTGCCGACCTGTTGGTGGGCGTGCTGGACGCCGGTGATCGTCCGGCGGGGCTCGACGACCTGCCCTCGGTGGGCCGTTACGGGCAGCTGGACATGGAGCGCTTGCTCAGCCTCAAGCCCGACCTGTTGCTGCTTTGGCCCGGTAGCGTGGGGCCGGCCCAGCGTGAGCAGCTCAAGGGCTTGAACATTCCGGTCTACGTTGCCGAGCCCCGTGGCCTCGACTCACTTATCAGCCAAATAGAAGACATCGCCGCACAACTCGCTCGCCCGGAGCGGGGCGTGCAGCGAGCGGCACAGTTGCGCGTGCGTCTTGAGGCGCTGCGCCAGCGTTACCGGCGCGATACACCGTTGCCGGTGTTCTATCAGGTCTGGGACCGGCCGTTGTACACCGTCGGTGGCGGGCAGATCATCAGTGACGCGCTGGCGGTGTGCGGGGCGCGGAACGTCTTCGCCGACCTGAGCGTGCCGGCGCCGCAGGTGAGCGTGGAGTCGGTGTTGCAACGCAATCCGCAGATCATCCTGGCCACGGAGCAAGCCCAGCTCGACGCCTGGAAAACCTGGCCGCAGCTGGCAGCAGTGGCGCAGGGGCGGTTGCTGTTAGTGCGTGACAAGGGGCTGGAACGGCCCAGTGGGCAGATGATCGAGGCGACGGCCCGGTTGTGTGGGTTGATTGCGCCGGACAGGTAGAGCGCGGTGCCCTCATCGCGAGCGAACTCGCTCTCACAGTTGATCTACGGCGGATACAGCATCTGAATTCACCAAAAATCCCCTGTGGGAGCGAGCTTGCTCGCGATGAGGCCAGCCCAGGCGCGCAAGTCCCTGATCAGAGGGAGGGCGTCCAAGTCACCCCAAACAACCAGGTCCGACCTTCTTCACGATAGCCGTATTGCGCTCCGTCATGGCTATACAGCGCCCGGCTGTAACCCTTGTCCAGCAGGTTATCCACCTTCATTTCCAGCTTCACCTCCCGACTCATCACCCAACTGCTGCGCAGCCCGAGCAGGGCGTAGCCGCCCAGGGCGTTACGGTTGTTTTCGTCGTCGTAGCTGCCGCTCACCGCTTGCCACGTGGCGCCCAGGCCCAGGCGGTCGAATTGCCGGTCCAGGTCCAGGCTCAAGGTCCGCCGGGCGCGACGGGCCAGGGTGTGGCCGCTGTCGCGGTCACGCGGGTCGATGATGGCCAGGCCCAGGTTGCTCTGCCAGCCGAACAGTTCCTGCATCAGGGCCATCTCAAACCCGTTGATCCGCGCCGAAGCGACGTTCTGCGGGCGTGAGTTACTGCCAAAGATGATCGCGTCTTCCAGGTCCGTGCGGTACAGCGAGGCTTCCAGGCGAGCGTCATCGCTCAGTTGGCTGCGCCATTGCAGTTCGTAGCTTTTGGCCGTCTCGGGTGCAAGGTCCGGGTTGCTGAAGTCCGGGTAGTACAGGTCGTTGAAGGTCGGCGCGCGAAAGCTCTCGCTGTAAGTCAGCAGCAGGTTGTTGTCCGGGTTTACCGGCAGGGTGAGGGTGCCGCTCCAACTGTTCTGGCCACCGAATTGCTGGTTCTGGTCGCGGCGCAGGCCCAGTTCGGTGGAGAACGTTTCGGCCTGGAAGCGGTGCTGGATAAACGCTGCACGGTTCCAGCGACTGTCTTCGTCGAACGGCGTGCTGCTGTTGATTCGATCTTCATGCCAATCGCCGCCGACGATCAGGCTGTTGCGCTCGTCCAGCTTCACATCGTTCTGCCAGGTCAGTGAGTCGCGGTAGGTGTTGAACACTTCTCGGACTTCGCTGAGCTTGTCGAAGGTTTTCTCGCGGTTTTCGCTGTGCCCCAGTTCCAGGCGCGATTTCCAGGCGTCGTTGAGCCGACCGTCCACATAACTGCTGAAACTGCTCACGGCAAAATCGCTGTAGGGCTGCTGGGGCAGTGATTCGAACGTGTTCGGGTCGAAGCGGCCGAACGGGTTGTCGTATTCGCTTTTGCCGCGGTTATCCAGCAGGTTCAGACCGATTTCCAGGTCATCGTTGATGATGTGGCTCAGGCTCAGGCTCAAAGACTGGTTGCGGTTGGCGTCGTCGTCGCGATCGCTGGCGTAGGACTCATGGGTCCGATTGGTCCCGGCGCTGTCGTCCAGGCTGGCCCCTAGATTGAAGCGTGTCTGCTCATCGCCACCGGACAGGCCCAGGCTGCGCTCCCAGGTCTGGTGGCTGCCGAAGCCCAGGTGCAGGCGCGGTTGCAGGCCTGGTTGGTTACCGCGACGGGTGAAAATCTGGATCACCCCGCCTACCGCATCGGCACCGTAGATCACCGAACGCGAACCGCGTAGCACTTCCACCCGTTCGATCTGGTTGATGTTCAGGCGTTGCAGGTTGCTGTCGCCGGAGGTTGAGTTGCCGATGCGTTGGCCGTCCACCAGCACCAGGCTCTGGGCTGATTTGGTGCCGCGAATGTAAATTCCCGGCAAGCTGCCGCGCCCGCCCTGCGCCGCCACCTGCACCCCCGGCACGCGGCTGAGCAGGTCGGTGACGCTGGCTGGTTGCAGGCGCTCGATGTCGTCGCGGGTGAATACGGTGTTGGCGGCGCTGCTGTCATTGCGGGCCTCGACCTGGCGGTTGGCACTGATGACCACGTCCGGCAGTTGCAGGGCTTGGTCGCGTTCGAAGGTGTCGGCGAGCAGGTCGGGGGTGGGGAGCAGGGAAAGGGTGAGGGCGAGGCGCAGTTTCATGGGTGTTCCGTGACTACTTGGTCCGCACAAAACCAATGTGGGAGCGAGCCTGCTCGCGATAGCAGTGTGTCAGGCAATACAGATGCCGACTGGTCTACTGCTATCGCGAGCAGGCTCGCTCCCACAGGGGATATGTGTGGTCTGAAAATTACAGGCCCAGCAGTTGCAACCGCTGACGCACCGACGCTTCGATTCCAGCCTCATCCAACCCACACTCAGCCAGCATCTGTGCCGGCTTGGCATGTTCGACATAGCTGTCCGGCAAGCCCAGGTGCAGCACCGACTTGAGGATGTTCTCCCTGGCCAGGAATTCGCTGACCGCCGCGCCGGCGCCACCCATGATGGCGTTTTCCTCGAGGGTCACCAGCAGCTCGTGGCTGCCGGCCATCTCGCGCACCAGGGCTTCGTCCAAGGGTTTGACGAAACGCATGTCCACCACGGTGGCGTCCAGGGTTTGTGCGACTTTCAGGGCTTCGGCCAGTTGCACGCCAAACACCAGCAGCGCGGTTTGCTTGCCTTGGCGGCGGATCACGCCCTTGCCGATCTCGATCGGCTCCAGGTCGGCTTCGATCGTTGCGTTCGGGCCGGTGCCACGAGGGTAGCGCACTGCCGCCGGGCCATTGAACAGGTGACCGGTGGTGAGCATCTTGCGCAGCTCGTTTTCATCGCTCGGGGTCATCACCAGCATGCCGGGGATGCAACGCAGGAACGACAGGTCGAAGCTGCCAGCATGGGTCGGGCCGTCTTCGCCCACCAGGCCGGCGCGGTCGATGGCGAACAGCACATCGAGGTTCTGCACCGCGACGTCATGGATCAACTGGTCATAGGCGCGTTGCAGGAACGTCGAATAGATCGCCACCACCGGTTTTGCGCCTTCGCAGGCCATGCCGGCGGCGAGGGTCACGGCGTGCTGCTCGGCAATCGCCACGTCGAAATAGCGCTGTGGGTAGCGTTCGCTGAAGGCCACCAGGTCCGAACCTTCTTTCATCGCTGGGGTAATGCCCACCAAGCGTGGGTCAGCGGCAGCCATGTCGCACAGCCATTGACCGAACACGCCGGAATACTTCGGTCCGCCAGCCTTTTTCGGCGCGGCCGCCGGGGCGTCGAGGGGTTCGAGCTTGGTGATGGCGTGGTAGCCGATCGGGTCGACTTCCGCCGGGGCGAAGCCTTTGCCTTTCTTGGTGACCACGTGCAGGAACTGCGGGCCCTTGAGGTCGCGCATGTTGCGCAGGGTGGCGATCAACGTGGGCAGGTCATGGCCGTCGATGGGGCCGATGTAGTTCCAGCCCAACTCTTCGAACAGCGTGCCGGGTACCAGCATGCCCTTGGCGTATTCTTCGGTGCGGCGGGCGATTTCCCAGGCGCCGGGCAGGCGCGACAGTACTTTCTTGCTGCCTTCGCGCATGCTGGCGTAAGTGCGGCTGGAGAGGATCTTCGCCAGGTAGTTGGACAGGCCGCCGACGTTGCGCGAGATCGACATGTCGTTGTCGTTGAGGATCACCAGCATGTTGGCGTTGACTTCCGGCGCGTGGTTCAGCGCTTCGAAGGCCATGCCCGCCGTCAATGCGCCGTCGCCAATCACCGCAATGGCCTTGCGCTCGCTGTTTTGCAGGCGGGCGGCAATCGCCATGCCCAGGGCGGCGCTGATGGACGTGCTGGAGTGGCCGACGCCAAAGGTGTCGTACTCGCTCTCGGAACGGCGTGGGAAGGCGGCGATGCCGTCCTTCTGGCGCAAGGTACTCATGCGCTCACGACGACCGGTGAGGATCTTGTGCGGATAGGCCTGGTGCCCGACGTCCCACACCAAGCGGTCGTCCGGAGTATCGAACACGTAATGCAGCGCGATCGTCAGCTCGATGACGCCCAGGCCGGCACCGAAATGCCCACCGGTCTGGCCGACCGTGTAGAGCAGTTCCAGGCGCAACTCATCGGCCAGGGTTTCCAGCTCGGCTTCACCCAGGCGACGCAGGCCGTCCGGCGTGTTGGCGCGGTCCAGCAGGGGCGTGGTCGGGCGCTTGCGGGGAATCTCTTGAAACGTCGTGGGCATCAGGCGAATCGTTATAGGTATAGAAAGAGGCGGCAGTTTACCTTATGCATCGCAAGCTGCCCACGCGTTGGCCGGAACTTGGCCGATACGCAGTCTAAAGGGATTGACCCCATATCAACTGCGGCGTTCGACGATATATCGCGCCAAGTCGCGCAACGGTTCGGCCGCCGCGTCAAAGGGTCGCAGCGCGGCCAGGGCCTGGTCGCGCAACTCCAGGGCATAGGCCTTGGCAGCAGCGAGGCCGAGCAGGGCCGGGTAGGTCGGTTTATCCCGGGCGATGTCGGCACCTTGGCGTTTGCCCAGGGTCTGGGTATCGCTTTCGACGTCGAGGATGTCGTCCTGCACCTGGAATGCCAGGCCAATGGCCAGGGCATAGGTTTGCAAGGCTTGTAGCTGTGCGGGGGTCGCCCGGCCGCTGGCGAGGGCGCCGAGTTTGACGCTGGCCTCGATCAAGGCACCGGTCTTGTGTCGATGCATGTATTCCAGAGCGCTCTGGTCCAGCTTCAAACCCACCGAGCCGAGGTCGATGGCCTGGCCACCGACCATTCCGGCGGGGCCGGCCGCCAGTGCCAGGGCGCTGACCATCTCCAGGCGAATCTGTGCCGGGCAATCGCTCAGGGCCGGGTCCAGCAGGGCGCTGAAGGCCAGGCTCTGCAAACCGTCGCCGGCCAGGATCGCGCAGGCTTCGTCGAATTGCTTGTGGGTGGTTGGCTGGCCGCGACGCAGGTCATCGTCGTCCATGGCCGGCAAGTCGTCGTGAACCAGCGAATAAGCGTGAATCAGCTCCACCGCGCAGGCCGCGCCATTGGCCTGTTCGGCCTGGCCGCCCAGGGCTTCGCACGCGGCATAGGCCATCAATGGACGCACGCGCTTGCCGCCGTTCATCACGCTGTAGCGCATGGCTTCGTACAGGCGCGCCAGTTCCGGGCTTGGAGCGCTGAACAAACTATCCAGTGCAGCATTGACCCGAGCCTGGCTGCTGGCCTGATAAGCGCCGATCATTCAGGCTGGTCCGCGTCGAAAGGCTCTTCGGTCAGCTCACCGTCGCGCTCGAGCAGCAACTGCACCTTCTGCTCGGCCTGGGCCAGGGCCGCCTGGCAGTCGCGAGTCAAGCCGATCCCTTGCTCGAAGGCGGTCAGCGAGTCTTCCAGCGACAATTCGCCGTTCTCCAGGCGCTCGACCAGCGTTTGCAGGTCGGCCAGAGATTGTTCGAAATCCAGTGCAGCTTTTTTGCGGGCCATGGCGGCTATTCCGGTTGACTGTTAAACCGGCGCGACACTAGCAGACATGGGGTTTTGGGGCAAATCAGGGTGGGGCAAACCGAAGCGCGACGGTGGGCTTGGACCTGCCCGCTTTTGTAGCGAGGGAGCGGGGGCAATTGGGATCGTTTTTCATATTCGGCTCATTTTGTGAGCCGAATAAATCTTCTATTTGGCTCACGCAACCCTCAGTACGTGATTTCCCACACAGAATCGCGCGTTCCCCGATTGTGAATAATCTGCCGAATCGCTAATCTTCGCGCCATCTATGGCCCCTAACGACGGGGCTTTCAGGCGAAACCCGAATAATGACAAGCAGCGCTGAGGATTGGCGCCGGGTTGCGTCATGCATGGCAGGAGGCATACGTGCGTTTTCTTTCGTTGTTGATCGTGCTGATGGGCGCGCCGCTGGCGTGGGCACAGCCTTCGGCTGAGATGTCGGGGCCGGTGGGCGGCTGGCGCTACAGCGGCTTGCTCGATCGCACTGAAAACCCGCAGGTCGCCTATCCCACGCCGCCCATCGACCGGGGCGTGCAGCGCAATCGCACGATGATCGAGGGTCGGCTCAAGGCCATGGGCACGGCCCGTCAGCCCCACAGCCTGGCGGTCAACGGCAATCCACTGAATCTCTATACCGACGACGAGGGGCGTTTCGCCCGGCCGTATGCGTTCGGCGCCGGCTCCAACAGTGTCGAGGTGCGCAGCTCCGAAGGCCAGTCCCTCAAGCGCGTGCAATTCTATGAAGCCAACAACCTGCGCACTCCGGCGCAGATCCGCGTGGTGCTCGGCTGGGACGATCCGAAGGCCGAACTCGATCTGCATATCGTCACACCCGACGGCCAACATGCGTTCTTCGGCCAGCCGGCGTTGACCAACGGCGGTGGCCTCGACCCCGATGGCGTCGATGGCCCTGGCCCGGAAATGTTCACCATGACTGCGCCAATGCACGGCACCTACCTGGTCTACGTGAACTATTGGGGCAACTACGGCAGTGGTGGCTACAACTTTGATGAGGCCAGTAACGAGAACGAGGTGATCACCTCGCAGATCAACCTGGTGCTCAACGAAAACACCGTCAATGAAAAACGCGAGACCTTTGTCGTGCCCCTGCGCGCCATTGGCGATCTGTTGCTGGTCAAGACTTTCAACTACTAAGTATCCGCTCCACGGATGAACAGGCCCTTGTGAATATGAGCGACAACACTGCTTCCCCGACCACGCCGACACCTGTCGCCAAACCTGTACGCCGTTGGCCGGCGCTGCTGATCGGGCTGTGCCTGGTGGTCGGTGTCGCCGCCGGGCTGGGCTGGTTCATGACCAAGCCCAAGGCGCCGCCCATGGAGCTGGCGTTGGAAAAACTTGGCCTGAGCCGCCCCGACGGCTTGCTCGAGACCCATTCCCTGAGCCAGTTGCCCAAGGATCTGTTGGCGGTGCCGTTCCTCAAGGCCACGCTCACCGAGGATTTCGTCTTCTATTACGAGGCCCACGCCGACCGCCTCGGGCTGATCGGTAGCCTGCGCCGGATCATCTACGAGCATGACCTCAAGCTGCAGGACAGCCTGATCGAGGAACTCTTCGACCAGCCCGCCGATGTGGCGCTGTGGCGCGGTGCCGACGGCCGCCTCAAGGATTTCCTGTTGGTGATGGATCGCGGCGGGCTGGCCAAGGTGCTGGAACCGTTGGCCAAGGTCGCCTTGGACGATACGCAGTTGAGCAAGCTCAGCGACCTGAAAGTCACTGGCGATGACGTCGCGCTTTACCAACTCAGCTACAACGCCAGCAAGTCCCTGCTCTTCGCCTCCCATGGCGACAAGCTGGTCGTGTTGTCCAACCCGAGCAAACTCTATGACCCGGCCAGCGGCGCAACGGTTGAGCCGGGCAGCGTTTCGACCACCGCCCTGGCCGCCTTGCTCAACGGCGACAAACTGTTCCCCGAGGCTTTCGGCCTGCCGGCCAAGGCGCCGCAGGTCAAGCAGCGCATCTCGGTCAACGCCAGCGTGCTCGCCATGGGCTACCAGCGCTTCATCCCGAACTTCGCTGGCTTGCGTTTCGACATGGACGACAAGGGCTGGCACAGTTTCCTGGCCATGGACGAACTGGAAAACCAGCCGGACTTCGACTTCAAGCCGATCTGGCAGGCCATGCCCATGGGCGCCAGCGCCTGCGTGGCCTTGCCCCTGGCCGCTGAACAACAGAAGCCACTGCTGGTAAAACTCGGCGCCGAGGAAAAGGCCGCCCAGGCCATGGTCGAGCATATGGCTGGCTCTGCGGGCCTGTGCTGGTACGCCGATTCGCGGCTGTACACGCCGCTGCTGGTGGCGAGCCTGAACGAAGACGACGGCAAGCTCGACGCCGACATGGGCAAGCTGTTCGGCTCGATGGTGGGTGCCTATGAAAACAACGTCGCCGAACATGCCTTCCCGGTGGTGGAGAAGCAAGAAGGCTCGACGCACCAGTGGCAGCGTCAGGTCAGCTCCAATTTCGGCCCCTACCTGGCCAAGGACGCAGAGCAGCCCGATGCGATTACCGGCAAGGCGTTCATGCGCGTCAGCCTGGCACGGCATGGTT